>JBDZVM010000058.1:0-20913 GCA_040255675.1 Actinomycetales bacterium | reverse complement strand
TACCCGCTCGACGACGCGCACGTCGCCGTCTCCGACGAGGTCGTGTCGTCGGTGTGGCCACGGCTCCGACGCTCGCTGCCGACGCTGCTGCACGGCATCGCGCTCGACGACCTTGCTGGCGACGAAACGGCTCGCGCCTCCATGCGTGCCGAATTCGGGCTCGAGCCCGATCACGTCGTCATGCTCACGGCCGCGAATTTTCGTGCGCAGAAGGCATATCCCGACCTCTTGTCAGCCGCGCGCACCGTGTGCGCCGCCGAGCCCCGGGCCCGTTTTCTCATCGCCGGCCAAGGGCCTCTCGAAGCCGACATCCGCGCTCAGCTCGCCGCGCTCGACCTCGGCGATCGCGTGCGCATTCTCGGATACCGCGACGATGTCTTCCGCCTGATGGCCGGCGCCGACGTGTTCGTGATGTCGTCGCTGTACGAAGGCCTGCCGATCGCCGCGATGGAGGCGCTGTGCTCCGGCCTCCCGGTCGTCGCGACCAACGTCGGCGGCCTGCCCTCCGCCGTCACCGACGGAGTCAACGGCTTTCTCGTGCCGCCGCGACGGCCCGATCTTCTCGCCGCGCGCCTCCTCGACGTCATATCGGACGACGCGCTCCGCGAAAAACTTTCCGCCGCCGCTCTCGCCAGCCGCGAAAGGTTCGACATCGCCCGGGCGGCAACGCATCTCGAAGACTTGTACGCAACACTGGTAGCTAAGCGTCTCGACAGGAAGCAGCGCGCATGAAGGTCGTGGTCACCGGCGGCGCCGGATTCATCGGCGGCAACCTCGTTCGGCACCTCGTCGACGCGGACGACGTCGAAAGCGTCTGCGTGGTCGACGACCTGTCGACCGGCAACGCTTCGAACATCGCCGGTCTCGACGTCGAATTCCTCGAAGGCAGCATCCTCGACGCCGCCCTGCTCGACAAGGCCTTCTCGGGCGCGGGTGCCGTCGTCCATCTCGCTGCCTTGCCGTCAGTGCCGCGCTCGATCGAAAACCCGCTCGCGTCACACGAAGCGAACGCCACCGGAACGTTGCAGGTGCTCGAAGCCGCCCGTCGCGCTTCGTCGCCTCACGTGATCGTGGCGTCGTCGTCGTCGGTGTACGGGTCGAACCCTGAACTTCCGAAGCACGAGGGCATGCGCACCGCGCCCATGAGCCCTTACGCCGTAAGCAAACTGGCGACCGAGACGTATGCGTTGTCGCACGCGTTGTGTTACGACATGCGAGTCTTGGCGTTGCGATTCTTCAATGTTTTCGGCCCCTTGCAGCCCGCCGGGCACGCGTACGCGGCCGTAATACCGGCTTTCGTCGAAGCCGCACTTGCCGGCCGGGCGTTACCCGTCAACGGCGACGGCTCGAACACCCGCGACTTCACATTCGTCGACTCGGTAGCGGCCGTTATTTTGCAAGCTATTCGGCGCGGAGTTTCTTCTCCTGAGCCGGTCAACCTGGCGTTCGGCACGCGCACGTCGCTTTCTGAACTGGTCTCTTTGCTGGCCGATGCAGTCGGGCACCCGCTGAAAGTCGAACACCGGCCGCCGCGCCCCGGCGACGTACCGCATTCGCAAGCCGATTCATCGCGGCTCCGCGCGCTTTTCCCCGAAGTGGAGCCGGTTGCGCTGGAGAAAGGCTTGCGGGCAACCGTCGATTGGTTCAGGTCGCAGATCTAAGCTCCCTTTTGTTCGTTGACAGCGATTGTCGCGACCTGCATGCTGGAACGAGACCTGAACGGGGGTGCCTACCCCGCCCAGGCCCGACCGGCTACTTACCGGTCTTGTTATCGGACGCGGAGGGCGGCCCAGGTCTGGGTCGCCCTCTCGGTTTGCTGCGACGTAACTGCGCAACTGCCCTGACAAGGGCAGCCACAGATGCGCATGCATCGACGACGAGACATGACCCTCATCGCATGCTTTGCTTCGAGTTCGTTTATAGCTCAGAGCAAAGCGCGTTGAATAGCGCCTGACCGACGCGCGGATCGGCACGCCTCACAGGCGAGCGTCATGCGATGCGCCACAACGGAAAATCGGCGCGCACGGCCGCAAAGTCGCGTTGACAGCGATCGGAGCGGCCCTGCATCCTTGGAGTAGACCTGAGCGGGGGTGCTAGCCCCGCCCAGGCTCGACCGGTTACCGACCGGTCTTGTGGTCTGGTGCCGCGGGCGACTCCCCAAGGGGTCGCCCGCTCGGTCTGGTGCGACGTAATTCGGCAACCGCCCTGACAAGGGCAGCCGCAGAACCAACGGACGCAGCCAAACCGACGAAACAAGGGTTTCGAAGAAGTGCATGCATCGATGACGAGACACCACCCGCATCGGATGCTTTGCTCTGAGTCGCGGTTTCTGACTCGGTGCATGACTCAAAGCAAAGCACGTGAACAGCGCCCGAATGACGCACAGGCGAACCGACAGCGTCGACAAGGCCGACAACGTCGACCACGCGGTCGCGGGACCAAACTTGTTGTTGTCATGGCAGAACCACGTAAGCGGATCGAGTCTCATGTTAAGGATCGGTGTCCGACATGCCGCATAAAGCTTCATATGGCGTACGGAGTTAAACGTCTTGGCTAGGGTGTCTAACTCGATTGCAGTAATGATCGTACTACGACATCACCCAATTTGACGATTCCGCTTGGCAATATTCGGGTGCAAGCTTCGGTGGTGTGGCTGAGAAGGTCTCAGTCACGGGCGGGGCACTGATCCACTTGGCATGTTGGTCGCCGCGGGGGCCGGGTGGGGAGCTAGAGGCGAAACCGACGCTCTCGCTCCTTCCCGGAAGGAATGCTAATGGCCCTATCCCGTCCTCTCATTGCCATCGCGGGTGCTGCCCTCGCGGCAACCGCCGTGATCGGTGTCGGCGCCGGTGCGCAATTCACGACATCGACCGCAAGCAGCCAGAAAGTCACCGCCGGCACGGTACACGTGGCGCTCTCAGCGCCCGGCGCGACCTGCACCAGCAGCGATGCGTCTGGCTGCCACGCATTAACGTTGCCGAACGTGGGCCCCGTCGGTTCGACCTTCGAGACCCCCGCCACCGTCGTGACCATGAAGAACACCGGAAACATTCCGGTGTACTTCACCGACATCCAAATGAGCGCCACCCACGACAACAACTCGGCGTCAGTGCGCTTCCTCGATGAAACGAACGTCTGCATCAAGAGCACCGACTACAGCGGCACCTGGGTAGAAGGCAACGGCCCGTTGCTCACCGCACTAGCGCTGCACCCGAGCGTCGCCGAAAACCCGGTCGAGCTTAAGCCAGGCGACACAGCCACTTACTGGGTCGACTTCTACGCCGGCCAAGACTCGGCGTGCGGAACGATCTACAGCTCTGGCCCCACGACGACATCTCGGTGGCACGACGCGATCGGCCACGACTACGCCACACCGGCGAGCTTGAACAACGACGCGCAGGGCGGCGTGGTCACGCCGACGCTGACCTTCTCGTTCCACGGCTAAGCCGAAATGTGGTGGCGGCCTCAGACATGAGGCCGCCACCACAATCGACGTCCAATCAAATCGCTTACACGACAGGAAGCCCGATGGGTATCCAACACCGTAGACGTGCTCGCCCCTTGCGCCGCTGGCTCGAATGGGTCGTCATCGCCATCGTCGTCGCCTTGGCCGCTTTATGCGTTGCCGCCGTGGCGTCGGGTCGGTATCAAGTGCGCCCCGTACTGTCGGGAAGCATGCGGCCAGGATTGCCCGTCGGCGGAATCGTCGTGACGCAACGGGTGCCGGTCAGCTCGCTCAACGTGCGCGACGTCATCGTGTTCCACCGTCCCGACAAACCCGACGAGCTCGTCGTGCACCGCATCGTCACGATGAAAGAGGGACCGTCCGGTCCCGTCGTCCAAACCCAAGGCGACGCCAACAACGCGGCCGATCCCTGGACCGTCACCTTGCAGGGCGACACCGCCTACCGTGCCGTGTTTTCCCTCCCCTACGCGGGTTACGTCGCGGTGTGGATGCACAGCCCGACCGGCCGAACCGCCATCCTGCTCGTCGGACTAGCGTTGGTGATCGGCGCGGGCGTAAGCGACATATTCTCGCGGCGCGCGAAGAAACCCGAACCCGACCCGGACGCCGAACTCGAACCGATGGTCGAGGTCACCATCGAACACGAAGACTCGACGCTGGCCTCAGCTAATCAGGGCTAGACGCGCCGTAGCATGCGCGCGGGCACTCCGGCGACGACGGTTCCCGGCGCCACGTCATGGGTTACCACGGCCCCAGCGCCAACGAACGCCCGAGCTCCAATTACCCTGCCCTGCAAGACAATTGCGCCACTACCGATCGTGACATCGTGCTCGAGCCGCACGCTGCCCGAAACGTTAGCTCCCGGATAAACCGTCACGCGATCGCCGAACGTCGTGTCGTGCCCGACCGTCGCGTTGTACTGCACCTGGCATTGCTCGCCGGCGACAACGCTGCTCGACACGTGCGCCCCGCCCATTACTAGCGAGCCCGGCCCGAACGAAGTCTCCGGAGCGACGATTGCCCGCGGGTGCGTCAAACTTCGCGGCCGCAGCCCGGCCCCTATCAGCAACTCGGCCAGCCGCCGTCGCACCGCCGGGTCAGCGATACCGACGATGAACTCAGCATCCGGCAACGCCTGAGCGGGCGCCAAGACGTCAAGCCCGCGACTCGTTTGCCCGGCTTTCGCGTCGTCCAGGAAAGCGCTGACCTCGACGCCCGACGCGAGCGCGACGTCGAGACACTCGCGCCCGACCCCTCCGGCTCCCACGATGTAGAACGGCATGGCTCAATCTTGCCTTGCTTGCCCGTAAAGTGCGGCTATGCCCGCACGCAGACTCGCCGTCATCGCCGTCGTGCTCGCCCTCGCGACCATCGGCTGGGCGCAGCTCTCCGGCCCCCACGCGGGCACTTACTCGCTCCGAGCCTTGGCCGTGCTCGCCGCGTGGCTCGTCGGATCTTTGATCGGACGACGCTTCGCGTGGCTGGTCGCCGTCCTTGTAATGGTTGCCGTCGCCTTGTCGTTCGCCCTTTCGCCGGGCTCGCTCAGCGGGCGCGCGCTCGCTCCGCCGCTGCACTACGGCAACGCGGACGGCGCCTTCGCCGCGGCCGGCGTCGCGGCCGGAACCTTGCTGCTCGCGTTGCCGGTGTCTCGAGCGCTTCGGGTCTTGGGTGCCGTCGCGGCCTTCGGCTTTTTGGGCGTGTGCGTCGCGACACAATCGAAAGCGGCGTTCGCCGCCGCCCTCGTGACGTTCGCGGTCGGGGCCGCCGCCGTGTTCGCGGGCCCGCGCTGGCGGCGAGCCATGATGTTCGCCGCGCCCGTGGTGGTCGGGATGGCGTTCGTGTTCACGCTTGCGGTCGGCGCGTCGTTCGAGCGCGGCGCGCGGGTGCAACCCGCCGTCGTCCATCTTGCCGACCAGGCGCTGAGCGAACGGCGAGCCGCGTTGTGGCACGACGCGCTGGTGATCGTGCGCGAGCACCCCGTGGCCGGCGTGGGGCCGGGCGGCTTCGCTACCGCCAGCCCCACCGCGCGAGCCGACGCCGACGCGCGGTGGGCGCATTCGGTGTGGCTGCAACAGGCGAGCGATCAGGGCATTGTCGGGCTGGTGCTGCTTGTCGGCGCGGTGGGCGCCGGCTGGTGGCTCGTGATGCGCCGCCGCTTCGACGCCGTTGCCGTCGCCGGGTCTTGGGCGTTGGGCGCGCTACTCGTGCAGGCGAGCATCGACTACGTCGTCGATTTCGTCGCGGTGCCCGTGGTGGTGGCGGCATTGGCGGGAGCCGCCACGTCGTCAGTGCCCCACTTTCGCGTGATCGCGAAGGAAAAGTGCCGTCATAGCGGCACATTTGTTTCGCGATCACTGAGTTAGTGTCGTCGGCACCGGCGGCATGAGCGTAACTCCCCTTTCCAACCGCGCGTCTTCAAGACGGCTGCGATTTCGGCCGCCACCTCACACGGCCGCAACACGATGTCGCGCCAGGTATAGCGAAGGGTTACCTCGCCGCGTACCGCCGCGGCACGATCCCGTGCTCGATCGCGTGCTCGTTGCTTGGAATCGTGATATTCCTCGCCATCCAACTCGACGATGACGCCGTACTCTTCGTAACCGACATCGAGGAATTCGCGTTTACCGTCACGTCGGCGAGGGCGTTGACGGGTTGGCTTGGGAAGCTCGTGGCACTGTTCGACGTCGCGTCGATAACGCCATTCGAGCACCGAATGCACTCCTTCGGCAATCGCGATGAGTGTCTCGTCGATCAACGCGCGGTGCGGCATTTTCTTACGCAATGCCAATGCGGCCCGAAGCCGTACGGGTGCAGTCTTGCGCCGTTGACACGCGTTCGTCAGCACGCCGACGACATGCTCGGCCCGCTTCTTCTTGGCCGCGATGTCGAGTACCGTCTCCTCGACCGTCGTGCGAGGCGGAATCGACATGAACTGCTCCTGCTCCGGCGCTCTGCTACTCAGGTGCACGACCAGGCCCGGCTGGTCATCGACACGTCGCCTCGACGGCACCGTGACGTGCACATCACGTGGTGCGCGATCGACGAGTTCGTGCAGAAACGCCGCAGTCTCATGGCTTACCATCGCACCGTCGCCCGCGTAAAGCAGCGCCGACCATACCCGCGCCAGGTAGCTCACGTCACCGTTGTGGGTGACGTAGGTGCCGGGGAAGCCGGGCTGCCACCTGCCTGACTGCAGCCGCATGATCGCATACTTGTAACTGACGCCCGCAGCTAACAATTGCTTGCGTGATATGACCCGCTCCTGCTCACGAAGCAGTTCGTCGAGCGTCCGGTAAAGCTGGCGGATGGCGGCGAGGTTCATGCTCTTCATCGTCGAGCATAGAGAAGGTGTCGTGGGGCGAGCCTGTGGATACGCGTGATCGCGAAGGAAAAGTGCCGCTATGACGGCACAATTGTTTCGTGATCACGTTGTTGATGGTCTTGCGGCTGCGGAAAGCCCGGGTTCACGCCGCCTTCGCCCAAGATGCCTTCGGGTTTTATTAAGCGCATCAGCGTGCGCGCGACGATGCGCGCGTCTAGCCGAAGCGAGCGGTTCTCGATGTACCACAAATCGAGTTCGATGCGCTCGGGCCAGCTAATCGAATTACGGCCGTTGACCTGCGCCCATCCGGTAAGCCCTGGCCGAATCGCCAGCCGACCGCGTTGCCGCGCCGAATAATGCACCACCTGCTCAGGCAGAGTCGGCCGCGGACCGATCAAGCTCATATCACCGCGCAGCACGTTCCACAGCTGCGGCAACTCGTCGAGACTCGTCGAGCGAAGTCGATTGCCGAGCGGCGTGTCACGCTCGTTGTCGGGCTGCCCGTCGTACGTCATCGGGCGCATCGTGCGGAACTTCACGATCGAGAATTCCTTGCCACGAAGGCCTGTTCTGGTCTGGCGAAACAACACCGGCGTGCCAAGCTTCACCCGCACGAACAGCGCGATCACGAGCACGACCGGCAGCAGCACAACCCCGGCCGCGAGCGCCACAACCACGTCGATGAATCGTTGAACCGGACGGCGAGACATCACGCGACCTTCCAGCCCAGACCGCGCTTGCGGGCGACCGCTTGATACGTGCGCACCGACAATTGCGCAACCCGACGCTGGTCGAACTCTTGCCGAGCGCGAACACGGGCAGCTTCGGCCAGCCGGCCACGCAACGCGGGGTCGTCGAGGAGCCTTCGCATCGCGTCGGCAAGCGGCGCCTCCTCACGAGGCGGCACCAGCAGCAGGTGCTCGTCGTGCGTTCCGATTTCGCGGCAGCCGCGAATGTCGGTGAGAATCATCGGACGCCCGCAGGCCGCTGCCTCCATACCCGAGCGGGAAAAACCCTCGCGGTAAGAAGGCAAAACGAAAACGTCAAACGCGGAATAGACGGCGGGCATGTCGTCGTAGGCACCGACGAATTCGAGACCGTCGACGGCGTCGAGCGCGTCTGCTTTGTCGTCGTCGCTCGGCCCTACCCAGACGAAGCGTGCTTTGCCGGCCAGCGCCCGAGCGGCGGCGGCGAACTCGCGAATGCCCTTTTCGGCAACGCGGCGCCCGACACCACCGACGACCAGCTCGTCAGGCGCGACGCCCCACTCGGCACGCAGCTTCTCACGGCCGTCGGCGTCGAAACGAAACTTGTCGAGGTCGACGCCATTGCCGGCGACTCGGCTTCGCCACGCCGGCACGAACCTGCGCAACGTCTGACGGTCGACGCCATTCTGATAGAGCTCGGCGTGAGAAAAAGCGGCGGCGAATGCTTCGCTGCCGAGAACGAACGCCTTCTTGGCGAACGGATCCTCCGGCCTGATCCACAGGCCGTGGCAGGTATTCACCACCGCGGGCACGCGAGCGACCCGGCCGAGCACCCGCCCGATCACACCGGTTTTGGGATTGTGCGTGTGCAAGACGTCAAGGTCGAGCTTCGCCAAAGTGGCCCGCAATTCGCGCATGGCCCGCAGGTCTGAGGCGACGTCCCAGCTGCGGGTGAGCGCCGGCAACGCGACGTGCCGCACACCAAGTTTTTCGACCCGCTCGACGTACGAACCTGGCGCGGAGAGCCCGAAAACCTCGAAGCCACATTCGACGTCGTAGGCCAACTCGGTGCCGAGCAGCAACGCCAAGCTCATGTCGACCGTGGTGAGATGGCCGACGCGCAAGGGTTTTCCGTCAGCGCGCCGCAAAGGGAGCGGGTCGACCTCAGGCATGCGCGCCCGCCCGCTTGGCGCCGGCGACAATCGCCGAATAGACGCGCTCGGCACGCAACGAGCCGGTCAGCTTGGCTTTGAAAAACTCGATCGGGTCGGTGTTTCGAACCGGCACCCGTCGAAGCCGCAGCAAATCCGCACCCGGCAGGTTGCGCCCCAGCTGACCGGTGCTGGCGCTGCGAAAGCGAGACCGTAGCTCGGCCTCCATCGACGGCACGGGAATGCCCCACGTGTAGGTGAAGTGGGCCGCTTTGACGCCAAGGTGTTTCTCGATCAGCTCGTTGCATGTATCGAGTTCGGCAGGGTCGAGCTTTTCGGGGCGAGCGTGCGTGTGCGTGTGGTTCGCGACAAGGCAGAGCCCGCTCGAGACCATCTCGTCGAGCTGGGGCCACGTGAGCCCAGGACCGGCGGCCTTGGCCGTCGAGCCGTCCCAATGCATCGTGCCACCGACGTAGGCAGTCGAGAGATAAATCGTGAACGGCAGACCGTGGGCCTTCAGCATCGGCCACGCATGGTCGTAGACGTCGGCGAAACCGTCGTCAAAAGTCAAGACGACGGACGGCGACGCGTCGCCCTTCTCCAGCCGATCGACGGCAGCGTCGAGTGAAACGACATCGTGCCACGATAGTTCTTCTACCTGCTTCTCGAACTCGGCCACGGAGAGGTCGCGCTCGTCGGCGGAACCGCCGCCAACCCGGTGGTAGATGAGCAGCGTGGCGCCGCCGGCACTGCCGCGCTCAGGCAAGCGAGCCAGGCCACGCTTTATCGTGCGCCGCAGGTCTGACGTCACGAATGCTCCCACCTCGCGCCGATGACGATGGGCGCCAGGCGAGCGACCGCGCGAGGCGCCGAGCCGAGTTCGGCGCCCGAAACGTCGAACGTCAGCAGCGGGCGCCATTCGGCCAAGCTCTTGCCGGACGTCGTGTAAACGCCACCCCACAACGCGTATCTGCCACGAGCCAGCGGCAATTGCTCGAGCCGGCAGTCGATGCGCGACTCACCCACGGGAAGGTGCGCTTCGTCGGAAACTGTGAAGACGGGAGTTGCCGCGCCTTCGCTGATGCCAAGGTAAAGATTGGCGTCGACCGCTTCGTCGCAATCGACGACAAGCCGGACGGCGACGGGCGCGTCGGCCCGCACGTGACCGCCTTCGGCGGCCGACACCGAAACCTTGGTGATGCGCACCGGCCCGGAATCCGCCGCACTCGACACGGCATACGTCTCGATGAAGTCGCGATAGGCCGAAAGCGTCTGCCGAATCGGAGCGTCCATGGCAACCACGCCGTCCTTCAGCCAAATGCCGCGCTGCGTGGTGGCCTCGAAGGCTGTGAGGTCGTGGGTGACCAGCACCAACGTGGTGCCCGCCTCGAGCACTTGCCGCATACGCTCGAGGCATTTTTGCTGGAAGGGCGCGTCACCGACCGCGAGCACTTCGTCGACCAGCAGCACCTCGGGCTCGAGAAACGCGGCGATCGCAAACCCAAGCCGCATCTGCATGCCGCTTGAATAGAACTTGACCTGCCTGTCGATCGAGTCGGTGAGCTCGGCGAACTCGACGATTTCGTCGAACCTCGCCGCGACTTCGCGCCGAGGCAAGCCCAGCAGCGAGCCGTACAGGAAGGTGTTTTCGCGACCGCTCAAATCGGGGTGGATGCCCGAACGCACCTCGATCAACGCTCCGATGCGGCCGCCGACGTCGATATGGCCAGCGTAAGGAAACATGATCTGGTTGAGCATTTTGAGCAGCGTTGACTTGCCGGAACCGTTGGTGCCGATAAGGCCGACCGCTTCACCCGCCTCGACTTTGAAGTCGATGTCGCGCAGCACCCACCGCCATTTAGGTCGCGTCTGCCGCACGACCCGGTTGCGCAGTATCTGAATCTGGTCGCGCAACAAGGCTCGACGCTTGTCAGCGTGAAACCGCTTGTAGACGTGGCTTACGTCGATCGCCCCGTTAGGCAACATCGGCCAGCCCCTTTTCCATACGCTTGAACAGGGCGTAACCGCCGACGAGATAAACCGCGGCGCTGCAGGCGGCGATCACCGTGATGCCGAGATGAGGCGCCTCACCGAGCAAGACGCTTCGCCGCAAACCATCGATCACCCCACCCAGCGGATTTATGGCGACGTAAATGCCGCGCACCGAAGCGGGAATGTAGCTCAGGTCGTAGGCAACCGGCGTGATGAACAGGCCGAGCTGCAAGATGATGGGGATCGCTTGCCGGATGTCTCGCAGGTAGACCGAAACCCCGGACATGAAAATCGATACGCCCAGCGCGAAGGCGAGCATGATGAGCAGCATCGGAATCGCCCAATAGCTCGTCGGCCGCGGCATGAAGGTGTTGATGCCGAAAAGCAGAAACAACACGGTCATGGCGATCGCCATGTCGATGAGCGCGACGAGCACTTTCGCGATCGCGAACACCTCGCGAGGGAAGTACACCTTGTTGAGCAGGGCGTTGTTGCCGACGATCGCCAGCACTCCTTGTGAGACGGACGTCGAGAACAACGTCCACGGCAGCAAGCCGAGATAGGCGAACAGCGGATACGGCATGCCGTCGGTCTCGACCTTCGCGCCGTGCTTGAAAACCAGGGTGAAGATGAGCATCAACATGACAGGGGTGAGCACGGCCCACGCGAGGCCGAGCACCGCCTGCTTGTAGCGCGCGCGCCAGTCGCGCTCGGCAAGGCTGCGAACGGCCTCTCTGCTCGCCCAAAGATCGGCCATCATCTTGCCGGGCCGCAGGTGCCGGCGGAACAAGGCTTCGCGTGGCAGGTCGACGGTCACGGCGATCGAATCCTGGGTCAATCTTTGCCTTTCATCACAGTTGCCCTATGCAATACCGCCCGCCCATGGTCGCACGAGCGCGACCTCAGCGCAGACGGAGTCGCGCGGGTGTGCACGGACGACGCGGGCCGCGCGCGTGTGGCGTAAACGACGTGCGCCGTATGCACCTCGGGCGCTTGCGCCGTATGCGCTGGCTGCTTACGCCGTTCAGCCGAAAGCCGCGCCACCCGTTCGGCACGGCGCCTTGACCGAACGGGTGGATATGAGCTAGTTAGCGGCCGTCCAACCCTGAACAAAACGCGCCTTAGGCAACGCTCGGCTACCATCGTGGTACTGCCGTGTGATCAAAAAAGCGAATTTCGACAGGTCTGCTCCAGATGGCCGTGCCGCGGACATTTGAGGTGCCTCGACGGGCGGAGCTTCGGTCACGGGCATCGTTGTCTCAACTTAGTGTGATATGTGGGGGTTTCGGTAGGTGGATACGTCCGCGTCTGACCGCGGTTCCATTAGCAGACTGAGCCAGCGGGCCGCAAGGTGGCGTACGAATATCGCGGCGGCGTTTCTCGACGTCGTGTTGTGCTGCTTCGCGTTCGGCTGCGCGTTCCTGTTGCGATACACCGCCGCCGCACCGCACACGGCATGGAACGACTTCTTGCGCTTCATGCCCGTCGTGCTCGGGGTCTTGCTGTTCTGCAACGCGGCGACCGGCTTGTACGGTCAGATCTGGCAGCACGCGAGCATCGTCGAAGCCCGCCGGCTCGTGCTGGCCGGCGCGATTGTCGCCCTTGTGTTGAGCATCACATTGCTCGCCGGACCGCGAATGATTCCGCTCTCAGTTCTCATATCCGGCATAACACTCTATTTACTCTTAGCGGGCGCTGCCCGATTTCAGGCGCGGCTCTTCGGCGTCCGGCGCCGCGCCACGAACCTTGGCAGCGTGCGCGTGCTCCTCGTCGGCGCCGGCGAGACAGGCGCGATGCTGGTGCGCGAGATGAAGGCCGATCGCGGCCCGCGAGTGCCGATCGGTTTTCTGGACGACGACCCTCGCAAGCACCGCCGGCACCTGCTCGGCGTTCCCGTGCTCGGATCGATCGACGATCTGCCGACGCAAGCGGTAACTCACCGCGCCGACGAAGTGATCCTCGCGATCGCGGCGCGCGACTCCGGCGTGCACCGACGAGTGTCAGAACTCGCGGAGCAAGCCGACGTCCCTCTTCGCGTCGTGCCGCGAGTCGGCGACCTCGTGCACGGCAAGGTGGGGCTCTCCGACGTCCGCGACCTTCGCATCGACGACCTGCTCGGCAGGCCGCCCGTCGACATCGACCTCGAAGCGGTGCACCGCCTGGTACGAGGCAAGCGGGTGCTCATCACCGGCGCGGGCGGATCGATCGGCAGCGAAATCGCCCGCCAGGTGGCCGGATTCGACCCGTCGCAACTGCTGTTGCTCGACCACGACGAGACCCACCTCTTCGACGCCTGCCGCACGCTTCGACACCCGTCGGTCGTGCAACTGCTGGCCGATGTGCGGCAACGCGCCATCGTGAACCAGATTTTCGCGCAGTACCGGCCCGAGATGGTTTTCCATGCCGCCGCCCACAAACACGTGCCGTTGCTGGAAAAACACCCCAGCGAAGCCGTGCGCACCAACGTCTGCGGCACCGACAACCTGGTCGACGCGTCACTCGCGGTCGGAGTCGAGCGGTTCGTCTTCATCTCCACCGACAAAGCGGTGCGCCCCAGCAGCGTGATGGGCGCGAGCAAACGGCTCGCCGAACACATCGTGCTCAGCTCCGCCACCCGCGGCGCCAACTACTGCGCCGTCCGGTTCGGAAACGTGCTTGGCAGCAGGGGTAGCGTCGTCCCGACTTTTCTCGACCAGATCGCGCAAGGCGGGCCCGTCACCATTACCGACGCGCGCATGACCCGCTTCTTCATGACGATTCCCGAAGCTGTGCAGCTCGTGCTCCAAGCCGCCGCGTTGGCCGACGGCGGCGAGGTTTTCATGCTCGACATGGGCGAGCCGGTGAGTATTCGCGCGCTCGCCGAACGGCTCATCAGACTGCGCGGACGACGCCCCGGTACCGACGTCCCGATCCGCGTCGTCGGCATCAGGCCCGGTGAGAAACTCACCGAAGAACTGCATGCGCCTGAAGAAGACACGCACCCGACGGCGCACTCGTCGATCGTGCGGTTGTCGCCGACACCGTTGCCGGCCAAGACGCTTGGCAAGGCGGTCGACAGCTTGAACGTGCTTGCCGACGAAGCGCGCGACGAACAGGCGCGCACGCTGCTGTTCGACCTCGCGGCGGGTCGCATCGCGCGACACGAAGAGGGCTTGCTGACGTTGCGGCACCGCAGGCGGGCGAGCGACCGAGGCGAACCCGCTACCGTGACGGCGCCTGAAGGTTCGGGCCGCCGCAACCATCCCAACCGGCGCACGAGCGATATCGGCACTCCCACCGCCGTCGCCTATCCGATCCCGCGCGTCACCACCGAGAGCTGACCATGACTGCCGTCGACTACTTGCACGTACTTCGCCGCCGATGGAAGTTCATCGCCGTGGCGGCAATCCTGATTGCCGCGATCGCTTTCGTCACCGCGCCCGAGCCGAAACACGTCGCGCCGGGCGTGTCGACCACCGGATATCAGGCCACCACGACACTCATGCAAGACCCGACAGCCACCACCACGGTCGATCTGTCGGTGATCCAGCTCTACATCATGCACGGCATCATTCCTCAAGAAGCCGCGAAAACCTTGCACTACACCGGAAACCCCGAGCAGCTGGCGAGCGGCCTCCAGATCACCAGCGACCCCAAGATGCCGACGCTGAACATCACGGCCACCGACCAGTCGAGAGAACGCGCGATCGCCGTCGCGAACGCGTTCGCCGACGCGACCGTGAACTTCTTGCAGCAGACCCAAGAACAACGCACGGAAGCGACCGTCGCCTCCCTGCAAGCGAGTCTGGCGAAGTTGAAGTCGCAAATCGACGACCTCAACAACCAGATTTCCGGTAGTTCACAAGGCGACAGCTCGATCCTCAGCGCCCAGCGCAACGCGCTGCTGCAGCAGTACCAGTCGATTTACCAGCGGCTCACGCAAATGCAGACCCAGCCCGCGCAATCGTCGCAGCTGGCCGTCCTGCAACAAGCCGTAGCCGTGCCCATCGCGGCGTCCGACTCGACGTTCACCGCGCCGAAAAGCCGCACCACGCGTACCGGTCTCGGCCTGGTCATCGGCCTCCTCCTCGGCGCGGCGGGCGCGTTGATTGCCGAGCGCTTCGACACCAGGCTGCGCGGACGCGCCACCGTCGAACGCACCTTCCGATTGCCGGTAGTCGCTGAAATTCCGCGGCTGCGGCGCCGAACTTTTCGCCGCTACACCCTCGCGACGGCAACCGCCCCGGAAAGCGCGTCAGCCGAGGCCTTCCGCACGTTGCGCTCCGCGCTTACGCTCATGCCGAGCCTTCCGCTGCCGCCGCTCGACGAAAGCGCTACCCCAGTTTCCCTGCCGCGCGGCGAAACTTCAGGGCCGCCACAGGTCATCGTCGTCACGGCACCGAGTGCGGGTGTCGGCAAGACCACCACGGCCGCCAACCTCACGGCATGCCTCGCGGAAGCCGGCAAATCTGTCGTGCTGTTCGACTCCGATTTCAGGCACCCCGAGGCGCACGCGTTCTTCGAGATCGACAACAGAGGCGGGCTTTCCGACGTCCTGGCGGCAGGGCACCCGATCGACATCGCGGCCATCGTTCGGCCCACACGAGTACCGGGCGTCTCGATCGTTCCGGCCGGCACAGCGTCTTGGATCCCAACCAGGCTCGTGCAACACGTCGACGACATCGTCGCGCAACTGCGTGGCCTCGCCGACGTCGTCGTCATCGACAGCCCTCCCCTGCTGTCGGCGAGTGAAGCGGCCGACCTCGCCGCACAAGCCGACTCAGTCATCGTCGTCGCGTGGGACGGCCGCACGAACACCGAACAGGCCGATCGCACCGTCGATTTACTATCGCGAGTCGGCGCCCCGGCGCTCGGCGTCGCGCTCGTCACCAATGCCAGTCCAGCCGCCTATGCCTCGGGCAATGGCAGCCAGCGCGTCTGGCCGATGAACTTGGTCGATCACCGCGGTAGCCGCACGGGCAATCGCAGCCGGTCGAGCGGTCGAGGAAGGCGGTAATAGTGAGCAAGTTGGGTTCGGCGCTGCGAGCCAAAATCACCGGGCACACGGCGACGGTCGCGGTCGTCGGGCAAGGCTACGTGGGTTTGACCGTGGCCGCCGGTGCCGCGACGGTCGGCATGGAGGTCTACGGCATCGACCTCGACGTCGAGCGGGTCGGGGCTTTGGCCGATGGCCGCAACGTCGTCCCCGGTGTTTCCGACGAAGCATTCGACCTGGCCTTCTCGACCGGGCGCTTGCATTTCGGCACCGATCCGTCGGTAATCGCGAACGCCGACGTCGTACTGATTTGCGTACCCACACCGGTGTTCGAACACCGGCCCGACCTGCGGCCCGTCGAGGGCGCGGGCAAAGCGGTCGGCGAACACTTGCGAGCGGGCTCACTCGTCATCCTCGAATCGACCACGTACCCCGGCACCACCGAGCAGGTGCTCAAGCCGCTGCTCGAGGCCCACGGCTTGAAGACCCCGCGCGACTTCTTGCTCGCGTACTCCCCCGAGCGCGTCGACCCCGGCAACCCGAAATTCGGTTTGGCTAATACCCCGCGAGTCGTCGGCGGCCTCGGCGTCGAAGCGAGCCGCGCCGCCGCCGCCTTTTACGCGCAGATTGTCGACAGCGTGATGGCGCTATCGAGCCTGCGCGCCGCCGAACTCGCCAAAC
Source organism: Actinomycetales bacterium (assembly GCA_040255675.1). Taxonomy (GTDB): domain Bacteria; phylum Actinomycetota; class Actinomycetes; order Acidothermales; family Acidothermaceae; genus JBDZVM01. Next base: position 4,619 of record JBDZVM010000058.1, on the reverse strand, counting down.
TGCTCGAAAACACCTACCGCATGGTCAATATCGCCTTGGTGAACGAACTCGCGATGCTGTGCGCCGAACAAGGCATCGACACGTGGGAAGTCATCGAGGCGGCGGCAACCAAGCCGTTCGGTTTCATGCCGTTTTATCCCGGCCCCGGTGTAGGCGGGCATTGCATTCCGCTCGACCCCACCTACCTGGCCTGGCAATCTCGTCGCGACACCGGAAAGCCTTTCCGGCTCGTCGAACTCGCGCAAGACATCAACGCTCAAATGCCCGAATACGTCGGACGGCGTATCTTAACGATGCTCAACGCGCGCGGTCTTTCTATCAAGAACGCCAAGCTGCTCGCTCTCGGCGTCACCTACAAACCGAACGTTGGCGACATCCGAGAATCGGCGGCAATCGAGGTGCTCGCCGACCTCGTGCGGCTCGGAGCGAAGGTCAGCTACCACGACCCGTTCGTCAAACAAATCCATTCCCACGGCATGCGACTGAGCAGCAAACCGCTCACGAAAGCGGCTATCGCCGCCGCCGATTGCGTGCTGCTGCTCACGCCACACGATTCGTACGACGTCGTCGACATACTCGAGAACGCGCGGCTGCTGTTCGACGCGCGAAACGCGTCAGGCAAGTTGAAGTCTCCCAAGCTCGAACGCCTATGAGCCGGCCGCTGTACTCTCGCCGCCCCGACGTGCTGTGGCGCAGCACCAACGACCGCGTGCTACTACGACCGGTCGGTCGCGGGGGTCTCATCACGATCACGGGCTCGGGCACGTTCTTGTGGGAGCTGCTCGCTACACCGACCAGCCTCCCCGACCTCGTCGCACGCATGGCCACGCGTTACCAGGTCGAGCCTGACGTCGTCGAAGAGCCCGTGACGACGGCCCTCGCCGACCTCGAAAACGCGGGTGTTGTGGAGAAACGCCACGGCGACGGTCGCTCGACAAATCACGCCTCTGTCCCAAACGGCAGATCAAACGTTGCCGCGATGCCGAGGCAACGGCCGGCCGCTGAAGGGTCACGATGATGACCGTGCCGCGCACTCCGCCCGTGCCAGCGAGCCTTGTCGCGGCCATCGCCGCGCACGGTCTGCTCGGCAGTGCGCACGACGTGCCGACCGAGCCCTTACCCGACTCCGAGTTCGACTCCCTGCTCGCCGAATGCGTCGCCCAGCGGCTGACCGGCGCGCTCGCGAACAGCATCGCCCGCAACCGGCTGCCCGCCACCGAAGCGCAGGCTGAGCGCGCGTCGGAAGCCCACTTCGTGGCGCTTTGCCACTGCCTCGAGCTCGAGCTGCTCCTCTTGCAGACCGTCGACGTGCTCGATGCCGCCGGCATCGACCATCGCGTGCTCAAAGGGTCCGCCGCGGCGCACCTCGACTACGCCGACCCGTCGCAACGCACGTTCGTCGACGTCGACGTCTTGGTGCGAAGCGACGACTTCGACCGCGCGACGAAAGCCTTGATGGCAAGCGGAAATACCCGGCCCGTCGCCGAGATAAGGCCGGGATTCGACCGGAGATTCGGCAAGGGCTGCACGCTCATGTCGCCGTCCGGCTATGAAATCGACCTGCACCGCACGTTCGTGACGGGGCCGTTCGGTCTCATGGTGCGACTACCTGATTTGTGGGACGACGCCGCGCAGTGGGCGCTCGGCGGCAAGACCGGGCTCAAGGCGCTCGATCGCGAGCAACGGCTTCTCCATGCCTGCTACCACGCCGCGCTTGGCGACCGAGAGCCGCGCATCGTTCCGCAACGCGACATCGCGGGGCTCGTACTCGACGATCGCCTCGACGAAGTGAGGGTACGCGAACTCGCCTACGCGTGGCGAGCCGAATATGTCGTCGCCAGCGCGATCAGCATGGCGTGGGAGACGCTGGCACTCGCCGACGAAACCGCGCTTACCGCGTGGGCAAAGCGCTACCAGCCTGATACTCGATCAGAGCACGCGTTCGCCGCCTACCGTGCCGAGCACGCCAACTACGCGGCCAGATCGTGGGCGTCGCTTCGCGCGCTACCCGATCTTCGTACTCGGGGCGCTTTCCTTTATTCACTGGCATTTCCGCAAGGCGGCGTCATCGGCGGCCACCACGTACCACTCCTTCGCCGGCTGATACGAGCCGGTCAAGGCTTGCGGCCATGACCAGCATCACGGCGCTCAAGCAACGGGCCGGCGTTCACGTGCCCTCTGCCGTCGTATTCGTGGCGATCGTCGGTTACGCGGGCCTGCTGCTCCACGCGATGAACGTATGGACGTACGACGTGTGGGGTGCGCTCATCATCGGGCCGTCGTTGCTAGGAGTCGGCCTGCTGCTCGTACGGTTCGCGGCTCGGGGCGAGGCCGACGCTCGCATGCCGCGCATCTTGGCGTGGGCGCTGTTTCTCAAACTGTGCGGGGGAATCGCGCGCTACTTCGTCGGGTTCGCGGTCTACGACGGCGTCGCCGACGCGGCTGGCTACTCGTCGCGCGGCGCGGTTCTTGCCTCGCAGTTCAAACATCTCGACTTCAGCCACCTGCCCGCGAACATTCCCGGCACCGGCTTCATCGACGTCGTCACCGGCTTCGTCTACACCATCACCGGCCCCTCGGTGATCGGTGGCTACCTGGTGTTCGCCTGGTTCGGCTTTTGGGGGTCGTACTTCTTCTACCGGGGCGTAGTGGCCGCACTGCCGTCGGTCGACAGCACGCGATTCGCCCTCCTCATCTTCTTCCTGCCATCGATGCTGTTCTGGCCGTCGTCCATCGGCAAAGACGCCTGGGTCTTTCTCGGCATCGGCATCGCGGTTTGGGGCATCGGCCGCGTGGTCGCCGGCCTGCGCAAGGGTTTTCTCGCCGTCCTGCTCGGGCTCGGTATCACCGTGTCGACGAGACCGAACATCACCGCCATCTTGTTCGCCGCCATCTTCGCCGGCTATCTCTTGCGGCCGAGCAGTAAGAAAGCCAGAACCCTCGGACCTATCTACAAGTTCGTTGGTGTCGTGGCGTTGCTGGTGGCGGGGTTCGTGGTGATCCAGCAAGCAAAAGACTTCTTCGGCGTCGACAATCTCAGCGTGCAAAGCGTGCAAAACGTCATCGACTCGACCACACACCGCACATCCGAAGGCGGGTCAGCGTTCCACACATCCGCGAGTTCTTCGATCCTGCACATCCCGCAGGCCGCGCTCACCGTGCTCTTTCGCCCTTATCCGTGGGAGGCGCACAATGCCCAGGCACTCATCGCCGCCGCGGAAGGTTTCTTCTTACTCGTGCTCACAATTCGAGCGTGGCCGCGCCTTCGCACGATCGGGCGACGCCTTCGCGACCCGCTCGTCGTCATGTGCATCGTCTACACGCTGGAATTCGTCTACGCGTTCTCGTCGTTCGGCAACTTCGGTATTTTGAGCCGCGAACGCGTGCAAGTGTTTCCGTTCTTCCTCGTGCTCGTTTCGCTGAAGCCGCTGCTTTCCACGAAGAAAGCGACGGCGCCCCCACTGCGTCGCTACGTCCGTCAACCCGCTCAACTGTGAGTCTGTGAGGCACTCTCGATGTCTAACCTGCCTGCCTTTCTCGGCGGCCCAATCACGTTTCCCAACGGCTTGCCGCTGGTACGGCCCACGCTCGAAGACGTTCCTGGTCTCGCCCGCCGCATCGAGACCATCCTCGCCAGCGGCCAGCTCACCGACGGCCCCACCGTGAAAGAACTCGAGGAGCGAATCGCCGCGAGGCTCGACGTCCCGTACGTCGTTGCCGTGTCGAGTTGCACGTCGGGGCTCATGCTCGTGCTGCAGGCGATCGGCGCCACCGGGCGCGTCGTCATGCCCAGCTTCACCTTCGCCGCCAGCGCGCACGCCGTGCACTGGGTGGGCGGCACACCGGTGTTCGCCGAAGTCGAAACCGAAAGCCTCACCCTCGACCCCGCCGACGCGGCCGGGTTGGTCGACGGCGCCTCGGCGATGACGGCGACGCACGTGTACGGCACGCCGTGCGACACCGATGCCTTGCAACGAATTGCTGACGACGCCGGCATTCCGCTCGTCTACGATGCCGCGCACGCGCTCGGTAGCTCGCACGCCGGTCGCGCGGTCGGCGGCTTCGGCACCGCCGAAGTGTTCAGCTTGAGCCCCACCAAGGTGATGGTGGCGGGCGAAGGCGGCATCGTCACTACCCTCGACGAGGGCCTCGCGACCGAGGTTCGGCTCGGCCGCGGGTACGGCAACCCCGGCGACTACGACTGCCTCTTCCCGGGCCTGAACGCCCGCATGTCTGAGCTGCACGCGGCTGTCGCGCTGTTCTCGCTGCAACATCTCGACGAGCGAATCGCGCACCGCAACCACCTGGTGCGTGTGTTCCTCGACGCCGTCGCCGGGGTGCCCGGCCTTCGCACGCCGGTGGTGCGCGAGGGCGACGTCTCGACGTACAAAGACCTCACGCTCATTCTCGACCCCGAGGTATTCGGCCTGGACGGCGCGCAACTCGGCGTGGCTTTGAAGGCCGACGGCATCGACTCCCGCCGTTACTACTACCCGCCGATCCATCAGCAGAAGGCCTATGCGTACGTCGCCGAGACGCGCGCGTTGCCGGTCACCGAAGACATCGCGCAGCGCGTGCTCACCGTGCCGCTGTGGTCGCACATGACCGACGACGACGTC
>JBDZVM010000057.1:15815-20955 GCA_040255675.1 Actinomycetales bacterium | reverse complement strand
ACCGGTGACACAGAACCGGTGGCACAGAACCGGTGGCACAGAACCGTGACTCAGAGCAAAGCACGTCAAACTTGAGCTGCCGGAAGACAGCGAGGTCAGTTGCGTCAGCCGCGAATACCTGCGAGCCTCAAAAACTGACTCAAAGCAAAGCACCCAACAGAAGCAAAGCAGCCGGCGGCGACAGACGGAGAGTCCCTCACGCCTCGACGTCGCGCAAAACATCGACTCAAAGCTGGTGACTCAAAGCAAAGCACGCCGAGCAAGCGACCCCCGCGAGTGCCGGCTACGGCACGAGCACGCGTTTTCCACATCGTGCGCCCCGCCAATCCACATTTCGCGGCGGCAGCCACCCCGCCAAGGGTCGACGTTGCCAGACTGAAAGCGTGACCTTTCCCGCCGACCGCTATCTTCGCGCAGCCCGCCACCGCGCGGATTTGAGTCAACGTGAGCTTGCCGAGAAAGCAGGCGTGCCGCAGAGCACGGTCGCGCGCATCGAACACAGTCCAGAGAAAGCCAAGGTCGACCACCTAGCTCAACTGCTTGGAGCGGCCGGGTTGCGGCTCGTCGTCGTCGACAGCGACGGCAACCCGATCGACCCTCTAGACGAAGCCGACGCGAACCGTCGCGATAGGTCGGGGCGCAGATATCCCGCTCACCTCGACGTGCGGCCGGGAACCGAATACTGGTGGGGTGAAGGCTGGCCGATGTTCGACGGTAAACGGCCCGAATACACGTTCGATCGCGCGCGGCACCGCCGTAATTGGCGTCGGGCACGCGACCGAGGAGAATACGACTAGCGCCCGGCGGCGACCAATTCGGCAATCTGGACGGCGTTCAAAGCCGCGCCCTTGCGCAGGTTGTCGTTGCTGACAAAGAGCGCCAAGCCACGCGAATCGGAGACACCAGGGTCTTGGCGCACGCGCCCGACGAAACTCGGGTCAACACCCGCCGCCTGCAACGGGTTTGGCACATCGGTCACGACAACACCCGGCGCGGTGGAAAGCAACTCCAAAGCGCGAGCCACGGCCAGTGGCCGAGCAAATTCAGCGTTGATCGACAGCGAATGCCCCGAGAACACCGGCACCCGAACACAGGTGCCCGACACCTTCAGCTCGGGAATGCCGAGAATCTTGCGGCTCTCGTTGCGCAGCTTCTTTTCCTCGTCGGTCTCGAAATCGCCGTCGTCGACGATCGAACCGGCGAGCGGCACCACGTTGAACGCAATCGGTCGAACATACGCGGACGGCGAAGGAAAGTCGACCGCCGAACCATCGTGCGTCAGCTCGGTCGCGCGGTCGAAAACCTGGCGCACCTGCTTGTCGAGTTCGTCGACGCCCTTGAGGCCGCTACCCGAGACCGCCTGGTAGGTGCTGACCACCAGCCGCACCAAGCCCGCTTCATCGTGCAACGGCTTCAGCACAGGCATCGCGGCCATCGTCGTGCAGTTGGGGTTCGCGATGATGCCCTTGCGCGCCTCGGCAATGGCCGATGGATTGACCTCGCTCACGACCAGCGGCACGTCAGGGTCCATGCGCCAGGCCGACGAGTTGTCGACCACGATCGCCCCGGCCGCCGCGAACTTCGGCGCAAGCTCACGCGAGGTAGCGCCTCCGGCCGAAAACAAAGCAATGTCGAGACCGGAAGGGTCGGCGGTAGCGGCGTCTTCGACGACGACCTCGCCGTCATCCCACGGCAACGTTGTGCCGGCCGACCGAGCTGACGCGAAAAACCGAATGTGCGAGACGGGAAACGACCGCTCGGCGAGCAGCCGGCGCATGACGCCGCCGACCTGCCCGGTAGCGCCGACCACTCCGACGCGAAAGCCGCTCATCTTCCGGTACCTCCGTAAACCGTCGCGGACGCGCCGTTCGGGTCGTCGAGCTCGAATGCGTGGTGCAACGCCGAAACCGCGGCCGGTAAGTCGTCTTCGCGGACGACGACCGAGATGCGAATCTGCGATGTCGAAATCATCTCGACGTTAATGCCTGAGTCGGCCAACGCGGAAAGGAATTTCGCGGTAACGCCCGGATGCGTGCGCATACCCGCGCCTACCAACGACACCTTGCCGATCTGGTCGTCAGACTGCAACGACTCGAAACCGATCTGATCCTTTATCGTGTTCAAGGTCGTGATCGCATTGGCGATGTCGGTGCTGGGCAGCGTGAACGTGATGTCGGTGCGGCCAGTGGCGACCGACGAGACGTTCTGCACGATCATGTCGATGTTTATGCCCGCGCCGGCGACTGCCGTGAAAATCTGCGCGGCCTCGCCGGGCTTGTCCGGAACGCCCACGACAGTGATCTTCGCTTCGCCACGCTCATGCGCGACTCCGGTAATGATCGGGGCTTCCATCTGTTCCTCCGCGGGGATGTCGACGATCCAGGTGCCCTGCTTTGTCGAGAACGACGATCGCACGTGAATCGGCAGTTTGAATCGGCGCGCGTACTCCACGCAGCGCAAGTGCAAGATCTTCGCACCGGCAGACGCCATCTCAAGCATCTCCTCGTAGGAGATCTTCGAGATCTGCCGGGCGGTTGCCACGATGCGCGGATCGGCGGTGAACACGCCGTCGACGTCCGTGTAAATCTCGCAGACCTCGGCGCCGAGCGCGGCCGCCAGTGCGACTGCGGTGGTGTCGGAGCCGCCTCGGCCAAGCGTGGTGACGTCTTTGGTGTCTTGAGAAACGCCCTGGAACCCGGCGACGATCGTGATGTAGCCCTCGTCGAGTGCCGTGCGGATGCGGCCCGGCGTGACGTCGATGATCTGCGCCTTGCCGTGCCGGGAGTCGGTGATCACACCGGCCTGGCTGCCAGTGAACGAATGCGCCTCCATACCGAGGTTCGAGATCGCCATCGCGAGCAACGCCATCGAGATGCGCTCACCCGCCGTGAGGAGCATGTCGAGCTCACGCGCCGGCGGCAGGGGCGACACCTGGGCCGCGAGATCGAGCAACTCGTCAGTGGTGTCGCCCATCGCGGAGACGACGACGCAAACATCGTGGCCTTCTTTTCGGGTAGCGACGATCCGCTGCGCGACCTTCTTGATGCGCTCGGCATCGGCAACGGACGAGCCACCGTACTTCTGCACGACGAGGCCCACGGGTGAACATCTCCTTGGAGGCGGGGAAACGCCGCAAAGTCTACCGGGGCCGTTAGGTTGGCCCTCGTGCGTTTCCTCCTCATCGCAATCATGGCCAGTCTCGTCGCGATCTCCGGATGCACGTCGCATTCGAAGTCGGAAGACCCGGGGGCCAGCGCGGCGGCGGCGAGCGCGGCGCAAGCCGCCGCGCTCGCCGCCTTCAAGCAGCAAGCCAAAGCCGCGGCCGGTAACTCGTACACCGCCACCTACCGCGCCGAAGGCAGCAGCCCGCCGAGCACAGGGACGATCGAGGTCTACCGCACTCCCGGTAAGACCCGGCTCGACATCCAGGCAGGCGGCGCCAGCGAGCGCATCTTGGTCGAGCCACAAGGCACCTACCTGTGCAAGCTCGAAAAGACGTCGCCGTGCGTGACGCTCGCGGGCCCCGGCGAGCCGCTGCCGAGCGCGCTCGACCTCCAACTGCAGATCCGGCACCTGTTCACGACTGCGCCTGACGCCATGGCCGACGGCACCGGGTTCGTGGTGCACGAGGCGCCGCCGGCGAGCAGCGGCTCGCCGGCGGCCAGCAGCGCGCGCCCCTCGTCGTCATGCTTCGTCGTCGTCTCGGCGCCGAGCGAGAGCGGCGTCGACCCCGGCACCTACTGTTTCGACGACGGAATGCTGACCAGCGTGCGGTTTCGAACCGGCTCGCTCACCCTGACCGACCGTGGCCCGACACCCAAGGACGCCGACTTCGCCCTGCCCGCGTCGCCGGTGCCGCTCTCGCCGTCCGCCACCCCGTCGAGCTGAACGCCGCCTACCGCGCTTCGAACTCCGAGCCGACGTCGAGGCGGGTGTGCGCGACGACCGCGTGTAAGGCGCGCAAGACAGCTCCGGCATGCGTGCCCCAGTGAGACAGGTAAGAAAACTGCCACCACCACAGCGCCTCGACCGCCCGGCCGGCTTTGAAGTGCTGCAAGCCGTGCAGCAAATCGGACGTGACAGCCGCGACGTCGTCCGAGATCACGAACCGCGTGACCGACGGCGGGTTCTCGTACGGGTCGAACACCGCTGAGAATCGATCGATCGGCTGGAGCACCTTGGCCAGCCGCTCGCGCAACTCGTCGATGTCGGGGTCTGGCCCGGCGTCGGGCTCGAAGTTCTCCGTCGGGACGACGTCGCCGATCGCCCCGAGTCGGCCACCCGCGAGCAGCAACTGCGAGATCTCGAGCAACAGCAACGCGACGGCACCGCCAGGTTCCTCGCCGCGCGCGATCTCGCGGACGGCGATGACGAAACTCTCGATCTGGTCGGCGATCTCCGCCGCGAAATCGGCAAGATCGTCAGAATGTCCTTCGGCTACCACTTCAGACATCGAGCTGCCTCCTGCCCTCGAATGCTCGGCCCAGCGTCACTTCGTCGGCGTACTCCAGGTCTCCCCCGACCGGGAGTCCGCTAGCAAGTCGGGTGACCCGAAGGCCCATCGGCTTCACCAACCGCGCCAGGTAGGTTGCGGTGGCTTCGCCCTCGAGGTTGGGATCAGTGGCGAGGATCAACTCGGTGACCGTCCCGTCAGCGAGCCTAGTCATCAGCTCGCGCACCCGCAGGTCGTCAGGGCCCACGCCGTCGATCGGACTGATCGCGCCGCCCAGCACGTGGTAGCGGCCGCGAAACTCGCGGGTCTTCTCGATCGCGACGACGTCCTTCGGCTCCTCGACCACGCAAATAATGTTCGCGTCGCGGCGCGGATCACGGCAGATTCGGCACTCGTCGTCCTCGGCGACGTTGCCGCAAATCGCGCAAAACCGCACCTTCTCCTTCATCTCGAGCAACACCTGCGCAAGACGCCGGACGTCGGCCGCATCGGCGTTGAGCAGATGGAACGCTATGCGCTGCGCGCTCTTCGGCCCGACGTTCGGCAATTTGCCCAGTTCGTCGATGAGATCCTGGACGACGCCTTCGTACACGCGTTGCTGCCTCTTTGCTCGGACTCTTTGCTCGGAACCGCTGTCTTAGAAGCCGACTGTCTTAGAAGCCGAGCCCCGGCATGCCACCCATGCCG
>JBDZVM010000057.1:0-15715 GCA_040255675.1 Actinomycetales bacterium | reverse complement strand
CTGTCTTAGAAGCCGACTGTCTTAGAAGCCGAGCCCCGGCATGCCACCCATGCCGCCGAGGCCCTGGGTCAGCGGACCCATCTTCTGTTGTTGAAGCTGGTTGGCATTACCCGTCGCGTCACGGACGGCGGCCAGGATCAGGTCGGCCAGCGTCTCGGTGTCGTCGGGATCGACTGCCTTCGGGTCGATCGCGAGCGCGACGAGCTCGCCACTGCCACTCACGGTGGCCGTCACCAGGCCGCCGCCGGCGCTGCCCTCGACCCGCGCCTCGGCTAGCTCGGCCTGCGCTTCCATGAGCTGCTGTTGCATCTTCTGCGCTTGCTTGAGGATCTGTTGCATGTTCGGTTGCGGGCCGGGCGCCATGAGAGCCTCCTCGGGGTGCGGCTCGGTTCGGGGTGCGACTCGGGCTGTCGTGGTGATGCGCACACGAGCCTACGGGGCTTCGTTTCCCATCGCGTCAGCGCTGTGTCTCGCGATGTGTCGCGTCGCCACGCCAGCCGCGTGTCAGCATGTCGAATGTCATGTGGACAGTCATGTTGGCTTCGCGGCTGATGGCGGCTTCGCGGCGCGCGAGGGTGCTGTTGTGGACGCTTTGCTCTGAGTTACGTGCGAGGCAGCCCCGAGCCACTCAACGCAGCGCGACTCAAAGCAGCGCGACTCAAAGCAGCGCGACCGAACGCAGCACGACTCAAAGCAAAGCGCGCCCGAAAGCATCGAGAGTCGTCGCCTTCACAGCGACCGCGAGCGTTCTCGCACTAGGCACGAGCGCATGTACGACCGCTGGTCCACGCGCTGTGTCTAGCGCGCCAGCGTCTAGCGCGCCGTCGTCTGGCAGCCTCGACCCTTCCGACGCCGAGCACAGCATCGCGATGGCAAGCGTGGCGTCGTCCGTGATCTCGACGCCCACACCGAGCACAGCGCCTGCACCCAGCACAGCGACTACACCCAGCACCACCCCGACCCGAAGTGCGAGCCCCGAGCCGAGAAGCCCGAGTTCGACGCCAACACCGCTCGTCTTGCCGCCCGTCGCCGGCTCGCTCTCCGACTCGCTCTCCGGCAAGGTGATCGTGCTCGACCCGGGCCACAACCTGAACAACAGCAGCACGATAAACAAGCAGATTTACGCGGGCAACGGCGTGTACAAGGCGTGCGACACGGTCGGCACGTCGACCAACGACGGCTATCCCGAACACGCCTTCACGTGGGATGTCGCCAATCGGGCGGCCGTAATCCTTCACGCCGAAGGCGCCACCGTCATTCTCACCCGCACGTCGGATTCAGGCGTCGGCCCGTGCGTGCCCGACCGCGCGAAAATCGGCAACGACGCGCATGCCGACGCCTTTATCGCGATTCACGCGGACGGCGGACCAAGCACCGGCCACGGATTCTTCGTCATGCAACCGCCGCCCGACAACCCGAACGTCAATCCCGGCGGCGCGCCGCAATCGCGCGTGTTGGCGACAACGGTGCACGACGTCTTCCACGCCACGACAGGAATCCCTTATTCGTCGTACATCAAGGGCGGCTATTACCCGGATTCGACGACGACCGGCACCATCAACCTGTCGCATGGCCCGGTTATCACCATCGAATGCCTCGACATGCGAAATGCCGGTGATGCCGCGCTCGCGCGCGACCCGGACGCGAGGCAGCGCATCGCCACCGGAATCGCCGCCGGAATTACCGCGTTCTTGACCGGCAGAAGTCAGTGACCTTCGCTACGCCTCGCCGTCGTCGACGACGGTCGCGCCGAGATGGCGTTGCAGCAGCGCGAGGTGGTCGGAGCCGTCATCGGCATCGGCATCGTCGAAGTCAGGTTCGTCCGCGGCCGCGGCGAACGCAGTCACGGACGACGATGTGCCGCTCGCGCCGGGCGCGCTCGAGGCCGGGTTGCCAGGCTGCGCGTGACCCAGCACCGCGTGACCAGGCTGCGCGTGACCCGGCACCGCGTCGCCCGGCGCCGCGCCACCGAGTGCCGTCTCGATACGCCAATCGACCCCGAGCACTTCTTTCAACGCTTCGCGCAGTACCTCTTCGTTATTGCCGCCGAGATTGAATTGCCGTTCGAGCGGCCCCGTCGGGAATCCGAGCGTGAGCACGCCACCCCGGACGTCGACCACCTGCGCGGGCCCCGAGACGAGCACCGCGTGGGTAGCCCGGCGACGCCGTTTGGTCGCTTCGAGGACGTCGTCCCACACGCGGCGCAAGCCGGCGGCGTCGACGTCGCCCGCGCGTGCGGGATTGGGCGACTCGGACGGTGACCCTGACGGCGAGCGGGACGCGCGAACTGGATTCGCCGGCGCGGCCGCGGCGGCCGCTGGGTGCGCTGGCGAAACCGGGGCGGAACGTGGTGGCGAAGCGGCGGGCGTTTGCCGGGGTGCCGGGGCGGCCGGGCGAGACGGCGGCATGGTCGGTGCCGCCCGGCGAGACGACGACGTCGGCGCGACCGCGCCCGACGCTGGTTCGCCGGACAACGAAAGGCGGCGCTCGAGGCGTTCGAGCCGGACGATCAGGCTGGCGGTGTCGTCGCTGGCACCGGGCAACAAGACACGAGCGCAGATCAATTCAAGGAGGAGCCGAGGAGACGTAGCTCCGCGCATCTCGGTGAGGCCGGTGTTCACGATGTCGGCGGCGCGGGTCAGCTCGGCGCGGCCGAGCTGACCCGCCTGACGGCGCATCCGTTCGAGCACGTCGGCCGGCGCGTCGAGCAGGCCCTTGTCTTCGGCGTCCGGAACCGCGTCAAGGACGATCAGGTCGCGGAAGCGTTCGAGCAGGTCTTCGGCGAACCGGCGCGGATCGTGCCCCGCTTCGACGACCCGGTCGATCATCTCGAACACGGAACCGCCGTCGTGCGCGGCGAACGCGTCGACGACGTCGTCGAGCAGGCTCGCGTCGGTGTAGCCGAGGAGCGCGACCGCTGATTTATACGTGACGCCATCGGCACCGACGCCGGCGACGAGCTGGTCGAGGATCGACTGCGAGTCACGAACCGAGCCGGCACCGGCTCGAACGACGAGGCCCAACGCGGCCGGCTCGATAGCCACGCCTTCCGCCTCGCAGATGCGCGCCAGGTTTTCACGAAGCGCCGCAGGCGGCACCAGCCGGAACGGGTAGTGGTGCGTGCGCGACCGGATCGTGCCGATGACCTTCTCCGGCTCGGTGGTCGCGAAGATGAATTTCAAGTGCGGCGGCGGCTCTTCGACGAGCTTCAACAGCGCGTTGAAACCGGCGGTGGTGACCATGTGCGCTTCGTCGATGATGTAAATCTTGAACCGCGAACTCACTGGCGCGTAGAAAGACCGCTCGCGCAGATCACGAGCGTCGTCGACACCACCGTGCGACGCGGCGTCGATCTCGATAACGTCGATGCTGCCCGGACCTGTAGGCGCGAGATCAAGGCACGACTGGCACTTTCCGCAGGGCTCAGGTGTCGGGCCCTGCTCGCAGTTCAGCGAACGAGCCAAGATTCGCGCGGACGACGTCTTGCCGCACCCGCGCGGGCCAGAAAACAAGTAGGCGTGGTGCACCCGGTTGTTGCGCAGCGCCTGCCGCAACGGCTCGGTGACGTGCTCTTGCCCGATGACCTCGGCGAACGTGCTCGGCCGGTACTTGCGGTAGAGCGCCAGACTCATGCGGGCTTGATCCCTCCGCTCCCGGGCGGTTGATTCAGCGGCTGATTGAAAGGACCCCCCGCGCACCCGTCAGGGCCCGCTTACCCTTGCTGCCTTCCGGCCCTGGGGGGGTTCGTGGGATGGACGCCGCGCGAGGGGTCTGCCCGCGAGTCTAATGCGACCGGACGACGTCGCGCGCCCACCGCCCACAGCCCCCACAGCCGACGCGACGCCGACGCCTCGGGCCATAGGCGCTGTGGACGACCACATCGCTTCATCGGTTACCCTGCTCGGCGGAGGATTCGCATAGCGGCCGAGTGCGCACGCTTGGAAAGCGTGTAGAGGGAGACCTCTCGCGGGTTCAAATCCCGCATCCTCCGCCACAGTGGTAGGCAATCGTCGTGAGAGCAGCCACCCGGCCCCGCCGACATCAGGAGGCGTGATCGCCGATGACGGTCGCTCGACGCCGGCGCCGAGCCTGTCGATGACGACACGGAGCCTGTCGATGACGACACGGAGCCTGTCGATGACGACACGGAGTCTCTCGATGACGACACGGGTCTGTCGATGACGGTCCCGAGCCGGATCGCTGCGGGTACCGTGCGGCTGGCCGGCCGGTACGCCGCTCGCTCTGTGGCGCGCTACGCGACTCGCGCCCTCAAACCCGCCGGGCCGCCGAAAGCCGCACTCGTAGCGCTCGCCGCGTCCGCCGCGACGCTGATCGCGACAGCCGCGCTGGGCCCGAGTGCCGCTGTCGAGCCGCTGCCGGGCACGCCGCCGTTGGGAGCCGCCGCGCACCCGCCGTCCGTGCTTGTCACCGCGTTACTGGTCATCACTGTGATTGCCGGAGCGTACGGCGTCCTGGGCTGTCTTGACGCTTTGAAACGCGGATGGGCGCTACGGGTGCGCTGGCTGCTCGCCGCGTCGATGTTGGTCGCGGTCGGCCTCGGGCTTATGGCGCCGGTCGGATCGTCCGACCCGGGCAGTTACGCCGCGTACGGTCGCCTCGCCGCGACCGGACACGATCCGTACGTAACCGCGCCCGACGCGCTGACCGGCCCGTATCAAGGCCTCGCCGAAGAACCGTGGCGCGCGACGCCGAGCGTGTACGGCCCGATCGCGACGGGCGAGCAGTGGCTCGCGGCCACGATTGCGGGCAATAGCCAGCACGCACCGGCGTACGCGGTTTTTCTGCTCGGCATTGTCAACGCCCTGGCTTTCGTCGCGACGGGCTTGCTTTTGCAGCGGCTCGCACGTGGTCAAGCCGGACGACGAAGAGCGGCCGTTTTGTTTTCCGCTAATCCGTTGCTGCTGTTCGAGGGCGTGGCCGGGGCACATCTCGACGTCGTCGTCGCGCTCTTTGTGGTTGCCGCGCTGTACGTATTTCGTTGGGCGATGGATCGCGTTCCGCTGGGTGCGTTAGCCGCGGGCGCCTTGGCGGGCGTCGCGGCAGGGTTTAAGGCATCGGCTGGTCTCGTGGGGCTCGGCCTCGCCTGGGTCGCCGCGACCATGAACTCGAGGCGGCACCTCGTAGCGCTTGCCGCGGGGGCGGCGGCTGTCCTGGTGCCCTCATATCTGCTCGCCGGACCGCACGTCTTCGACCAGTTACGGCAGGCGAGCAATTTCGTTTCATTCGCCGACCCGTGGCGACTCGTCACTCATCCGCTTGAGAGCGTTTTGGGGCACGATTCGGCCCGCACGTTGATAAAGACGGGCGCGTGGATCGCGTTCGTCGTCTTGGCGTTGCTGTTGAACCGCGGCTTGCCCGGGCCTCGACCCGAAACGGTCCGCGCCGGTTTCGTCGAGACGAGCGTCGCCGCCGCCCGGGCCGGGCTCGTCCTTGTGCTGGCCTGGTTGCTCACGGCGCCCTACGTCTTGCCGTGGTACGCGATCGTCGCGTTCGCGCTACTCGCGCTGCTGCCGGCGTCCGGGTTCGATCGGTTGTTGGTTTTCTGGACGGCGATCCTCGCGGTTGCCTATCTTCCCGGGCGCGCTTCAGTCGCCGACAGTATGGCCGGCGGTTCGGTGAAGCTGCCCGGCTGGCTGCACGGTGCCCTCGACGTATGGAAGTCTGGCTTTGCCCCGGTGCTGCTGTTCGGTATTGCGGTTATCGCCGCGCTCTTGTGCGTCAGGCCCCGAGCAAGCTCGACACCGAGCGCGTAACCATTTCGTGACATGTCAAATTCGTTGCGAAACATCGATCGTCAAGCGCTTCAGCATTTCAACAAGAATCACCCAGCTGGCGCCTTCCGAAATAGCGCCGGAACCGTCGCGAGCAAAAGTGATGAACCGCCTAGGCAAGGTCGGGATATCAATGCCCGCTACTTATGGTGCAACGTGGATTCGACCTGCTACGGTGATCGGCGGTCGCAGTTCCAAGTACGTGTTCTCACGCCGCGGAACGTCAGCGTGGGGGCCCTCTTCGGCTTCGAGGAGCGACCACCACGCCGGCCCGGCAGCCGCGAGGTGCGGATGTCGAATCCTGCTAAGGGAGAGCACGTGACGCAAGGTGTAGTGAAGTGGTTCAACGCTGAGAAGGGTTTCGGCTTCATCGCCGTCGAGGGCGGCGCTGACGTCTTCGTCCACTACTCGGCGATCCAGTCCGACGGTTACCGCACGCTGGAAGAGAACCAGAAGGTCGACTTCGAAATCGCGCAAGGCCCGAAGGGACCTCAGGCAGAGAACGTCCGGATCGTTTGATCTGAACTGACCCGCGCGGGCGGCCGTACATCATGTACGGCCGCCCGTTTCGCGTTTCACGGCGGCCGCGCCGAAGCGCGGGCGACGCCACGGGCGCGCGCCGCGTCATGATGGAACGTATCGCCCGTGGAGGGAGGCGGCCGCGATGGTGGAGCCACCTGAACCCGGTCGGCCGATCGGTCGGCGAATAGTGCTCGGCATGCTCGGCCTTGGGGCTGTCGGCGTCGCGTTCGGCAAACATCTACAAGACGCCGAAACCGCGGTGCTGAAACCAGTCACCGAACGCGATCCGACCGGGCTCACGTCCCTGATCCCCGCCGGAAACACTTTCCGCTTCTACTCGATCACCGGTCATGAGCCAAACCGCGACGCCGCCGACTACCGGCTTACGATCAGTGGCCTCGTTGATCGTCCGACGACACTGTCACTCGCCCATCTCGCGTCGCTACCCCATACAACGCTGGTGAAAGATTTCCAATGCGTCACGGGGTGGAGAGTGCCAGACGTGACGTGGGCAGGCGTCGCGCTGCCCGAACTCCTCAATCACGTCGGCGTGCGAAATACCGCGAAAGCGCTGCGGTTCACCTCGTTCGACGGCGCCTACACCGAAAGCCTCACGCTCGAGCAGGCGCGCCGGCCCGACGTGCTGGTTGCCACGCGGATGCTCGGCGCGCCGGTCACTCGGGCGCATGGCGGACCAGTTCGGCTCTACGTCGCGCCCATGTACGGCTACAAGTCGTGCAAGTGGCTCGGGGGAATCGAAGTAACCGACCGGGTCGTTCCCGGCTTCTGGGAAGAAAACGGTTACGACGTCGACGCCTGGGTGGGAAAGTCGAACGGCCGAAGTGATGAACCGACAAGCTGACATCTTGCGGTTCACCCGAGCCGAACGCTGGGTGCACAAGTCGATCGCGATCCTGCTCACGACGTGCATCGTCACCGCGGCGATCCTCTACATCGGCCCGCTTTCGACAGCGATCGGACGACGAGCCCTCGTCGAATGGGTTCACGTCGTCGCCGGGCTGGCGTTGCCCGTGCCGATCGTGATTGGCCTTGTTTCCAAGATGTTTCGCCACGACGTCCGGCTGCTCAATCGATTCACGGACGCCGACTGGCACTGGCTGCGATCGCGCGACCGGCGTTCGGGATTCATCCCGGTCGGCAAATTCAACGCGGGACAAAAACTCAACGCGAACTTCCAACTCGGGGCGATTTTGGTGATGCTGCTGACCGGATCGGTGATGCGCTTCGCCAACCATTGGCCGATCGACTGGCGCACGGGCGCGACGTTCGTGCACGACTGGCTCGCCTATGCCGTAACCATTGTGGTCATCGGCCACGTCTATATGGCCATGCGCGATCCGCACGCGCTGGCCGGGATGCGCACCGGATACGTTCCCGAGTCGTGGGCCTTGAAAGAGCACAAGACATGGGCTGACGACGCCAACAGCGTCGGCAGCCCTAGCGGTGCCGGCACAACTAGGAGTGCCGACCGAGCTAGGAATGCGAAGGTCGAGCCATGACGGAGGTGCAGCGCTACAGCGCGCTGTGCCCGCTCCAGGTCGAACGCCCGATCATGTACCACCGGTGGGAGGCCGTGACTTTTTTGCACTGGGCTTACGATCCGGACGTCGTCCAGCGGCTGTTGCCAAAATCATTGACGGTCGAGACGTTCGACGGTGCGGCATGGGTCGGCCTCGTCCCGTTCTTCATGCGAATCAACGCGCCCGGCATCCCACGGCTGCCGTGGCTCTCGCACTTTTGCGAAGCCAACGTGCGCACGTACGCTCGCGACGAACGCGGCAACTCCGGGGTGTGGTTCTTTTCGCTCGACGCCGCCCGACTACCCGCGGTTGTCGCCGCCAGGCTGGGATTTCGGTTGCCGTACATGTGGTCTCGCATGCACATGCAGCAGGACGGCACCGTCGTCACCTACGCGGCGGTGCGGAGGTGGCCGACACCCGTGACGAACAGCCGAGTTCGCATCGAGATCGGCCCCCGTTTCGAGGCACACGAACTGACGGATCGCGACCATTTCTTGACGGCCAGGTGGCGGTTGTTTAGCGTCGGCGGGCGAAGGCAGCGATGGCGTCGATTCGCCAACGCGCGACACGAGCCGTGGCCGTTGCACCATGCCGCCGTGCAGGTGCTCGACGACCACTTCGTCGAGGCGGCCGGCCTTCCGAAACCCACGGCGCCAGCGCTCGCGCATTATTCGCCGGGCGTCGACGTCAAAATCAGTAGGCCCTACAGATATATACCGGCCTGACGGGTCGGCACCGCGACGCAACACTTACGTCAAGCTTCGACGACGACGGCGAGACCCTGCCCGATGCCGATGCAGATCGCGGCAAGCCCGAAACCGCCACCGCGACGGCGCAATTCCCACACTAACGTGGTCAAGATGCGTGAGCCCGAAGAGCCTAATGCGTGCCCGAGCGCGATGGCACCGCCGTTGACGTTGACGAGCTCGGGGTCGAGGTCTGGCCATCCGGCCAGGCAAGCTAGCGATTGCGCGGCGAAGGCTTCGTTCAGCTCGACGGCTTTCACGTCGCTCCAGCCGATGCCCGCGCGCTCGAGCGCGATGCGCGCGGCTTGAACCGGGCCGAGCCCAAATATGTCGGGGTCGATGCCCACGGCGGCGCGTGACACGATGCGGGCGAGCGGTTCGCGGCCGATTCGGCGCACGCCCTCGGCGTCGGTGAGAAGTAGCGCTGACGCGCCGTCGTTGAGCGGCGAAGAGTTGCCGGCAGTAACGGTCCCGCCATCGCGAAAAGCAGGTGTGAGCTCGGCGAGCGCCGGCAGGCTCGTGTCTCGGCGAATGGATTCGTCGCACGATAGTTCGACACCCGGGACGGCGATGACTTCGTCGCTAAAAAATCCTGAATCCCAGGCTTTTGCCGCGCGCTGATGACTGCGAAGCGCGAACTCATCCTGCGCTTCACGAGAGATTCGGTACCGCTCGGCAAGAAGTTCGGCGCTTTCCCCGAGCGAGATGGTCCACCTCTTGGGCATGGCCGGGTTGACCATGCGCCAGCCAAGCGTGGTCGACCACATCGTGGTGCTGCCACGGGCGAAAGGACGCTCCGGTTTTTGCAGCACCCACGGCGCGCGAGTCATCGATTCGACACCGCCCGCAAGGCAAACCGACGCGTCGCCCACCGCGATCGCGCGCGACGCCTCGATGACGGCTTCGAGCCCTGAACCACACAAGCGGTTCACTGTCGTCGCGGGTACCGACGTCGGCAATCCGGCAAGCAGCGAAGCCATGCGCGCGACATTGCGGTTGTCTTCACCAGCGCCGTTCGCGTCGCCCAGCAGCACGTCGTCGATGTCGGCAGGATCGAGGCCGGGGCTGCGCGACGCGAGCTCACGCACGACCACCGCGGCCAGATCGTCAGGCCGCACGCCGGCCAGCGCCCCGCCGTGCTTTCCGGTCGGCGTGCGGACGGCGTCGACGACGAATACCTCTCGCATGTTCGCTCGCTTCTATTCGACGTCGCGGCGCCGAACTTACCGGCGGACAGCCCTATGTCCCCTTGGCGAACATATGGTTGCGGGCTCCCGGCCGTCAACACGGCCGCGCCCGGTGCCTACCGTGCGGTCAGCCGCCGCAGGGCAAGCACGGTGACGTCGTCGCTCGCGTCACCGCTCACGAGACGCGCGTCGCGCATCTTCTCGACCAGCGCGACGACCGCCGTCTCAAGCGGCGCGCCCGCGAGCACCCGCGCGTACTCGCGGGCGCGGGCCAGCCCCACGTCGATGTCTTCGTCACGCCGCTCGACGAGGCCGTCGGTATAGGCAAGCACCGTTGCACCAGCGGGAAATGGAATTGTGACCACCTGCCGCTCCTCGGGCCGCACCCCGAGTGGCAACGATGCGGGTATCTCGACCAGCCGCGCGCCGGCCTCGCCGATGAGCAGCGGCGGCAGATGCCCCGCGTTGGCGATGGTGAGTTCGCCCTTATTCCGGTCGGTGATGAGGTAAATCAAAGTCACGAGCTGAGCAATGTCGTCAGCCCCGAACAAGCGGTCGAGCTTATGCAGCACCGTCTTGGGCTCGGGGTCGATGACCGCGTATGCGCGCACCGCCGACCGCATTTGCGCCATCGTCGCCGCGGCGCTCACGCCGCGGCCCATCACATCGCCGACCACCAGGACGACATCACCCTCGCCGCATTCGATCGCGTCGTAGAAATCGCCGCCTACTTCGGTACGCCCGGCTGGCAAATATCGCGCCGCCATCTCCCATCCGGCAACGCTCGGCAATGACTCTGGCAGCGCGGCGCGCTGAAGGTTCAGCGCCGCCTCCGAGATCTGGCTGTGCAGTTGCGCGTTGTCGATGGCAATAGCCGCGCGCCGCGCGATGTCTTCGGCGAAGCCGACGTCGTCCGGGCCATACGTTCGGTTCGACTCCGCCCAGATCAACGAGAGCACGCCGAGCACCCGGCCGCGGGCGATGAGCGGCACGATCAAGGCGCTTCGCAACGCAAGGGAGCGGGCTAGCGCCAGGTGTTCGTCGTCACGAGCGAGCGCGACCAGCATGTCGTCGGTGATTCGTGGAAGCAGTTCGCTTCGGCCCGTACGCAAGACCGCGCCGGCTCCGTGTGAAGCGTCGTGATCGGTTGGAAAGCGCTTTTGCAACTTCTCGGCGAGAGCGACCTTCTCGGGATCGACGTGGGCCACGACGAGTGTGCGGAGCTGACCATCTTCGACCATCTCGACGGAGCACCAGTCGGCGAGGGTCGGAACCGCGAGCCGTGCGACATTCGCCAACGTCGTGTGAAAGTCAAGGCTGCTTGCCAGCACGACCGACGTGTCGGCCAAAAATTGCAGCTTGGCCGCATTGGCACGAGCGGAATCGAGCGCGCGAAGCCGGTCGAGTGCCTGCGCGCAGGTGTCGGCGAAGGTGCCAAGAAATTCGAGATCGCTTTGGGCTGGTTTCCAAATCCCAGCGAATACGAGCCCGATCGCGCCGAGCGCGCGCTGGCGCACGAGCAGCGGGAGGCAAACCACCGACCGTTCATCGTTGACGTCACCCGCGAGGGAGGGATATCGCGTCAGTATGCTTGCGCGCCCGGCCAGCGTGATGATCCGCCGCTCTCTCACGGCTTGGGCGGCAGGCGCCTCCGCACCAACCGGGTAGGTGCCCCACTTGCGCGGGGTCGTGCTACTTCCACCGTGAATGCCAACCAGTCGCATCGTCTCGCCGTCAAGTACCGACAGTGTCGCCACAATCGCCCCGGTGGCGTCACCCGCGTGCGCGACCGCAACGTCGACGACCGTCTCGAAATCAGGCGCCACTGCCAATTCGGCGATGACGCGCGCCAACTGGCGAAGCCGCTGAGACGAGACGTCGTCGCCACCGCTGAGCCGCGCCGAAACATCTCCGGCGCTAGCGCGCTCGGTCACTCCTCGATGATGTCAAACAAGCGTGGACGACGTCACGACACCAAGTGCGAACGCACCGCTCAGACTGCTCGGTAAAGCATGCTTCATTGCATACGAAACGGACGAGGCGGCGGTTGCATATCGATACGCGGGCACGTCGACAACGTGAGATCGGCGTATCGCAGCGCCGCGTCGCACAGCGATTCGACCGTGAACCCCGCGCGGGTGCCCTCGACCGTCACAGTGGCTCGAAAAATTGTGATCTCATAGCGGGTCGGCATTCCGTACGCGACCTGGATGCTGCCGATGAGTCCCGCCTCCTGCGCGGAACGTTCGTCTCTGCTTTTCCACGGTCGCTCGAAAAGCCGCCAGCACCCCGGTTCGGCGTGCCAACGCCCGCCCGATCGCACGTCGTCTTGTTCCAGACCCTGAAGCACGCGCCGCGCGTTGGCCTCCGACAAGACGGCGGCCGGCCGGATGACCTGGCTGACGGTTCCGTCGTCGTACAGGCGACTCGCCAGCTGCTCGACTTGCTCGGCTCGCTTTTGCTGGCTCGCTGTCTGGCTGGCTTGCTGTCTCGCGCCTCGCACGGTGTCGTGTCACCCGCCCTGAGAAGGTGAGAAAAACGCTGCTTCTCGACGCCGACCTCACTATCGGCAGTCACCTCCAAACACTAAGTGACATACGACGCCGCCGACACGCGATCAGCACCTCCGACGCAAAGCTGTAACCCAATTGGGTGAAGGGTGCCGCACCAACCCCGGTGGGTCACCCTTCACTCGACAGGTCGCGCGCGCTGCCTAATGACTCGGCGGCGCCCCGCTGCCTAATGACTCGGCAGCGCCTCGCTGCCTAATGACTCGGCGGCGCCCCGCTGATGTCCGCCAGGGCCGAACGCTCGTCTCGTTCGAGCGCGAGGTCGCCGATCGAGACTATCCCGACCGGCTTGCCCTTTTGCACGACCGGCATCCGGCGAAGCGCCTTCTCACGCATTTTCGCCACGACGGAGTCGATCGAGTCATCGACATCCGCGGTCGTCAACTCGGCGCTGCAAATGTCGCCCAACTTCGTCTTCTCAGGGTTCTTGCGCTCCGCAACGTCCCGAATCACGATGTCGCGGTCTGTGACGATGCCACGCAGCGCGCCGTCCTTCTCGAGCACGAGCACGTTTCCGACGTCGTGCTGCTTCATCGCTTCGGCAGCCTGGGTCACGGTACTCGAAGCCTGCAAGGTGATCGGGTTCGGCGTCATGATCTCTTTGACGCTTGTCGCCATGATGGTGTCTCCCTTCGGGCGATGCAGGTCACCCTGGGTCATCCCCTGGCCCAAGACCGGTACACCCGCGACGCGCGCACCGCGTGTTCGCGGCGTCCGGTCGCTTACGCAAGCGCGGCCCTCGATCGCGCACCGCGGTATCGCTGGTCACCCGAGAGCAGGCGGACGACGGCTTGTTCGATCGGGCCTTGGGTTGCCAGCCCGTACGCGGGCTCGCTGCCCAGCTGTTCGAGGTCGGGTGCGATCGTGCGGCCTTGCTCGAACAGCTCGACGACGTTCGGGTCGACGTACGACTTGCGACAGACGGCCGGCGTATTTCCCATGTATTCGGCGACTTCGCGGTAGGCGCGAGTTATCGCTCGGTTTATCGCGGACGACGAGTGCGGCACCGTGGCCGACACCGCGAGCGCGACAGCCATCAAAACTGTCGCGTGCCAGGTGCGAAAGTCTTTCGCCGACATGTCGGTACCAGATATGTCTCGCAGATGCTGGTTGACGTCGACGCTCCGCACGTCGCGCCAGCGACCCGAACTGTCTTTGTAGGCGAGCAATTCGTCACCGATGTCATTACCGCCGCCGCGCCGGCGCTTCAACGCGGCAACGAGTTCGAGTACTTGCTCGTCGACGATCGAGACCACCCGATGCTTACCGCCCTTGGCCTCGTATTCGAATATCAGCGCGCCGCCGTCGATCGTGACGTGCTTGCGCTGCAACGTGGCGAGGCCGTAGGTGCTGTGCTCGTCGGCGTATTCCTCGCCGCCAACCCGGAAAAACCCGAGATCGAGCAGCCGGACGGCGCCCGCGAGCACGCGAGCTTTGCCGACTCCGCTCTCGCTGAGTTGATCCGTCACAACCGCTCGAAGCTCCGGCAAGCTCGCTGCCACGCGAAGCACCCGCTCGTGCTTTTCGGCGTCGCGCATGACGCGCCACGCGTCGTGGTAACGATATTGGCGACGTCCGGCTGCATCAGTGCCCATCGCTTGAATGTGGCCGTTCGCGCGAGGGCAAATCCACACGTCGCGCCAGGCGGGAGGTACGACCAGCGCCTTGATTCGCTGGAGGATCTCAGGCTCCGTTACCCGCCGTCCGTCGCTGTAGAGATACACGAAGCCCGAGCCTTGACGGCGCCGTGAAATACCCGGGCCATCACACGCCGAACGCTGGAGACGCACGGCGGCTTCCTACCCGGCTCGACGACCGGACCTTCCTGTGATCGCGAAAGAAAGCCAGCTTCGACGGCTTCGCTCTGCCCGCTCGGGCCGTTTTTCGGTCGAGAGCGCGCGACGGGCGACGGCGGTCGTGGTTCCGGAACCAGCCAGGCCTTCCGTTTTCGCGGGATACGTCCTACCCTCTGCCGATGTGAGAGCGCTCTCATAAGCAAGAAGGGGGATGACCGGCACAAACCACCTTCAACCCTGGAGTAGTGCATGTGGAGTTGTCGCAAGGCATCTCGATCGCTGCTGCGCACGGCCTTCACGGCTGGTGTCGTGGCGACGTCACCGCTTTCACTCGGCTTCGTCGCGGCCCCGGCGCATGCCGCGCCGGGCCTGCTGCCGTTCGTCGTCTCGAACGACTCCGGCCGCTCCGACGCGACGTACGTGTACATGATCGCTAGAGACGGGAGCACCGGCGCGCAAGGGTACATCGACGCGGGCGGCACCTGGCATGCGTTCGCCTTTCCGTCGAGCGTCCCCGCCGGGCAGCCCAACCCCGCGGCCCCCGACGTCTCGATTCCGGGCCCGGTCAACGGTTCGTCCGAGACTTTGCGAATTCCCGAGAACATGGTGGGCGGCCGCACGTATGTGTCCTTCGGGCAGAAGCTGTTTTTCTTCCTTTCGCCCGGAGGGCTCGTCGAGCCGGCGCCGTGGACGAGCAGCGATCCCAATCACGACATCTTGTTCGACTGGACAGAGTGGGCACGTTCGGGCGCCTCGTTCGACATCAACACCACGATGGTCGACATGTTCAGCGTGCCCATGTCGGTGAGCATTAGCGGCACCGACGGCAGCACGCAATCCGAGGGCCAACTGGTAAGCAACGGCCGCTCCAACATTTTCAACGCGATGGCGAGCCTCGGCGGTGGTTGGGCGAATCTCGTCTACACCAGGCCGTCGGATGGCCTGCCGCTGCGTGTCGAGGCCCCGTCGCGCGGTCTCGACGGGGGCGCCTTCAGCTCGACGTTCTTCGACGGCTACGTCAACGACGTGTGGACGTATTACTCGAGCCACCCGCTCACGGTCAACACCTCGGTCGGCACCTTCACTGGCTCCGTTTCCGGAACGTCATTTACGTTCCGGGATTCCGGTGGAAACGTCATCGGAACGCTGCCGAGGCCCTCGACCGCCGAGGTTCTCGGCTGCGCGGGCGCCATGCAGCCGGGGGGTCAACCCAATGAGACCGCGATTCTTGCTGTGGGCGCCCGCGTCTGCGCGGCACTGAACCGGGCGACGCTTTCAACAAATTCTCGCCCTGAGTACGACACCCAGCCGACGTCCGACGCGAGCGCGTTCTACGGGCAGGCCGTATCTAACCAGTACTCGAAGGTGATGCACCAGAATTCCGTCGACGGAAAGGCGTACGGATTTTCTTTCGACGACGTCGCCGGATTCAGCCCGAGCATCTACATCGCTGATCCGGCCTCCGCGTCGATGACGCTGACGCCGTGGACCGGCGGTTCGACTGGCGGTGGCACCATCACCGGTGACCCGATTACCGGGCCCGGCGGCAAGTGCATTGACG
>JBDZVM010000015.1:22185-89253 GCA_040255675.1 Actinomycetales bacterium | reverse complement strand
CTACGAGGGCGGGGCAGCAAGAGGACGGACGAGACGACTCGCGAGCGAGATCCCGTCGAACGTCTCAGGCTGCCGGTTCAGGCTATCGGACGCGCCGTGATGACCTTGGCGTCCGCGGCGGCGTCATCGACGTCGTCGCAAAGCCGGGTCGAACAGAGCCGGTGGCATGTCGTTCTTCTCGTTCGGCGCGAGGTCGATACCAGGGGCGACGACGTTGTCGATCGCGTCGAGCACGTCGTCCGGCAGCACAGTGTCCGCGGCGGCGAGTTGCGACGACAGGTGTTCGAGGGTGCGCGGCCCGAGGAGCGCGCTGGTTACGGCGGGATGCGCGGTGACGAAGCCGAGCGCCAGCTGAATGAGGGTCAGGCCTGCCTGTTCGGCAACTTTCACGAGTTGCTCGACGGCGTCGAGCTTCGCGCGGTTGGCCGGCAGCGCGGTGTCGTAGAGCTGTGGCAAAAACGCCGATCGGTTTGTCGTAATCTCGCGGTCGGCGCGGATGGCGCCGGTAAGCCAGCCCGAGCACAGCGGGCTCCACACCAGCACGCCTAGCCCGTACTGCTCGGCGACGGGCAGCACGTCGCGTTCGATTCCGCGCTGCAGCAAAGAGTAATTCGGCTGCTCGGTGACGTAGCGGTTCAGGTGGTTCTCGCGCGCCGTCCATTGGGCCTGCACGAGCCGGTACGCCGGAAACGTCGACGTGCCGAAGTAGCGAATCTTTCCGGCGCGCTGCAAGTCGGTCAGCGTGGCGAGGGTTTCGTCGTCGCTGGTCGCCGGATCCCAGCGATGGATTTGGTACAGGTCGATGTGGTCGACGCCGAGCCGGCGCAGGCTGTCGTCGAGGGCAGTGACGAGCCAGCGGCGCGAACTGCCGCGATGGTTCCGCTCGTCACCCATCGGCAGGCCGGCTTTCGTGGCGAGGACGACGTTCGCGCGCCGTCCGGCGATGGCTTTGCCGAGCATCGTTTCTGACTCGCCGTCGCTGTACCAGTCGGCGGTGTCGATCAGGTTGATTCCGGATTCGAGCGCGGCGTCGACGATCGCGCTGGCGTCGGCTTGGCTGGTGCGCCCGAGGGCGCCGAAGTTCATCGCACCGAGCGCGAGCGAACTGACCTGCACGCCGGTGTGGCCCAGGGTGCGGTATTGCATGCGGCTCTCCTTTGAACGGGTTGGAGCTGTTGGTGCGGATCCCCGCGGGTGTGACACCATCACAAGCGGAACGTTGCTCCGGTAACTATACGGAGCCTCGTTCCGTTTCCGCAAACTGAAGGGGTGAACTGACCATGACGGACGACAAGACGCGTGCCCCCAAGCGCGCCGACGCCCAACGCAACGAGCGGAATTTGCTCGACGCCGCCGCCAAGGTCTTCGTCAGGTCGGGCGTGCACGCGCCGGTGCGTGAGATCGCGGCCGAGGCCGGCGTCGGCATGGGCACGATCTATCGGCACTTCCCGACCCGCGCTGATCTGATCATCGCGGTGTATCGCCACCAAGTGGAGGCGTGCGCGCAGGCGGGGCCGACGCTGCTCGCCAACAGCGCCAGCCCGCACGCCGCACTCGCGCAGTGGGTCGCGATGTTCGTCGAGTTCGTCACCACCAAGCATGGGCTGGCCACCGCGCTGCGGTCAGACCATGCGAGCTTCGACGCGCTGCACGCCTACTTCCTCGACCGGCTCGTGCCGGTGTGCGCGCAACTCCTCGACGCCGCCGCGCGGGCCAAAGAAATTCGCGCGGACGGCGACGCGTATGCGCTTCTGCGCGGCGTCGGCAACCTGTGCATTGGCGCCGAAGACGATCCCCGCTACGACCCGCACGTCATGATTGACCTTCTGCTGACCGGGCTACGCCGCCGAGCCGGCCACTGATTCATCGGCGATGCCATTCAGCTTCGCCAGCGCGTCGTCCGGCAATATCAGCGCGGCGGCCGCGACGTTTTCGCGCAGATGCGCCACCGACGACGTCCCCGGGATGAGCGCGATGTTCGGGGAGCGTTGCAGCAACCAGGCGATTGCTACCGCCGTCGGCGTCGCGCCGAGACCGTCGGCGACCGATCGCAAAGTGTCTGACTGCAACGGCGTGAAACCGCCGAGCGGAAAGTACGGCACGTAAGCAATGCCTTGCGCGGCAAGGGAATCGACGAGCAAGTCGTCGTCCCGGTTAGCAATGTTGTAGAAGTTCTGCACGCACACGATGGGCGCGATCGACTGCGCCTCGGCGATCTGTACGGCATTCACCGTGCTCAAGCCCAGCTGCTTGATCAGGCCCTCTCGTTGCAATTCCGCGAGGACGGCGAACGGCTCAGCGATGGAACCCGGCTCCGGCTCGCTGAAACCCCCGACGCGAAGGTTCACCAAGTCGAGTGCCTCCAGCCCCAGATTGTGCAGGTTGTCGAGCACCGCTTGCCGAAGTTGGCGCGGGCTGAGCGCCTTCGGCCAATTGCCGTCGGCGTCACGCAGCGCGCCCACCTTCGTCGCGATGCGCAGATCAGCTGGGTACGGGTGCAGCGCTTCGCGGATGATTTCGTTCGTGATCCGCGGGCCGTAGAAGTCGGCGGTGTCGATGTGCGTGATGCCCAACTCGACTGCCTCGCGCAGCACCACCACTGCTTCGTCGCGATCGGCCGGCGGCCCGAACACGTGTGGACCGGCTAACTGCATGGCGCCGTAACCGATCCGAGTAATCGTGAGACCGTCGGCCAAGGTAAGTGTGCCGCCGGGAAGAAAGTTCGCGGGCACGAGGGCTCCTGTCGTCGTCCGATATGTCACCACCTACGGTGCGCGGTGCCGCGTGCGCGAGGAAGAGCCTTGTCGATCCTGGGGGTGATAAGACCAGGCAGAGCGCGAACGCGACGGTTATCGTCGAGGTCGTGAGCGACAACAACCCGCTCGGCGAGTACCTGCGCGCCCGCCGCGAACTGGTCACGCCGGAGGCGGCCGGCATTCGCGTCACCGGCGTGCGGCGTGTCGCGGGCCTGCGGCGCGAAGAGGTCGCGATGCTCGCCGGTATCAGCGCCGACTACTACCTGCGGCTCGAACAAGGCCGCGACCGCAACCCCTCGCCGCAGGTGCTCGAGGCCCTGGCTCGCGTGCTGCTTCTCGATCAGGCGGCGACCGACCACCTGCTGAGCTTGGCCGCGCCGCGTCCGCGACATCGGCGTCGGTGTCCCGTTCGCGAAAGAGTTCCGGCGAGCATTGGCCAACTGCTCGCCGTGTCGAACCTGGCGAGTTTCGTCGAGGGCCGCTACTTTGACGTCCTTGCCGCTAACCGCCTTGCTCAGGTGCTGTCACCGAACGTGCGAGTGGGCCACAATCGGCTGCGCTCGGTTTTTCTCGACCCCGCTGAACAGGCGCTGTATCCGGATTGGGACGAAGTCGCGGCACGACATGTCGCGGCTTTTCGCAACTCCGTCGGCACCGACACCGACGACCCGCGTTTCATCGAACTCGTCGGCGAATTATCAGTGGCGAGTGAACGATTCCGCCAGCTCTGGGCGCGACACGACGTGCAGCGTCGTGAAGCGACGCCGATCCGCATGCGGCATCCGCAAGTCGGCGACCTGATCGTGAATTGCGACAAGCTCGCCGTCGGAGGCGCCGATGGCCTCACGCTCGTCGTCTACCATGCCGAGCCGGGCACCAGCAGCGCCGAAAAACTCACCCTTCTCGGCACGCTCGCGAGCCCCGCGCCGGCCGATCGCGCCCCAAACTCGACTTTCTCCTAGCCGCCATGAGCATTCCGCTGCTCGACGATGTCTTGTCGAATCTCGCCATCGACGTGTCTCACGATGTGACGTTGACAGGAGAGTGGCCCGGGTCGTTGTCGTCGACGCTCGCCGTCGAGAAATGCGCTGTCGCGTCGGTCGCGGCATGTCTTGTCGCGGCGGCCGATCTGGCTCAGGCACGAAGCGGTCACCGCCCGCGGGTGTCGCTCGATCGGGCGCACGTCGCGGCGGTGATGCGCAGCGAGAAATGGCTGCGTTCTGCCGACGGACACGGAATCGAAGGATTCGCTCCGCTTTCTCGGTTTTGGCGCGCCGCCGACGGATGGGTGCGCACGCATGCGAATTATCCCTGGCATCGCAAGGCTTTGCTGGCGTCGTTCGATATTCCGGACGACGACGATGCCGCGGTCGCACCCCAACTTTCCGCAGCGTTCGCCGAACTTTCGGCGCCGCAAATCGAAGAAAACGCCTACGCGGCAGGCGCTTTAGCCGTTGCGGCTCGCACTCCCGAGCAGTGGCAAAAAAGCGAAGCCGGCACCGAAGCGGCGCGTCGTCCACTCGTAATCAACGAGACGATGACGACGGCGCCGCACAACCTCGCGACGCCTGGCCCGCTACCGGCGTCCGGTATTCGCGTTCTCGACCTTACGAGGGTGATTGCCGGGCCGACCGGCACGCGCATGCTGGCCGCGCTCGGTGCTGACGTACTGCGGCTCGACAATCCGCGGCGTCCGGAGTTGCCGTTGCAAGCGATCGACGGCGTCATCGGAAAGGCCAGCGCGACCCTCGACTTGGCAAAAGAAAACGAGCGCGCGCACGAGTTGCTAGCAGCGGCCGATGTGCTCGTCACAGGATATCGGCCTGGAGCCTTGCGCCGCTTCGGTCTCGACCCCGATCAGGTCGCCGAGCGGCATCCGGGTGTGAGCGTGGTCACGTTGTCGGCGTGGGGAACGACGGGTGCGTGGGGGCAGCGCCGCGGCTTCGACAGCCTCGTGCAGGTCGCGTCGGGCATCGGGTGGGTTACCAGCTCGGACGGCGCCCAGCCCGGCGCACTGCCGTTCCAACTGCTCGACCACGCGACCGGATATCTCATTGCCGCGGCGGCATTGGCAGCGCTTGCGCGTCGATGCCGAACGGGGGAGGCAACGCACGCCGATCTTTGTCTTTCCGCGACCGCGCAATGGCTGCTACGTCAAGGAATTCAGTCGCCCGCGACGACGAATATCCCGGCGCCGCAAGAGGAGGTCGCCGACTACCGGACATCACTGGGTAACGGGTGGAGCGGCATTTCTCCGGCTGGGCGCCTCGATGATCGACCGCTCAGCTGGCCGCGACTTCCGCCTCGATACGGCCGCGCACAGGCGGGGTGGGTTCAGTGATCGTGCGCACTTTTGCTCACATCGGTGTCGAAAAGTCTTCGCGACGGCGAGAGGGCCTCTAGGCTTACCGCAACGATTTCGGTTGACGGGAGCACCTGTGAGCGACAGCGCCGCTAAGCAGCACAAGATTTTGCTCGACGAGAGGGAGATGCCCACTCGGTGGTACAACGTGCTGCACGATCTGCCGACCCCGCCACCGCCGGTGTTGCACCCGGGCACCGGGCAGCCCGCCGGGCCCGACGACCTCGCCGCGCTCTTCCCGATCGATCTCATCGCGCAGGAGGTCAGCACCGACCAGTACATCGAGATCCCAGGTGAAGTGCTTGACGTCTATCGGCTGTGGAGGCCGAGCCCGCTCTATCGTGCGCATCGGCTCGAAAAGCAACTCGGCACACCTGCCCGCATTTACTACAAATACGAAGGTGTCTCGCCTGCCGGCTCTCACAAACCGAACACCGCGGTGCCGCAGGCGTACTACAACCAAAAGGCCGGCATCCGGCGGCTGACAACCGAAACCGGTGCCGGTCAGTGGGGCACCGCGCTGGCGTTCGCGTGCGCCCAGTACGGGCTCGACTGCGAAGTCTGGCAAGTGCGCGCCTCGTACGACCAAAAGCCGTACCGCCGCATGATGATCGAGACGTTCGGCGGCACGATCCACCCGAGCCCGTCCGACCTCACCGCCGCTGGGCGCGCGATTCTCGAGAAAGACCCGCATTCCACGGGGTCGCTCGGTATCGCGATCAGCGAGGCGGTCGAGGTCGCGGCGCAGAATGCCGACACGCACTACGCGCTCGGTAGCGTGCTCAACCACGTGCTGCTGCACCAGACGATCATCGGTGAAGAGGCATTGTTGCAGCTCGCCAAGATTGGCGAGAAGCCTGATGTCTTGGTCGGTTGTACGGGTGGTGGCTCGAACTTCGGCGGCCTGTCTTTCCCGTTCCTGCGCGAAAAATGGGCTGGCCGCATGAACCCGATCGTGCGGGCCGTCGAGCCCGCCGCGTGCCCGTCGCTGACGAAGGGCACCTACGCCTACGACTTCGGCGACACGGCCGGGCTCACGCCGCTGTTGAAGATGCACACGCTCGGCCACGACTTCGTGCCCGACCCGATTCACGCGGGCGGGTTGCGTTACCACGGCATGAGCCCGCTGATCAGCCACCTTTACGAGACCGGCCACCTCGAGGCGGTCGCCAAGTCGCAGACCGAGTGCTTCGCGGCGGGCGTGCTGTTCGCTCGCACGGAGGGCATCGTGCCGGCGCCCGAACCTACGCACGCGCTGGCTGCCGCGATCGAAGAAGCCTTGCGTTGCAAGGAATCCGGCGAAGAAAAGGTGATCCTGACGGCATTGTGCGGCCACGGTCACCTTGACCTGCCCGCGTACGACGCCTACCTGCACGGGTCGCTGCACGATCGTGAGTGGTCGGACGCCGACAACGCGGCGGTCGCCGAGGCGTTGACCAAATTGCCGGCGCTCGACCCGCAAAGCTGACGCGCGCGAGCGCTGAGGCCTGCCGCGGAAACTCGCGTGATCGCGAAGACTAGTACCCCCGTAGGTGCCAAAAAGTCTTCGTGATCACGCAGGGCATGCGCGGGACGCGGAGGACGCGGAGGACGCAGGGAGTGGCGGCTAGCCGATGACCGTGGCGGGCCAGATCGCGCCGACCGCCAGACCGGCTATGAAGAGCCAGCCGTAGGCGCGGTTGTGCACGAGGCAGACGCGGTGGAACCACAGCGGCCAGCCGACGTACCCCGGCGGCGGCCCGGACGGCGTGGGCCGCGCGAGCACTCGCACGGCGTGCAGGGCGCGCGGCGCGGCGACAAGCACGACCGCTACGGCGATACTCAAGGCGCCGGCACCGATCGCCGCCGCGACGGCGGCGTACATCGCGACGACGATGCCGATGGTCAGCCGCCGGGTGGCGATCGCGCCGAGCAGCACCGGCAACGTCTTTTGCCCATGGTCAGCATCGAACGCGCGCTGGTCGATGTGCTTGCCGATCAGGATCGACGCGACGCCGAGGCCGTACGGCACCGACGCGAGGAAAGCCATGCCTGACCACGTGCCGGTGATGACGTAGTAGCCCCCGCCGATCATCAGCGGGCCCCACACGACGAAAGCGGCAAATTCGCCGAGGCCGAGTTCTTTCAAGGCTCGCGGCGCGGCGTCGTAGGCCCATAGCAAGGCGGCGCCGGCGACGGCGAGCCAGACGGCGCCCCAGCCGCGCAACACGACGAAGTAGACACCGATCACCGCCGCGATCGCGATGAGCACACCGAGGCCGGTAGCGAGAAAACGCATGGTGAACGCGCCGCTGGCCACCGGATGCAAGGTGTAGCGCCGCCGCGGCGAGTCGGCGGTGTCGTGCCCGCGCCGGTAACCGAAGTAGTCGTTCGACAAGTTGCTGATCGCGTGCAGTACGACGAACGCGATCAGCATGAGGATGAAGGGCGCTGTCTCGAAACGCCGGTCGGTGGTGGCGAGCAGGCCGGCGATCAGGCCTGCCTGGGCCGAAATCACCAGGATGACGCTGCGCGCGGCGTACAGAAAGCTGGTGACCGGCCCGAAGTCCGTCAGGTCTGCCGCCGTCGCCGGATAGAAGCCGGTGAAGGCACCCGCCCACGCGAATGCTCCGTGCCGTAACCGTTTGCCTTGTGGGGGATTCGACGTGGACACGACACCAACCCTACGTCGCGTGATCCGGTGTCGCGCGGGCGCGATCGACCGGCAAGAGGAGCGTGGTGATCGCCGAGGCTTGCCGCCGCGGGGTGACAGCGCCGTCCGGTGCCATCGCCGTTCTGATGAGCCGCGACCTTGTTGCATATCACTTGCAACTACGAATCGTGGGCGGTTAGGGTAATGCGGCTGACGTGCTGGGAGGACTCATGACCGCGATCGCGCCCGCGCCACCCGACACCGCGGGTCGGCTCGCGCGTATCCGAAGGTCGCTCACGCCGGGCGAATGGGCGGCGATCGCTGGCGTCTCGCTCACCGTCATCGTGTTGCACGTCGTCGGCTGGTTCACCCTCGCCGCGATCGTCGCGCCGCGCCATTACGAAGTCGGAGCTCACCAGGTGTTCGGCATCGGCCTCGGTGTCACCGCCTACACACTCGGTATGCGCCACGCCTTCGACGCCGACCATATCGCCGCGATCGACAACACGACGCGAAAGCTGATGGCCGACGGCAAGCGCCCGGTCTCCATCGGGTTTTGGTTCTCGCTCGGCCACTCCACGATCGTGTTCGGGCTGTGCGTCTTGCTCGCGCTCGGCATTCGGTCGATCGCGGGAGAGGTGCGCGACGACAACAGCTCGCTGCACACCGTCACCGGTCTGATCGGCACCGCCGTGTCCGGCAGTTTTCTTTACATCATCGGCATTTTGAACCTGGTGATCCTCGCGGGCATTCTCCGTGTGTTCCGCGACATGCGCCACGGCCGGTTCGACGAAGCCAAGCTCGAAGAGCAATTGAACAATCGCGGCTTCATGAACCGGTTTCTCGGCGGTCTCACCAAGTCGATTCGTAAGCCGTGGCAGATCTACCCGGTCGGTGTCTTGTTCGGGCTCGGCTTCGACACCGCTACAGAAGTCGGTTTACTGGTGATCGCGGGCGGCGCCGCGGCGTTCAACCTGCCGTGGTACGCCATCTTGACCTTGCCGGTGCTCTTCGCCGCCGGTATGAGTTTGCTCGACTCGATCGACGGTTGTTTCATGAATTTTGCCTACGGCTGGGCCTTTTCCAAGCCGGTGCGCAAGGTCTACTACAACATCACCATTACCGCGCTGTCGGTGGCGGTCGCGCTTATCATCGGCACCGTCGAACTCGTGTCGATCCTCACCGACAAACTGTCGATCGAGTCGGGTCCGCTGGCCTGGATCGGCAACCTCGACCTCAACAACGTCGGGTTCTTCATCGTCGGCCTGTTCGTCGTTACCTGGATCGGCGCGCTCGCGTTTTGGCGGTTCGCGAAGATCGAGCAGCGTTGGTCGGCGCGGTTGCAGACCGAAAGCGAATAGATTCGGCAGCGAATCGACCTTGTCGGACGACGAAAAAGCGGGCGCTGCACGGTGCCACGGCGCAGCGCCCGCATCCCCCATCCCCCTTCGATCCCCCTAAACCGATGCCGCGAACCGGCGCGGCCGATGCAGGACGACGTTCACCCGCCCCCGCGCCTGCCCGGCCGTCGCCAGATCGACGACACGCTGCCGATCCTCGGCACGCCCACGATGAGCGCCACTTCTTGCGGTGACCCGATCGTCGAAACGACGGGTCAAGAAGATTGGCGCCATCCGGTGAAGGCCAGAAGTGTGCAACAACTCGAACATCCGGTCGTCCCCCACCACTAGGCGCATCGACGCCCTTCGCGCGTGCAAGACCGCTTGGGTCTTCGCGAGGGCGCTCAGCAACCAGTGGTTCGGCGTCGCGACGCCAGACAGGTCGATCACCACTGACGTGGCGGTGAACGCTGAGGAAGCGCTCAGGTAGGCGGCCAACACCCCCGTGGTCGACCGCCGCACCGCGCCACGGATCTCGACGACGGCGTTTGCGCCGTCCGCCATCGTCGAGGTGACGGCCAAATCTAACTCTGTCGCGTCCGGGCGCGAGCTGTTGAACTTCTGCATATGATCACCGCGGAACGTGACGTGGATCGGCTGTCCAAGAAAACCCGAATGTGCCAGCCCATTGCCTGGGGCTTATGCCACTTCTGTATCGACCTAGGTCCTTGTCCGGGCAAGCCGCCGAATTCCCCTAAATATCCCGCTGCTAGGGCGGAACGGCCTGGTAAGTGCGAGACCGTACGAGCGTGATGTCCGACCTCATGTCGCTACGCGAAGATCGATGCTTGCATGCGATCCGCTCGCACGTCGCCGCTCTCGCTGACGAGTCGACGTCGTGCCCAAACGCCATGCGCGGTAGGACGTTCGGCACTGCGATCCCAGGCGCCCTCGCCGCACCCTGAAAGTGCCCGGCCGCGAGCGAATCGGTCGGAGGTCGGTTCGGCGCGCCGGGTGATATCGCAGTCGACTCGCCGCGGAAGAAGTGATTCACGATGGCTACCACAATTCGCCAGCCCAGTTCGGGCGCTCGCCTCCTTTGGCCCTTCTCGGCATTTCCCGATTGGCAAGGGCTCGACGTGTTCGGGAGCGTCGCCCCGGCCAGCGCTGACGTTATTCGCATCGAGGAATTTCTCGCGGGCGACGAACTCGTCATCCGGGCAGAATTACCTGGCATCGATCCGCAAAAAGACGTCGACGTCACAATTTCGCGTGGGGCACTTCACATCGACGTCCGCCGCGAAGACGGGTTGGCCAAGAGTGACCGGTCTGGTTTTCGTACCGAGTTTCGTTACGGCGAATACTCGCGATCTATACCGCTACCCGCGGGCACGTACGAGACCGAAGTGAAGGCGACGTACAACGACGGGATCCTCGAAGTGCGGCTGCCGGTCGCGCGAACGGTGAAGCGCAAGATCGACGTAACGCGTCGATGAGACGGCGCGAGAGGCCCGCCCGGAAATATCGTGCTAGCCGCGGGCAAACCGACCTCGCCTGCCGGGCGTCTCAAGGTTGCGCGTCGGCGAAACGTGAGCCGACGCTCGATCGAGGTGACTCATGATGAACCTACGCCGATCAGTCGCACCTACTGCCGCGGTATTCATTGCCATGGCCAGCGTCTTTCTCGCGGGCTGCGGGTCGTCGTCGCCGGGCGGCAAGACAGGCTCGCCGACCGATTCACGCGCCAGCAGCCCAGTTTCGTCAGGAACACCGTCGTCAAGAACACCGTCGTCAGGTGCGGTGACGCCGGCTCCCCGGCCGACCGCGACAACGGCGTCGCACTCGATCTCGGCGTATTTCTACTCCACGTTGGCGAACGGTCGGCTCGCCGCCGTACCGCGGTCGGCCGGCAGCGTGGCCGTCCTCGAAGAATCGGTGCGGGCGCTCATAGCCGGCCCGACAACCGATGAACGCTCGGGCGGGATGTCATCGCACATTTCCTCGAGCGTGCGACTTCACGAGGTCGAACTCGACCACGGCGTCGCGACCGTCGAACTCGCCGGCTCGACCGCGACTTGGAGCGATGCCGCGCTCGCGCAAATCGTTTTCACCGCGACGCAATTCCCGACCGTGCAAGGCGTGCGCGTCGAGGCGGACGATCATTTCGTGACGCCACACGACGGGCACGGCGACCGTCCGCTCACCCGAGCCGATTTCGAAACCCTGTCGCCGCAAGTTCTTGTCGAGTCTCCCGTGTACGGCCAGACCGTGCACAGCCCGGTGCGAATCGTCGGGACGGCGAACACCTTCGAGGCCGTCTTCCACGTCGAGATCACCGATTGGGACGGGCGCGTCGTCGCGACACAGCGAGCGATGGCGACGTCAGGCAGCGGCACGCGCGGCACCTTCGACATCACCGTGCCCTACACGGTCAATCGGGCCGGCCAGGGCGAGCTGGTCACCTTCGTTTACTCCGCCAAGGACGGTTCGCGCATCGTCATCAGCGAGACGCCGATTCATGTCGCGCGGTGACCCATAAGCGCTGCCGCGCCGTGACCCATAAGCGCTGTCGCGCGCTGACCCATAAGCCCTCCGCCATGACGGACGAGCGTCCCGCTAGGGACGTTGTTCCCTGAACTGACGACCTACGGCACTGCGGACCGCAATGTCGTGGCGCGCAAGCTGCTAAGAGCGGTACTTAGGCTTAGCAGCAAGGAGTCGACGATGGCCACGATGCGCCAGGAGGCCGTCCGGCGAGCGGATTCTCCGCCGATTACGCGAACCGAAAGTCAGGTGTTGCTGGGGGCAGCGGGGTTGGCGCCGTCCGTCATGAACACGCAGCCTTGGGTTTTCGAGATTAGCGGAAGCGCTATCGAGGTGTCTGAAGACGAGAACCGCGTGTTGCGCTCGTCTATCGATCCTTTGGGTCGTCAGATGGTCATTAGTTGTGGCGCGGCGATTTTCAACCTCCGTGTCGCCGCCGCCTATCTTGGCCGCGAAGTCGACGTCCGGCTTAACCCTGGACCGTCGGGCCCGCTGGCTACCGTCATGCTCGGCCAGCGCGGCAAGGCGAACCCGTACGACGCCGCGCTTTTCCCGGCCGTCAGGCGTCGGCACACCCATCGGCGTCCGTTTGTGCCCCGTGCGGTGCCGGGTTCGGTGCTGTTCGAGCTTGCTCAGTGCGTGCATGTCGAAAACGCTGCCGTCGTTCCCGTGAATCGCGCCCAACGCGGTTGGCTGTTCGACTTGATAGCGCTAGCCGAAGGCATACTTGGGCAAACCCCGGCTTACGAAGCGGACCTTTACAAATGGACGACGCGGGCACCCTCGCGGGGCGACGGAATCCCCATGCGGGCATTCGGCACGTTGTCGTCGACGGGCGCTCCTCCGATGCGCGATTTCGGCGCGGCGCGAGGTATCGCACCGCAGGTCGAACGTTACGCGCCAGATCCTTGGACGGCCATTCTCGTCACGGCGTCAGACGACAGGGTCGCGTGGTTGCATGCCGGTCAGGCCTTGCAGCGCCTGCTTCTTACCGCTAGTTCGCGCGGTCTCGGAGTGTCGTTTTTGAACCAACCGCTCGATTATCCCGAAATTCGCCGCGACCTGGTCACCTCTGCCGGGTACCCGCAAATGATTCTGCGGATGGGCTACAGCGCGGCCGAAACCGCGACCCCGCGCCGTGCGGTCGACGACCTCATGCGGCGACCGCGCTCGCGGCGGTAGCTCATTAGCGCAGCAGAAGCGACGCGACACCCGGCCCGACGGTGACAACCTGGTCGAGCGGACGACGTGCCGTCGCCGGTTTTGGCGTCGCGGGCCCGATCCGGATGAGCACCTGGGGCACGTCGTCGAGCCCGAGATAGCTCGCCAACTGCGCGCGAATCGGGGGGACTTCTAGCGCCTGCGTTATGAACGAGGCGCCGAGTCCGGCGGCGGTTGCCGTCAGCAGCACCCGCTCGAGCGCTTGTCCCGCCGCAATCCAGTTCTCGCGAACGTCGCCAAGCGTCGCGATCACCAGCCATTCTTCGTGCGGATAGTGTTCCGCAACTCGTTCGAGCCACGGCCTGGATACCGTGAAATCGCGAAGCGGCGGCTCGTCGATGCTGGTGCCTCGGGTGCCCGCCGCCGCCAACGGAACGCCTTCCTTTGGCAGGCTTCGCACCGTCGTCCAGCGTTGAATCTCGCGGCGATAGGCGGGATCTGCCGAGAGTGCCAACTCGGCGACCCGGGTAAGCCGCGCGGCACCCCGGCGACGGCGCTCGTCGAGCCGCACGAGCCTCGCGCCTTCGCGGCTCGCCTGCGCGGCCAACGCGGCGAGGGTCTCGCCCGAGACTCCGCCGGGGCCGAAACCACGCCGGTACGTGTGACGGCGATGAATTGCTTCCGCGAGCTTTGCTTCCGCGAACTCGACGCCGGTGCGCGCGCCGAACGACAACGTTGCCAGATGGGCGGGCTCGGCGGCGTCCGGAAGGATTTCGACGCGCATCAGGCGTCCGAGCGCTGCGGCCTGCACCCGCATGTTCAATATCGCCGCGCCGCAGCTCATCACGAGTGCCCTGCCGGCTGGGTCGATGACCGCAAGTCGCCGGTTGTCGTCGGCGTGCACCTCGATGCCGTGTTCGGCGAGCACGAAACGCCACGGTTGCGTGTTGTGAACGGACGGCGCTAGATGGCCGGCTTTCAGTACCGTGCGAACCTCCCGCGGGTCGATCGAAAGAGAGGTTTCGGAGTCGCTCGGCGGGTCTTTGGGGGGTGTAATCGTCCTCGGCATTGGGCACCTCCCGTCGATCCCAGAGTCGCCGATTTTGCCCGGAATGACGTAGTGCCGTTGTGCCTAACCCGCCTGTACCTTCGTCAGCGCTGTACTTTGGTCAACCCTCGGGGGCGACACCGCTGCGTGGATAACGGCTGCGGGCAAGGTCGCGAAGGGCCGATACTTGAACGTGTGGAATCCGATCATCTTCTGCGCAGCCTTCGCGCGGCCGTCGAGGCCGCTCCCGACGACGTCCCGCTTCGCTTGCACTACGCCGAACTGCTGGCGGGCGCCGGCGACCGCGACGAAGCGGTACGCCAGGCGGCCGCCGTGTTGCAGCGCGAACCGGCCAACGCGGCGGCATTGGCGTTGATTTCGGGCGCCCCCGCCGCCACCTCGCGAGGCCCGGTCTCGCGCGCCGTCGACGACGATCCCGAACGAGAAACGCTGCGCCGCCTCGACGCCGAACTCGACGGCATCGCGCTCCCGATGTACGTCGACTCCGACGCCTCGGATTCAGCTGACGGCATCTTCGACGTCGAGAACGCCGGTGTGCGGCTCGCCGACGTCGGCGGCATGACCGAAGTGAAGGCACGCCTCGAAGCCGCCGTGCTGGCGCCGCTGCGCAACCCTGAACTGCTCAAGCTCTACGGCAAGTCGCTGCGCGGCGGTTTGTTGTTGTACGGCCCGCCCGGTTGCGGCAAAACATTCATCGCGCGAGCCATCGCGGGCGAGATCGACGCCCGGTTCATTTCCGTGTCGCTGGCCGACATTCTCGACATGTACATCGGCAACAGCGAACGCAACATCCACGCGCTGTTCGAGGTGGCTCGGGCCAACGCGCCGTGTGTCGTCTTTCTCGACGAGGTCGACGCGATCGGTCAAAAACGCAGTCAGGTCAGAGGCAGCGCTGGCCGAGGCAGCGTCAACCAATTGCTCACCGAGATGGACGGCATGACCGGCGGCAACGACGGCGTCTACGTGCTCGGGGCGACGAACCATCCGTGGGACGTCGACACCGCGCTTCGTCGTCCGGGGCGATTCGACCGCATGGTGCTCGTGCTGCCGCCCGACGAACCAGCTCGTGACGCGATATTGCGTTACCACTTGCGCAACCGGCCGATCGCCGGCATCGACACCGCGCGCCTCGCCAAGCAAACCGACGGCTACTCCGGCGCCGATCTCGCCTACGTCTGCGAAAGCGCCGCCGAACGAGCGCTTCTCGACTCCGCTCGCACTGGCACCGTGCGCATGATCGGGCAAGCCGATGTCGAGGCAGCGGTGCGCGACGTCCGGCCTTCGATCGGGCCGTGGCTCGAAACCGCCCGCAACGTCGCCGAATTCGCCAACGAGGGCGGCGTCTACGACGACCTGCTGCGTTACCTTCGGCGGCGCAGGTGAGCGATCTCGCTACCGCGCACGCGGGTCTCGAACGTGCTCGCGCGTGCTGCGACTTGCACCGCTACGACGAGGCGGTGCGTCTCTCGCACCAGGTTCTCGCCTCGCACCCCGATCACGCCGAGGCTTGGTGTGTGCTCGCGCAAGCCAAGCTCGGGCTCGACGACGACGAAGGTGCGCTCGACGCCGCCCGCCGAGCCGTCGGCCTTTCACCGGACGACGAATGGCCGCATCGGCTGGCGAGCATCGCCTTGTCGGCGCTGCAGCGAAGTTCTGAGGCATTCGACGAAGCCCACGAGAGTCAGCGGTTGGCGCCGCTCGCCTGGCAGACGCACGTGCGGGTTGCCGAAGCGGCTTTGGTACTCGGCCTTACGCAGAGAGCGCGAGACGCCTCGGCAATGGCACGCGAGCTCGCGCCGCTGGAGCCCACCGTGTGGGTGGTGGCCGGCAGCGTCGCCGCCAAGGACGACGAGACGAAACTCGCCGAGACGTTCTACCGCAAGGCGCTCGCGATCGACCCTCAAGACGACGCCGCGCACGCGGGATTAGCCAGGCTGCATCTTGACCGGCAGCTGCGGCCCGCGAGTCTCGCCGCCGCGGCGTCGGGTTTCGCCACCGCGGTGCGCGCCGACCCGCGGATCAAGCACAACCGCGACGCGCTCGATGCCGTGCTTCGCGTATTCCTTGCTCGCACGTCGTACTTCTTGTTACTTGTTGTCTACGTCGTCGAACGATTCGACGCGATAGACAGCAGGCTCACCAGGCAAGTTTTGCCACTCGTGCTGCTCGCGATTCCGACGGTGTTCGCCGCGTTCTTCGTCGTCCGGCTGAGCCCCGCCGTGCGGCGGCATTTGTTGCGCACGCTCAGGGAGCCGCTGGTCGCCGTCGCCACCGCCGCTGACATCGCGGCCGCCTCCTCGCTCGTGGCCGGAGTGTTCGCCCCGGCCGAGAAGCGCATGCTGTTCGCCGGAATGGCCCTCGTGGGCGCGGTGATTGCGCGCTTTTCGCTCGCTGCCGAGTTTCGGCGAAAACTCCCGACCCTTGCGCCGGGGCGGTTATACAGCCGGTTCGTACCGATTACTTTCGCCGTCAGCGCGACGGTTTTCGGTGCGTTCATCGTCTTCGTCGGTCTCAGTGGGGGCGGCGCCCGGGTTGCTGCCGCCGGCGTCACACTGGTGGCGCTCGGCGTGGGCACCGCGGTGTTGCTTCGCACGCGGCGCCGAGGCGCGCGCCGGGCGAACCCGCAACAGCGTCGGGTCAGCAACCGCTGACGCACCAACGGCTGCGCCTGCGCGAACTAAACGTCGCAGCTTTCGTCGGTGCAGCTCACGCCGTCGTCGGGCTCGATCACCGTCAGCGGATTCGCGTCAGCCGCGGCGCGGCGCAAAGCTTCGAGCAGGACGTCGGCAGGTTGCGCCCCCGACACGCCGTAGCGGCCGTCGATGACGAAGAACGGCACGCCGGAAATCCCATACGCCGCGGCCTGTTGCTCGTCGGCGCGTACAGCGTCGCCGAAACGCCCTGACTCGAGGACGTCGCGCACCTGGTTTTCGTCGAGGCCGACGTCGACGGAAAGTTTTACAAGAGTCTCACGGTCGCCGATCGCCTCGGTTTCGGTGAAATAGCCGCGGAAAAAGCGCTCTTGCAACGTATCTTGCATGTCGCGTTCGGCCGCGAGATGCAGTAGCCGATGCGCGTCGAAGCTGTTACCCGAACGCACGCGGTCAAGGTGGTATTCGAGCCCCTCCGCGGCGGCAAGCGACGTCAAGCGTTCGTTGTTTGCCTCGGCTTGCGCGCGCGACATGCCGTATTTGTCGGCTAGCCGCCGCACCGGGTCGCCGTCGCGAATCGGAGGTGCCGAAGGGTCGAGTTCGAAACTGCGCCATCGGACGTCGACGTCGGCACTACGTTCGAAACGCCGCAGCGCCGACTCGAAGCGGCGCTTTCCGAGATAGCACCAGGGGCACACAACGTCGGACCAGATCTCTACCTGCACGACGCTCCCTCACGGTCGACTGTTCGTCGCAACCGTGAGGGAGGCCGCGTTGTTCCCGTGCTCGCGTCGCGTGTTCCCATGCTCGCGTGTTCCCGTGCTGGCGCTCAGGCGAAGGAAACTCGTCGAATCGGAAGCACGATCAGCAACACTCCGCCGACCAGAAAGACGAAGCCCGCGACGAGCAGACCGGTCGCGATCCACGGCAGCGCGGGAAGTTGCGCCGACGTCTCGTTCTTGATGCTGACGTTCTGGCTGCCATCGGCGTTCATCGCGACGATCGTCCACGTGCCGTTGCTGGGCTCCCACACCAAGGTCTGCGTGCCCGGGCCG
Source organism: Actinomycetales bacterium (assembly GCA_040255675.1). GTDB lineage: Bacteria > Actinomycetota > Actinomycetes > Acidothermales > Acidothermaceae > JBDZVM01. Next base: position 71,683 of record JBDZVM010000015.1, on the reverse strand, counting down.
CTCGCTTTCGCCGTCCAGATGTTCGAGTTCGTCGGAGCCGTGCTGGGTGGCGTGCCGAGATGGTCGACGTGATTGTCAAGGTTCGCGTCGAGGTCTTGGTAGGTCGTGTGCGCCACGCCGTCGAGGTAACTCGCTGCCGCGCTCGCCGGTGCCACGCCGATGAAAACTGGAGCGCCGGACGTCGACGTCGCCTCGAACCGGACCTTGCCAACGATGCCGCTCGCGTCTCCCCAGTCGACGCCGAGCCCTTCGATCGAAATCCGATCGCTGGCGATCGCGTAACCCTTGCTGGCAAAGGTATCTGTGTTGATCGAGACGTAACCCGCTGAATCGCGCTGCTGGTCGAGCCACAGTGCCGTGCCGCCCGCGCTGAGAAGGCCGACCGACACGAGCGCCAGCAGCGAACCGGTAACGACGCCGACGATGCGCAACGGCGTCCAGCCGCGGCGGCGGGCCGGCACGCCGGCACGCTCGGCTCCAGGCGCCCCGAACCGCTCGCCATAGGGCAAGGTGGGTGGCGCCGGAGCGTCAGTGCCAGAAATCGTCGAAGCGTCGGAAAACATCGAGGCGCCGCCCGGCGGTGTCGTCGTGCCGCCCGGCGGTGTCATTGTGCCGCCCGGCAGTGTCATCGTGCCGCCCTCCGCGCCGCCCATGTCGAGCCGGAACGGCGGGTATTCGTCTCGCATGAGTCCCGCGTAGGCGGCGACCCGAAGCACCCACCGATTCAGGCCGAGAATCAGGTCGAACATCGCCTGCGGGTAGCGGCCGGTGAACGCGAGAATGACGGCGGCTACCAAGACGAGGATCGTAATGAGCCCGCCGCCGCCCCAGGTGAGCCGGTCGGAGGCGGTTTGCCAGGTCAACCACGCGCCGCCGCCGAGAAATAATCCGACGATCACATAGTGCGGAATCGCGAGCAGCCACCACTTCACGAGCACCAGCCCGCGAGAAAGCTTCTCTGGGTATTCGACGTCGAAGTGCGCCGGATAATCCGGAACATCGGCGAGCGTAAACGGCGGGTAGCGGTCTGTGCCGAGCGCGCCGTAGGTGTAATACGACACTCGCCACGACCATCGCAAAACGCCGACGTTGAAATCAAAGATCGAACGCGGATACCGTCCGGTGAAAAGGATCGAAAAAAACGCGCCGACGCTCAAGACCACAAATGCCAACCACAAGAACGCCAGCACGATGTAGTGCGGAATCGCAAGAAACCATTTCACCAGCCATAGCCAACGTGACAGCTCAGGATCTAAGCGAGCGTCGACCCGCGCTGGATAGCTGCGAGCGGGATAGGTCACTGACATCGTCGGCCTCCCTGTGTCGTGATGCCATCGGGGGGAGGCGTCTTGGTCGTCGTGCCGCCCCGCAATCTCCACCGTTGCCGACATCGCGGCCGAATTCGAGTGACGGAGGCCTTGAGAGGAAGGGTCAGAGGTCCGGCGGCAGCGGGAGTCAGCGAAAAACGATTGTCTTGTGACCGTCGAGCAGAACTCGATGTTCGAGATGCCAGCGGACGGCGCGCGCGAGCGCGAGACATTCGAGGTCGCGGCCGATCGCGGCCAACTGGTCTACGCCGTCACCGTGGTCGACGCGAGCGACTTCCTGCTCGATGATCGGGCCTTCGTCGAGGTTCGCCGTCACGTAATGCGCCGTGGCGCCGATCAATTTCACGCCGCGCTGGTACGCCTGCCGGTAAGGTCGCGCGCCCTTGAAGCTCGGCAAGAACGAGTGGTGAATATTGATGATGCGGCCCGGCAGGCGATCGCAAACCGCATCGCTCAAGATCTGCATGTAGCGAGCGAGGATTATCAGTTCGATGCCGTGTTCATCGACAAGGGAGAGGAGTTTTGCCTCGGCGTCCGCTTTTGTCTCGCGGGTGACCGGGATGTGGTGAAACGGGATGTCGTACGAGCGCGCGAGCGACTCGAACTCGCGATGGTTACTCACGATGGCAACGATCTCGGCGGGCAACGCTCCGATACGCCACCGGTACAGCAGATCGTTCAAGCAGTGGCCCTGCTTCGAAACCATGATGACCACTCGCGGGCGGGCCTCGGCGTCGTGAATAGCCCAGTCCATCGCGAAGCGCGCCGAGACCGGCGCGAATTCGGCGCGCAACGACTCGAGCCCGTTTTCGGCGTCAGTTCGTTCGACGTGCACCCGCATGAAGAACCGGCCGGTGTCGCGATCGCCGAATTGGTGGCTGTCGACGATGTTGCAGCCGTGTTCGGAGAGGAAACCGGTGACCGCGTGCACGATGCCGAGCCGATCGGGGCAAGACAGCGTAAGGATGAAGCTGTCCACCGTTGGCTCCTCCTGTGGTCGTGGCGGTCGGCATGTCGCAGAATAGTCCCGCGGTGTTGCCTCTACCGTGATCGGGCATGTCGAGCGAAGGCGCTGGGGAGAAAGACGTTCCGGCCTCAAACGACCTGGTCTCGAACCCGCAGGCGCCGCCGCATCGCGGATGTCAGCCGCAACGCGGGTGTCAGCCGCCGCAAGGCAGATGGCAGGGGAGTTAAGTGATTTTCAAGGCGGTTCGGGAGGGTCGACCCTATCCGGCGCACAATTTGACCTCGCGTGAGTGGTCGAGGGTACCGCCACGTCAGGTTCGGCTCGACGAGCTGATCACGACGAAGCGGGTGCTCGCTCTCGACCTGCTTCTCGATGACGAGTCGACGTTTTACGGCGACTTGTTTCCGCACGTCGTGTCTTGGAACAGCGAGCTTTATCTCGAAGACGGTTTGCACCGGGCGCTTCGGGCCGCCCTCCAGCAACGTGCGACCTTGCACGTACGGGTGCTCGATCTCGACAACCGGGGCGACGCGCAACTCGATACGTTGCCCGACCCCGAACGGCGCGGCGTCGCCGGAGTGATCGGCGGCGATTGGTGAGCGAGTACCTTCCGGAGCAGACTGGCGACGACACCGACACCGGGTGGGGCGACGACGAGCGTGCCGCCGAGGAGTCGGAGCGCGATCTCGCGTGGTACGAGCGGGAGCGGCCACCCCACCACGGCGACTAGCGCGGCGGGTTCGGCGTCCGTTCCTGAGCAGCGAGCGCGACTCGCCGCTCAGGTGCTTGGGGCAGTCGCGAGGTACAACATGGCCGCGAAATCAAGAAAGCTATTGAACGACGACGGCCGACAGTCTGGCGCTCACCTGGGCTTGAGCGAGCGCCCTTGCCTGCGCGGGCGTGGTGGCGAGAACCACCAACGCGCCTTCGTCGAACGAGTCGGCGTTCGCGGTCGCCGGCGGTTTCGTGACGTCGAGTACGCGGACGTCGGAAGCCACGACAGTTGCCGCGTCAGGCGGGTCGGTGGCGGACGTCGACGCGGCGAGGACGTCGAGATGTTCACCGGGCCGTAGCAGCGCGGCGGCCTGGGCGTCGGCGAGGCGAACGGGCGCGGCGACCAGGCCGGATTCGGGCGTGCGCAACGGGCCATCGTCGATCCGGACGTCGGTCAGCGGCTCACCACGCCGAAGCCCACCAGCGGTCGTGCGGCCGACGACAGCCGTCTGGTCGCGGAACGTGCCATCGGGCACGGCACTTGCCGGTAGAACGACCCGTTCGATGTCGGACGCTGTCAGTTCAGTGCCAGACGCGATGTCGTGGGCGGCGGCGAGCACGGTGACCTGGTCGGCGGATGACGACGCGGCAGCCCGTACCGCGTCGGTCGCGGCGATCACGGCCAACCCGGCGAGGGTTGCCGCGATCACGCGGCGATGGCGCGAGATGCCGCGGCGAAGGTCGTGGCTGCTGAAAGGTTGGCAAAACCGACGCCGCTGTTCGTGCGCGGCGTCGGCGAGCGCGGGAGCGGCAACCAGCGTGGGCGACGACCGTAGCCCCGCCCAACGGTTCACGACGGCAACTCGAACGGCAGACGCTGACCGTCGAGCGCGTGGCCACACGGGCACGCCCGATCGGTCGGGAGCCGCTCGATGACCGCGTGCAGCACGTCGCGGAGCCGGCCGAGGCTTTGCGCGAAAACCTCCAAAACTTCTTGGTGCGTGACGCCTTCACCTGTTTCGACACCAGCGTCGAGGTCGGTAACGACGGCGATCGAGGTGTAACACAACGCCAGTTCACGGGCGAGCGTCGCTTCGGGCTGCCCGGTCATGCCGACGATCGACCATCCGGCGGCAGCGTGGTGAATCGATTCCGCCCTGCTCGAAAAACGGGGGCCCTGGACGACGACCAGGGTGCCGCCCTCAGTGGCCGGCCAGCCCCGCTCAGACGCCGCCTTGACGACCGTGCGGCGACCGACCGGGCAGTAGGGATCGGCGAACGAGACGTGCACCACCGGGCCCGCGACGTCGAAATAGGTCTGGGCACGCCCACTCGTGCGATCGACGACTTGATCAGGGACGACGAGACTGCCAGGGCCGAGGTCGCGGCGGAGCGAACCCACCGCGCATGGCGCGAGAACTTGCCGGACGCCGACCGCGCGTAGCGCCCACATGTTCGCCCGATATGGCACGAGATGTGGCGCGAAGCGATGGTCGCGCCCGTGGCGCGGCAAGAAGGCGACCGGACGGCCGGCGACGAAGCCGGTGAGCACGGGCTCGCTCGGTTTGCCGAACGGCGTGTCGACGTCGACCGTGGTGGCGTCGTCGAGGAAGTCGTAGAACCCCGAGCCGCCGATCACACCGATCGGGGCGCGTACCTCACCTGAGGTCGAGTTGGAGTCGAGTAGCCGGATCACGATCCGACTCTAGGGGAGTCGCGCCGTACGCCAAGGCCACGGCCGCGAGCGTGTGGACGGCTTTCGCGCGGGGTGTGGAAACCGCCGGACGCGTCAGGCGCTGGCGGCTTTGACGGTACTGCCGGTTGACGCCGCGCTGGTTGAGGAGGAGCTGGTGGCGCTGCTCGACTCCGTCTTCGCCTGTGTCTTTGCCTCGGAGGTCTTTGATTCCGCTGGCTTCTCGGCAGCGCCGGAACTGGCCTTGCTGGTGCCGCGGCTATCGGTGCGGTAGAAGCCCGAACCCTTGAACACGATGCCGACGGAGTTGAAAAGCTTGCGCAGACGGCCGTGGCAGGCAGGGCACTCGATCAAAGGATCATCGGTGAACTTTTGCACCGCCTCAACATGCTCCCCGCATTCAGTGCATGCGTACTGATACGTCGGCACTGTCAGTCAGCCTCCCGCCGTCTGTCATGAATGTTCCGGACCACTAGCACTCTAACCCTCCGACTGCTAATGATGCGGCACGATTGCCCACTCGTCCAGCTGTCGTGGGCTGGCGGGAAGATTCCGCCGGGCCGCCGCGACGAAATCCCGCAGCTCAGTCGTCAAGGACAGAGCACGCCCATGAGCATGACCGATGCCGCACAACGACGTTTCGACACAACGGCCAAAGCTCATGACGTTCGTCCTCCGGGCGGTAGGCGAGGTCGTCGGGGCCGGCGGGCGAGGACGCCGGCGCGGCCCGCGAAGCCGATGGCGAACATCGCCAGCCCCGCGACGACGGCTTGCCACGGGAGCGTCGCGACGAGCACCAGGCAGCCAGCGATGCCCAAGAAGTTGAGCGCCCGCGGCCAGCGGCGCCGCTCGCGCGGTTGCGTGGCCGCCGCCGCGTTGGCGATGGCGTAGTAGATAAGCACGCCGAAGGAAGAGAAGCCGATGGCGCCGCGCAGGTCGACGGTGAGTACCAGCACGCTCACCACGACGCCGAGGGCGGCTTCGGCATGGTGCGGCACCCGGTAGCGCGGATGGACGGCCGCGAGCCAGCTCGGCAGGTCGCGGTGGCGGGCCATCGCCAGGCCGGTGCGTCCGATGCCGGCGATGAGGGCGAGTAGAGCGCCGAGGCTGGCGACCGCACCGCCGGCACGCACGACCGGCGCGAGGCTGCCGACACCGGCCGCGTGCGCGGCTTCGGCCAGTGGGGCAGTGGTGGCGGCCAGCCGCTGCGGGCCGGTGGCCAACAACGCGGTGACGCCGACAATGACGTAGACGGCGACGGTGATGGCGAGCGCGATTGGGATGGCGCGCGGAATGGTGCGAGCCGGATCGCGGACCTCCTCACCCATGGTGGCGATTCGCGCGTAGCCCGCGAAGGCGAAGAACAGCAGGCCCGCGGCCTGCAGGACGCCGTACGCGCCGCCGGTGCCGAGCGACGACCAGCCGCCCAGGTTCGCGCCTTCCGGATGTCCGGCGGTCAGGATGCCGATGACGAGCACGGCTAAGGCCAGCAGCGTCGCGCTGACCAGCACCCTGGTCAGCGCGACGGTCTTCGCGACGCCCCGATAGTTCAGCGCGGCCAGCGCTAGCACGCCGGCAATCGCGACCAGACGCTGCGCCCACCAGGATTCGGGCACGGCATAGGAGGCGAAGGTCAACGCCATCGCCGCGCAGGAGGCGGTCTTGCCGATGACGAACCCCCACCCGGCGGTGAAGCCCCACCAGTGCCCGAGCCGCTCGCGGCCGTAGATGTAGGTGCCGCCCGAGGTCGGGTACTGCGCCGCCAGCTGCGCGGAAGCCGTCGCGTTGCAATACGCGATGACGGCCGCTAGGCCCAGCCCGATCACCAGTCCGGTGCCCGCGGCCTTCGCGGCCGGACCGAAGGCGGCGAACACGCCCGCGCCGATCATCGAGCCCAGCCCAATGACAACGGCATCACCGAGGCGCAGCCGCCGAGCCAGTGTTGGCGATTGCGTGGCGGGCTGTGTCGCGCCGCTCACGATGCGCGGTTCCGTCGCGCACCGGCGTTCTTCGGGTGCGTTGACTTCGCCGTGATCATCGCGGCGCGAGAGCCGCCCGTAATGCCTCCAGCGCCGCGGGAACCACGCCATACCAGACGTTTCTGCCTCGCCGCTCGCTCGTGACGACGCCCGCGTCAGCGAGCACCTTGAGGTGATGGCTGACGGTTGGCTGGCTCTTGCCCACCGGTTCGACGAGGTCACACGCGCACACCGCGCCGCCGTCGGCGGTGGCGAGGAGCGAGACCAGCCGGAGGCGAACCGGGTCGGCCAATGCGGCGAACTGCCGCGCTAGCTGCTCCGCGGCATCGGCGCCGAGCGTTTCGGCGGAGAGTGGCGCGCAGCACGGTTCGACCGTCGGCTGCTCGAGCAGCGGGAGATCGCGCACGTACATCACCCCTGAAATACATTGACGGCTGTCGATGTTTCTGCAACTCTCATGTATTGATATCTGTCAATGTATCACGGTGGCGTGTGTTAAAGCGTTACCGAGCAGCGGAGGGGAAGAGCACCATGACGACGATTCCGACGCTCGCGCTCGCCGAAGAGCGCATCCGAGAGCTGTACGCAGTCGCGGCGAGGGCCGACGCCGCCGCGCGTGCCTCTCAACACGGGCCCGGTCGCTGGCGCCGGCTTGCCCGCAGGGCACACATCGGTGTCCGGGATTGGCTTCGGCGCGGCCAACTAGGTCCGGCCCGGAGTTGCTGCACCTGAGCGTAGCTGCTGGCCGGTTTAGCTTGCTCAACGGTTGATGTCGGGCGTAGGCAGTCAACGCGGCAATAGCCGGGTGGCGCAGAGCATTGGTGCGGTAGTCGCATGCGCGGAGTTGGGCGCGCAAACGTTCCAAACGCACAACGACAAAGACAGAATGCGTGATGCGATTTTGCACTACGGGCGGCGTATGTTCAGGTTCGTCAGAGACGACAGCACTCGCGTCTTTGCTGAGGTGCCGCGGTGCCTGGTGGCATCGCGGCACCCCTGGCTGTAGAACCGCATCGACTAGGTAATCAAAATCATGATTGGGCCCGTGGAGATCGGATCAGGTGTTGCCTCAAGTGAGTTCCCTGTCGAACCGTGTACGAAGATTCCCGAGTAGGTCACCGAGAGTAAGAACAGGCTTTGGCCCGACGGGCAAGTGAAGGAACCCTGGCTCGGTGGGCCCGCGCTGATTGTCCCAGTCGTCTGCCCGTTGCGAACGGGGAAAGTCCCGGTGGTCGTCAACGACGTCGAGACCGTTTCCTTGTTGCCAGCCTGTGGGTGATGGCCTCCGTTGTTGAAGCACTGGTATACGGCGGTCGCGGTATTGACCGTGAGCGTCACGTTCTCCGTCGTAACGGTGTTGCCCAGGCCGGTCTCCTTGAACGACACGCTCAATGCGCCCGTCGACGTGCTGACGCTCGCGTTGGCGAAGTGGAAGTTCGGGCTATCAGCCCACGCAGTCGGTGATATGCCGAATATCGTCGCCGCGATGACGGCGCACGCGAACAAGATACGTTTCATAACATTCTCCGGCAAGGAGTAGTCCGCGAGGCGGCGTTACGCTTAGTACGCCTCCCGCTTTTCGATGGTTGATCAGGAATAGGTTCTGGCTAAGTTTCCGCAGATCAACTGGGAAGCGGGAGGCCCACGGGCCCTCGTCGTCCGGTGAGATTTCTTGTTCTGGTCGCTCGGTTTGGGGTCCATCGGCGCCTGGCCGCGGTTTGCGAAAGTGGCTCAACGCAGCGACGCTAAGCGCGGAGGGGGTGCGCTCTCTACGACCTAAATGGTGATGCGCACCTCACTTTTTGAGCGGCTGGAATACCTCTTACGCTTTTCGGCGGAATCGAAAAATTCGCGGCTCCGATTGGGCGGTTACTCCTCGGAACTCACGGTGACGAGGACCTTGCCCACCGCGCCCTTTTCGACGGCGTCGTGGGCGGCCGATGTGTCTTCGAGCGGGAAGTAATGCAGTGGCAAGCCGAATTCCTCGCCAGCCCGCAACGCGCCATCGGCCAGAGCGGCAGATACCCCAGCGATCGCGTGGCTTTTCACGTCGTCCGGCAAGGTGTAGACGAGCACGAACTGCCAACGGATGTTGCGGCCCATCAGATCGCGAACCGACAACGTGACGGCGGTGTCGGGCCCCCCGGCGTACGCCACCACCGTGCCATTCGGGGCGAGCACGGCGGTGTCGAGGGCGGCGTTCTCGGCGGGCGCAACCTCGACGATCACGTCGATCCCATTGGGGGCGGCATCACGGACGGCGGAGACCGCGTCGCCAGCCCGGTAATTGACGACGGCGTCGGCACCGGCCGCGCGAGCGAGAAAAGCCTTGTCGGGGCTACTGACCGTCGTGACGACCCGCGCGCCGGACCACCGGGCGAGTTCGATAGCGGCGTGGCCTACCGCACCGGCCCCGCCGGCGACCAACACCGTGCGGCCCGCGAGTGCGCCGGGCCGCAACTGATCCGGGCCGCCTTCGTGCACGGTCAGGCAGCGATGCGCCGTGATCGCCGGGATCGCCACGCTCGCGCCAAGTTCGAAATCGACGAGGTCAGGAAGCCGCACCGCGTTCTTTTCGGGGACGGCGACGAACTCTTGCGCTGTGCCGCCGGTACGTTGACGCGCTGTTTCCCAAAGCCACACACGTTCGCCCACCCGGTCGGCCGAAACCCCCGCACCGACGGCCTCGATCGTGCCAGCGCCGTCCTGGTTAGGCACAAGGTCGACCCCGCCGGGCGTTCCCGCGTATGGAGAGCGGCGGGCCTTCCAGTCGGTCGGATTCACGCCAGACATCGCGACGCGCACCAACACCTCGCCGGGCGCCGGCGCCGGCTTCGCGCGATCGACGAGTCGAAGGTCCGGGTTGTCGGTTCGGTACACGATAGCTTTCACAGCTGCCTCCGTCGATCACAGTGCTTCTCCTGATCTGAGCATGCCTCACCGATGTTCGCCAGATGGCCGCGCATGCTCTCCGGCGCTTGCGCATCGCCACGTCGAGACGGACGCTGGAGATTAGGAGGATGCGCCATGAGAAATCCCGATTCACTCCGTATCGGCGATGCTGAACGCGACGCGGCGATCGCCGCTCTCACCAGGCATTTTGCCGACGGCAGGCTCACCAAAATCGAACACGAAGAGCGCGTAGGGCAAGCGCTCGCCGCGCGCACGGGCTACGATCTTCGGCGACTTTTTGCCGATCTTCCAAGGCTTTCCGAGCCGCTGCCCACACGACCGCCAACGTATCGGGTGGTGCAGCCGATCATCGCCTCGTTGGCGGTCGTGCTCGGGATTCTCATGCTGGTGAACCTCGTTCCCGTCTTCGTGGCAATCTTCTTCGCGTTCATCGTCACTCGCATAGCCTTAGGGCTATGGGCACGTCCCCGCCGCGAGTCGATCGCTCGCGAACCGTCATGGCAGCACACTGCGTGGCGCGGCGGGCCATGGCCGGGTTCTTGGCAAGGCGGCAGCTGGCGAGGCGGCAACTTCTGATCGATCCGGTGGTGTCCGCGCCCGGGCGGGTGCTTCGGGCGGGCACGTTCGCGCTGGCCTCCGTCGTCCTCGTGTTGTCGTTTCGAGCCAAGTCGGACGGCGCCGCGCCGTCGCTCGCAGTCGTGATCCTCTCCGTTGGTTTTGTCGCGATCCTCGTCTGGCCCCTCACCGCCCGCGAGCGGCATCGTCACACCGTCGTTGCCGGCTTGCTGGCCATCGAGCTGATTTTGCGTAGCGCGTTCTTGTTCACCTCGACCGGCGAGTTGGCGCACAGCGGCAGCGCCGGGTTGTTTTGCAGCCCGGCCGCGCGGACGTCGTCGACATCGTGCCTGCCGACCGAACGCGGCGGCCTGCTGTTGCTCGCGGTTCAGGTCATCGCGGCGGTCATCATGGCCTGCTGGTTGCAACGCGCCGACGCCACGATGTGGCAGTTCGCGCGTTACGCCGTTCGCGCGGTCACGAGTGTCGTGGCAGCAACAGCACGGACACTTGTCGCGGCGGTGACCGCAATTCCAGCGCCCGCCATGGTGGCGCGGCCCCGACGAAATCCTTGGCACAATCCTCCGCTTGCGTCGCGCGAGGTGCTGCTCGCCCGCAAGCACTCACGTCGCGGCCCGCCTTGCCTGCGCGCCCTTGCCCCTACGGCGCCGGCAACGCTATCGCTCAGCTTCTGATCTGACGTGGCGGCCGACGCCGCCCGTCAACTTTCGCAGGAGCTGAAAATGCCCGTTCTCGATGTCGCGGCGCGAAGCGCGCCGCGGAAAAAACCTTCTGAATCGAAGAAATTCCAGCGGATCGCCCCCTGGGCGTCACTCGTCGCCCGGCTGGCCGGCGCCGCCTTGTTCGGGTACGCGGCTGCCGCTAAAATCGGCGATCCCGCCGGTACGGTGCGTGCGGTTCGCGCCTATCGGCTACTGCCCGAATCGTTGATTCATCCCGTCGCGTATGCGTTGCCGGCATTCGAGATCGCCTTGGCGACGTTGTTGCTTGTCGGTGTCGCGACGCGACTGGTCGGCGCAATTGCGGTCGCGGTGGTGGCGTTATTCGGTGTCGCCATCGCGACGGCGGCCGCGCGCGGGCTCCAGATCGACTGCGGCTGCTTCGGCGGCGGAGGCAGCGTCGCCCACACGCGGTATCCGTTGGAAATTGGCCGCGACGTTGCGTTGTTGCTGGTGTTGTCGATCGTGCCGCTGGCGACGCGCAGCCGCTGGTCGATCGACGGTTATGCCGCTCGTCGCGCGGACGGAATACTCGTCGGCAATGCATCCGCGCCGGTCAGACTCATCGCCTACGAAGACCCGCAATGCCCTATCTGCAAGGATTTCGAGCAGGTCAACGGCGCGACGCTCAAGCACGCGATCAATTCCGGCGAAGTGTCGGTCGAATATCGCATGCGGTCGTTCCTTGGTCCAGAATCGGTGCGGGCTGACAATGCCCTCGCCGCGGCGCAAAAACAAGGAAAGTTTGAGGCATTGCGCGAAGCGTTGTTCGCCCACCAGCCACAGGAACGCACGGGCGGTTTCACCACCGACCAGTTGCTCGCGCTCGGCCGGTCGGTGGGCCTCGCCGGCCAGGAGTTTGTGAACGACGTCCGGTCGATGACCTACGCGGGGTGGGTGGCGTTCGTCGACGACCAGGCCAGCCGCGATGGCAACGTGGGCACACCCGAAGTCATCAAAGTTGGAAGCGGCGCGCTGAGGTCGGAGCAGCTGTTTACGCCCGCGGGATTCAAGGTCGCGTTGGGACTGGAATGATGCCTAACGCTCGCGAAAACCGCCGAGAAAACGGCGAAAGACGCCTCCCTCGCGCGGAAGCGGAGCTGACGGCGGCGGCGCGGCCGGACGTTCGCGCGCGATTGGCCGGTCGTAGTCGGCGCGCGCGATGGCGTCGACGACTTGCTCCTCCGTGAAATCCGCGGAACCTGGGATAACCGGCACGAAACCGACGAGCATGCCGTCGCGCATTACCTGCGCCTCGAGCTCGGCGGTGTTGTCGGAATCCCACACCGCCTCGCGACCGTCGGGCAGCGCGACGCGAACGCCGAATTGGTAGGTGCCCTCGTTGCCCATGTGGGCGTTGATGCCGCGTTCACGCAACGCGTCGACGACTCGCCTCGCTCGGTTCTCGTCCATGTGGCCACGGTACCGGGCGGGGCGAGCCGTGCGCGCCTATCGACCCTCTTCGCCGTACCAGGCGGCGAGGCGACCACGTCTGCTCACGGCGCGCAGCCGGCGTTCGGCGAGCAACCGGGTGTTCGCCGTGGTCACGATGAGCAGCGAATCTCCGCTGCGCAACTCCGTCTCGTCGTGAGGCACGAAACCCACTCCGTCGCGGACGACGAGCGAGACCGCCGACCCGCGCGGCAACCGCAACTCAAAAAGCTCGACGCCGTGCAGCCTCGAATTGGACGGGATGGTCATTTGCAACAAATCCGCGCCGATGATTTCGAGCGGCGCGATTTCAACACCGAGGTCACCTGGCTCTCCGGGCGAAACGACGCCCAATTTGCGGGCGACGAAAGGCAAGCTCGGCCCTTGCACGATCGTGAACACGACAACGAGTACGAACACGAGGGCGAAAATCCGATCGCCACTTGACACACCGGCCGTGACGGGCACGGTTGCCAGCACGATCGGCACCGCGCCGCGAAGACCGGCCCACGACAAGAAGGCGAATTCGCGCCCGTTCGTATGCAGCGCTTTGGGCCACCACAGTCGCAGGGGCAGCAACGCTAGGGCCGCCGAAATCGGCCGTGAGACCAACAACAGCACGGCGCCCGCCACCAGGGCAGGTAGAAATTCTTTCGGTAACGACGACGGCGTGACCAGCAGGCCAAGCATCACGAACAGTCCGATCTGGGCAAGCCAGGCGACACCCTCGGAGAAGCCGCGCGTAGCAGGGCGGTGGGGGAGCCGCGAGTTGCCGAGCACGATGCCGCATGCGAAGGCGGCGAGGAAACCGCTCGACTCAGCCAGCGTCGCGGCACCGTATGCGCCGACCGCGACCGCGAGCACGGCCACCGGATACAACCCGGACGCGGGTAACGCGACGTGCCGTAGCACGAACTCGGCGAGCCAGCCGAGCACGATGCCGATCAACGCGCCCGCGACCAGTTGGTAGATCACCAATCCGATAATCATGCCGGGATTCATTCCGGAGTGCTCGCCGCTCAAGAGCAGCACCGCGATGATGGCCGGCGGGTCGTTGAGGCCCGACTCGAACTCGAGCGTGCCGCCGAGCCGTGCGGGCAAGCGTAACCGCCGCAGTACCGCGAAAACGGCAGCGGCATCTGTCGACGACACGATCGCGCCGATCAGGAAGGACAGCTGCCAGTCGCCGCCGAGCGCACCGTGCACGATCACAGCTGTGATCGTCATGCTGACACCCACACCAACCGTGGCCAGCAAGATGCTGGCCGGTACGACGTCGCGAACGTTGTCCCACCGCGTGGTAAGACCGCCGTCGGCAAGGATCAAGACCAGCGCGGCTAATCCGAGGTTGCGGGCGATTTCGGCATCGTCGAACCGCACCACGCTTTGCAGCAACAGCCCGATCGCGAGGTAGCCGAGCAGCGCGGGAAACCCGAGCCGATCGGAAAATCGCACCGCAACGATCGCCGTCAGCAACACGACAGCACCAAGCAGCAAGATCACTTCGAGCGGCGGGCTGTCCATTTGCCGCCTAGCTTGCCGGGTTACCGCCCAAGAAAGCCACTCCGGACGGCGTCAACACGCCATCGACCGGCCGATCGTGGGCTTCGGTTGGGACCTCGTCGAGTAGTTCGTTGTCGAAAACCACCGCGAATACCGGACGATCGCGGACGGCGGTCAGCCGCGCGAGCGCTCGATCGTACGAACCGCCGCCGCGGCCGAGTCGGCGGCCGCGGCGATCGACCGCGAGCGCCGGCACGACGATCGCCTCGGCGAGCGTCAACGCGTCGACGCCGAGCAGCGGTCCGTGCGGGTGGATCGTGCGGCGCGGCCCGTCGCGCACCGGATCGCCAGGCTGATACGCCGCCCAGTCGAGCTCGCCGCCATCGGTCAGCACCGGCACGATCAACCGCTTTCCCGCCTCGGCCAGCGCCAAGAGCAGTGGCTCGGTCGGCGGCTCCGACCCCACCGACAGATACGCGGCAATGGTGCCCCCGCCGCCGGCGGCGGTGTTTTCAATTGCGCCGTCGGCGCTGGTGTTTTCGGTTGCGCCGTCGGCGCTGGTGGTCTGGGTTGCGCCGTCGGCGCTGGTGGTCTGGGTTGCGCCGTCGGCGCTGGTGGTCTGGGTTGCGCCGTCGGCGCACAGGCGGTCTCGTGCGTGTTCCGCGATCGCCCGCCCAGCCGCCGTCCGTTCTTCGAGCGACCGCTGAGCCCGGACGGCGAGCAGCTTCGAACGCAGGCGCGACTTGGCGACGGCAACGCTCGCGCCAGGGTCCGCGTCGTCCGGGTTAGTGATCATTATGGGCCGTTCGTCCAATCCCAATGGTGCTCATGCGTCCCCCGGCCAGCGTCTTCGCAGATAACGCGAGTACGTGCAAGCATCGCAAGTGCAGTTGTCCTGATCGCTCCCGGTTCGCGTGGTCTGACGACCGATCGGAGGTGTCGCGGTGGCGTTACGCACTCGGCTGTCGCTCGCCTTCATTTTCGTCGTCTTGATCCCCGTCGTCGTCGGCGCGTTGCTCGTCGCCGTCGTCGCGCCCAGAGTGTTGCACGATCAGCTCGGCGACCGGCTGAAGATCGCCCGCACGACCGTGGCCGATGTGCTCGCCGCCAAATGTGGCGACGCCGCCCAGACCGCGCGAGTGCTCGGACTCGAAATCGCGGCGATCGGGCCTGAAGCCGCGGTGCGCCGCGTGCTCGACGAGTCGGGAGCCGACTACGCCGTCGTTCAGGACACGACCGGAAAGATTGTCGCGTCGGCCGGCGGTATTGCGGGCGCGTCGAACGCGAGTCCGGATGTGTTCGACAGCTGCGCGACCGGAAAGAACGCCGCTGTCGCTATCTCGGCCAAGGCGGGCCTCGCCATCGCGGCCATGCCGACGCTGAACTCCGCGGCGGTCGCGTGGGGGATCGGCCCACAAACCTCGTCCGAACTGAGTCGGCAACTCGACGGAAACCCGGCAGTGACACTGGTCGCCGAAGGTCGGGTTGTGTCGACCACGTTGCCTGCTGGGGCCGCGGCCGCCCAGGCGAAAGCGGCGGCGTCGTCGGCGCCCGCGGTGCGCGACCTCGGTTCGCGGGTACTCGCGATTAGTCCGGCCACGGCAGCGCAACCGTACGCGGTCGTGGTGAGCGATTCCCGGCCAGCGACCACGACCCTGTCGTGGATTTTGATCGCGGTGGTGGCGGCGACGATCGTGGCCGCCTTCACCATCGGCCGGCTACTTGCCCGCCTGATCAGCCGCCCGGTGGTGGAGCTATCCGAGGGCGCGGCCCGGGTCGCGGCGGGCGGCCTCGACACCACGATCGCCGTGCGTTCGCGCGACGAAGTAGGCCGTCTCGCCAGCGCGTTCAACCACATGACCGCGGAGCTGCGAACATACATCGGCGCGCTCGAGCGAAGCCGCGACGAGCTTCGGCAAAACCTCGACCGGCTCGGCGCCACCTTGGCGCACACGCACGATCTCGACGGCATTCTCGCCGTGGTCCTCGACACCGCCATCGCGAGCGCGCGCGCGAGCGGCGGGGCGATCCTTTTTCTCGACGCCGATCTCGCGCTTCGCGTCCGGCTTAGGCGCGGCTTGATCTCGATCGCGGACGGCGCGAGCGTGCCGCTCGGCACCGGAATTTCCGGCACCGTCGCCAAGACGGGCGAACCGGTTCGAGGCGTCGTCGGCGACGGCCCCGGACTTCGGCCCGCGCCCGGCGAGCCCGCCGACGCGATGGTCATCGCGGTGCCGCTGAAGCAGTCGGGCCGCATTGTCGGCGTGCTGAATCTCTACAACGCGTCCGACGAGCGGCAGTTCAGCGCGCACGACCTCGAAACCATCCGCGCCTTCGCGAGCCAAGCCAGCGTCGCGATCGACAACGTGCTGCTGCACCAAGAGGCGCAGCGGCTCTCGCTCACCGACCCGATGACTGGCCTGTGGAATTACCGTTACCTCACGATCGGGCTCGGCCACGAAATCGAGCGGGCCACCCGGTTCGGCCGCCCGCTCGCCGTTCTCATGCTCGACCTCGACCGGTTCAAGCAGGTCAACGACCGCTACGGCCATCAAGTTGGCGACGCCGTCCTCGCCGAACTCGCCGACCGCATGCACACGCAGGTGCGCGAAGTCGACACGCTCGCGCGGTACGGGGGCGAGGAGTTCGTCGTCGTCCTACCCGAAACAGACGCGGCCGGCGCCTCGCAGACCGCGTCGCGGCTGGGCGCGGTCATCAAAGCGACGCCATTTTGCGCCAACACTGACCATCCCCTTCCAGTGACCGCGTCGATCGGAGTCGCGGTGTTTCCTGAGCACGGCTCGACGCCCAGCTTGCTGCTGCGCCGGGCCGACGACGCGCTCTACGCCGCCAAGGAAGCCGGTCGCGACTGCTGGCGGATGGCGTCGTCCGACGATTCGTTCGACAGCGAGGCTGCCCTGGACGGCGAGGCGGGCGTCGTCCTTGGTGGCGAGGCGATCGAGACCGATGAGGCGGCGCTGCGTGAAGCGTTCGACGAGACCAGCCCGCGTTCCACGGGGGGGCCGCCTTCGGGCGCGCCACCCCCGATGAATCGGCCAAATCTCGTCGTCATGCCGGACGTCGAAGAACTGCGCGCGTCAGATCCGTGATCGGCGCGTTAGGGTCGCACCATGGCGCGCGCAACAACGACCCGGCCGACCGCGAGGGCCGCGATAACGAAGGCGGTGATTCCCGCCGCCGGACTCGGCACCCGATTCTTGCCTGCCACGAAGGCGACGCCGAAAGAGATGCTGCCCGTCGTCGACAAGCCGGCGATCCAGTACGTGGTCGAAGAGGCGGTCGCGGCCGGCCTCGACGACATCTTGATGATCACCGGCCGAAATAAGCGGGCGCTCGAAGACCACTTCGACCATAACTACGAGCTCGAGCACAACCTGACGGCGAAGGGCGACGACACCAAGTTGTCGCTCGTGCAAGAGACGAACCAGCTCGCCAACGTGCATTTCGTCAGGCAGGGCCAACCCAAGGGCCTCGGTCACGCCGTGCTGTGCGCTGCCCAGCACGTCGGCGACGAGCCGTTCGCGGTGCTGCTCGGCGACGACCTCATCGACGCCCGTGACCCCCTGCTCCTGCGCATGATCGAGGTGCAGGCTCAACTCGGCGGCTCCGTCATCGCGCTCATCGAGGTCGAGCCCTCGCAAATCCAGCTCTACGGTTGCGCGGCCATCGAGAAAACCGATGAAACCGACGTCGTAAGGGTCACCGACCTCGTCGAAAAACCGAAGACGAACGCGCCGAGCAACCTGGCGTTGATCGGCCGATACGTCATTGCCCCGGAAGTGTTCGACGTCCTTCGCGCGACGAAGCCTGGTGCGGGCGGCGAGATTCAGCTGACCGATGCCCTTCGCGTTCTCGCGTCTCGCGACGACGCCGGCGGGCCCGTGCACGGCGTGTTGTTCTCCGGACGTCGCTACGACACCGGCGACCGTGCCGACTACCTGCGCGCGGTCATCAGGCTCGCGGTCGAACGCGAAGACCTCGGCCCCGATTTGCTTGTCTGGCTTCGGGAATTCCTCGACCAGCGTGATTCGTCGCGGAGGGCTCGTTGATGAGAAGCGTCGACGACCAGCTCTCCGCCGTGTTAGGGCGCATCGAAGCGCTCACACCGATCGAGGTGTCGCTGCTCGACGCCCACGGCTGCGTGCTCATCGAAGACATCGTCGCCACCCGGCCATTGCCTGCCTTCGACAACTCGTCAATGGATGGTTACGCCGTCCGGTACGAAGACGTCGGCGCGGCGGCGTCCGGTCACCCGGTGGTGCTGCCGGTCGTGGGCGACGTCGCCGCGGGCAGTGCCAGCGTCTACACCGTCAACAGCGGGCTTTGCGTGCGCATCATGACGGGCGCGCCCGTCCCGAAAGGCGCCGACGCCGTCGTCCCCGTCGAATGGACAGATGGCGGAGTAGCCCGGGTGAGCATCGAACGCGCGCCCGTGCCCGGCCAAAACATCAGGCGGGCGGGCGAAGACGTCGAGGTCGGCGAGACCGTGCTGCGCGCCGGCACGACCCTCGGAGCCCCGCAGATCGGGCTACTCGCCGCGCTCGGCAAGGCTCGGGTGAAAGTGCGCCCGAAACCGCGTGTGGTGGTTTTCTCGACCGGCAACGAACTCGTCGACGTCGGCGTCGAGCCGGGGCCGTCACAAATCAGCGAATCGAACAGCTACATGCTGACGGCGGCGGCTCGCGAAAGCGGGGCCATCGCGTTTCGTGTCGGCATCATTCCCGACGACCCGATGCGGCTGCTTTCGATGATCGAAGACCAGTTGGTGCGCGCCGATCTCGTCGTCACCACCGGTGGAGTGAGTGCCGGCGCCTACGACACGGTCAAAGAAGTGCTGTCGCGGCTGGGAACAGTCGAGTTCAACAAGGTCGCGATGCAGCCCGGAATGCCGCAAGGTTTCGGCACCGTCGGGCCTGACGCGACGCCGATTTTCACGCTGCCCGGAAATCCGGTGAGCGCCTATGTTTCGTTCGAAGTCTTCGTGCGGCCCGCCATTCGGCGCATGCTCGGCCTGGAAAAGATTTACCGGCCACTGGTGCGGGCCACGCTGACCGAGTCGATTTCCAAGTCAGAGGGAAAGCGCTCCTACGTTCGCGCTCGACTCGAGGTGCGCGACGGCACGTACGCCGTCACACCGGTCGGCGGCATGGGTTCGCACCTCGTCGCCGATTTGGCGCTGGCCAACGCGCTTGTCGTGGTGCCCGAGCACGTCACCTCGGTGCCGCCCGGTGTCACGGTGTCGGTGATGATTCTCGAACGGCGTCAGGCATGAGAGAGTTCACGCACGTCGACGAGCGCGGCGCGGCCCGCATGGTTGACGTATCCGCCAAAGACATCACAGCCCGAACGGCGACAGCCTCCGGCCGCGTGCTGGTCTCACCTGACGTGGTCGGCTTGTTGCGCGGCTCCGGGGTGCCGAAAGGCGACGCGTTGGCGGTCGCTCGACTGGCCGGCATCCAAGGCGCCAAGCGCACGCCCGACTTGGTGCCGCTGGCGCACCCCATCGCGCTGCACGGCGTCGTCGTCGACCTTTCGGTCGCCGACGACGGTGTCGAAATTCGGGCGGTTGCCCGCACCGCCGACCGCACCGGTGTCGAGATGGAAGCGCTGACGGCGGTCGCGGTCGCCGGCCTCGCGCTCATCGACATGGTGAAGGCGGTCGACCCGGCCGCGATGCTGACCGACGTCCGGGTCGAAGAAAAGACCGGCGGCAAGACCGGTTACTGGACCCGGACCGGCTGAAGGCACGGCCGTGAGCAGACCGTTGCGGGCGCTGGCGATCACCGTGTCGACGCGGGCGGCGTCCGGCGTGTACGACGATCGCAGCGGACCGGTGCTCGTGTCGTTGCTGGCCGACGCGGGTTGCGAGGTCGACGGTCCGGTCATCATCCCCGATGGCGAGCGCGTCGAGGCTGAGCTACGCGCCGCCGTGGCCGACGGCTACGACGTCGTCGTGACGACCGGAGGCACCGGCGTCTCGCCGCGCGATTTCACACCCGAGATGACGGCGCGAGTGCTCGAGCGCGAAATCATCGGCATCGCCGAGGCGATTCGAGCCGCCGGGCGCGAGAAGGTGCCTGCCGCCGCGCTGAGTCGCGGGCTTTCGGGGGTGGCGGGCGCGACACTGATCGTGAACCTGCCGGGTTCGACAGGTGGAGTTCGCGACGGCATGGCGGTGCTCGCGCCGCTGATCGAGCACGTGATCGACCAGCTCGGCGGCGGCGACCACGTGCGCACCGACTCTCGCGACGCAGGCGGTGCGACGTGATTCCGGGCTGGCCGGCGACCCTCGAATACGGGCCGATTCGGCTTCGACCGCTGCGGGTGCGCGACGCCTCGGATTGGCGGCTCGCCCGCCTCACAAATCGCGCCTGGCTCGAGCGGTGGGAGGCGACAACGCCCGGCGTGGCGGCAGACGAGTCGGGGCGCGGCTACGTCGAGGCGATTCGGGCATTGCGTCGAGAGGCGCGCCTCGGGCTCGCGTACCCGTTCGTGTTGTCGGTCGACGGCGGATTCGCCGGCCAGGTGACCGTCGGCGCGATTACGCGAGGGTCGGCGAACTCCGCCTACCTCGGCTACTGGATCGTGCAGCGGCTCGCCGGCCGAGGCATCATGCCGACCGCTCTCGCGCTCATCGTCGACCATTGCTTCGGCGTTGCCGGCTTGCATCGTCTCGAAGCCAATATCAGGCCGGAAAACTCGGCCAGCCGGCGAGTCGTCGAAAAACTCGGCTTTCGGCTCGAGGGCACTCGCGAGCGCTACATCCACATTGCGGGCGCCTGGCGAGACCACCTTTCGTACGCGGTCACTGCCGAAGAGTTGCCCGGCGGAATGATGCAACGCTGGCTTGCCCGCGGGGGCGGTGTACGGCTGAGCGCAACACCCGAGCGATCCTCCTGAAAGGCCGCTCCGCCGATGCCAGCCTTGAAGGCCGCTCCGCCGATGCCAGCCTTGAAGGCCGCTCCGCCAGCGTGAGGGCGCTGCCGCCTGCCGCCTGCGAAGGCGCCGCTATTTCGTTTGTTATTGCGACACACCGCGCGAATGCTCGTCACTTCTGTCACTCCTGTCTACCGTGACCAAATGTGCGCGAGATCCGTAAAACGAACGGTTATCTGCTGGGGCATCGATGACCGCGCTGATCGGGCTCGCCATCGTCGCGATCTGGCTCATCGTCTTGGTGCCGATGTGGCTCAACCGGCACGACGCCGATGACGCGAATCGCTCGATGGACTCCTTCTCCACAGCCATGAGAGTGCTTTCGCGGCGCGCGCCAGCATCGGGCGACCGCCGATACGTCGTCATGCCGCGTCGCGACAGTTGGGGAGTCACCGTGGACAACAACCCAGACGCCAAGACCACCGCGCGGGATCTTCGCCGTCCGCCTCGAATGCCGGCCGGAAGGGCGAAGCTGCTCGCCCGACGGCGACGCATGACGTCCGGCATTTTCGCTTTGTTCGTCGTGCTGGCGTTGACGTCGCTGTTGGGCGTGACGTCGTGGTGGTACGAGGTCGCCGTACTGCTCGCCGCGGCGGGCTATCTGATTCATTTGCGCAACGAGGCGCTTCGTGACCGCGAACTACGCCGCCGCCGCCTCGCGCGCGCCGCCCACGCTCGATCGTGGGAGTCTGTCGAGACCCCTCCGGTGGCCGCCCAGCCAGTGCGGTCACGGGAGGCCGAGCAGGTGCTGGCGCCCGAGCCCGTCAGCGCGACCGGCACCGAGAACGGCTCGCGCTGGGAACCGGTGCCCGTACCGCTGCCGACCTACGTCTCGAAGCCGGTCGTCTCACGTCCCATCGTTCGCGCGCCGCGGGCGGACGTCGATGCCACCCGCACTATTGACCTCACCCGCCCCGGGGAATGGAGCGACGACCAGGACGTCGAGATCGACCACCGCCACCTGCTGCTCGACGAGACCGGTTCGGCGCGGATCTCGGCCTCGCCCGGGGCCGGCGTTTCGTCGTCCGGTTCCTCCGGTTCGTCGTCCGGGACGTCGGTGGAGTTCGATGACGAGCTCGACCTCATCCTCGAACGGCGGCGCGCGGTCGGCGACTGATCGCGCGCGTCTCCCGTCGTCGGGCCGTTGGCGGCGCGGATGGTAACCTGGCGTCTCCCGTTTGGGGCTGTGGCGCAGTCCGGTAGCGCACCTCGTTCGCATCGAGGGGGTCAGGGGTTCAAATCCCCTCAGCTCCACCAAAGTGATCACCATTCGCAAGGTTCGGCTGGCACAATCGGCCGATGAATGATCGTCTGACGAGTGCGGGCCAGTTTCGGCATCGGCGCCCGCCGCCTGCTTTGTCGCCGGCCTAGGCGGTGCCTACGGAATGAGAACGCGTCGTGCGCACCGGCAGTATCGGCGGCGCCGACAACTCGTCGATACGCGACCAGCCGACGTCGTCGTTGGTGCGGAACGTGCGGAATAGCCGTGGGGTGCTCGCACATTTTCACGCGAGCACCCCAGGCGTTTTCCGCTATTGGTTTTGAACCAGGGTTATGAAACTGAGCAGGTGAGCGCGGGCGCGCTGCTGCTGCCGTTGGCTTGCAAGCCGAAGCTCGTGGAGCCGTTGGCGGGGATCACGTTGTTGTAGCTGAGGTTGGTGGCCGTGACTGAGCCGCCGTTGTTCGTCACCGCGGCGTTCCAGTAGTTGACGAGTTGCTGGCCGTTAGACCAGGTCCACGTCACTTTCCAGCCGTTCGTCGACGTCGAACCGGTGTTCGTGACCGTCACGTTTGCCGTGAAACCGGTACCCCAGTCGTCGCTTACCTGCCAACTCGCCGTGCACCCGCCCGATCCCGTTTGCGTCGGTGTCGGTGTCGGTGTCGGTGTCGGTGTCGGGGTTGGTGTCGGGGTTGGAGTGGGCGTGGGCGTCGGGGTCGGGCTGGGCGTGGGTGTCGGCGTCGGGCTGGTTGATGTTCCGGAGAACTGCAGCCAGTCGACGTTAAGGTTGCCGCTGGGGAATACCAGCTTCACGGCCTGCGTGCCGCTTTGCGTGGGCAGCGCCAACGATTCGGCCTGGTAGGTGTTCCAACCGCCGGTACCGCCGACGGTCAAGGTGCCGACGTTGTTGCCGCCTACGAACACCTGGATCGCTGAGTTGCCACCGCCGTTGGCGACGTAGAACTGAACGGCGTTCGTACCGGAGTGCAGGTCGACGCCGTCGTATTGCACCGAGGCATTCGCCCCGATGTAGCACAACACCCCGCCACACACCTGCAACGAGCCACTGGAACTGTTGTAGCTTTCCGCCTCGATCCGCGACCAACCATCACGAGATGACGGCGCTGTTGATGTCGGCGTTGGCGTGGGGGTCGGGGTTGGGGTTGATGACGGTGGTGGTGTGGAGGTGCCGCCGAGGGCGTTGAGGACGGCGTTGTAGGAAGGTTTGGGTTGGAGGTTGTTGTCGAACATGGTGGCCGCGCCGTAGCCGGAGAATGTGCCGGGTACCCACGAGTCGGCGTCGCTGACGTCCCATTGGGTGATGCCGACGCAGCGTGAGACGGCGAGGCATGCTTTGACGACGTTGGAATCGTCGGTGGCTTGTTGGTTGAGGTTTGATTGGGAGGCGGGTGTGGGCATGCGGTCGTCGAGTTCGGTAATGGCGACGTCGACACCGAGCGCGGCGAAGCGGGCCATGTTGGCTTGTAGGGATGACGGCACGCCGCCGACGATGAAGTGGCTTTCGAGTCCGACGCCGTTGATGGGCACACCTTGGCTGATCAGGGATTTGACGAGGTTGTACATGGCGTCGCTCTTGGCGTTTTCGCCTTCGATGTTGTAGTCGTTGAGGTAGAGCTTGGCGTTCGGGTCGGCGGCGTGAGCGGTGCGTAGCGCGTCGGCGATGTAGCCGGTTCCCATCGCTTGGTAGAAAACGTCTTGGCGGAGGTTACCGCTGTCGTCGAAGGGTTCGTTGACGACGTCCCAGGCATAGATTTGGCCTTTGTAGTGCGTGACTTCGGTGGTGATGTGGCTTTCCATCGCGGCTTGCACCTGGTTTTGCGGGAGGCCGGTGACCCAGCCGGGTAACTGGCTATGCCAGACGAGGTTGTGACCGCGGACTCGCATGTTGTGCGATTTGGCGAAGGAGACGATTTGGTCGCCGGGCCCGAAGTTGTAGGACCCGTTCGATGGTTCGACGGTGTCCCATTTCATTTCGTTTTCGGGGGTGAGCATGTCGAACTGGGTGCCGACGAGGTTCGCGTCGGCGCTGTTGCTCAACGTGCCGTTGCCGGCGCCGACACCGAAGTAGCGGCTGTTCGCCTCGGCGCCGCCCTTCAACGTCGATGCCGCGCTCGCCGGGGTGACGGCCAGCAAGACACTCGCCCCCGCCAGGCCCGCCATGGCAGCCGCGACCGCGGCGGACGGCAATCTCTTTCGTTTTGCGAGGTGTTTCATTCAGGACTCCCTCTACGGGTTGCCGAACGGCAGCGCGAAGCCGTCGTCCGGTCAACGTGGTGGCCCGCAACAGCCAGAGTCCCTCGCCCCGAAAATTTTCGGTGATGGTCACCGAGAGTTTCAGCGATGTTGCGGAATTCGCATCGGGAATGCTAAGCAGCGCCGAGCATTGCGTCAAGAGCCGACAACCGTGACACGCTCCGTCTTTGAGCTAAATTTACGATCCAGCGCTGCCACTGGGTGACCCGAAAGTATCGGGCCCAAAGGTGCGCCGTTTCTCACGGGCGAACCACCGTTGCAGTTCGATGGTGTTGCCCTCGGGATCGCGGTCGCACGTCAGCTCAATCTCGCCCGCCTGGCAACGTTGACTTCGCGATCGATGCTGGCGGCGACCCTCCGTGCGCGACGCCGCTTTGAACCGTCGCGACGACGTCATCGACCGCAAGGCGACATGCCCGAAACCTGGGCGATTCGCGACCGGCATGGAGCCATCGGGCATCTCGCTCGTACCCGATCGGCTCAAGAACCCGCGTCTTCGCCCCAGCTTTGGAACCACATTCGCTGCTGCCAGCCATGGAACGGAATTGTTTGCGCGGAGAGCACCGGCAAGAAATAGAAGAACAGCACGATGACGACGATGACGTAAGAGCCGGCAACCATGGCGCCGACCATGCGTCTATTCGGCGAGGCCGTTCGTGGCCCGATCATGTACCCCATGGTGAGCGCGAGCGCGGTGCAGATGAACGGCAGCAACGGCAGCGCGTAGAAGAAGAACATCGTGCGCTTGAAGGTAAACAGCCATGGCAGGTAGCCGCACACGAACGGCACCAGCACGGCCGACGCTCGCCAATCGCGGCGGAACACCAGATACAACATGAACAGCATGACCGGAATCGAGGCCCACCAAATCGCCGGTGTGCCGAGGTTGTAAATCATGCGGGCACAACCCGAACCCGGGGTTTGGCAGCCGAGCGGATTCGTGTCGCCCACGTGCGGATAGCTGGCGTAATACAACGTCGGCCGGGTCTCGAACAGCCAGTTCCAGCCGTTCGACCGGTACTTGTGATACGAGTCGAGATGAACGTGGAAGTTGTAAGCCTCCCAGTGGTAGTGCCACAGACTCCGGATCGGATTACGGATCCACGTCGGGATGAAGTCGAGGCCCCACGCCGTCGGCCTGCCGTTTGCCCAGTTGCGGTCGTAGGCGTACTTGGCGCTGCTCATGAACCAGCCAGTCCACGACGCGATGTACGTCAACACCGGGACGACGGCCATCGTGAACAACCCGCCGGGCACGTCACGCAACAGCGTGGAAATAAACGGCTTGCGGACGCCGATCGCGCGCTTGGCGCCCATCGTCCAAAACATCGCGAGCGCCGCGAACGCTGGGATGTAATAGGCGCCGTCCCACTTGCAGGCACTGCCCGCGCCGAGCGAAATTCCACACGCCAGCAGGTACCAACGGAAACCGACACGCGGACCCTTGCCCCGCCGGTCGGCGTCCGAATTGACTTGTAGTGCTTTCGCCGCAAGGCGACTTCGCACCTGATCTCGGTCGAGGATCAAGAACGCGAACGCGACCACGATCCAAAACAGCAAGAAGATGTCGAGCATCGAGGTGCGGCTTTGCACGAAATGCAGGCCGTCAAGACTCATCAGCAGGCCCGCGACGCAGCCGAGCATCGTCGAGCGAGTCATGCGCCGCACGGTGCGGGCCAGGATCAAGACCGAGAGCGTGCCGACGATCGCGGCGCTCAGCCGCCAGCCGAAGCTGTTCGTGCCCGCGCCGTCGCCCACGATCCACTCGCCGAACGCGATCATCCACTTGCCGAGCGGCGGGTGGACGACGAACCCAGGGCCGTTGTCGTTGTTGTTGAGCTCGACGCCGTAGTGGAACAAGCTGTGCGCGTCGTGGGTGTAGTAGACCTCGTCGAAGATCTTTGTGCTAGGGATTTGCAGCCGGTTGAACCGGAGGTATCCCGCCAGAGCGGTGACCAGGAGGGGCGCGATCCAGCCCCACACCCGGCTCTCCAGGAAGGGCGGCGCCAGGCGGGCTCGCAAGGTGCGCGGCGACACCCGCGAAACGCTCAGCGGCGCCTCAGTGGCGTCGCGGCTGGCGTCGCGGCTGGTCTCGTGGGTGTCGGGGTAGGTCACGGCCACGTCCGTCATCGTAGGGCCGTCGTCCGGCCGGGAACCGGCGCCGGGCGCTGAAACGTGGTTTGATCCGCTGCATGAGTCGCGACGAGCCAGGGGTGTTGATCCTCGGCGGGGCTCCGCTTGGCAATCCCGCCGACGTGTCGCCACGCCTTCGTGACGCGCTCGCAAGCGCCGACGTCGTCGCCGCCGAAGACACGCGTCGGCTGCGGCGCCTGGCAGATGACCTCGGCGTCCGGATCGAAGCCCGGATCGTGTCGTACTTCGAAGCCAACGAGGCCGCGCGTACGGCTGAGTTGATCGGCGATCTCCGCGCCGGTCGCCGCGTGCTCTTGATCACTGACGCCGGGATGCCGTCGGTATCCGACCCCGGCTACCGGCTGGTGTCGGCCGCCGTGGCTGACGGGATCGCGGTCACCTCACTGCCTGGACCATCGGCCGTGACGACCGCGGTCGCGGTTTCGGGCCTCGCCGTCGACCGGTTCTGCTTCGAGGGCTTCCTGCCACGACGGGCAGGCGAACGGACGACGCGCCTCGCGGCCTTGCGGCAGGAGGCCCGCACGATGGTCTTCTTCGAAGCGCCACACCGGCTTGCCGCCACACTTTCCGCGATGGTTGACGCGTTCGGAGCGGACCGCCCGGCCGCGGTGTGCCGTGAGCTCACCAAGACGTACGAAGAAGTACGGCGCGGCCCGCTGGCAGACCTGGTCGCGTGGGCGGCCAGGGGCGTGAAAGGTGAGATCACCATCGTGGTGGCGGGTGCGGCGCCGGCTGTGGCGGAGTACACGCCGGCCGCTCTCGCCGAACTCGTCGCGGCCGCGGAGGCGACGGGTCTGACCCGTAAGGAGGCGGTGGCGGCGGTCGGTCGCGCGACGGGCGTCGGACGGCGCGCCGTGTTCGATGCCCTGGTGGCGAGCAAGGGGACGGCGAGCAAGCCGGAGTAGCGCACCGCCGAAACCGTTGGCGCCGATCGGTACCCTGAAACGTGTGAGCGATGCCAAGGCTTTCTACGTGACGACGCCGATCTACTACGTCAACGACGCGCCCCACATTGGGCATGCGTACACGACGGTAGCCGGTGATGTACTAGCCCGTTGGCACCGCCAGCGCGGCGAGGCCGTCTGGTTCCTGACCGGCACCGACGAGCACGGCGAGAAGGTCTTGCGTACGGCGCAAGCCAACGGCGTCGGCCCGCAGCAGTGGGCAGATCAGCTCGTCGAATCGTCATGGCGACCGGTCTGGGAGTCGCTCGACATCTCGAACGACGATTTCATCCGTACGACAGAACCCCGCCATACCGAACGGGTGCAGGGTTTCTTGCGTGACCTTTACGACAAAGGCGAGATCTATGAAGGGCTCTACGAAGGTCCCTACTGCGTCGGCTGCGAAGAATTCAAGCTACCCGGCGACCTGATCGACGGAGAGGGCGAATTCACAGGGCAAAAGCTGTGCCCGATCCACGGGCGGCCAGTGGAGTATCTGAGCGAGACCAACTACTTCTTCCGGTTGTCGAAATACGGTGAAGCGCTGCTTTCGCATTACGCCGAACACCCGGACGCCGTCGAACCCGAGAGCGCCCGCAACGAGGTGCTCCAGTTCATACGGTCCGGCCTGCAAGACCTCTCGATCTCACGCTCGACCTTCGACTGGGGTGTGAAAGTGCCGTGGGACGACAAGCAGGTGGTCTACGTCTGGTTCGATGCGTTGCTCAACTACGCGACCGCGGTCGGCTTCGGCTCTCCTGATCCGCGCGGTCAGGAGAAGTTCGCGTCTACCTGGCCTGCCGACGTCCATCTCGTAGGCAAAGACATCTTGCGCTTTCACGCCGTCATCTGGCCAGCAATGCTCCTTGCTGCCGGATTGCCTTTGCCGCGTAAGGTTTTCGCCCACGGTTGGCTGCTCGTGGGTGGCGAGAAAATGAGCAAATCGAAGCTCACCGGTATTGCGCCTTCGCAGATCACCGACCATTTCGGTGCGGATGCGTTCCGCTATTACTTTTTGCGCGCGATTCAGTTCGGCCAAGACGGCTCGTTTTCGTGGGAGGACATGGCCGCGCGATACAACGCCGAGTTGGCCAACGGTCTCGGCAATCTCGCCTCGCGCGTCACGGCAATGACCGAGCGGTATTTTGGCGGTGCGTTGCCGGCCGCGCCCGGCGTCGGCGAGGCTGACCAACACATCGCTGACATCGCCGCGCGCGTCGTCCGCGAGGCTGACGACGCGATGGTCGCGCTCGACTTTTCTGGCGCGCTTGCCGCAATCTGGGAGTTGGTCAGCGCACTCAACGTCTACCTCACCGAACAAGAGCCGTGGAAGGTCGCGAAGAACATCGACGATCCAGCGGCAAAGGCACGGGTAGCAAGCGTGCTGTACACGGCCGCCGAGGGGCTGCGTGCGCTCGCGGTGTTGCTGAACCCCGTCATGCCGCGTTCATGCACAATGCTTTGGAGTGCGCTCGGGGCGGAGGAACACCTGGGTTCGTTAGCGGCGCAGCGAGTTCTCGATGCCGGGCGGTGGGATCAGCTTCCCGCGGGCGCGACGCTCACCAAGGGCATGGCGCTTTTCCCGCGGTTGTCTGACGAACCTGCGCCTGGCGCATGACTTCACGTACGGGAGCACCACCCCCGCTGCCCGAGCCGCTGCGAGTCGAGGCCGTCGATTCGCATTGCCACCTCGACGCTATGGGCATCGATGTCGCCGACGCGATGTCGGCGGCAAACGCGGTCGGCATACGCCGTGTCGTCACGGTTGGCGACACGATGGAATCGTCGCGGTGGTGCGCGGCCACGGCTGCGTCCTTCGCCGACGTCTACGCGGCGGTCGCGGTGCATCCCAACGAAGCCGCAAGTTTCACCGACACGGATGCTGAGGAGCTGACGAAACTCGCTTCACTGCCGCAGGTTCGCGCGGTCGGCGAAACCGGACTCGATTACTACTGGGGTCGGGTCGAGCCCGCGATTCAGCAAGCCGCTTTCCGTGCGCATATCGAGATTGCCAAGCAGATCGGCAAGGCGTTAGTCATTCACGACCGCGACGCGCATGACGACGTGTTGCGCATCCTCGATGAGGTCGGTGCGCCCGAACATACAGTCTTTCATTGCTTTTCGGGCGATATCTCGATGTCGAGATACTGCGTCGAGCGTGGGTACGTTCTCTCGTTCGCGGGCACCGTGACGTTCAAGAATGCGGCTTCGTTACGTGAGGCCGCCGCCGTTGTGCCGCTCGAGTTGATGCTGGTCGAGACCGACGCGCCATTCCTTGCTCCTACGCCGCACCGAGGCCAGCCGAACGCGCCGTATCTGATCCCGCTTACCGTGCGAGCGCTCGCGGCGGTGAAGGACGTCGACGAGGACGCTGTCGCGGCAGCGACCGCGAAGAACGCCGAACGTGTGTTCGGCCCGTGGTAGGCGCCGGCGGGTGAACTGCACCCTAGAACTTCGGATAAAATAGGATAAACGACTCTAAAGCGACGCGATCGAACTTGCCCTCCGGGCATCGCGTTGGTTACGTTCGCCAGAGCGTTCGTCCGGGGTGGGGAAGCCCTGAACTGCGAGTGACGTCGGTCACAGTTGACTGGCGGCGTGTGCCCAGTATCGCGTTTCGGGCATTCGTTGGAGATTCGCGGGCTTCTCATCTCACCGGATCCTTCGAACAGCGGAGTTCTGTGCGTAAGAAGAAGCTCGTGACGGTCGCGCTTTATGGCGCGGTGGTAACCGCACTCGTCGCTGCCACAACGGCCTACGTCAAGCTCGACAAGACCGTCAACGTCTCGGTCGACGGCAAAATCACCACAGTACGTACATTCGCAACATCGGTGAAAGATGTGTTGCATCGTGCGGATATCACCGTGGGGCCGCACGACGACTTGAGCCCAACAATGTCTGCCTCCGTGCGCGACGGAAGCACCATCGCGATCCAGCGCGGCCGGCTGCTTGACCTCACCATCGACGGGAAGTCGCGCCAGGTGTGGGTTACGGCTAGCAGCGTCGACGCCGCGCTACGCCAGGTCGGCCTGCGAACCTCCGGCGCCGTCATCTCAGCCAGCCGGAGCGCGCGAGTGCCCCTCGCCGGGTTGAGCATCGATATCTCGCTCCCGCATACCATTACGGTGCAAGTAGATGGCGGCACCCGGGCGCTCGTGACGACGAAAAGTACTGTCGCAGAGGCACTTTCCGAGGCTGGCATCGTCGTCCAACCGCACGACCAAGTCTCGATTCCCGTTGAGACAAGGCCTTTCGACGGCCTTACCGTTATTATCGTGCGGGTCACGAGTAATCAGACACTTGAATCGTCGTCCATTCCCTTTACCAGCGTGACAAAAAGAGACCCGAACCTGTACGTCGGCACGAAGAAAGTCGTGCAGCAGGGAAAGAACGGAACGCTTGTTCGTACTTATCAGTTGACGTTTCATGACGGCCAACAGGTCGCCAAGAAACTTGTGTCGGAGCAGGTCACAGTGCAGCCGGTACAGCAGGTCACCGCGATCGGTACCAAGCCGAAGCCCAAGCCGGTCGTCTACTCAGTGAGAGCCGACGGTCTCAACTGGGCCGCCTTGGCGCGGTGCGAGTCGGGCGGTCGAGCCAACGCCTACAACCCGCCGTTCTACGGCATGTACCAGTTCAGGCTCGGCACCTGGCAAGCGGTGGGCGGCAAGGGGCTACCGAGCAACGCCTCAGCCAGCGAGCAGACCTACCGGGCGCAGCTTCTCTACCAACGCAGCAACTGGCGTACACAATGGCCGGTATGCGGCCATTACCTGTTCAGCTGAGCGTGTTGCGCTGAGCGACGAAACTTCCCACCCGCGAGGGTTCCTCGGCGCGAGTGACGTGCGCGCGCTAGCCATGTCGATCGGATTGCGTCCCACAAAAACGCTCGGTCAGAACTTCGTCATCGACGCGGGGACGGTACGTCGCATCGTGCGTACCGCCGGCGTCGGTGGCGACGACATCGTGCTCGAGGTCGGCCCTGGCTTGGGTTCACTGACGCTTGCGCTGCTGCCCGTCGTCCGGCATGTCGTCGCCGTCGAGATCGACCCGCGACTGGCGGGGCTGCTACCGCGTACCGTCGCGACGCGCGCGCCGGGGGATGAGAAGAGGTTGACGGTCGTCGGCGCCGACGCGCTACGGCTTACTGGCGTGCCGGGCGAGGCGCCGTCCGCGATCGTCGCGAACTTGCCGTACAACGTGGCCGTACCGGTGCTGCTGCATTTGCTGGCGCTGCTGCCGAGCGTGTGCCGGGTGCTCGTGATGGTGCAGCTTGAGGTCGCCGAGCGACTGGCGGCGAGGCCGGGCGACGGCGCATACGGGGTGCCGTCTGTCAAGGCCCGCTGGTACGGGGACGTGCGATTGGCCGGCACGATCGGGCGGTCGGTCTTTTGGCCCCAACCGCGTGTCGATTCAGGCCTCGTCGCGCTCGAGCGCCGAGATCCGCCGCGGACAACAGCTACTCGCGCCGACGTGTTCGCCGTCGTCGACGCCGCATTCGGCCAGCGACGCAAGACGCTTCGGGCAGCGCTCACGGGTTGGGCCGGGTCAGCCGCGGCCGCCGAAACTTCGCTCGCGGCCGCGGGAATCGATCCGTCACGGCGCGGCGAGACACTCGACGTCGCCGAGTTCGCGCGGATAGCTGAGCACCGGCCGCCCGGCCTGGCCGCGGCGCGCCGTTAGCATCGGTGGTCGTGTCGGTCACTGCGAGAGCGCCCGCCAAGGTCAATCTGCACCTTGGCGTCGGCCCGCTACGCCTAGACGGCTTTCATGATCTCGCCACGGTTTTCCAGGCCGTGTCACTCTACGACGAGGTCACCGTCTCGCCCTCCGACGAACTCACGGTCGAAGTCGAGGGCGACGGCGCCGGAGCTGTGCCGACCGACGCGTCGAATCTGGCGGCGCAAGCCGTCATCGCACTCGCCGATCGGGTCGGTCGTAAGCCGTCGGTGCGAATCGTGATTCGCAAAGGCATTCCGGTCGCCGGCGGGATGGCAGGTGGCTCGGCCGACGCCGCCGGCGCCCTCATCGCGTGCGACGCGCTGTGGCGAACCGATGTCGGTGCCGACGTCATGCATGAGCTGGCGAGCCAGCTTGGCAGCGACGTCCCGTTCTGCCTCGTCGGTGGTACAGCGTTGGGCGCCGGCCGCGGCGAAAGGCTTACCACCGTGCTCGGCCGCGGTACCTATCATTGGGTCTTTGCTGTGGCCGACGGCGGTTTGTCGACGCCCGCCGTGTACGGCGAGCTCGACCGGATGCGGGGCGCCTCGACCGTGACGGCGCCTGAGGTGCCCGACGAACTCCTGGCGGCCCTTCGCGCCGGCGACGCGCGCCGGCTCGCGCCACTGCTGTCGAATGACCTGCAGGCGCCCGCGCTGCACCTCAAACCCGCGCTACGTCGCACTCTTGAGGCCGGCCGTGACGCGAGGGCGCTCGGAGCGGTCGTCTCCGGTTCTGGCCCGACGTGCGCGTTTCTTGCCGCGGGCGAGCCAGAAGCCGTTGCCCTGGTGGCCCGTTTGGCGGGCGCGGGCGTATGTCGTACGGTGCGGCGAGCTCACGGACCGGTGCCGGGCGCCCGCGTTGTCGCATGAACATCGTCAACCTCGAAGCCGCCTCATTGGCGTACGGCGTGCGTCAGGTGCTAAATGCCGTTTCGCTCGGTATCGATGACGGCGACCGAATCGGGGTCGTCGGCCGGAACGGTGCGGGCAAGACCACGCTGTTGCGGGTGCTTGCCGGCAAGCAGGCGATCGATTCTGGTCGGGTGAGTCGCGCCGGCGGGTTGCGCATCGGCGTCTTGTCTCAAACCGACGACCTTGACGGCGAGGCAACCGTCCGCTTCGCGGTCCTCGGTGATCGACCGGATCACGAGTGGGCAGGCGACCGTGCGGCGCGCGAGATCGTCAACGTCTTGATAAGCGACGAACTGCTGCCTCGGCCGGTGTGTGTCCTTTCAGGTGGTGAGCGACGACGTGCGGCATTGGCGCGGCTGCTCGTCGACGATCCCGACTTGTTGATGCTTGATGAGCCGACGAACCATCTCGATATCGAGACCATCGACTGGCTGGCGCGGCATCTGGCCACCCGCCGCGGCGGCTTGGTCACCGTTACGCACGACCGCTGGTTTCTCGATGCTGTCTGCACGCGCACCTGGGAGGTGGCCGAAGGTGCGGTCGCGCAATTCGACGGTGGCTACGCGGCTTACGTGTTGACCCGCGCCGAACGTGAACGCCTTGCGGCAGCCGCCGAAGAGCGGCGGCGAAACCTCGTGCGCAAAGAGCTCGCCTGGTTGCGCCGTGGCCCACCGGCCCGCACGTCGAAGCCGAAGTTTCGCATCGAGGCAGCGAATGCGCTCATCGCGGACGAACCACCGGCGCGCGATCGCGCGCAGATGGCGAGGTTTTCTTCGGCACGGTTGGGAAAGTCGGTATTCGACCTCGAAAACGCATCTCTGTCGTTCGGCGACACACCGATTCTTCGCGGGGTCACCTGGCGTCTCGGTCCAGGCGACCGGGTGGGGCTTTTGGGCGTGAACGGCAGCGGAAAGACGACGCTGTTGCGCATCTTGGCCGGTGAGCAGCGCATTGACAACGGCGTGTTGAACGTGGGTAAGACAGTGCGGATCGGTTACCTCTCACAGCACGTGGTCGAGCTCGACGCGCATGTGCGTGTGCTCGAGGCGGTCGAGACGGTGCGGCAACGTATTCAGCTCGCCGACGGTAGGGAGCTCACAGCGTCCGCGTTGCTCGAGCGTTTCGGATTCGGCAACGACCGGCAGTGGACGCCGGTCGGCGACCTCTCGGGTGGCGAGCGAAGAAGGCTGCAACTGCTGCGATTGCTGATGGACGAACCGAACGTGTTGCTCCTTGACGAGCCGACTAACGACCTTGACGTCGACACGCTCACTGCGCTCGAAGATCTCCTCGACGGCTGGGCAGGCACGCTGGTCGCCGCTTCGCACGACCGCTATTTCGTCGAGCGCGTGTGCGACACCGTCGTCGCGTTGACCGGCGCTGGTCGCCTTTCCATGCTGCCTGGCGGCGTCGATCAGTATGTGTCGATGCGAGCGCAAGAATCGGTTGGCTCTGATACCTCGTCTGTGCAGGTTCCGCCCGGCCAGCCGCCGACCCAGCCGCCGGCCCAGTCGTCACGCAGCGCCACCGCCGCCGCGCGTCTGGCGCGCAAGGAGATCACCCGCATCGAACGGCAGCTCGAGAAGTTGACGGCACGTGAAGCAGAGTTGCACGTAAAGCTGGCCGAAGCCGCCACTGACTACATCAAAGTGCAAGAACTGGACGCCGAATTACGCTCGCTGGGTGAGGAGCGCTCGCGGCTCGAAGATGCGTGGCTCGCCGCTGCTGATGGCGCCGATTACTCATGAGGGCAACCCGTCGGTGCTCTAGAGCAGCTATTCACTATTCGGAGTTGTACGAGGGCGGCAAGACGTCCCAGCCACCGTGGCGCCACATCCAAGCGTGCGCGTAGCGATCGATGAACGGGGTGTGGTACCAGGCCCGCACCCAGGGCCGTACCCGGTCCAGACGCGGGTGCCCACCGCCCGGCGGTGTCCAGTTCCACATGGGGATGGCTCCACGGGGTGATTCCCAGCCGGCCGGTGACGGCTTCAACGCCCGCCAGTAATTGGCATCGCGCTGCGCGGGTCCGGAGGCAACGTGGGTGGGCGCCGGTCTGCCGGCCACGTGCCTGCGGTAACTGAACAATGCCTCGACGAGCGCCGCGACCACAAGCCCGATGATGACTCCGCGGCTACGCCACGCCAACCAACCGAGCACGGCAAGGCCGACGAAGAGCGGTATGCGAACCCGCCAAAACAGGTGAGCGTGGCGGTCGTAACGGCCCGAGGGAAGCGGTACGGCTTCGGGCAGGTAGCGCCAGCGCCAGCGTCGACGCCGGTACGTCGCCTGAACCCGTTGCATTGAGTTCTCCGTGCGAGGCCGTGGGGGCTACCGGTTGTCAAGCTAACAGGCGCCTACCGGCGCCGCGCGGCGCAGGTGAACTCCACGCGACTGCTGTGGAGCGTCGCGTTCAAGACGGTGGTGGCCGCAACCGGTATCGCTCGTGCAGACGAGGTGCTTGCGTGGCGTCGAGCCAAGCGGGAGGGATGAACCACGGCAGCCCATCGCGGATTTCGATGCGCCAGTTGTGCGTGTGCACGATCGTGTGATGTCGTTCGCACAGAAGGCAGCAATTGTCGATTGAGGTATTGCCGCCGTGCGACCAGTAGACGTTGTGGTGGACATCGCACCAGCCCGGTGGCCGCTCGCATCCTGGCATCGCGCAACCTTGGTCACGGACGACGATGGCGCGCCGTAGCCCGGTCGGCACGACGTTGCTGGCTCTTCCGATGTCGAGCGGCTCGCTGTTGGCACCGAGTACGACAGGGATGATCTTCGCGTCGCAGGCAAGTCGGCGCGTGGCCGCGGCCGAGATGGGCGTTGCCGTGTCGAGAAGCCGACCCGGGGCGGCGCCGAGCCTGTCGAGGAGCGCTTCGAGGGAGATCGTGACGAGCAGGTGGGGTCGTCCGCCGCGTGTGCCGGCAGCGCCGTCAGAGGCTCGTTGCCCCGACGCGAGGTGCAACGCTTGGACGAATGCTTCGCCGTAGCGTGTGTCCGCGTCTCGGGCGTCTGCGACGCCGTCGGTCGCGGGCGCGGGAGCGGCAAGTGGGCCGAGGACGCCGAACGCGAGCGCACCGGCTTCTTTGTCGAGCAACCCCCGTAACGCCACCGTGCCATCGCGCTGGGCGCTCAAGCGAAGCCAGTTCTTGCCTGCTTGCCGTTCCTCCTCCTGTTCCATGTTCGAGGGTGCGAAGCGGTGGACTATTTCAAGCGCTTGGTGCATGGCCGCGCGGGTGCCTGCCGCCCGGGCAATGTCGACGAGCTGACCTTCGAGTTCGCTTATCACCGCGGGTGGCACCTCGGCAGGCAGCGAACGTAAGGACTCGCATATTGCTGACGCGGCCTCCATAGTGATGTCGCCGGCGCCGAAGGAGGCTGCCACGACAGGTCGTGAACGAAGTTCTTGATGGAGCCTTAGCCGACCCCGCGTCACGCTGATAGGAACGTCGGCAACTGCCTTCAGCCAGGCGCCGAGTGAGGTGGCACCCTCGTGTTCGGCAACCAAAGACGCATCAGCTTGAGCGGCGAAGGCGACCTGCGTGGCGTCGATGCGCCGCGAGACGGTCTCGAGGTTCGCAAGCAACTCGGTGAGGTCTTCGACGTCAATCGACGATAGGTCGGCAGTGGCGAGGTAGTCGAGTTCAGCGTTGATCGCCGCAACGGCTTCGGTCGCCGGATGTGGCGTCGACGCGACGACTGCCGCCTCCGCCGGTACCTCGTTCGCCGTCGCCATGCGCTTCAAGCTAGCCCCGGCCCGCGTGCCCCTCCCCGATAGCGAACAAGCCTTGTGGACGGCGACCGAGCCGCCTGTGCACAACGCCGCGTTTCGGAGAGAGACAATAGAAAGGCGGCGGCGCGCGAGAAGTCAGCGGGTCGCCTCGGGTAACCAGGCAACGAAGGGACGGTCGTGCCCGAAGGCCACGCGCTCCACCGCCTTGCGGTTGAACATGGCCGCTTGCTCACCGGCCGGGCCGTCGCCGCTTTCAGTCCGCAGGGCAGGTTCGCCGCTGGAGCCTCGCGCATTGATGGTCACGTCGTGAAGTCTGTCGAGGCGCGCGGCAAGCATCTCCTTTACGGTTTCGAAGGATTCTCCGATCGGCTCCATGTGCACCTCGGCCTCTATGGCCGATTTCAGACGGGCGATATCCCGGCACCCGCACCGTTTGGTGCGCTTCGTTTGCGGCTTGCGACCGAGAACTCCTGGCTCGACCTGCGCGGCCCCTCCGCGTGCGAGTTGCTCGATCCTGCCGCCGTCCACCTGCTAACGGCGAGGCTTGGCCCTGACCCCTTGCGTGTTGACGCCGACCCGGAAGTTGCTTACCGAAGAATCGCCAAGGTTAATACGCCCCTCGGTGCGCTGCTTCTTGACCAGTCGGTGCTAGCCGGCGTCGGAAATATCTATCGCGCCGAAATCCTGTTTAGGCATGGCATTTCGCCTTTCCGCGCGGGTAGCAAGCTCGACGAAGAACACTGGCACGCGATGTGGCGCGACCTCGTGAGGCTCATGAAATCGGGCGTTCGTACCGGCCGCATCGTCACCACTGTGCCGGGGCATCGCGATCGCAGTCGCGGAATCCCTTCGCGCGCCGACTCTTTCTACGTTTACCAGCGCACTGGCATGCCGTGCAGAATTTGCCGTTCGCCGATACGCGCCGGCGAGCTTGCCGCTCGCACCGTTTTCTGGTGCCCTGGTTGTCAACCCCACTAGCCGACTCAACTAAGCCAACCAAACTAGCCAGCCACGTTCGCCACGCGCGATTTCGCCTCGGCACCATCGTGAGCACCCAAAGCCGCTGCCGCGAGAGCTGAGCACTGCGAGAGCGAAAAACGTGAAAGATGAGACCGGACGACGGGAATCGCGCTCCACGTCATTGACAGGCTTGACACGCCGAGGCCGACGAAAACCAGCGCCAGTAAGGGGTCAGCGGCAGCTTCACCGCAGACGCTTACTGGCTTTCCTGCCCGACGTCCGGCTTCGGCGACCCGGGCCACCAATTCCAACACTGCCGGGTGCCACGGGTCTTGTAGTTCGCTCAGGGCGGCCACCGATCGATCGGCGGCCAGCACGTATTGGGTGAGGTCGTTCGTGCCTATGCTGACGAAATCGCTTTGCGCAACGATGCTTTCGGCGGTCAGGGCGGCTGCGGGTGTCTCGACCAGAATCCCGATTTCGACGGACGACGGCAGGCCGGCGAACGATCGGACGCGCTGCGAGAACCACGAAGCGTCGCGCGCGTCGGTGACCATGGGCGCCATGACGGCGACGCGCGCTCGACAGGCCTTCGCTGCCCGTGCGAGTGCGGTGAGCTGGTCGTCGAGTATTCGCGGGTGCGCACGTAGCGCTCGAAGCCCTCGCACCCCGAGTGCGGGATTGGGTTCGGCTGAAGCGGAAAGGAAGGGCAGCGGTTTGTCGCCGCCGGCGTCGAGCATCCGGACGACAACGACCTGCCCGGTGAACATCGAAAACACTGATCGTAAAGCGTTTTCCTGCTCGAAAATTGAGGGTGCCGTGCTGGCCCGCAGGTACAAAAACTCGGTGCGCAACAATCCGACACCTTCGGCACCGGCCGCGACGGCCAACGGCAACTCTTCGGGCCGCCCGATGTTCGCCAACAAGGCGACAGGCACGCTGCTCGCCGTCCGACCGGGAAGCGGCGCGGAAACAGACGGGACGGCGACGGCGCCGTCCGCGGCGCCTGTCGTGATCTCGACCGTCCCGAGGCCGCCGTCGACCATGACGTCGACACCGTCAGGAAGCGACATGACATCGTCGCACCCGACGATCGCCGGAATTCCTAGCGCGCGGGCCAAAATCGCGGTGTGGCTGGTGGGTCCGCCGTCAACCGTGACGATCGCGAGTACGTGGTCTCGGCACAAAACCGCGGTGTCGGCAGGCGACAGCGAATGCGCCGTGAGTACGAACGGGTAGCCCGGCGCCGGTATCGAGGGCAGCGCTACGCCAAGGCAGGCCGCGATGAGCCGATTCCGCACATCGTCGAGGTCGGCCACTCGTGAGGACATTTCTCCGCGCAGCATCGTGTCGCGAAAGACGCCGAAAGCCTCCCAGATTGCCCGTGGTGCCGTGACGCCGCGCTCGAGGCGGCGTGCGACGTCGTCGGCCATGACGGGGTCTTCGGCCATCAATGCCTGTGCGCGCAAG
This sequence comes from Actinomycetales bacterium, assembly GCA_040255675.1. Taxonomy (GTDB): domain Bacteria; phylum Actinomycetota; class Actinomycetes; order Acidothermales; family Acidothermaceae; genus JBDZVM01. Next base: position 32,516 of record JBDZVM010000015.1, on the reverse strand, counting down.
ACATCACCCGCAACGTCGTGTGCGAGCGACGCGCGCGTACGCAGATCGGCGGCAACTGAGTGCATCGCCGAGTGCGCGAGCGCCAACTCTTGCGCCGCGGTAAGCGCGCTGGGCGCGTCGTCCGGCAGCGGTACCGGATCACCCATACGGACGACGGGACCGCGCGCGCTCCCGGGGCTGACGCCGAGGCCGCGCAGTTGCCGTCGAGGGAACAGGTCGGTCAGCTCCATGAGAAAAGCGGATCTCCGATCTCGACCGGCCCGCGGCCCCGGCCAGCGAGTTCGTCGGCGTCAGCGTCGAGTGCGACGACCGCGCAGACGGGCGAGTGTCCGGCGGCGGCGACAAAACGCGGGTCCCATCCGACGACCGGCGCTCCGGCTGGAACCGAATCGCCCTCTTGAGCGAGTAGTTCGAAACCGTCGAGTCCGACCGTGTCGATGCCTAAATGCACCAAGACGGCGCGGCCGTCGGGGGCGACGACGATAAACGCGTGGGGCTTTAGCTTGCGCAGTGTGCCGGCGACGGGCGCGCACACGTGCCCCGGCTGGCGGGCCGGGTCGACCGCGGTGCCTGGGCCGACCATCGCGCTGGCGAATACCGGGTCGTCGAGGCCCTCGAGCCCGACGACGGTTCCGCTGACGGGTGAGGTCACGATCAGGCTCATCGAAGCTGGTCTTCGATGTCTTGGGCCAGGACGTCGGCTTCCGGCCCAACGATGACTTGCACGATGGTGCCGCGCCTCGATATCCCGTGCGCGCCGGCGGCCTTCAGCACCGGTTCGTTGACGAGCGAGGCGTCGCGCACTTCAGTGCGTAGCCGGGTGATGCAGGGCTCGATCTCCACGATGTTGGTGGCGCCGCCGAGGCCTTCGATGATCGCTTGCGCTTTCGTTTCGGCCGCGGCGACCGCCGGGTCGTTGTCGGGATCCATATGTCGCTGCCTCACCTTCTTGACAGGCCTCGACGGTAGTGGTCTAGTCCGGTCTGGACAAGACGACGTTCCGGATCGACGGGCCGGCTCGCACTCGCGTAGGGGACGAAAGGTGGCATGACGGACTCAAACCCGATGATCGACCCGCGAAGCTCGGTGCCGAAGTATCACCAGCTGCAGGAGATCCTCCTCGATCTGGTGGAAACCGAGCTGGACGTCGATGCCCCGATCCCGTCGGAGCGTGAGCTGGCCGACCGTTTCAGCCTGTCTCGCATGACGGTGAGGCAGGCTATAGACGGTCTGGTGGTCGAAGGTCGGCTATACCGAATCCAAGGCCGTGGCACGTACGTTGCCCGGCCGAAGACCGACCTGCAGATCAGGCTCGCGTCGTTCACCGAAGACATGCGTAGCCGCGGCATGCGGGCGAGTTCGCGTCTGCTCGCGTTCGAGCGGGTTGCCGCGACGCCGCAACTGGCGCGCGACCTCGACATCTCGATCGGGGAGCACGTCGTGCGCTTGGAGCGGCTGCGTTTTGCCGACGGCATCCCGATGTCGGTCGAGCGCACGCATGTTCCCGAGCGGCTGGTGCCCGGCCTGCTCGAGCGCGGCCTCGCCGGTTCGCTCTATGCGGTACTGCAGGAGCAATACGGCCTCGAACTCGACTGGGGCGAGCAGACGATCGAGGCGTTAGCTCCCGATCCGGCCGACGCCGCGCTCCTCGAGATCGCTCTGACCGTGCCGGTGTTGTGGATGCGTCGCTATTCCTACGCCGGCCATCAGCGCGTGGAGTACGCGTCGTCGATGTATCGCAGCGATCGTTACCAGCTGTGGGTTCCGCTCGACCGCCCGAAGGCGACGCACCGGTTTCCGCACGCGCACGAGGACGCCGGATGAAGGCCCGCTGCGTGAATGACGAGCGGCCCGGATGACGGCGCGCTCCGGCGACGGCTTGCCGGCCGGGCCGCGCCTGGCCAATCCCGTGCTGTCGGTGTTGTCGCGCATCGGACGCAGTCTCATGCTTCCGATCGCGACGTTGCCTGCGGGTGCTTTGCTCTTGCGGTTCGGGCAGGAAGACATGCTCGGCGGGCACGTTCCGCACGTCGCGGGCCAGCACTACGGGCTCGCGCAGTACGAACCTTTCTTTTGGCTCGAGCACGTGGCGAATGTCATGCAGGCCGCCGGAAGCTTGATTTTTGAATCGCTGCCTTTGCTATTCTGTCTCGGCGTCGCGGTGGGTTTTGCCAGGCGTTCCGACGGCTCGACCGCGCTCGCGGCCTTGGTTGGTTATCTGACGTTCAACGCCGCGAGCATGCAGTTGTTCGCCGGATCGAGCATCAAGGGTCAGGTCTTGACTGCGGTCGCGCCGCATGCCGGTGAGCCCGCGAAGAACACGTTGGTTCCCGCTCTCATTGGCAATCCGACTGGTGTCATCGGAGGTATTTGCGTCGGTTTGATGGCGGCTGTGCTTTGGCAGCGTTATCACCGGGTGCGGCTGCCTGCCTACTTCGCTTTTTTCGGCGGACGTCGCTTCGTGCCGATCCTCGCGGCTTTGACGGGCTTGCTGTTAGGTGTTGCCTTTTCCTTCGTCTGGCCGCCGATCTCCGAGAACGTCTTGCACCCGTTCGGCAATTGGATGTCGCACAACGGCACCATCGGCGCGGGCGTGTACGGGTTCGTCAATCGGCTGCTGATTCCGCTGGGCTTGCACCACGTCGTGAACTCGGTGGTGTGGTATCTCGTGCCGGCCTGTCACGTTGGCACCACCGTAGCCAACGGCGACTTGAACTGTTACTTCGTCGGACACGACGGCTCTGGCACCTTCATGGCGGGGTTTTTCCCCGTCATGATGTTTGGCTTGGTCGGTGCCGCTTTGGCGATGTGGCGCGAGGCCAAGCCCAGCCGCCGCAAGGTGGTCGGCGGCATCATGATTTCGGCGGCGTTGACCTCGTTCCTCACCGGTGTCACCGAGCCGATCGAATACGCGTTTATGTTCGTCGCACCCGAACTTTACGTGATCCACGCGTTGCTTACCGGCTGCTCGATGATGATCTGCAGCCTCCTTAACATCAAGATTGGTTTCAGCTTTTCCGCTGGATTCCTCGACTACGCGCTCAACTTCCACAAGTCGAACACGCACAATCCGCTGCTCGTCCTGGTCGTCGGCGTCGCTTATTTCTTTGTGTACTACTTCGTGTTCCGCTTCGTTATCCGGCGTTTCCATGTGCCGACGCCGGGTCGTGAACCGGACGACGAACCGCAGCCTGACCAGGATCCGCACGACGAACGCGATGGCAGCGAGTCGTCAGCGGACGTCGTCACGGTGACCGGCGTGGCTCCAGCGCCGTGAGCGCGGCTGGCAAGCAAACGGCGAGTTGAGCTCGTCGTCCCGGCGGTATTGCTTCCCAGGCCGCGTTCTCAGTTTTGGCCAGATCGCGCGTGGCGTTTTCGACCCGCTTGCGGCCAGGCGTACGCAGTTGGACGAGGGTTCCGCGACCGTCTCGGGGATCAGGCTTTCGGGCGACATAGCCGCGCGAAACAAGTCGGTCGACGCGATTGGTCACTGTGCCTGAGGCAATCCGCAGCGTGGCCATCAGCTCGCTGGGGGAGACACCGTTGCTTGTTTCAGCTGTGCGTAGTGCGGACAGCACGTCGTATTCCCACGGTTCGAGGTCATGCTTGGCAAGAACATCGCGGCGGCGAATTTCGAGAAGCTTTGCCAAGCGCAACACCGAGTCGCTGAGCGATATTTCTTCGCGAGCGCTTGGTGAAGTAGATTTTTGGCGCACCATGCCCCGATCGCCTTTTCCCCGCATAACAAGAGTCTACCGATGCTTGCCATAATGTCGAGAGACGCGGGTCGCGAAGAAGTGGTAGCGGTCAACTCGCGGTGGTAGCGGACTTTTCTCGTTCGCGGTTGAGTCGCGCCTTGATGCGTTCGGCCGACGGCCAGCGCACGTCGTGCACCCAGCCGAATTTCTCGAAGAACCAGATGATGCGGCCGCTCGAATCGAGTTGGCCGCGCAGCACGCCGTGGCGCGCGGACGTCGGATCGGCGTGGTGCAGGTTGTGCCACGACTCGCCCATCGAGAACACCGCGAGCCACCACACGTTGCCCGACTTGTCGCGGCTTCGGAAGGGCCGCGCACCAGCCGCGTGACAAATCGAGTTGATCGACCACGTGACGTGGTGCAGCAATGCGACGCGCACGAGCGAGCCCCAGAAGAAGGCGGTAAGAGCGCCGGCGAACGACATGCTCCACAAGCCGCCGACGAGTGGCGGCAGCCCGAGTGAAATGACGACCTGTAACCAAAACAGCTTCGACATCTTGACGACGTTTCGGTCGGCGATGAGGTCGGGCGCGTACCGACGGGCGTCGGTCTGCTCAGGCTCGAAGATCCATCCGACGTGCGCGTAGAGCAGACCCTTTGTCAATGCGCCAATGGAGCTGCCGAATCGCCAAGGCGAGTGGGGGTCGCCCTCTCGGTCGCTGAAGGCGTGGTGTCTGCGATGGTCGGCGACCCAGCGAATAGCTGGGCCTTCGATCGCCATGCCTCCCGCGAAGGTGAGTGTCATTCGCAGCCACGACGGCGCCTTGAACGCCTTATGCGTGAGCATGCGGTGATAACCGATGGTGATGCCGTGTCCCGAAATCGCGTACATGACAGCCGCGATGACAATGTCGTGCCAGCCGAGACCCCATCCCCACATGACAGGAATGGCGGCCACCAGCGCGAGGAACGGGACGACGACGAAGACGCCGAGCGCGAACTGTTCCCAGGCCGATTTTCGGTCACCGCCCAAAGCAACGCGTCGTGCGTCGCGCGTGGTCGCCGCGTCGGTTCCGTTGAATTGCCGCTCGCCATCGGCCGCGACATCGACGTCGATAGCGAGATCGGCATCAGCATCGACAACCGAAGTCGAGGTCGTGGGAGCCTCCAACGTAACGTGCCCGGGCGGTGGGGTCATGGCGGCTCCAGATGCGGTCGCGACTGTTCGGTTATCGCGGTTCGGTATTGCGGTCAGTTCGGGTGTTGTTGTCGGCCGGTCGTTTCGCCCGCCAACGCCACCGTAACTCGATGGTTGGGGGCCGCTCAACCAGGGCAGCTTCTACCGCGTACTTGTCGGTACCGTGACGGTTGCATCGCTCTTCCGTGTCGGCCACCGCGTCGGCACCGGGCGTGGGCAGCGCGGGCGTCGGTGGCGCGGCGGCGACCGGCCGGGGTGGGAAGGTGCGCTGTGCTGAGCGAAAGTGCTGCCGCTAGTGCGTCGGCGGTCGTGGTCATTCCGGCGCATAACGAGGCGACGGTGCTCGGCCGTTGTCTGTCGGCGCTTCTCGCGGGCGCTGGGCTCGACGAATTCGACGTCCTCGTAGTGAGCAACGGCAGTGTCGACGCGACGGTCGAAATCGCCACCGAGGTCGGTGCGGCACTCGGTCACCACGTCGACGTCCTCGACTTGCCAGTCGCGTCGAAAAGCGGAGCTTTGCGCGCGGCGGACGAGTTCTTGGTGGCGGCGGGCAGGCAACATGTGCCGCGGCTTTATCTCGACGCTGATGTGATCCTCACCTCCGACGCCGCGCGCCGCGTCGCCGCTTCGGTGCGAGGCAACGAGCCGCGGCTCGCGCTTGCTCGTATCGACGTCGACGTGTCGGCGTCGTCGTGGCTGGTGCGGCAGTACTACCGGGCGTGGCTTGCGTCCGGTTACATCGCAAGGCAGGACGCCGGCTCTGGCGTCTTCGCCCTCAATGCCGCCGGGCTCGAAAGGGTCGGCGCTTTTCCCGACGTCATCAACGACGACGGCTATGTCGCGCGCTCTTTCGACAAAGAAGAGCGAGTCGTGTGTGACGTACCGTTTCGGTCTTTCGCCGCGCGCTCGGTCGCGGCACTCGTGCGGCGGCGGGCTCGAATCGTCAACGGCAACCGCGAGCTAGACAGGCTGAAGCCGAGAACCAGCACGGCGGACGACGAAAACCCGGCGGCGGACTTGCTAGGGGCCGTCATGAACCGCCGCGTGTCTCCCATCTCGGCGGCGGTTTTCGTCGCGGTAACGGTCGCGGCGCGTGCGCTCGCCTGGTGGCGGCGGGCGACCGGGAGCGCTGGCCGCTGGTCGACCGACGCGAGCACAAGGTCCGAATCCGCCGGAGCGGCGGCCGAGACGCGCCAGCGCGCCGCGACCCGTTCGATGATCGGAGGCACGCCATGAGTCGACTCCAGGCCGCCGTGATCCGTCTGGTGCGCCCGGCGACGTGGGGCCACGCGATCCGGCTGCTCAACTTTTACGGGTACGCCCACGTCGAGCAGCGTCGACGAATACAAGCCGGTCCGGGCCTTCGCATGTCGCCGTCCGTCAGTATGCGAAACGGCCAGCGGATCACGCTGGGCCGAGAAGTACACGTTGGTGAGCGATCGTGCCTTTGGGCCGGCGACTCGACCGGCCGAATCACCCTTGGCGACAACGCCTTGCTCGGCCCCGAGGTGTTCGTCACGGCCAGCAATTACGGCGTCGTTGCCGGAAAACCCGTGATGTACCAAGACAAGGTCGAGGCGGACGTCGTGATCGGCGCCGGCGCGTGGCTCGGCGTGCGCGTGACGGTGCTGCCGGGCGTGGTGATCGGCGACGGCGCGGTGGTCGGCGCCGGATCGGTCGTCACCAAGTCGTTGCCGCCGAACTGCATCGCGGCCGGAGTGCCGGCGAAGGTCGTCGGCTGGCGCCCGGGGGCGCACGACGGCGCCGACCGGCCGATCGAGCAGGAAGCCGACGCGGGTGTCTCCTGATCGGTCTGACAGCACGGCGACCACGCCGACTACCACGCCGGCGACGGCGCCGACCACGCCGACGATCACCGCGATCGTCGTCTCATACAACACGCGTGAGTTTGTGCTTCCGCTTATTGGCGACCTCCTCACCCAACTGAAGGCTTATCCCGGTTCGGACGTCGTCGTGGTCGACAACGCGTCGTCCGACGGCACGGTCGAGGTGGTAAAAGCCGAATATCCCGAGGTGCGGCTGGAGGCGATGCCGGCCAACCTCGGCTTCGCGAAGGCGGTCAACCGGGCCGCCGAGGGTTCGGTGTCGCGGTGGTTGCTGCTGGTGAATCCCGACGCGCGAATCGACCCTGGTTCGGTGAGCACGTTGGTCGAGCGGGCTCGCAACGAACCAGGTCACGGTCTTTACGGCGGCCGGTTCGTGGACATGTATCGGGGCACCAACGAGGACTCCGTCGCCGTCGTCCCGACCATGACGCAACTGGTCGCCTACGCGACCGGCGCCGCGACGATCGCCCGCCGCCTCGGTCATCGCAGCGCGCCCCGCCGGGCAGCCAACGCGGCGAGTGCTCAGACGGTCGACGCGCTGCCCGGCACGTTCTTGCTGATCGAGAACAATGCCTGGCAAGAGGTGGGCGGTTTCGACGAGCGGTATTTCATGTATGGCGAAGACCTTGACCTCAGCGTGCGCGTGGCGCGAACGGGACGTCGTCCGATGTACGTGCCGAGTGCGTCAGTGCGGCACGCGGGCGGCGCGTCGTCGTCGTCCGGTACCAAAGAAGTGTTGAAACTCACGTCGCTGGTCACGTTCCTTCACCAGCATTGGACGCCGAACCGGGCGCGTCTCGGCGAGTTTCTGCTGCTGGCCGGCGTCGGGCTCAGGCGTGCTGCCCGCCTTCCGAAGCACACGCCCGATGGGCGATTCGAGACCGCCTGGCGCGAAAGGGGGCGGTGGCGGCGCGGCTGGTGACCAACCTTGCGTACTCTTAGGCGGCGAGCGATTCGCATGCGAGCGGCGATCCCGGGTCGTCTAATGGCAGGACAGCGGGTTTTGGTCCCGTCAATGGAGGTTCGAATCCTTCCCCGGGAGCGAACGCGCGGCGCGTGGGGCGGAGGGTGCAGGTGTCCGGTAGCGATGCCACCATGAACGCGCCCGTCGCCGCCGCGATCGTGCTGGCGGCGGGTGAGGGCACCCGCATGAAGTCGGCGACGCCGAAGGTGCTGCACGAAATCCGCGGCCGCAGCATGCTCGGCCACGTGCTGGCCGCCGTTCGCGGCGCCGCGCCGGCTCGGGTGGCGGTGGTCACGGGAGCGGGCCGGACGGCGGTCGAGCGGCACCTGGCCGACGCCGATCCCGACGCGCTCGCGGTCTTCCAACCGAGCCAAGACGGCACCGGGCACGCCGTCCAGCTTGCGCTTGCCGCCCTCGACGAAGCCGGCCCGATCGACGGCACGGTGATCGTCGTGCCTGGTGACACGCCGTTGTTGTCGGCCGCTTCGGTGCGCGCGTTGGCGCGGCATCGCGCGGAGACCGGCGCGGCGTGCGTGGTGCTCACCGCGAACGTGCCCGATCCGACGGGCTACGGCCGGGTCGTGCGCGACCGTTCCGGCCGGGTGCGGGCGATCGTCGAGCACGTCGACGCGAGCGACGCCGAACGCGAGATCACCGAAATCAACTCGGGCGTGTACGCGTTCGACGGCGCGAAGGTGCGCTCGGCGTTGAATCTGGTCGGTGCCGACAACGCGCAAGCCGAGCGGTACCTGCCCGACGTCGTCCGCATCTTCGTCAAGGACGGCGAGCGAGTTGCCGCCGCACTGATCGACGACTGGCGCGAGGTCGCCGGCGTGAACGACCGCGTGCAGCTGGCGGCCGCCGACGCGATGCTGCGCGACCGTCTGGTCACCGCGATCATGCGGTCAGGTGTCACGGTGATCGATCCCGCGACCACGTGGGTCGACGTCGGCGTCGAGATCGAGCCCGACGCCGTGATCTTGCCGAACACCCTGCTGTTCGGAGCCACCCGGATAGCGACGGGTGCTCGTGTGGGGCCGAACTGTTCGCTCACCGACACCGTGGTCGGCGAGTACGCGCTCGTTCGCGATGCCACCTGCGAGGGCGCGCGGATCGGGCCGCAGGCGCAAGTCGGTCCGTACACCTACTTGCGGCCCGGCACGGCGCTCATGCGCAAGGCGAAGGCCGGCGGATTCGTCGAGATGAAAAACGCGGTGGTTGGCGAGGATTCCAAGGTGCCGCACCTGTCGTATGTGGGCGACGCCACGATCGGTGAGCGCACGAACGTCGGGGCGGCCACGGTTTTCGTGAATTACGACGGCGTCGAGAAGCACCATTCCGAGGTCGGCGACGACGTGCGAATCGGCAGCGACACGATGATCGTCGCGCCGGTCACCATCGGTGATGGTGCTTACACGGCAGCGGGTTCTGTCGTCGTCGACGACGTTCCGCCCGGTGCGTTGGCGGTTGCCAGAGGTCGGCAACGCAACGTCGAGGGCTGGGTGGAGAAGCGTCGTCCGGGTAGTCCAGCGGCACGCGCAGCCGAGGCGACTCGATCCGGCTCGCGGCCGTCTGAAGCGGACCGCGACAATAGAAACTCTCCCCCCGTCGACGAATCTGGAGGCTCGACTACCCCATGAGCGCGATCAAGCGGCAAGGCCAGAAGACCCTGATGCTTTTCTCGGGTCGAGCCTTTCCCGAACTTGCCGACGAGGTTGCGCAGTGCTTGGGCATCGAGCCGACTCCGACGTCTGCCTACGAGTTCGCCAACGGTGAGATCTTCGTGCGCTTCGAGGAATCGGTGCGCGGCAGCGATGCCTTCGTGATCCAAAGCCACACGTCGCCGATCAATAAGTGGATCATGGAGCAGCTCATCATGGTCGACGCGCTCAAGCGCGCGTCGGCCAAGCGCATCACCGTCGTCATTCCGTTCTACGGATACGCGCGCCAAGACAAGAAACACCGCGGCCGCGAGCCGATTTCCGCGCGGCTGCTCGCCGACCTGTACAAGACGGCCGGCGCGAATCGGTTGATGTGTGTCGACTTGCACACCTCGCAGATTCAGGGGTTCTTCGACGGTCCGGTCGACCACCTCTTCGCGCTGCCGCTGCTGGCCGGGTACCTGGAAACGAAGCTCGACGTGTCGCGAGTGACGGTTGTCTCACCGGACGCCGGTCGCGTGCGGGTCGCCGAGCGCTGGACCGACCGCCTGAACACGCCGCTCGCGATCATTCACAAGCGGCGCGATCCGATGGTCGCCAACGAGGTGAAGGTGCACGAGGTGGTGGGCGACGTCGCCGGTCGAATCTGCATCCTGGTCGACGACATGATCGACACCGCTGGCACGATCACCAAGGCGGCGGACGCCTTGTTCGAGAACGGTGCCGCCGAAGTGGTGGTCGCGGCCACCCATGCCGTCTTGTCGGGTCCGGCGGTCGACCGGCTGAAGAATTCGCCGATCAGCGAGGTCGTGGTCACCAATACGTTGCCGGTTCCGCAAGACCGCCGCTTCGACAAGTTGACGGTGCTCACCATCGCGCCGCTCATCGCTCGCGCCATCAACGAGGTGTTCGAGGATGGTTCGGTCACCAGCCTGTTCAACGGCGCAAGCTGAAGGCTTGCAG
>JBDZVM010000015.1:16653-22085 GCA_040255675.1 Actinomycetales bacterium | reverse complement strand
TTCGAGGATGGTTCGGTCACCAGCCTGTTCAACGGCGCAAGCTGAAGGCTTGCAGTTGGCACCGCAAGCTGAAGGCTTGCAGCTCAGCACCGCAAGCTGAGGGCTTGCAGTTGGCACCGCAAGGTGAAGGCTTGCAGCTCAGCACCGCAAGCTGAAAGCTTGCTGGTCGCACGACCTCCGTTCGCCGGCTGTGGGGCGAGCGGATAGACTGGCCGACCGCTGCACTCTTCGGCTACTGGCTTGCGTCGGGGCCGTGTTGTAGTCCACCAAACGATCTGCCGACCTGCTCGTCCGAACCTGCTTTGTCCGATCTGTTTTATCGAGGAGAGTCACGCCGTGTCCGAGGTCCGCATCAGTGCCGAACCGCGATCAGAGTTCGGCAAAGGTGCCGCCCGCCGCGTGCGCCGTAGCAACAAGGTGCCCGCGGTCCTCTACGGGCATGGCACGCCGCCGACGCACATCAGCCTTCCCGGGCACGAACTCATGCTGGCGCTCAAGACCCCGAACGTCTTGCTGCGTATCGCCGGCCTCGAGAGCGGTGACGAACTCGCGTTGCCGAAAGCCGTGCAGCGCGACGTCGTCACGGGTTTTCTCGAGCATGTCGACCTGTTGCTCGTACGCCGCGGCGAAAAGGTGATCGTCGACGTGCCGGTGCACGTGGTCGGCGATCTCGCTGCCGACGGCTTTCTCGACCAGCAGCTCGTGTCGATTTCCGTGGCAGCCGAGGCGACGCACATCCCGCAAGAGATCGAGGTCTCGATCGAGGGTGCTTCGATCGGCCAGTCGATTCATGCCGGTCAAATCGCGTTGCCGGCCGGGTGCGAGTTACATACCGATCCCGAGGCGATCGTGATCCACATCGGTGCCGCGCCGACGGTGGCTGCCGCGTCTGAAGAGGCGCCCGAGGCAGCCGTCGCGCCGGCCGCTCCCGCCGCCGAGGCGGAGCAGCCCGTCCCCGCGGAGTAGCGGTCGTCGGGTCTGCCTCGCGCCATGTCACCGGTCGCCAGCCCGTGGCTGGTCGTCGGTCTGGGCAATCCCGGTCAGACGTACGCCGAGAACCGGCACAATGCGGGCTGCATGGTGCTCGATGTGCTTGCCGGCCGCGAGTCGGCTCGATTCAAGACGCACAAGACGAGGGCGGACGTCGTCGAGGGGCGCGTCGCGGGCGTTCGCGCCGTGCTCGCCAAGCCCCGCTCGTACATGAACGAGTCGGGCGGGCCGGTTTCTGCCTTGCGCGACTTTTTCTCAGTCCCGGTCGACCAGATCGTCGTGGTGCACGACGAACTCGACATCGATTTCGGTGTCCTTCGGGTCAAGCAGGGTGGCGGTGACGGCGGCCACAACGGTCTGCGTTCCGTGACCAAGGCCCTCGGCGGCCCCGGTTACTTGCGGGTAAGGTTCGGCATCGGCCGTCCGCCGGGCCGGATGGATCCCGCTGATTTCGTGCTTCGCGATTTTTCGGCGGTCGAACGCAAAGAGCTCGGCGTTTATCTCGAGCGCGCCGCCGACGTCGTCGAAAGCTTGGTCACGAGCGGCCTAGCGACGACACAAAACACTTACCATGCCGGTTGATCCGGGCATGTCTAAGTAATCACCAGATACTACGAAATTCATCGGTTTCTCCAGGTTTTTCGCCATGACGAGCGGGCATGCCCGCGAACACGCGGGTGCGCGCGGCCAGTGCACAACCGGTTACGCGCGAAGCCCGATGGGTGGGGGCAATAAGTCGCCGGCCACCGGCGGCTTGTCGTTGTTTTGGCTGGGGGGACGATGACCGACCTGATTCCTGGTCCGCCGGGCGCGGACCAGAGTCTTTATCGCGACCGTGTTGTCAACCTGGTCGCTTCGGGGGAGACGTGGCCTTACGTCGAACGGCGGAAAGCGCCGCGACGAAAGGACGACGTACTGGATCGACGTCGCCGGCTCGATTCACCGATGTCGCAGCCGGTGATCGCCGCTGCATTGCAGCCCTTTGTGCCGGTGGAAGCGAAAGGGCGCCGGACCGATCATTATGTTCGTGGCTACCGCCGCGCGGTTCTCGCGATCGACGTGTGTGCTGCCGTGATCGGGGCGCTGTGCGCTTACGTGCTGAGATTCGGCTGGTCACCGGTTGGTCATAACGCCCAATACTTTTGGGGCGTCGCTGTCTTGCCGCTCCTTTGGTTGACGGGCGTCGCGTTGAGCCGTTCGTACGAGTCGCGGTTTCTCGCCTCCAGCGCCGAAGAATATAGGCGTGTCTTGAACGCCGGCATCGGCATGATTGCCGTTGTTTCGATTGCGTCGTACACCTTGAAGGCCGAATTCGCTCGCGGGTACGTCGTCATCGCACTACCCCTGTGCGTGTTGATCGCCATGGTCGGGCGGCTATTGGCGCGCCGTCACCTGCGCCGGTTGCGTGCCAAGGGCCGCTGCTTGCAAAACGTGCTGGTCGCCGGTCACGAGTGGTCGGTGCTCGACTTGGTCGCCGAGTTGCGGCGTTATCCGGCGAGCGGATTGAAGGTCGTCGGCGCTTGCTTGCCGGGCGGTCGAGGTTCGCGCCTCATCGCCGACGCGGGGGTTCCCGTCGTCGGTGATTTGCGTGACGTCGCCACGACGGTCACCCGCATGGGGGTCGACGTGCTCGCGGTGACGACCTGCATCGAGTTCGGTGGCCCCGAACTGCGCCAGGTCTGCTGGCAACTCGAAAACGTCGACGTCGACGTCGTCGTCGCGCCGGCGCTGATCGAGGTCGCTGGTCCGCGCTTGCACATCAGGCCGGTCGCGGGGCTCCCGTTACTGCACGTAGAAAAGCCCGAATTTTCTGGCGTTCGCCGCATGATGAAGGCCTTCTTCGATCGTGTCGTCGCTGCCGTTGTATTGCTGGTAAGCGCGCCGTTGTTAGCCGTGATCGCTCTTGCGGTGCGCGTCACCTCGCCTGGGCCCGCTTTCTTCAAGCAGATTCGGGTCGGCGCTGGCGGTGCGCCGTTTACGATGCTGAAGTTTCGCTCGATGCATGTCGACGCCGAAGCTCGATTGGCCGCGTTGAAAGAACTCAACGAGCACGACGGCGTGCTCTTCAAGATTCGCAACGACCCCCGCGTCACGAAAGTCGGAAAGTATTTGCGACGCTGGTCGCTCGACGAGATCCCGCAACTCTTCAACGTGTTGAAGGGCGACATGTCACTCGTCGGCCCTCGCCCGCCGTTGCCTTCGGAAGTCGCGTTGTATCCGGACGACGCGAAGCGTCGCCTTCTCGTCAAGCCCGGTATCACGGGATTGTGGCAAGTGAGCGGTCGTGCGGACTTGAGTTGGGAGGATTCGGTCAGGCTCGACCTTCGATACGTCGAGAACTGGTCGCTGCTCTACGACTTCGTCATTTTGTGGCAGACGGCATCTGCCGTATTGCGCAGGTCAGGCGCCTACTAGAGCGGTTGCCGCCAGGCGGAGAGTCGCCGCACGCGATACCCCGCCGTCAGCAAGCGCGCGACGGTAAACGCCAGCCCGTAACGAAGCACTTCACCAGAAGAGTAGATGCGTGGATCGAGGCGGGCTCGCCAGATGGTTCGCAGCGGTGGCCGAAGCGGCACGCAGCAATAGCGCAGCCAGGTCAAGAGCGACCATCCGTCGCGCCGCCGCAATATCGCGTCACCGCCCGTCGTCCGGCTGATTTTCTCGGAGAGCTCGCGCAAACAGGTGCGCGCGGGATGACGAACTACCGAGTCGGGCGCGAAGCTTATGGCGAGGCCGTGCTTGCGCAGTCGGCCCCCCCATTCACGATCGCCACCCGACCGCAAGCTCGCGTCGAAGAGGCCGATCGCCTCGAAGGCCGACCGGCGGACGAACAAATTTGCTGTCGCGCCGAAACTCTCCGCGCCGACGTATTTCTCCTGCGGAAAGCCGTGCCGCACCTCGTACAACTCGACGCCACTGCGGTGGCGTGCGCTTCGCGTGACGATTTCGACGCCTCCCGCGGCCGCCTCGACCTCGCGATGACTGCGAAGGAACTCGACACCAGCGCGTAGCCAGTCCGTCTGGGGGAGGCAATCGGCGTCCGTGAAGGCCAGAATCTCCGACGTCGCGACACGGACGCCGAGATTGCGTGCCGCATATGAGCCTTCGACGGCTTCTCGTACCACCACGGCGTTCGGAAAACCCACGAGTGCCTTTTCGATTTCGCTGATCCGGACGACGGCGCCCTCAGCGGGGCCGTTGTCGATGACGACGATTTCAAATTCGTCAGCGTGCAGTGACTGCCTCGCGAGCGCCTCGAGGCACTGCGCGAGCCCGTCGCGATGGTCGAGCGCCGGGATGACGACCGAAACGACCGGCGCGGTGTCTTGGCGCTCACGAGCAAGGCTTGTGGCGGCGTTCGGATACGCGGTGCCAGTAGACCTGATCTCGGCCGTTTTCTCCGCCCTCTCCGTCTTGCGGGCAGCCTTCGGGGCACCGTCGTCCAAGGCCGTGTCACCTCCTTTTTCTGGTTCTATCCAGACGTCAGAGGCCGAAACGGGCGTCCGATGACACTTCTCCCGCGTATTTAGCAGCCCCGAGATTCCACAATGGGGGACGGCGCTAACGCGTCACGAAGCGTGCCCTAATGCCAGGCCAGCAAAGCCAGCCCAGCAAAGCCAGCCCAGCAAAGCCAGCCCAGCAAAGCATGGTGGGCGACCCTCGAGAGGATCGCCCACCATGTATCAGCGAGCTGGCTACTTGTCCCAGCCCCCTGGAGGCGCGACCACCTTGTCGGTGCCCGCGATGTGGTTGCCGTTCCACACGATCCATGAGGCGGCGCTCTTGTTGCCCGCCTTGATGGCGTCTTGACGCTGCTTTTCCGTGTGCACGAACGTGAGGTTCGCACCGCAGGTCGAGGCGGTAAAGCTCGACTTGCCGAACGCGTTATTGGTGACCGTGATGTTCTTCAAGCTGTTGCCCGCGGGGCACAGGTAGAGCTGGAAGTATCCGGTCGGGTTGTTCAGGTAGTTCGAGTCGATGGTCACATTCGAAATCGGCCCGAGGTCGGCCTTCACCATGATGGCTGACGTTTGCCAGCCGCTAATCCAGTTCTGGCTAATAAGCGTGTTACCGCCCTTCCAGAACTGAATGCCATCTTGGTGTTTCGTTCCGACCCGCGTGCCATCACGCCAAATCTTGGTGTTCTTGATGACTTTTTGACCAGGCCCGGTCGGGTTGATTCCGTCACCATCGGAGGTGATGAAACTGCGGTCGATGGTGTATGAGCCCGCGCCGTAAACGCCACTCTTGATTGTGCACTGCGTGACCGCGTTGTTCTCGCTCTCCGCCCGCACCTCGCCGACGTTGCAGTTCGAAATCCTGCTGCCGTCCGTCGTGAACTTGACGTCACCACCCGTGCTTTGCGCGGGCCCGCCGACCTTCGACCAGTCGAACGTCATCGGGTTGAAGCTCCCGCTAGACGGGGCCTGCGTGGGTGTGGG
>JBDZVM010000015.1:0-16553 GCA_040255675.1 Actinomycetales bacterium | reverse complement strand
AGTCGAACGTCATCGGGTTGAAGCTCCCGCTAGACGGGGCCTGCGTGGGTGTGGGGGTCGGGGTCGGCGTCGGTGTCGGTGTTGCCGTGGGCGTCGGCGTCGGCGTGGGTGTTGCCGTGGGCGTCGGCGTCGGCGTCGGCGTGGGTATCGGTGTCGGCGCCTTCGACCGCGTCGGCGTCGGTGCCGGCTTGGTCGCGGCCGGGGTCTTCGCCGGTGCCTTGGCGGGCGTCTTGATTGCCGGCTGCGCCTTCACAACCGGCTGCGCCTTCACAACCGGCTGGCGCTGCGTCGGCGGGTCGGTTTGTGCCGGCGAGCCGAGCCGCTGTGCCTTCGTCGAACTGTCGTTCGTCGATGAACCGGCAGTTGTCGCGGGCTTGTCATTCGTCGGCGTCGTGGCACCCGACGCCGACGAAGTCGAGCCTGTTGGCTTTTCCCGCAAGTCGGGAAAAATTGATCCGAGAGGAGCATCGACCGTAACGGTGCGGCCGTTATCCAGCACAATGTGCGCCGTAAGCGTGTGGTCACCACGCAAAAACTGCTGCACGTCACCAAGGCTGCGCAGGTGTGACCCTTTGTCCTGAATCGCCAACACGCGCCCGTCGAGCGTCCACACCACTCGCTTGACACGGTTGAGGTCGGCGGCGGTGAGTTTTGCGGAACTCGGTGCCGGTGTCGCGGCGGCCGACGTCGGGCTTGCGGCGCTGGTGGAAGCGGCGGCAGGGGAGGCAGAGTGTGCCGCCGCGGCTTGCGACTCCGTCGAGCAGGATGCCACCAAAGACCCGCCCGCTACGACGAGTACGGCTAGCGATCCCGCTACGGGCAAGTGCCCCGGAATGAGGCTTGGACGTGGCCCTCGGTGGAGTGGCTGGTAAGGCTCTTTAAGCCTGAAACGGTTAGTCATAAATGGTCACCTCCGGCAAAGAAACAATGGCGTAATCCACGGCAACGCCCCTGGATGCACCCGCGTATTTCGAGTTCGTGCGTGGAGGCGTTAGGGAAGAAGCGGAATTTAGGCGCGCGAGCAGACCGCGTGGTCGCCTCGCCGCGCGAAATCGCGCAGCAGCCACGAGAAATCCATTCCCGAGACGCCTGCGGAGTTAGCTGTCGGGTTCGGGCTCGGTGGGCCCGGCCATGCGTGCTGGCTTCACCCCGAGGAACCGGTTTGCGAAAAGACCGCGCGCCGGCCCCATTTCTGGGTCCCCCGCTCCTGCTCATTCGTTTCTTGCACGGATGCACCACCAACCTGAGCAGGACTCGGCGTTGGCCGGCGGTGTGCCGGCTCTTTGCGTCCGGCGTCCGGAACAATAACGAATTGAAAGATCACGAGCAAGTAACGGTGTGAATTCAAGCTCGCGTCGCGAAAAGTGGTGATCGAAATTGATTACCGCGCGTGACATTTTGCGAATGCATCGCAAGATCGGAAAAACGAGATCGGCGCGATTCTCCCGAGAGAACCACGCCGATCTCCGCCATGCTCTATTCTGCCCATCCTCCAGGTGGGGCGACCACCGCGCCGGTGGTGGCGAGGTAGTTGTTGTTCCAGACGATCCACGAGGCGGCGGCCTTGTTGCCGGCCGCGATCGCGGTTTGCCGTTGCTCTTCGGTGTGCACGAACGTGAGGTGGTCTCCGCACGTCGAAGTGGTGAAACTGGCCTTGCCGAACGCGTTGTTCGTCACAGTGATGTACTGCAAGTCGTGTGACGCATGACACAAGTACAACTGGTAGTAGCCAGTCGGGTTGTTCAAATAATTCGAGTCGATCGTGAGATGAGAGATGGTGCCAAGGTCGGCTTTCACCATCATCGCCGACGTCTGCCATCCGCTGATCCAGTTGCGTCTGACCAGTGCGTTTCCGCCTTGCCAGAACTGAATGCCGTCTTCGTGCTTGGTGCCGACTCGGGTGCCATCGCGCCAGATCTTGTTGTACTCGATCACCTTGTAGCCGGGGCCGGTCGGGTCCATTCCATCGGAATCCGAGGTGATGAAGTTATGGCTCACCGTGTAGGAGCCCGCGCCGAAGACGCCGCCATTCACCGTGCACGTGCTCACCGAGACGTTATTCGCGTCGGCGTGCACAGATCCGACGTTGCACTCGGAGATGCTGGCGCCGTCGGTAGACAGCGTCACGTTGCCGCCGGTGCTACCTGCCGGGCCACCGACGCTCGACCAGTCGAAACTCAGTGGATCGAACGCGGTGCCGGCGCCGTCCGGCGAAGTCGAGCCGCTCGGCGACGACGGGGACGGTGACGCTGTGGGGGACGCTGACGCTGTGGGGGACTGTGACGCTGTGGGTGTCGGCGCGGGTTGCGTCGATACTGCCGTGGTCGTCGAGTTCGCCATGAACGTGCCGCTGAGCTTTAGCGTGCCGCCGCTGGTGTTCACGTTCGCGGCCACCGTGTGGGTGCCGTCGACGAGCTTCGTGACGTCGAGCGGGTTCGCCGCGTCCGACGTGCCGCCGTACATGTCGTAGGGCGCGGTCTTTTCGTGGCTGACCTGGGTGCCGTCGAGGTAAAAGTCGACGCTGCTCACGCCCGTGGAGGTGGTGACTGAGACGTACGACAAGCCGCTTAGCGTTTGCCCGTCGAGCGTCGTAGCGCCGGAACGATCAGCGTCCGCACTGACCACGAGGCTCGGCGCACCCGTGTTGTTCACGAGTGTGCCGCTGAGATATTCGGTCTTATAGGCCGTCTTCACGGTGGCTTTGATCGTGTGTTTGCCCCATGCGATCCTAGAAAGATCGAGCGGGTTGGCGGCGCTCGTCGTCCCGCCGTACATGTCGTAAGGGGCGCTCTTTTCGTGGCTCACTTGGGTGCCGTCGAGGTAGAAGTCGACCGTCCGCACTTTTGCCGAGCTCGGTGCGTCGACGAATACGTATCGCGCCCCCGCAAGTCCCTGGCCCGCTAACACGTTGGCGTCCTGTCGGTCGGCTGATGCGCTGACCTTGAGCGTCGTCGTCGTGGTTGCCGACGCCGGCACGACGGCCGCGAACGTGCCTGCGATCGTTCCGCAAGCGATGATCGCGCCCGCGATGCGCGTGCGCCGGCCGGTGACGATGCGAGCAGGCAGTGCGCGACCGTCGGCCAGATACGACCGCGCACGGCTGAATCGTTGTGATTTCACGAACTTCCCTTGCTGTCGTGGACTTTGATCGTTCGCCGGCATCGCGATCGATAGTTTCCGGCGTGTTTTCGTAATCGCTTTCGACAGCGCGCGCGGGCAGCTTGACGGCGGAACGCGTTCGGCCCTTCGTAGTAACGAAAGTTCGCCCAGAAGTGCTAGTTGTCTCGGGTCATGAACTCGCTGGAAATCCGATCGATCATTTGGCGAACTTGGCGAGGAACGGCGCTCCGGCGAGATCGAATAGCGCCCTGGGCTATGCCAAAAAAGGTGATCAGTTCAGGAGGCATAGTCCGCCTAAGTGATTGATCGCCGGGGTAGTAGTTCGAAAGTCGGGCGTCGTCGGGAAGCGAGATCGCGTCCGATCGGCTCAACCGCACGAGAACTGGCAACTGCCCGCGAACGTGAAGGATGCCGCATGGCGAGAGGATCTCCATCGGGCTCGGCCCCTGCCCGTGATCATTTCGTGCCCGACCCTGTGGCGCGCGGCGGCGGAATGAAGCTCTTCGTTTTGATCGCGGCAGTGATCGTGTTCGGCTCGTCGATATCCGCCGCGATTCTTACGTCGGGGCATAAGCAACCTTTGCTTCCGGGGAAGATACTTGTTACCCCTCCGCCACTTGCCGCTGGCTACTTCGTCGAACCACACGGGAGGGGCAACTGCGTGACCTCGCCCTGTGGTTCGATCAACGCGGCGGTGACCCAAGCGAGGGCCCGGCACACGGTCAACGCCGTCGTCGAGTTGGCCGCCGGTGATTATCCGGGTCAGACGATCAGCGTCCCCGAAAACACGGCTGGTGCCGAGACACCTGTGACGGTGCGTGCCGCGCGTGGCGCGAATGTGACCATGCCGTCGCTCGCCATCGAAGCGCCGAACGTCGTCGTCCATCGGGTCACCGTCACCGGCCCCGTGCGACTGACCTCGACAGCCACGGGCAGCGGTCTCGACGACATCACGACCGACGGCGGCTCAGTCTTTATCGGCGCGTCGAACTCGTTCATCGAGGGAAGCAGAATCACGCCGGCGGTCGACGCCGACGGGATCCAGATCAAGGCGTACGACGGAAAGAATCCTTCGGGTGTACGAATTGAACACACCGTCGTCGGTCCGACGCATCGCGGGCCGAAGCGCACCCACGTCGACTGCATTCAAATTTTGGGCGGTAGCGACATCGTCATTCGTTACGACACTCTCTTTCATTGCGCCGACCAGGGCATTATCGTCGGCTCGGGCGCGACAGGAACGGTCGGCGGCACGATCGACGTCGAGCGCACGCAGATTCAGCTTTGCCCGAGTCGCACATCAGACTGCGACGGCTACAACGCGATTCACATCAAGGCGCCGAAGGTGGTGTTCGTGCACAACACAGTCATCGACGGCGGCGCGGTATTCGACGTCCCTGACCTCACGCTCGCCGCGAACTATTTCCAGAGCTTGGGCACGTGTAGCGGCACGATCGAGGGCAATCTCATCGCCGACACCAAATGCGACACACTGTCTGCCAGCAATCAACGCGGCCAGTTGAAGTTCGTCTCGCCAGACTCGTCGCCGCCGAACCTCACGCCGGTCAAGCCGATCGTTCTGCCCGATTCGAAGCAGTGGCTCGGCGATACGTTCGCCCCGGCCGCGCGGACGCGCGGCGCCTTAGCTACTGGCGGTGCGGCCGTGGGAGCCGTCGACGCCGTCAAGGCGGCGAGCTGACGCGATGGGCGACGTCATTTTGACCTTCTCGCCGTGGGATACGTGGCGTGACGCGCGGGTGCGCGAGTTCTGCCGACCGCCCGACCAGTTGTACAAGTCGCTCGTCCGTAGCGATCGCGTCGAACGCCTGCTGGTGGCCGATCCGTGGCGAAGCCGGCCGATCGACGTCGTGAGACGAGCGCAAGGCAGGCGAGCGGGGTTTCCGTCGTCCGCCTTGTTGACGCACGTTCGGCCGCTCGCCTGGCGCCGACGCGAGCCCGTGAGCACTACCGCATTGAAGCGTCGCTACGAGCGGTACGGCGACATCGTGCGAATG
The DNA here is from genome assembly GCA_040255675.1 of Actinomycetales bacterium. Classification (GTDB taxonomy): domain Bacteria; phylum Actinomycetota; class Actinomycetes; order Acidothermales; family Acidothermaceae; genus JBDZVM01. The sequence goes on along the minus strand of JBDZVM010000015.1, from coordinate 11,418 downwards.
GCCGCTCGACGCGCGGGCCTTCGAGAACCGTCCATGGTGACGTTTAATCCGTTCGTCGCCGCGTTTTCTTCGCTCGACTGGTGCGCGCGGGTTGTGTATTACGGCCGCGACGACTGGACGGCGTTCGGCCGAAACGACCGCTTACGTGCGGCGCTCTTGGCGGCGCAACAGGAGATGCGACTGCGCGATGTGACGGTGTGCGCGGTTTCGCGAGTTCTCGCGGATCGGCTCGCGGGCGACGGCAACGGCATCGTGATACCGAACGGCATCGACGATGAAATCTGGACGACGCCGCAGCCCCCCCCTTCGTCGGTGCGTGAATTACCGCGGCCGTGCGGCATGTACGCCGGCACGGTCGACGATCGGCTGGACGTCGGCGCCTTGTGCGACCTCGTGCGTACGCGCCGCCTCGCGAGCATCGCCGTCATCGGTCCGGTAGCGGACGACGAGATCGGTGCCCGCCTGGCGAGAGAGCCGGGTATTCATGTCGTCGGCAGGTTGTCGCAGCGGCAACTCGTTGGAGCCTTGTTGTCGGCGGATGTGTGCCTGCTGCCGCACCTCGACACCGTTTTGACGGAGGCGATGTCGCCGCTCAAGCTCTACGAATACTTGGCGGCCGGCGCACCTGTCGTGGCCACCGACTTGCCGCCCGTGCGCGGTGTCGACGAGCGGGTCATTCTCGTCGCCGACGGCAAGTACGGCGAAGCCGTTGAATCCGCCTTAGCGCGAGGGCACGTCAGCGAGTCGGAGCGTCTCGCGTTCGTGCGCGCGAATTCCTGGAAAGCACGGCACGAACGGCTTCTCGACCTGCTCGCGTGAGCGATGAGATCCGAGTACGGCGGCTTACGACAGCGTCCTCGCCAGTTCGCGTTCGCGAATGCGCGCGTCTTTCGCCAACTCGTCGACGGTGTAGCGGGCATGCCTGGCATCGCGATCGAGCCGCCACAACGCGCCGGCGGCACCGATGAGAAGAAACAGCGTGGTCATGAAAACCGGGAAGCTGAACGAGTCGAACGTAAACGAGGTGAAGAATCCGTCGAGGAATGCGGCGAGCAAGGCGTATCCGAGGTGTTTGGTTCGCCGGTCGCTCGCGAACTTGCCGGCGCGATGCGCGAGTGCGATGGCGCACATGAAAAGTATGACGAGAGCGACTAGCCCGACAACGCCTGATTCGATCGTAGTCATCAGTATTTGGTTGTCGAGAAAGCGATAGCGCGTTGGAATAAACGTCCCCGTTCCGCGGCCGAGCAGCGGACGTTGGGAGATGAGGGAGAATACCGGCCCGTAGTCAGTAGTGCGTCCCGAGATGCTCGGGTCTTCGCTAAGGTGCGTAAACAGCGACCTGATCGTCCCGAGCAAACCGGGTTTAGCCGCGCGCAAGCCGATAAGCACGATGAGCGCCATCACCAGGGCGTTCACCTTGGCTCGCCAGGTCCATGCCGAGGCCATGACGAGCAGGCCGACGATGAGCGCGATGGCGGCCGCCCGTGACAGCGAGAACGGCACTGCCACACCCATGAGGAGTACGCACAACCAGTTGAAGTGACGCCGGCCCCGTGTTGGCGCGAAGAGCGCGAAATGTATCGCCAGCGGCAGCAGCATCGCGAGGACGACGCCGAACTCGATGTAATGGCTCGCGGTACCCGCGACGCGGGTAAATCCTTCACCGCGTAGCCGAAGGCCGATAATCGTATTGTTGACGACGAGTCCAGGGATGTGCATGTGCGCGGCCAGGTTGTATTTGGTCGCGAACTCCAGGTCGCCGACGAAAGCCATGAACGCCGCGCCGTAGACGACTCTTTGCAGTAGCACGGCGAACCGTTCTCGGGTGACGATGCCGTCGGCCGCGACGAGAGCGATACCTGTGACGGCGACTGTCGAAATCATGAAGCGAGTGGCATTGGATAGCTCGTCGTCGTACATGCCGCGCATGAAGCCGCTCGCGTACGTGACGGCCATGACGATCAGGTAAATGCCGACGGCGATACGCACGGGCTGGAGCGCGAGTCTCGGTCGCGAGCCGCGCATCCGCGCGAAGATCCAGAGGAAAAACGCGATGATGCCGAGCACGTTCGTAGGCGTACCGACCGCGCCCATGCCTTTGACGACCAGTCTCGCCGGTATCGCGAACGTGAAAAACACGATCAGCGAAAGCAGGGTGACGGCGTCAGGGCGCCAATCGAGGATGGTTCGCGCGTCGCGCGGCGGCGCCAACGGGCGCGTCGCCGGCAGGTCGTCAAGGTGCACCGCCTGACGCCGGTGAGGTAACGGCAGTTGCGTGTGTGCCACGGCCTTGCGCTCCGGTCGCGCCAAAACCGTTACGAGCGGACGATCGGAGCGCGCGAACTCGTGCCCTCTTCGCGGGCTTGTTCGCTTGGGCGGCCGCGCTCGATAGCTCGCTCGCCCCCCGCGGGCTCGAGCCGTACCTCGTGTTTCGTTTGTTGTCGTGAGGCAGCGTGACGCGCGGCCGCGTCTTCTTCGAGCGCCAGCTGCCGGCGGCGGCGCGCGCCGACGATGAGCGCATCGATGAGGAGCACCAAGAGGATCGTGACGACGATTGCGGCACCGATCGCGATCGTCTCGGCTCGGGTGCGCGCTTTGGTGTCCGGACCAGCGAGGTCAGGTGACGCAATCACCTGCGCGGTAATTTGCTGCCGGGCGTCGGCGGTGTACGGCTTTTGCCGGTTGGCCAAGTTTTGGCGCACCAGCGTAACCAGCTGGTCGGCCGTCGACAACGCCTGCTGCGGGTTTTTCGATGTGGTCTGGATGTCGATGATGGGCGAGCGGTTCGCATTCGTGACTTTGTAATCGGTCGTGCCACCGGCGCTTTGGATCTGCTGCATTGATTGGGAGTTTTGCGCGTCGATCTCCATCGTCGTCGCGACGGTCGCCGTGCCGAGTTGCACGAACGGGTTTACCGGAAGCGGTGGGGCATCGCGCGGAGGCTGCTGCGCCGTCGGGCCGATGAGAATCATCGTTGCCGTCGCGTGATACTCAGGGGCGACATCACGCGTCAGCGAATACGCTCCGAATAAGGTGAGCGCCGCGAGTGGAACGGTGATGTAGAACCTGCGGACGAGTACGACGATCGCACTCCAAACGTCCACGTTGCCCCCCCAAACCGGGCCAGGAACCGCAAGCGGTTCGAACAGTGTTGTCGTTTTCGTCGTATCCAGTCGCTGAGCGTCGAAGCGCCAGGGCGCAAGGATCACGACCTCTTGTCCCGCGGTACCCGCGCCAGTCCTAACCCAACCTCTCGAAACCAACAATTTGCCTGGTCTGCGTCGAAAACTACGCGACGAGGGTGTGTGTTCCGACGCGCGAAGTGGGTTAGCCGCGGTTATGGCGGGAAATCCAAAGTCACTTCCCAGGGGGGTCGATGAACGAGACGGAAAAGAAAGCGGCACGTGCCGCGCGAGCGTTGATCGTCGTCCAGAACTTGCCCGTTCCGCTGGACAGGCGGGTCTGGCTCGAATGCAAAGCGTTGCGGCAGGCCGGCTACGAGGTCAGCGTGATCTGCGTCAAAGGCGCGGACGATTCGGCGTACGAAGAGCTTGACGGCGTGCACATATATAGGTATCGGCAGCCACCTCCGACGAGAGGGGCGCTCAGCTACCTTTGGGAGTTCGCTTACTGCTGGGTGCGCACTGCCTTACTTTCTTTTCGGGTAGCGAGGCGTCACGGCTTCGATATATTCCAGGCGTGCAATCCGCCCGACACGTATTGGGCGCTAGGCGCGATCTACAAATTGCTCGGCAAGCGCTTTGTGTACGATCAGCACGACCTGAACCCTGAGGTCTTTTTATCGCGGTTCGGCGTACCTTGCGGGCTCGTCGCGAAGGCGCAGTATCGGTCGCTGTGCTGGCTCGAACGCATGACCTATCGTTTCGCCGACGAAGTGATTTCGCCGAACGAGTCGTATCGGCAGGTGGCCCTCGACCGCGGCGGGCGTCGTCCGGATCGAGTGACGGTGGTGCGCAGCGGTCCTGACACGTCGCGCATGCGGCCGGTTCTCGCTCGGCCGGAGTTGCGGCGTGGCCGCGCACACCTTGCCGTGTACCTGGGAATTATGGGGCCGCAAGACGGCGTCGATCTCGCCCTTCGCGCGCTCGACGTGTACGTGCACGAACTCGCGCGCGACGACTTGCACCTTGCCCTGCTCGGATTCGGCGACTGTTTCGACGACTTGAAAAGCCTCGCCACGGCACTGAAGCTCGGTGATTTCGTCACGTTCACCGGCCGTGCTGACGCGCGCCTGATCAGCGAGTATTTGTCGACGGCTAGCGTCGGACTCTCGCCGGATCCGTTGAATCCGCTCAACGACGTCTCGACGATGAATAAAACGATGGAGTACATGGCGTACGCGCTGCCCGTCGTCGCGTTCGACCTCAAAGAGACTCGTGTCTCCGCCGCCGACGCGGCCATCTACGTCGAGCCCGGCGACATCGCCGCGTACGCCAAGGCGATGGCGGCGCTTGTCGATGATCCCGACACCCGCGCCGACATGGCGATCGCCGGCCGCCGCCGCGCGAGCGCCGTCCTCGATTGGGAACCGCAACGCCGCGCCTACGTCGAGGTTTACGACCGACTGGCCGGACGGCGAACTACGCGAGCGCCGTCCGGTTCTTCGTCGTCCGGTTTGCTGTCGTCCGATTTGTTGTCGTCCGGTTTGCTGTCGGCTGGCACGTCGTCGTCCGGTAACTCTTGGCCGGACGTCGACCGGCGCCGGACGGCGCGCCCGCTGGTCGACCAGTGGGGAAATCGAATCGTCGACCTGCGCGACCCGATCGCGCTCGACCGTTTTGTGAGAACTCGATCTGATGTGACGGCCCGCGCCTCGAACGGTCGCGGGTGGAAGTGAGAGGTTGACCGTGGACAGGAGACTTGCGGTCGTCGCGCCGGCGCTGGCAGGCATGCTGACTGCCGCGGGACTGACCCTTTTCGCATCGGCGGGCGCGCGTGCCGTCACGTCGTCGGCGTCAGCCTCGGCCTCAACATCAGCGTCGGCATCGGCCTCGTCGTGCACGAAGGCGGACGTCGAGCTCGTGAGCCGCAACAGCCACCTCACGACGGTGAGCGTCAAGCTGGCCGCGGGCAGCGAGAACGTCTCGTGCGACGTGTCGCTGCACTCGTACGAGACCCAGGGCCCGACGTGGGAGACCAGCGGCCAGCAGAAGCTGATCGGGTTCGCGACGGCGCACCTGACGACGACGGCTCAGACGCTCTCGGTGACCCCGCCCGCGTGCTTCGGGCAGGTCGAACTGGTGATCGGCACCAAGCGCTACGACGGTGTCGACGGGCCGTTGCCTCACTACCCGGACGCCGTCTTCGACTCCGACATCACGATCGCCACCTGGCACGGCGGCGCGGCTTGCGTGACGCCGTCGCCCTCGCCGTCCGGAACCGTGTCGCCATCTGTCTCGCCCTCGGTCACCGTCTCGCCCTCGGTCACCGTCTCACCGTCGGAAACCGTCTCGCCCTCGGTCACCGTCTCACCGTCGGAAACCGTCTCGCCCTCGGTCACCGTCTCGCCCTCGGCCACCGTCTCACCGTCCGTTTCCGCTTCCGTTCTGCCGGAACAGATCTCTCGGACGCCGACTCCCAGCCCGTCTGTTCTGGGTCTGACCATCACCAAGCCCCCGCGGGGCTCACTGCCGTTCACCGGCGCACCGGTTCTGGCGGAAGTTGCCGCCGGATTGGGGTTGCTGGCCGCGGGCGCGTTCTGTGGCCTGTACGCCTGGCGCCGGCGTCCGCGCGGAAGCGCTGGTGCGGACGTGTCGTAGCCGTAGCCGCAGCCTTCGCTCCATCAGACAGCATCTATGACTGATAAATGGCATTTACAGGCATTGTCGGAATCCAGTTAGTTTCAGCGGTCTTAATAGCCCGTTGGGGTGACTCGCTTTACAGGAGCGACGTGCGGCTGGTTAACTGTGGCGACGCTAAGAAGGAAGCATCGGTGGAGGGGAGGGACAACCGATGGAGACTTATGAGAGCCCTCGCGTGATCGTGCTGGGCGGCGTGCCAACGCATACGCTTGCTACGGCGGCGGCGGTTGGCGCGTCTTGCATTACCAAGGTCTCGGCAGGTGGTGACGACCTGTTCAGCCAGGGCCAGCAAGGGGCCGGCGTGCTCAGCGGGCACATCGGCGAAGACGGTCTTTGCCACCCAGACTGACGATTTTGTGGTGTAGATCACAAAGGCCCGAAGCGGATGTTATGTCAGACGCTTCGGGCCGTGTCAGTTAATCTCAGTTGTTCGATTCGACTAAGAACTTGCGCGTTCTCAAATCCTGAACAAATGCCGCTACATCGTTACGCGCTCGGTCGCGGTCGAGGCCGGCCTCAGCCGCGAGCGCATCGGTCAGGCTCGTCTCGTCGGCGCCGTGAGCGAGGCGCAGCCACAAAAAGCGACCCACAGCGTTGAGCGTCAGGTACTGCGACGCTTTCAAGTCGATGACGACGATGTCGCCGTCGACCTCGCGCCACGCGACTGCCGATTCATCGATCCTGAGCTGAACCATGGTTCATCGTAAGGGGTCGCTTGGCGGGGTTCGGCGTTTCCCGGTTTCGCTGCGGTGGTCACCAACATTGAATAGCCTTGAAGGGCAAAAAATCACCCGTGGGGGTCTAGGTCGTGGGTTTGACGCGCGTTACGACCGGTGCGGGCCGTACACGGCGACCCCTTGGCGTATACGGCTTCGCGCTGCACGGTATCGAGCCGCCGCCGCACCTGTTGGTTCCGGTCGACGAGTCGGCGCCTTCGCTCGGCGTCTTTCGGGTGCCTGACGGTCAGTTGCCGCCGTCCGCGACCGAGCTTCGAGGGCCGCTGTTAGGCGGCGGAGAAGTCGGCATGGACGTCGCCCACGGCAACGCGTATTACGCCATGCCACGCTGGGTTCCTGACGACGAAATGCTGCATCCGTGGCTCGCGCCGGCGGCCTTTTGGCGCGCTCACCACGTTGGCCGCCTTGTGATCCACGGAGGGCTCGTGGCGGCCGGCGGCCGCGCTCTCGCCGTGGTCGGTGAACGAGAGGCCGGCAAGAGTTCGCTCACAGCGGCAATCGCCTTTGGCGGCCGCGAACTCGACGTTCTCACCGACGACGTGATAGTCGTCGACGGCGATCGGGTCTTCGCGGGTCCGCGCTGCATCGACCTTCGCCCGTCGGCGTTGGGATTCTTCGGCGAGCGACTGCCGATGCGGCCCGCGCGCGACAACACCAGGTATCGCGTCGAGTTGCCACCCTGTCCTCCCGACGCGACGCTCACCGGCATCGTCGTGCTTCGCTGGGCCGACGCTTTCGAGATGAGGCCGGTCGCGCCGCCGATGCGGCTTCCGACATTGCTGCAACACCTTGCGGTCGTCGAGACGGGCCGTCCGACCGCGCAACGTCTGCTCGACCTTGCCGCGCTTCCGATGTGGTTGTTCGAGCGCCCGAAAGACGCGCGTTTGCTTGACCGTTCAGTCGACGAAGTCGCCCGCACACTCGACAAAAGCGCGGCGTAGATGAGTTTCGACTCCTTCCTCGCGGTGATCGGTCCTGACGCCGATCGAGTCACGGGCACTTCGGTCACTGGCGTGCCCGGGCAGGCGATCGCGGTGCGAGGCGCGCGCGCTGCCTGTGTGAGCGACGACGAGCGGGCACTTGCCTTCGTCGGCCGGCTCGACAATTCCCGTGAGCTTGCCGAGCGCCTCGACATTCCTGATCGGGTCGACGGCGAAAGCGCAACGGAGGCAGCGGCTCGCATCGTGTTCGCGTCGTATCGCGTCTGGGGTGGCGGTTTTCTCGATCGCGTGATCGGCGGCTTCGCGGGCGCGTTCATCGACCACCGTCGCCATGAAGTCCGGGTGTTTCGCGACCTTACCGCAGGCCAGGCAGCATACCTAACGACGACACACGAGGGGAGTGTCGTATGTGGCAGCGACCTCGCCGAAGTGGCGAGTTGGCGCCAATCGATGGTTCCGTCTGACCTCTTTGTGGCGGGCTACTTGCAGAACCTGTGGCTCGAACCGTCGGCCACAGCGTACGACCAGGTATTCGCGGTAATTCCAGGTCATATCGCGACTATCAACCGCGGCGAACGTGCGTGGCGGCAGAAGCGATATGCGGATTGGCATGTCCAACACATTCGTCGAGAAAGCTTCGATGATTACGTCGACGAATTCGCGAGCCACCTTGACGAAGCCGTGCGGTGCCGGCTCGAAGGGGCGTCGCAGGTCAGCATCAGGCTTTCGGGTGGCCTCGACTCGACGAATGTGCTTGCGTCGTTGGTGCGCGTCGCGCCGGCACAGACTCGCGTGAGCGCGTACGCGATTCCGTTTCGCACCCCGCGCGGCGACGAACGGGCCCGGCAAATCGCGGCGGCACGGCACTGCGACGTCCCGCTCACCTGGATCTCGGTCGACGGGCGTGGGCCGTTCGGGAAATGGAGCGGCCAACTCTTCGCCGGTCGACCCGTCGCGCCGCTGGGTGGAAACTGGTATTTCGGCGATTCAGTCTATGAACGGGCAGCCGCTGACGGCGTCGAGGTGCTCTACGATGGCGAAGACGCCGACAGCCTGCTTTCGGGAAACCGGAGCTATCTTGCCGACATGCTCGCGCGCGGCCAATTTCGAGCGTGGCTTCGAGAAACTACTCGAATCAGCCGGAGCGAAGACACCACCGTCTCTCGTCTGCTGCGCTACTCGCTCTACAAGCAAATACCGAATCTCGTGTTGGCTGTGTTCGGCCGGCGCACCATGGTGGTCGCGCCGAGCCCTCTCCTGGCTGCCGACCTTGCTCGACGCGTCGGTCTCGAGCGCCGGCTGAGAACCATGCCGGCGGCGCGTGTGTGGCACCCGGGAAGGCGCTTTCAGCAATATCTAAAACTGGCCGGGGGCGCCCACCATCTCGGCATGGTGGTGCCCGAATTGGCGATTGCGGCGCGCGGCACCGGTGTCGAGCCGGCACACCCGTTCTTCGATCGCCGACTCATGACGTTTTGCATGGGATTGCCGTGGCACGTCGTGTGTGGCGGGTCGATGCCGAAACGCCCGTTGCGGATGCTGGCGCGCCAGCGTCTCCCGGCTGTTTTTCATCAAGTCCAGACGAAAGCGGTGCTCGACGAGTATTACGACGCGGCTGTCTACGGCCATGAGAATGACCTTGTGCTGAAAGGGTTGCGAATGGCTCTCGATCGGCCCGACTGGGTCGATCCCGCTGAGGTGCAAGAACTCATTGACGACGTCCGCCAAAAGAAATCGTCATTCATGCCGTCGCGCGTCGCGATGCTGATGTTTTGGGACCAACAACTGCGCTCCGGCAGCGGAACGGGCATGGTGCCGGTATGAGCACAGAGACAGGCGAGCGCGACACGGCACCCGGCCCACAAGCTGGAAGCCGAGACGGCACCGCGAGTGAGGGCCCGCGGCCCGATCCTTGGATCGGATACGCCGAACTCGCGGCTACGGCACGGGCGCAGCCGCGCTCGTTGCGGCGGCTGCGCATGTTGCTGGCCGAGTGCGTACGGCTCGTGTGGAGCACCGACCGCCGGGCATTTATCAGCACGTCCGCACTGCAGCTTGTCGGCGGAATTATCGCCGCCGCTCAGGTGCTCGTCACGAAGATAGTTCTCGAGCAGATCCTTCATGCGGAAAGAACTGGCGGCTCCGCGGGCCGGGCGCTGCCGGCGATTCTTGTGCTCGGAGCTGTCACCGCCTTCAGCAGCATTTCGGCGGCGTTCGTCGCGCAGCAACTGCGCCGACTCTCAGAACTCACCGCACGCGCGACGTGGAACCGGATTCTGGACGTCGCGGGGCGGGTCGACCTCCTTGCCTACGAGGGTTCCGCCTTTTACGACCAGTTGCGGCGCGTTCAGATTAATGCCGTGACCCGGCCGTACTCTGTGGTGCAGGGCATGATCAATCTATCCGGCGGCGTGATTGGCTCGATTGGTGTGGCCACCGCGATTCTCGCGATAGCACCGATGTTGTTACCGATTCTGCTCCTCGGCGGCGTGCCCTTGTGGTACGCCAGCCGCAAGGCAAGCGGAGCTGAATTTACTTTCACCGTGCGCCAGAACGAGACCGTGCGAAAGCGCACGTACCTCGGTGGTGTGTTGACTGGTCGTGACGAAGCGAAGGAGCTGCGCGCGTTCGGCCTTACAGCAGCGATTCGCGACCGCTTCGACTGGCACTACGACAGCTATCTCGCTGACCTCCGACACCACCTACGCCGTAAGTCGCGCATCATCGTGCTCGGGCAATCCGGCTCCGCCGCGCTGCTCGTAGCGACGCTGATCTTGCTCGTGTGGCTGGTAAACCGCCACGAGTTGAACCTCGCCGAAGCAGGTGCCGCTCTCATCGCGATTCGCATGCTGAGCTCGCAAGTGACGAGCTTGTTCGGCGGTCTGCAGATGCTCTTCGAGTCGGGTCTTTTCGTCGAAGACCTTCGCCGCTTCTTGGCAGTGCAGTCCGGGCCGGCAGAGAGCGAACAACAATCTTCGGCACCGCGCGGGTTCGAGCGGCTGCGGGCCGACCATATTTCGTTTACCTATCCGGGTAGCTCGAAGCCCGCACTGCGACGTGTGAATCTCGACATCCACGCGGGCCAAGTGGTCGCGGTTGTCGGCGAAAACGGCTCTGGTAAAACCACTCTCGCCAAGGTGCTCGCGGGCCTGTTCGACCCCGACGAAGGCACCATCACCTGGGATTCTCGCGACATCAGCAAGGTCGACAAAGCAGACCTTCGCCGTTCGATCGCGGTGATCTTTCAAGACTTCGTGCGTTACCAGCTGACGGCGGCGGAGAACATCGGTGCCGGGCGACCAGAAGCGATTGACGATCTCGACGCCATCGCTGCCGCGGCGAAGCAGGCGGGCGCTCACAGCTTTCTCGCGAGCTTGCCCGACGGCTACGCCACCTTGTTGGGCAAGCAGTTCAAGGGCGGGCAGGATCTCTCGGGAGGCCAATGGCAGCGAGTGGCGCTCGCGCGGGCCTTCTATCGCGACGCGCCGTTCGTGATTCTCGACGAGCCGACGGCCTCGCTCGATCCGCGCGCCGAAGCAGACCTCTTTCAAAGCATTCGCGAGCTATTGACCGGGCGAACCGTGCTCCTCATCTCGCATCGCTTCTCGAGCGTTCGCTACGCCGACCTCATCTACGTGATGAAGCACGGCGAAGTGGTGGAGGTCGGATCTCACGACGAGCTGGTGGCGCGCGCCGGCCTGTACGCGGAGCTGTTCACCTTGCAGGCCGCCGCCTATACCGATCCGTCGCCGTCGCCGTCGCGCCGTGGGTGATACTTCGCTCTAGTCGCGCGCGCTGATGCGGGTGCGCACGGCTTTCGCGTGCTCGTGAATTCGAACCACCGCGCCGGCAACGCGCGCGACGTCGTCGTCGGTCATGTGCGACCACAGCGGCACGGTGAGCACGCGCTGCGCG
>JBDZVM010000056.1:0-21489 GCA_040255675.1 Actinomycetales bacterium | reverse complement strand
CACCCACCTCACCATCACCGTTGAAACCCCACGCCCACACCTGGCCGGACGCCGTCACCGCCGCCACGTGGTTGTAGTCCATCGACAACGCGACCACATTCTACAGGCCCGGCACCTGAATCACGCTGTGATGGTCGGTCGTGGTGCCATCGCCCAGTTGGCCATAGTTATTGCGGCCCCACGCCCACAACGCCATCAGCGCGGGCGTCGAACCAGCCATCTCGGCCCTCGCTGAGTCGCAACCGCGACCATCGAGGATCCGCCGACGACGGTCTAGCGTGGACGCACTCACGATAACCCGTCCGCGCTTTCACTGAAGTTATCAAAGGCAGCTTTGCACCGAAAAGCTGCCGATCAGCAGTCGAGTTCCATCGGATGCCTCAAACCAAGCGACGACCTGGCCACTGTAAATCCTGGTCTTGACTTTCGCGCCTGGCAGTGGCCATACATCGCTTGGTGAGTCTCCCGTCACCGCATCGCATATTAGCTCGATCACCGAGATCAGATTTAGTCGAGCTCGCACTCTTGTAGGAAGCAATGGAATCCATGTCCCAATGGGCGGGCTACCGTACACGTTTACGTTGATTGCGGGCCCGGGTATTCCTCCGGCCTCTTGAATCTTGGCTTCGATGCCCTCGGTATCCCTATCCGGCGGCGCCGGCGCCCTTACCACTTGCCAACCGCGGATGTTTTGCTGTACGGCAACGCTGACGCCTTCCGGGAAGATCGGCTCAAGTGTATGCAGGACCTGTTTGCAAAGCTCGCGGGCGGCTACGGTTTCCATCATCGCTATCCCCTCCCTTCGGGTACGAAGGAGCCACCAATTGCTGGAGATAATAGCCTCCATCACGGTGAGACCCCAAAGCGTTAAACAGAAGGTCTATCGCCAGCCAAACTGATCGGGCAACGACACCAATGACTATCGCGATACCGATTGAACCAAAGAAAATACACCAACTTGCACGCCGCGAGGCGGTCAAATCTTCGACTCCGAAAGAGCCAATAACCCGTAAGAATCACAGATCCTACGACAGCGCCCGCCCAGAACGAATACCAGTACAGCACCGGAGTGCAGAAACCCTTCCCAGTATCGATGCAGTCGCCTGCCACACCGTGGACGTTCACGACGCGAGCGCGGCGCGGGGGGTTGCCTATGTGCCGTAGGCCTCGACCACGGGTGGCATACGCATCCATTCCAAGTGATCAGAGTCCTTTTGCGGTGTCTCTAGGGCAGGGGCAAGCCCCCACCCGCTCCCGAGGGTCGCTCCACCCGTTTCTGTGAGGCCAGTTAGCCAACAAGACAGGCGAATGCCGGTTCACGGTCGTACCTTGACCCACCTCACCATCACCGTTGCGCCCAGTAACCCGGCCGCCGGGTCGCAGCTGAACGCTCGCGCGGGCACGTCCGCGCCGTCCGCTCCCGCAGCACTCACGACAGTCTGGACGCCGGTCGTGCGCCCAGCCGTGTCGTACGAGTGGTCGTCGTCCGCGTCACTACGACGGCTCACTAGCCGTCGTCGTCGCGAACATGAGGCGCGCCGCGCCGGGACGCCCTTCGAGCTTTCTCACCGTGAATGAGCCACCAATCGGCGCGGATGATAGCCGCCATCACGGCAAGACCCCATAGCGAAAACAGCGAATCTACTGCGAGCCAAAATGATCCGGCAACGACACCCATGATCACCGCGGCCGCGATTGAACCGAGGAAGATACTTCGACGTACGCGCCGCGCCGTCACGCGGCTGTGGCACCCACGGCCTCGGTCTCGTGCGAGCTCGTGAAATCGAGTCTCACCAAGTTCAGCCCTAAGGCGGTCAATTCTTCGACTCCGAATGCGCCAATAAGCCGCTAGGCTTCCAGAACCGACAACGGCCCCTGCCCAGAGCCAATACCAGTACAGCACCGGAACGCAGAAGCCCTTGCCAGTGTCGACGCAGTCGGCTGCCAGGCCGTGGGCGCTCACGACGGCGGTGCGACGCTAAGGGTCGCTGATGTGCCGTCGGCCTCGGGTGTGGTTCGAGTATTCATCTGTCACCAATCAACGTAGCTACCGCACCTGCCAGGACGACACTATCGGCCGCGGCCGCCGCAGCGAGTCGCGAGAATCGACCGCTTCAACGCAGGCGATAGCACCGCCCCACCAGCAACGTGAAATTCGTCTCGCGACAACTTCGCCGTGTCGATAAAGCCGCTATACGTATTCCCGTTCGTCGTTACCTCGATGTCCAGTGGGCCGGCGACAGGGCCGATTGGAGGAACAGAGAGCACAAAACCAGCTGGTGCGGAGCCAATCACAAACGTGGCTTCCGCCGAGTCGTCTGTGGCCGTCAGCTTTGTGAGCACCTGTCCAGGCTGCTGTACCCCATCATTGCTAAGGTCGCGCCTTACCGTCAGCTCGCGAACATGTTCGCCAGGACAAGCGAGAAACGTGACCTCGCAAAGTGTCGTCGGGTCGCCCTCATAGGCGAAGACGGTCGGGTCGCCAACAACCCCTCCGCCGCATGATGTCAGGGTAGGGATAAGCAGCACGAGCGGGACGAACCATCCCGCAAATCGCCCGCGTAGGCGCCCCGCCGCCCTCGAATGGGCAACCGTAAGACGCAAGATTCCCCCAAACCTCTCCGCGCGCTGGCCAGCGCGAGGGGATGCCCGGTATCGGCCACCTGGATCACGCCCCATCAGATTAGTCGGCTGATCGACCGCACGACACGACGTCGAGTGCAACCGAGGTCGCTCTCCTTCATAATGTCCCGCTAAGGGGCCAACGCTCCCCTTGCCGAGAGTCCGTCGCAACCCGTCGACGTCCGGCCTGTACCTCGAAGGGCATGGGCTCATGCGTCTCGCTGTTGTCGCGAACGAGTTCTTCGATCCAGCGCTCGGCCCGATGGGCGGATTCGGCTGGGCTACGCGACAAGTCGCCGAAGCGTTCGAAGAACGACCCGAGTTGGGCGTCGAGATCGTGATGCTGAGCGGCCGGCCTCTTCCGCGAGATGCGAAAGTGCACGGTCGGGTTCCAGCCGTCGGCCGGCCGCGACGACGCATCGCGGAGTTCGGCGACGTGAGGCGAGTCGCCCCCGACCTGATCCTCACCATCGACTACCGGCCGAGCTACCGCCGCAGCCTGGCTTTGTTTCCTCGCACGCCGCTGATCGTGTGGGTACGCGACCCGCGCACGCCGTTCGACTGCGCGCGCATCGACACCCTGCGGCTCCCTGGACAGCCCGACGTCAAACCGCAGGGAATCGGCACGATTCATTGCGGTTCTCTGAGCGGTCTCGTGCGCTTCCGCTCACTCGCCGGTGGCGGCACGGTGTTCGCGAGTCCGACGCACTACCTGCGGGAGAAGGCTCTCGGCACCTACGGGGTGGAGCCGAAGGCGTGGAACTTCCTGCCCAACCCGGTGAGGCCGCCGACGAACACCGTGCCGAAAGCGCTTCGGCCGTCCGTCGTGTTTCTCGGGCGGCTCGATCCGATCAAACGGCCGTGGCTTTTCGTGGAGCTGGCACGTCAGTTTCCTGAGGTGCGCTTCATCATGCTCGGGCGCAACCACTTCGAAGGCCTCGGAGCGTGGTCGCCGGCGAGCATGCCAGACAACGTCGAACTGCTCGGGCACCTCGATGGCGCCGAAAAGTTCCGTCTCGTCAGGGAAGCGTGGGCGCTCGTCAACACCTCCATTCACGAAGCGCTCGCGACCTCGTTCTTGGAGGCGCTGGGGTGCGAGACGCCGCTCATCGCGTGCGTCGACCCCGACAACGTGGTGTCGAGGTTCGGCTACTACGTCGGCAGATGGGACGGCGACGGGCTCGACAGCCTGCCGTACTTTTCCGAAGCGTTGCGGCGTCTGCTGGACGACGAAAACGGCCGGACGACGCGAGGTACGACCGGGCGCGCATGGGTCGACAACACCCACACGCCGCAAGCGTTCGTCGGCCGGTTCCTTCAGATCGCCGCGTCTTTGGGGGTTGGCGCGGGAAACGCACCATCCGGCCGGCCGCTCGAAAACGCGGCAACCTCGTCGTCATGACCGCGTCAATCAACCCCGAGACCCCGCGCGTTTTGATCGTGAAACGCCGGGCACTCGAAGCTAGCGAGACGTTCATCGAAGCGCACGTCCGCGAAGTGCGGAACGCCTCCTTCTACAGTCCGCCACGGCCAGCGGGTCTGCGACGACTCCTCTTCTCGGCGTTGCTGCGAGTACGACGCGAGTATTTGGCCCAAGGCTGGGGCAGCGCAGTACGCCGGTATCGCCCGGACGTCGTCCTGGCTGAATACGGCCCGACAGGTACCGCTGTCATGCACGCGTGCGAGCGGGCTGGCGTTCCGCTCGTGGTTTACTTCCACGGTTACGATGCGGTGCGTCAGGCAACCGTCGAGCGACATCGCGCGCAATACGTGGAGCTTTTCGAGTATGCGTCGGCAATCGTCGCGGCGTCGCGAGCGCTGGCCGACGAACTCGTCAGGCTCGGTGCCCCGAAAGAACGGCTGCATCACATCCCCTGTGGCGTCGATATCTCACGATTCGCGGGCGCGCGACCGCAGGAGTCGGCGCTGAACGTTGTCGCTGTGGGCAGGTTGGTGGAGAAGAAGGCGCCGCACCTCACCATCCGCGCGTTCGCGATCGCTCACGAACGGCATCCCGAAAGCAAGCTCGTCATCATCGGCGACGGCGAGTTGCGGTCACGATGCGAATCGCTCGTGAACGAACTCAACCTCGCGGATTGCGTCAGCTTGCTCGGTGCTCAGCCCCACGATGTCGTCGTCCGCGAAATGCTGTCGGCGCGCCTGTTCGTGCAACATTCGATGAAAGCCCCCGACGGCGATACCGAGGGCACCCCGGTCGCGATCACCGAGGCACAAGCGTGCGGGTTGCCAGTCGTCGCGACACGGCACGGTGGAATACCGGACGTCGTGGGCGATGGCTGCTCTGGTTTTCTGGTGGCCGAGGGTGACGTCGACGGTATGGCGGCGGCGATCACGCGGTTGCTTGACGACGCGTCGCTTGCGCGCGAGATGGGCGATCGCGGGCGCGCAATCGTGTCGGAACGGTTCAGCTTGACCGTCACGATTGGCGCGTTGGCGAAGGTGCTTCGCGAAGCGGCCGGCTCCCGTGCTCAAACCAGGTGAGTTCTCAGACGCTCGCGAGAGCCGCTGCGCAGTGCTCGTTCAAGGCATTGCCGAGCTGCTCGATCATCGGTTGATGGATGAGTTGCATGTGCTTGCCCGGGATTACGGCAGTCTCGATCGGCCCCGTGATGAAGGCGCTCCAGGCTTCAAAAGTGACGCCGCCCGCGTCATCGGTACGAATCAGAAGGGTCGGGCTGTTGCTGATGCCGGTTGGCCGGTAGGTCTGGCTGCGCAGGCCAAGTTGCCACATCGAGAATTCTTTGCGAAGGCTCGGGGGCACGGCACGGCCGCGAGCGACGCAAAGTCGCATCCGCCAATAGGTGAGGCGTCGTGAGGTTTCGCGGCGACGTCGATGAGCCCTGAAGCGCAACGACCGCACGGCGCGGCCCGGCAGGGTGCGTAGCGTGAGCGGCGGGAGTTGCACGGCTTCTTCTCGCGAACGTGAAGCCCCAGGCGCGGTGGTGTCGCCGATGCCTAGAAGAGCTACACGTTGGCCGGCTTTTTCGAGTTGGCAGGCCATTTCGAACGCGATCAGGCCGCCGAGCGAGTAGCCGAACAGGAAATACGGGCCTTCGTGTTGCACCTCGCGAATCGCGGCAACGTACCGCTTCGCCAGCGACTCGACGTCGACGTCCCCGATTACTCGCCCACTGAGGGTCGACGGCTGCAGGCCGTAAACGGGCATTTCAGGGTCGAGGTACTCCGCGAGAGTGACGGCGAACATGACGTCGCCACCGCCGCCATGGACGACGAAGAGCGGCGCCCGCGAGCCCGTCGTGCGGACAGGCACGAGGGGATGCCACGTTTCGTCGCCCGAGTGAAGCCGGATCGCCAGCTCCGCGATTGTCGGCGCCTCCAGCAGCAGGGAAATCGGCCGGTCGTAACCCAGTTGCCGCTCGATCATCACAAAAGCGCGGGCGCTGCGGATCGAATCGGCTCCGAGGTCGGCGAGCACGTCGTCGCGACCGACCGCGCAGCCGAGCACGTCCGACCAGATGGTGGCGAGGCGGTTTTCGAGCTCGTCGCCATGCTCGACGGTTTCGGACGACGCGTTCGGCGCAATGCGCAGTTCGGTCAACGCGCGACGATTGACCTTGCCGTTGGGCAGGGTCGGGATCTCGTCGAGCACGTGAATAATGTCGGGAATCATGTAGCCGGGAAGTTTTCGCAGCAGCCGCGACCGAATGTCGCTCGGAACGACGTCACCGGAGCGCGCGCTGACGAAGGCGACGATGCGGTTGTCGCCCGACGCGTCGGGGCGTGCGATAACGCCGGCTTCGGCGACATCGGTCATGCCTCGCAATATGACTTCAATCTCGCCGAGGTCGACGCGGTTGCCCGAGATTTTCACCATGTAGTCGAGCCGGCCGAGGTGCTGGAGGTTGCCGTCGGAAAGCATGCGGCCGCGGTCGCCCGTCCAGCAGGCTCGCGTCCCGTCGGGCAGGGTGCGGAACACGCGCTCGGTAAGGTCGGGTCGGCGCCAGTACTCGACTCCGACGTCGTCGCCGGCAACGACGATTTCGCCTTCGTCACCGTCGGGCACGTCGTTGCCGTCAGGGTCGACGATGCAGACGACGACGCGGGCGTCTGGCCGCCCGGCCGGCACCAACCCTCGCCCGAGAGGAGTCTGAGCGGTGACGACGAACGTGGCAATAGAACCGGCTTCTGTGGTGCCGTAGGTGGAGCGGATTTCGGCGTCCGCGCCGAGGTGACGGCGCAAGCGGCCAACGTCGTGCCAGGTCAGCCCTTCGCCCCAGGTGATGACGTCTTTCAGGTCTGGCCAGGTGTCGTCTGGGGATGCGGTGTCGAGGAGCACCCGCAGCAGCGTCGGCACGGTGGCGAACGCCCCGATGCGCTGCTCCCGAAGGAACTCGCCGAGACCCTGCACACCGAATCGCTTGACGTCGTAAGGAACGAGCGTGCGGCCGAGAGCCACACACGCCGACATCATGATGACCGAGTTACTGATCGTGCCTACAAACGGAAGGCACACGCGGCCGCTGCTCTCGGGGAAGCCGGCCTCGCGGAGGCGCTCGATGCCGACGCGGCTGCGCCGCCAATCGGTGACAGTGCCCTTCGGTACGCCGGTGGAACCAGACGTGAAAACGATGGTCGCGATCGCGTGGTCGGGCATTTCGAGCGCTGCGCCAAACGGGTGACCCGACGCGATCGCTGAGTCGACATCGACGACGCGACCGTCGGTTCCGAAGAACGCGACGTCGTCAGTCAGAATCACCTTCGCCTCGACGTCGTCGGCCATGAAGAGCGCGCGCTCGAGCGGAGCCGACGGGTCGATCGGCACGGAGATACAGCCACATTTCCCAATTGCGAAGAATGCCGTCATCGCCACGCGCACGCTTGACGTGCGGACGGCAACAGCAGTACCCGTACCGCCTACGCGCTTCGCGATCCAGCCCGCCAAACGGTCGACGTCAGCGTCGAGCTGACCGTACGTCAACCGACCAGCCGGCCCGTCCAGGACGAGACCACCCGGTTCATGTCCGGCCATTTCGGACAGGACATTGATCGTTGTATCAGCGATGCTCTCCAACCCCCCACCCATCGCGCACAAAGCCTAGCGGCTCAAAACTCATGCAGCGACGGAATCACGGAGAAATGCCGTCAGAATTCCGCCGCGAACGCATGGCTGCTCACGTTGTATCTTCCTGCGAATCCCACGCCCGAAACCTTGTTTGCACCGAGGTCCGGTCTGACGCGTCCGCGAATCGCAAAATACCATGGTCCATTAAAGGCTGCAGCCAGGTGCTGGCATAGCTTGTTAGCTTTCCATATGAGTTATCGAACGCAGTGACTCGGCGACCCATTGCGAGCGCGAGAAGCATCGCGTGCAAGCGGTCGGTAGCAACCATCTCACCACGCGCGAGAAGGACGACGCCCTCACGAAGTCGCGCCCGAGCCTCAAGATTCCAGAACAGCTGGCTGAGCGGCAAAGCTAGACGCTGCAAATGTAGATGCGACAGGACTGCTAAAAGCTTCCCGTGAATCTTCACGACTGCGGGCCCACCACGTGGCCAATCGAAGGTGGGTAAATCTTCGGGCACCGAAATCGCCTTCTCTTTATCGCACCTAAAGAGTGGCAATACTGCGTCGGTCGGAAAGGGAGCCGACACGCTGACGAGATGAACGGCATCAGGGCTGAGGATGGCGTCTATATCCAAGCTGTGTGCTAACGCCAGCGATTGTTTGTCGCGCACGAAGAGAACAAAGTCGGGATGCGCCGTCAAGATGTCCCTGGTCTCTCTCCGAGAGTCGTCTCGCTGGAAATGTATCGATTGCGGCATCTGAATGATCCGGGTGCCCGGAAAGTCTCTCACAACCTTTAAGCGGAGGGCGTTATGGGTGGGCCAAAGGTCGCCGAGATTTCCACCTCCTTGAATCATGATGGCGGTAGAACCACGGCGGACATAGTCCGCAATCTTCGTTGGATCATAGAGCCTACCGGTGGTGATATGTCTAAGCCGAATCTGGCGCCGGCGAAGGTATTCGAGGGTACCGATCCAGATAGCGCTGTCGCCAACGTTCGGGTAGTCTGGGAAATCCACTCCAACGACATCCGTTACACCGTCGTAAGCCCGGTCAAGGGCTGCCATCGCCGCCTCCGACAGGCGTTCACGCTCGGTCGAGCATATCTGTTGGAGAGACCCGGGAATTACTTGTCGCTTATAACGGGGGCTCATCATAGATACCGCACTCCGATACGGCTCGATCCCACGAAGCGTCCAAACGCAGCGGCCGTACGCCGTATCCACCTGTCACGCCTGGCTGGACCAAGTGCAAGATCAGGTATGTGGATGGCACACCATAAATACGCTTTGGCTACAATGGGCCAACCCGGGCGACGCATGCCGTGACTTGCGAATTTCCGGTAAAGGACGGGGCGGTTTTTGCCATATCTGTAGAACTGAATCCACAGCGGTTTCACCCCGGCGCGTAGACGATACTCTATACACGCTTCCTCGGCGAGCCCAATTGAGCCACCCGCGAGTTGTACACGCCAGGCAAAATCGACGTCCTCACCACCGCCGCTGTATGACTCATCCCAGCCATCGAGGCTCAACGCGACATCCCGACGCACTCCCATGTTTGCACCGCGTGCGGTGTACAGAAACCCTGCCACTCTCCAAAGCTCAGCCCGATCATTTCTCGTTCTGAGGCGTCTCAAGTCGTTGAGCTTTTCCTCGTTTAGGCGGCCTTGCACAATGTCAAAGTGCGCTAGCGCATCAGCCATCGCTTGGATCCATCCCGGAGAAACCTCGTCATCAGCGTCGCAACACAAGATAACGTCGCCCTTCGCGGCTCGTAACCCTTCGTTGCGCGCGACTGCTACGCCTGGAGCGCGATGGGCCCCAATGATTCGGAGATTCGGAATCCGATCCGCATAGCTTCGTGCGATATCTGAGGTTTCATCCGTAGATTGATTGTCGACGACGAGTAGCTCCCACCAACCGTCGTACTCCTGAGACGACAGAGCGTCGAGCTGGGCACGGATAGTCGATGATGCATTGCGAGCCGGGACCAAGACGGTAACGGATGAGCCGTTCACGAATGCCACCTCGTTCGGTACGTCTAGCCGACCCAACCCGAGCCGCTGATCTGCGGCGGGCCCTCCGTATCGTAACGCGGAGGCAAGCGGCAAGATGCGACTTATCGCAACGCGATGCGCTGACCTCACGACGGAGCTGCTTGATTGGATCACCAGTGTTCGCGGCCCAAGCTTGCAAGCCGCGCGACGCGCGCAAACGCAACCTGTCAGACTTGGGGAAAGCTCGACTTGGCGAGAGCATGGAGGGGTCAGTGGTGCCGCGCCTTGCGCACCCGCCGCAGGGTGCAGCCGTTCCGATCCGTGTCACGCACGTCGTCAGCCGCCAGCAACGCAGAGGAGCGGAGACAGTCGCTATTGAGCTCGCCGAAGAGCTCCGCAGGCACAGCGTCACCAGCGATGTCCTCGCGCTAGGCGCCGCGATGAGCGGAAGGCCCGTGACGAGCGTCTCGTTGCTGTCTCGCAACGAAGCGATCGACGGCGTGGCGCTTGTACCGATCGTTTGGCGTCTAAGGCGGCACCTTCGTCGCGACCGGCCCGACGCCATACTCGCGCACGGTGGCCAGGCAGCGCTTGCTGCGGTTCTCGCGCGCGTCGGCCTTGGGGTCCCGATCGTTTGGCAGCGCATCCTCGAGCTACCAAACGATGCCCTTCGTGGGCCGCGAAACTGGCTTTGGCAGTTTGTCGCACGGAGGGTTGACGCGGTAGTTGCGATTACGCCTCATGTGGCTGAGGAGTCTCGAAACCTCGGCTTCACCGGCGAGCTAGCCATCGAGCCGAACCATCGCCCCTGGTCTCGTTTCGAACACCTCGATCGAGATGCGGCGCGTACCCGGTTGCGGAGCGAGCTTGGCATTCGCGACACGGAACGCCTCGTTGGCTTCGTAGGCCATCTCGTTGAGCAGAAGCGGCCAGAACTCGCGGTCGAAGTACTACGGCGGCTCACGACGAGTGCTGCGCGTCTCGTGGTCGTCGGAGATGGGCCATTACGCCAAAAGGTCGAATCCGCTGCGCAGAACGGCCTAGCGCACCGCGTCACGATGCTTGGTCACCGGAGCGATGTACCAGAAATACTCGCGGGCCTCGACGTCTTAGTTGTCACGAGCAGCAGCGAGACGATGACGGGTACCGTAGTGGAAGCGCAGATGGCGGGATGCCCCGTGGTGAGCTTCGACCTGGACGGTATCGACGAGGTCGTTATTGACGGCACGACCGGCGCGATCGTCAAGCTGAACGACGTAGACGCGATGGCATGCGCCGTCGAAAGACTGATCACCGACGAGCGCGCTCGTCATCAGATGGCGGAGGTAGCGCGGTCGCGTGGTCCCATTTTTTCCACCGAGGCCGCGGCAGGCCGGTACGCATCGCTACTCCGCGACATTTCCACCCGAGAACGGCCGGATACTCGCGTTCTGTTCCTGATGCCAAACTTCGGTGTCGGCGGCGCGGAACGTGCTATCTATGAGATCGTCCAACACGCGGCCGACGCCGGTTTCCACCCAGTGGTCGCGTCGCTTGGCGCGCCGCGGCGGCCGGAGGAAGAGACCGTACTCGTCGACCTTCGGCGTCTCGGTACACAGATCTACGATCTCGGCCTGCGGGGCCGGGCAGACCGGTCGGCCATCCAACTCCTCATCGCTGCAAAACGCTTGCGACAACTCTGCCGCCGTTTGGATATCGATATCGTCGACACGTCACTGTTCGAGGCCGACATCGTCGCGCGAGCGGCATTACTCGGCACTCGGGTCAGACACGTCACGCATCTCGTGAATACTCCATACGACGGCGTCGTCGCCGCGCACGCACGCGGTAGGGCAGGCTGGCGCCTACAAGGCGTTCGATTGGCCGATGCCTTGAGTGGGCGCTTGACCGATCGGTTTGTTGCAATCACTGAAGCGGTAAGTTCTGCGGCTCAGCGGGATCTGAAAATACCTGTCCATAAAATCGAAGTCGTACCGCGTGGCGTCGACCTCACCAGATTTACGCCGCAGCCGGTGCGACGTGATCAGTCAGGCCCGCTGACGGTGCTGTCTATTGGTCGACTCGTACCGCAAAAGGCGCATGCAGTCGCGATCGAGGCCTTCGCTCAACTGCGGCGACGCGGAATCGCCGCTCGCTACACAATCGTCGGCGAGGGGCCGCTGCGTCATGAGCTCGCCGAACTCATTTCCAGCAAAAGTTTGGAGGGGATGGTCGAGCTTCGTGAGCCGATGAGAGACGTCCCGGCGCTACATTCGACGCACGATGTGTTCTGCCTTCCCTCCCTTTGGGAGGGGCAGAGCAACGCATTGATCGAAGCTATGGCTTGCGGTCGGCCCGCGATCGTCAGTGATATCCCCTCATTACGTGAGGTCGTCGATGGCGAAGGAACCCTCGTGAGACCCAACGATGCAGAGGCCCTCGCCAACGCGCTTGCCGAAGTTTCAACGTGGTCGACTGATCGCTTCGAATCCGTGGGAGCAGCAATGGCGAACCGAGCCCGCGCGCTGTACGGCGCCGAGCTGCAATCGAACCATTTGGGCGATCTGTATCGTCAGCTGTCTCGCCGTCGGTCGAAGCGAAGGCGATAACTAGGCCGCGGCTTTGTCAAAGGCCAGCTGAGCAGAACACCCGAACCGCGCGGATTGCTCGGCACGTCGATCATCGTCGGCGAGATCTCAAAGCCAGTTGAGACGGTGAGAACGCCGAAGGCGCCGGCCACGGTGAACCCATCGTCTGTACCCCGTACGTCGGCCACGTGAGGGCCGAGCAGTGGGAGCCTCGCAGAGACCGCACTGATACTGATATCGACGGATTCGGGGAGGGTAATTTGGACGTGAAGTTCACTCGAAAGGCAGCGGTACGTCACGGCAACCCCGGCCGTCTCGTAGTTGAGTTCGTATTCATCGAGGTCGAGCACCCCGGGCTTTGCCCAATCGATCGGAGCACCCCCGACCTCGACCACCGGCAGGTCGGTGACGTGGAGTCCGATGTCAACGAGTGTTTCTGGGCTGAGAAAGAGATTCGGTGACGAGTTCAGAAGAAGTCCAGTTGCCCCCGCGATACCAGAACGATGCCGACCAGACCATGCGTACCCAGTATTGTGTCCCGCAACGAAACCCAACTGGCATGCGTGCCCTGTCAGCCTGGCAACATGACCGCGCACAGCGCTCTTTTTATCAGTCTTCGTCAGAACCTTATTCTGGCCCAGATTTGCGGCGTGCAGTAAGAAATATGCGATCAGAGCATTGTACGGGGTTGCGCAGTGATTCCACGCCATACGGCTAGCAGGTTCCGTGTTGGCCGCGACGGGGTACCAGCCCTCCTCGTGCTGCCAGGGGGACAGATAATGCCATGCCGACGTAGCAGCGCCAGCATAGCGGTCGTCCGAAAATATTTGCGTAGCCAAGGCGAGCGCGTAAATGGCAGCTGCGGTCTGATAGTTGTTGTTCGTACCTCGGCCACTCAAGGCGATCTGGCCGTCGCTGAGCTGCGCGTCACAAGCTAGCTCACACCCTCGTCTGAAGGCATCTTGCATCGCCTCGTCTGCACCAGTCGTCGAAAGGTAGCGCCCCAAGAACGCCAAGGCAAAGAGGTGATACGACAAGTCATCGACGTTGTTGTGGACTGGAGGCCGATCATCGCGAAATAAACCATCATTCGTCTGACGTGCAAGGAGCGTTGCTCGACACCGCTCAATACGTCGATCATCACCCGCGCATGGCCTGACAAGCTTGCGCTGAGCGAGCCAATGAAGTCGCACGGCCATCACATTTGTCGGTTCATAACTGTCGCCATGGAGAATCGTTGGGCTGACGTTTATCTCAGATGCTATTGCCGCCGCCTCGAGCAGCGGGGCATTCTTGAAGTCATGGTGATACCAGATAGGTGCAGTGGGATACCTGTTGTAAGTCCGCAGCACATGGTTCGCCGCAGATTTCGCCGCACTGAGCCAGCTGTTATCATCGCGACCAAGCATCGCGAAGACTGCGGCCGCATAGGCGTCTGCATAGTACATGCCTGCGGCCTGCGGCGACCACGCGTCGGCTTCAGTGTTCGGATTAGGATCGAGAAATCCACCTGCATCATAGCAATCCAGCAGTACCTCATCGCGGGCTACGCGGCTTACGCGCCAGACCAGACCACCAGTCGAACCAAGGCGGCCATGAGTCGCCGCGCGAAGAGGGAGGCGCGGCAGCACAAAGCGTCGAAACTCAGCAGCCACAACCGCGCGCGACGACCGATCAAGTCGTCCGTCGAGCACCTCGGCAAAGATGTGGTTCGCTACCGCTACCTTCGCCTCACCGCCGCTGGCCCGTCGAACCGTCGTGTTAGACCGCGCCGCGGTGGTGAGCGGAACCACAACTAAGTCACCAGGCCGGAGCTTGCCACTGTGCCAGCCATTGACACTCAGTGTGTGCCCCGCGTACTTCAGCCCGCTGGGCAACAGGGTCGCCTCTTGCGAAGAATTCGTATCCAACGAGTGAATACCCCCCGCACTCGCTCGAACAGCCATCGGTCGGATCTGCCGTGCCAAAAGCCACTCAGCGACCCGCTCCGCAGAGCTCCGAACAGCGGCAGATGCAATCGCGCCATTCACGGCGTCTCCCGCTCCGACTCTTCAGCTGCAGTTCGACCGCCCGCATTCGGCATGACCAGGCGCCCCAAATGAACCGCCGTCCGAAAGTTCGGGCTGCGACGAAAGGAGCGTGCGAGCAAATCCCGTGCCACGGCATTCTCACCAATAGAAAGAGCACCCATCGCTTCTCTAAAGAGTCGACGCGCATGCGCGCGGCGGTGCGCGGCGAAATAGTCAGCATGTAGCTCCATCAAGAAGACACCTGCCTTCAGCCTCGCGCGAGCGCCGTTCAGGCCACGAACGCCATCATGTTCAGTGAACTGGTACCCCACTTTGCGAACGGTAGCCACGTTAGTAACGTGCGCCATGCGCAACCACCACTCGACATCCTGCCGCGCTGGAAAACGTTCATCGAAGGGCAGAACAAGACCGCGCTCGACAGTCGCTTGTCCGAGATGCGGTGGGCTCTGATCGAGGACAACATCTCGAATGTCTCCCTCCAGGACGCGAGGCTGAGCATCGGGCACACGCCAACACAGTGAGAGCGGCGCACGGTTGAGCCCCTCAAGACCGTACGACAAGCGCTCCGGCAAGTAGGTATCGTCATCATCCAGAAAGGCGACGTAGTGGCCACTTGCCGCATCCAGCGCGGTGTTTCGTGCCACCGCTGGCCCCTGACGATGACCGTGGCGAATCAGTCTGATTCGGGCATCGCGGGGTAAATCGAGTGGTACGTCGCTGGCATCGTCGACGACGATACACTCGAAGTCCGCGATCGTTTGCGCGAGAACCGACTCGACAGCGCGTCGAAGCATCTCGGGTCGGTTGCACGTCGGTACAACGACACTGAATAAGGGATCGCTCAACGTTGCATCCTCACATGCAAGTCACCGCCTGGGTTTCATTGGGCGACGATTTGAAGTCAATCATAGTGCCTACCTCGTCTAGCCGCGTGATGTGTACGAGGCGGCAGGATCGGCTTGCGCATGACGGGGCATGCCCGCCACTCCCGATACCCGCGGCTAGGGAGATGGGTGCCTCAGAGGATCGCCACCCTTCTAGTAGCGCCACAGGACGGCTGCGCCTTCTCATGGCTTACCTCCAGCTGACAGCCGTGCGCTTCGATCAACTGCAGGCCGGCCGGACTATAAGCTAATCTCGAGCACACGGCGACGTGCCGAGCCAGATTCGTAACGGAGCGAGGTGCTACTGACGATGAGCAACGCGCGAAGTCACGTGCTTGTCGTGTCCCTGAGCGGCTGGCGCGGGGGCTCCGTCATATCACTCCTCACAGTAGTGGAGGCGTCGAGGAACACGCGATATCTCGCTGCTGGCCCGTTCCATCCGTCCATATCGGAGCAGCTGCTGCAATCCCAAAGTGTCGATGAAGTCATCGGACTTCCTGGAATGAAGAATGCGCGAAGCAAGGTATGGTCCGCCATAAGTCTTACTGCCATTCTATTGGCTCGGCGATCCAAGGTTCGAGCGGTTTGGGCAAATGGCTTATCCGAGGCCGCGATTAGTGTGCTGGCCTGTGCGCTCATCCGTAAACCGCTCATTGTCTGGATTCATAACACAGAACTTCCGGTCTCGGCGCGCCTATTCAAACGTCTCTTGGCAAGTCGGCTGGTCCATGTCAAATGGCTCGCTGTCTCCACCGTCGCCTCAACACTTAGCGCGCCCGTACGCGGCAGGCGCGCATGCTTCATAGTTCCAAACCCGATCAACGCGGACGCAATATCCCAACGCAGGACACAGGCTCCAACTACCGTCTCGACGATGCCCTTCAAAATTGGAGTTTTGGGTACCTTACGATACCGAAAGGGCGTCGACGTAATACCGAGTATTCTAGCCGCCGCACGTATGGCTACGTCACGCGAATTAGAGTTGTTCATCTTCGGCGGGATCAAGAACGCGATGCCAGAGTTCCGTGAATGGATCGAGTCGCTGCCGGCAGGGGTCCACCACATGGGCTCAGTCTTTCCGCCTAGCGCAGCATATGAAGATCTTGACGTAGTGCTTTGCCCGTCTCGGCAGGAGTCCTTTGGACGAGTAGTGGCGGAGGCAATGCTTAACGGACTCCCGGTTGTCGCTAGTCGCATCCCCGCATTTGAAGAACTACTCCACGACACCGCCGAGTACGCTCTATTCGATCTCGATAGTCCAGCATCTGCCGGTGCCCTCCTTGCCGCATTGGCGGATGATCCGTCGCTTGCCGAACGTGTCGGCAAGCGGAATGCGATCACAGCGCACCAATTCTCGGCTGCCCGGGTGGTACCCGTATTCGAGACACATCTGAGCTAGAGAATACGCTTATCGCTCCAGCCAACGCGCGATCGACCACTAATTGCCCACATTCGGCACGAGTCAGGCGCAAAGCAACCACCGGCATTTACGACCAGCGTCGGTCGGCGGACTAGCAGTAGCGGCTCGCGCCCTCGCCGCTAGTCGGATGCCTAGTTCGGATACCGAAACAGACGCCCTACGGACCAGTCGAGGTTCACCCATGTGGCGCATCCAGACTGCTCCGTTTCGCCTCGATGTCGGTAATGCGCATCCTTTCACCGGACTTGGAGAGCCGACGTGGTCCGTCAGGCAGCCGTGTTTGTTGCCGCATCGCTCATTGCAGTGGGAATGGCTGCGTTTGGCACCGCCTCGCCCGCGCACGCTGCAACGGTGACGGCAACCGGAATCGACGCAACTGGCACCCAGGATGACACCGCCGCACTCCAGGAGCTGATCGATGGCCTACCGGACGGATCAACACTCTCCTTCGCGCCCGGCGGCAGGTACCGAATCGAAGGTACGCTCCATGTCCAGAAGAAGCGTGATCTCGTTATCGAAGGAAATGGCGCCCTGTTTTTCGCTACGACGACAGGTGATCGCGGACGCAGCCAGTGGTCCTTCGAGGGCGGGTCGAATATCGTCGTCCGGAATGTAATTGTGAAGGGCGCCAACCCACACGGCGGCGCTGGCAGTGGCGGATACGTGATGACCCTCGAAGCTCAACACGCTTTTAACATCTGGTCGACAGACGGTCTTGAGTTGAGCCACGTGACAGCAACGGACACGTACGGCGACTTCGTTTACGTGGGTCGGCAATGGGGTCGGTTGGCAACGAATATTTACGTTCACGACTCAACTTTTTTGCGAAGCGGGCGGCAGGGAATTTCGGTCACAGGCGGCGACGGCGTACGTATTATCCACAATGTGATCAACGATATTCAACGATCTACATTCGATCTGGAACCGAACGGCGCCACGTGGGGGGCACTCAATGTAGATATCGAGTACAACACAATCGGTATTGGTCGGCTGAATCTCTTGTCGAGCGCTGGCACCGGCCCAGTATCGAATGTCACTTTTGCGCACAACCGGCTGAACAGGCCAGTACATATGGTCGTCCGTGCGAACGATGGTGGGCGAAGAGGACCGTTCACGATCAAGGACAACGTCGCGACGCAGGTTTGGGGAAGCGCCGAAGGCTCAGCGGCGCTTAGCTTCGCTAATGTAGACGGACTTACGGTTGCGGGTAATACCATCCCACTCCAGGACGGTCGCGGGGATTACGGCGTCAAGGCGACAAACTCCTGCGGCGTTGTTATCAGAGGCAACAGCTTCCCGGGCGCCGTTACGGATTCATACGTCACGCCCGGCCCTGGTTGTGCTACCCAGGCACCGGTGAGCACACCCGCTCCGACGACAAGTAGCGCGCCGCTGCCGCCTCCGACCTCGGTCGTTACGACAACGCCACCGGCTACAGCCTCCGCCTCCGCCACTCCCTACGAGCCGACCATGTCGGCGTCGACGTCGCCCTCTGCATCAGCGTCCGCAACACAGAAGCCAGCTCCCGCGTCGACACACGCCGCGGCTGGCAACGCGAAGAAGCCCGCGCATCCGTCGCCGCAAGACAAGCACGACGCGGCGGTCACGACCGCGAACCAGCAGGTTCCGCCCGGCAGCGACGGCGGATCCGCGACCATCGACCTCGCCGCCGCGACAACGTCGACGTCCAGCCTGTTTTCAGCGCGAAACCTCGCGACCGGCGGCGCGGCGTTGTTGTTGATCGCCTTTATCGCGTTCCGCCTCTTCCGGCGGCGGCCAAGGTTGGCTAGAACAGCTCGACGTCACCCAACGCGAGTGCCCACTGGACCATTTGCGACGGAGGTTCTCCCGCAACGCTTCGCGCGGTGAGAATCGGACCCTGGTTGGGCAACGGCAGCATCGAGCGGCCGACAGCGCTCCCGATGGCAACGGCGTAATCGGCATTCGCGGCCGCCAGCAGCCGCCCCAACGCTCGACCTGCCGCAACGCCCGAAGGCGCGATGACGTCGGCTATCGCGGCCTCGACGAGCGGCCCGCGCCGCCTTAACCGAAAGACGATTCCGCCGTCGTCCGGCTTCGAACCGAGCGGCCAAACGCGATACGACAGCGGCTCGAAACCGTAACGCCAGCACAAGAAATCGGCCGACAGCGCCGTTCGCATGCGCTCGCCCGAGCGGCGACGCGATGCGACGTCGGCCACCAATGACGAAGCCGCGGACACCCACGGCTCGATCGGCTCGCCGACTGTGTTCGGCAGCGACCAGAGTTCGGCGGGAACCCTCGCCTTCGCAAGTCGCGGCAACGTCGAAAGACGCGCCGGCCGAAACCGCGTCGGTAGCCGGCCGACGACGCGCCAGCCCATCTTCAAATAACCCGGACGGCTCAACGAATTCGGCGTATTGAACACGAAATCGACACCCTCGGCACCGAGCTCTTCGATGCCGAGCAACGTCAGCTTGCGAAAAATACCTTTACCTTGATGCGTTGGTGCCGTCGACGTGTCGACCGCCCGCACCGCCCGAAACGCGTGACCCGAAGCGGCGAACTCCCATCGCATGAAGCTGCGGAAACCGACGACTGTTCCGCCGTCCAGCGCAACCCATGCCGCCGAACGGCCGAACGCGTTGCACTCATGCTTCCACGCGAAGAACTCTTCGGTGCGCTCGCCCGACCGCTCACCGAGCGCCTGCCGCATCAAGGCGACGACCTCGGACCGATCGCCGTCGACGTAGCGGCGAATCTCCAGATCGGACATGTCACGTCCCTCGGCTCTCTTGGCGATCAGCCTAGTTTGCCCGGACGACGACGACCACGCAGCCGCTTGACGCGATCGCCCTCGCGACAGATACCAGCGCTCTGAGCCTTAGGTCAGGTGCGAACCTTGCGGTTTGAAACCTACAGGTTGTAAACCTATGGGTTTACGAATAGCATCACCGTATGGTCCGTCAGATCGTCGACCGAGAACGCGAGCTTCGACAACTCAAGGCGGTCGTCGCCGCGCCACCCGCACTCGTCGTGCTTCGCGGCCGTCGCCGCGTAGGAAAGAGTTTCCTGTTGCGCGTCGCCCTGTCCGAGGAACGATTGATCAGCTACCAGGCGGAGGTGAACCCAAGGCCGCTACAGCTAGAGGCATTTGCCGCCGAATGTGCGCGTCTGATCCCCGGCGAACCCGACTTGCGGTTCGGCGACTGGGGCGACGCTCTGACGTTCCTTGAAGCACAAGCGCGTGATCATGGTCCCGTGACAGTCGTCATCGATGAGTTCCAGCGCATCGCCGCCGAAGACGGATCGATCGAGTCGAAAATCCAGAACGCTTGGGATCGCTGGGACCACGAAGGTGTGCCACTCGCACTTATCCTCTCCGGCAGCGCGCTCAGCTTCATGGCCACCCTCTTCACGGGCGGGAAGCCCACTCACGGGCGCAGCATCTTTCGGCCGCTTCTCCAACCGCTCAGCTACCGCGACATCGAATCCTTCGGACCTCCTGGAATGACGCCCGTGAATCTCATCGAGCGCTACAGCGTGTTGGGCGGCACGCCGCAATACCTGCGCTGGGCAGCGCATCGTCCACTGCACGAGGTCATTGAAGACGTGATCCTTTCTCCGGATGCGCCTTTGTATGACGACCCCGAACACTTGATACGCGAGGAAAAGAACATTCGTGATCCTGGCCCGTATTTCGGCATCATGGAAGCGATCGCTCGCGGCTACACGAATCCAACCGCACTTGGCGCAAAGCTGCACATCAGTGCTCAACTGGTGGTCAAATTTCTCAAGCGGCTCGCCGACCTTTCGTACGTGACGAGGGTCGAGCCGCTAGAGCCTCGCAACGGCGGTCGCGCACGCGCGTACTGGAAAATCCGCGACCCGTACTTTCGTTTTTGGTTCGGATACGTATTCCCCAACCGCAGCCGGCTCGCGCGCGGCCGTATCAAGGAGGTCGCGCACGAACTCGAACGTGCCCTGCCGCGGATCACAAGCACCGTTTACGAAGACATCTGCCGCGAGTGGATAGGCAGTCACGCCGACATTGGCGCTGACGCAGAAGAAGTCGGCTCGTGGTGGTCGCGCCGCAGCGACGTCGAAGTGGACGTCGCCGCACTCGACAGGTTGGGCTACAGCGTGCTCGGCTCATGCAAGTGGTGGTCGAAGCCAGTCGGGCCTGCCGTACTCGACGATCTTTATACGGCGAAAGCCGCACTCGGCCCGAAAGCCGCTCGAGCTCGTCTGATCGTTTTCTCGAGAAACGGGTTCAATCAGGCATTTCGCAAGCGGGCCAACGACGAGGCAGTACTGATGGTCGAGCCCTCCGATCTGTTCGCGTAGAGGAAGCCATCGAGATCTACCCGCCGCGGCCGCCGTGAGACGCCTTAGGTTTGCCGAGACTCGCACGGCCTCACGGCGACCTGTGAAACGATTCCCAGCGTGAGCGATGCCACGGCGCAGGGCGATGCGCGGGCGACGGCGGAGCCGATCCGGGTCTTGTGGCTGATCAAAGGCCTCGGCCCAGGCGGGGCCGAGCGCCTGCTGGTCTCGACCGCCCGCGTCGCCGATCGCGGCCGGTTCAACTACGAAGCGGCCTACCTGCTGCGCAGCCGCAACCGCCTCGCCGCCCAGCTCGAGGCGCAGGGCGTGCCGGTCGTCTGCCTCGACAGTGAAGGCAAGGCCGGACGACGCTGGCCGCTTCGCCTTCGAAGTCTCGTCCGCGAGCGCGGCTACGACGTCGTCCATGTTCACTCACCGTTCGTAGCCGCAATGGCACGCATTGTGCTGCGCGCACTGCGCCGTCGTCCGGCGATCGTCTACACCGAACACAACGCGTGGGGCAGCCACCGGCCGTCGACCCGCTGGGCGAACGGCCTCACCTACCCGCTCGACGACGCGCACGTCGCCGTCTCCGACGAGGTCGTGTCGTCGGTGT
>JBDZVM010000055.1:0-21593 GCA_040255675.1 Actinomycetales bacterium | reverse complement strand
GCGCTGACTCGTCCGGCGCCGCCGGGGGCGGCGTGCTGGCCTGGTTCGCGCGTGAAGGCTAACTTGCCGCGCGTTGTCGACGACGTGCCGGCTGACGTCGGCGGCCACCGGCCGGCCGGTGCGTGAAGGCGTCGCCAACGTCGTCCACCATTCGAGGGCTCGAAGCGTGCGCATCGTGCTCGACGGCCGCGCGATCGAGATCATCGATGACGGGCGTGGCGTGGCGGCGCGAAACGGCGGCGGCCGTGGCGGCGGTGGCCATGGGCTGGCCGGCCTTGCCGAACGAGCCGCCGTTGCCGGGAGGCCGACTGATCACGGGTCCAGCTTTCGCTGAATCGACAGGCGGTTTCAGGCTTCGAGTCGAGGTGCCGTGACGCGCGTTCGCATCGCCGACGACCAGCATCTCGTGCGGGTGCGCTCGCCGCACTGCTCGGCCTCGAACCAGACCTCGAAATGGTGGCCGAGGTTTCGCCGCTGCCGCGCTTCGCGGTGAGGCGCCGTGACGCAAAGTTTTGATCGTCACGACGTTCGGCCGGGCAGGCTACTCGCGCCGGGCGATGGAGGCCGGCGCGCTGGCTTCGTGGTCAAGGACGCCCCCGCGGAGCAGTTGGCCGACGCCGTCCGGCGGGTGGCTCGTGGCGAGCGCGTCGTCGACCTCACGCTTGCCGCGGCGACGTTGGCAGGTGGCGTAAGCCCGTTGACCGCTCGAGAGCGCGACGCGCTCGTCGCCGCCCGCGACGGCGCCACGATCGCCGACATCGCCAAGCGGCTGTTCCTCAGTGAAGAGACCGTTCGCAACTATCTTTCGTCGGCTATTTCGAACACCGGCACAGGTAACCGGATGGAGGCACTGCGAGTCGCCGACGAGAACGGTTGGCTTTGGTACCTCGTACCTCTCTGAATTCTCATGTTCCGCTTGCGGAAACAACTTGGAGGACTCGGCATTCGTCCAAGCCACTCGCTATCGTGGCCTCGTTAGCTAAAGCGCGAGCGAAATGCTTCGATCGTGCAACAACCTGTTGACCCTGCGCGGGTGCCGTGCCATGATGGGCCAACAAATAATCGTTCCTCTTAGAGGAACACTCACAATGGTCACCCACAAACCCGTGCCGGAGCACCACCGGGGCCTTGAGGAGTACGAATCGGATGAAGACCAAGCGCGTCGTTGTCGCTTCAGTTGCCGCTTTCGGGGTCGTTGCGGTGACTGCTTGCGGATCTTCGACTAACAGTTCCGCGCCCTCGGGATCGGCGAGTAGCTCCGCTGCTTCGAATGCCGCAACCCCGACCGGCGGGGCCACGTCTCCCGTGAGCGGCGAAACCATCAAGATCGGCTTTCTCGACACGCTGTCGGGTGCCGCGTCCGACGTCGGCGAGACGGCTCTTGAGGGGGCCGAGATTGCCGTCGACGAGATCAATGGGAACGGCGGTATCGACGGCCGGAAGCTCGAACTCGTCAAGAAAGACGAAAAGCTGTCGCCGTCCGCGACCGTGCAAGCGATGCGTGAGTTCGCGAATGAGGGCGTGAAACTCATAACCGGCTTTACCAGTAGCGCTGACGCGATCGCGGCGATCCCCGTCGCTGAAGAAAATGGCATGGTCATCGTCACCGCTGGCACGACCGCGACGGAGTTGACCACGACCAAGTTCAGCAAAAACCTGTTCGAGGTCGCGTCCAACACTTACATGATGAATGCCGCTGCCGCGAAGCTCGCCGTCACGGAGTGGAAAGACGTCACCCAGTGGAACAACATCGGATTCGACTACCTGACAGGCCACAACTCCTGGGACGAGTTCCAGAAGCTGGTATCCGCGGAAAGTTCCACCGCCAAGTTCGGCAAGGCGGTTTTCTATCCGCTCGACGCCAAGCAGGTGACCACGTATGTCACCGCCATGCTCGGTTCGAAGCCCGATCCCAACAGTACTGGCCTGTTCATCTCGACCTTCGGCGGCGGCGCGGTCACCTTCGCCAAGCAGGCACTGCCGTATCAACTCTTCGACAAGTTCAAAATCGTCGCCAATGTCGGCGGTGGTGAGGAGCTCGCGGCGGCGCTCGGAGCTGACAGCCCGAAGATTTACTACATCCACGACTACTTCTACGGCGCGTACGACAACGACATCAACAAGCGGCTCATCGCGGAGTGGGAGAAGCGCCCGAAGGTCGGCCCGCCGACGTATGGTCCGCACGCCTGGCTGTACGAGGGCTACACCGGTGTGATGGCATTTGCCAACGCGCTCAAGATTGCCAAGAGCGACGATCCAGCTAAGCTGCTCGAGACCCTTCCCGGAATGAAGTTCGACACCGCGATGGGGCCGGCTTACTTCCGGGCCGAGGATCACATTCTCGTCGCGCCCGTGTCGGCGGTCGAGTGCGTGGGCGACAAGAGCGCCAAACTCGGTTACACGTGCAGCAACGCGAAATCGATCCCCGGCGAGTCGGTCGTGGCCCCTCCGAACCCGGCCAAGTCCTGACTCCGAAATGACCGATGGCACCTCGCGGAGGCCTCGGCGCGACGCCGGGGCCTCCGCCATCGGTTACCTTGCTACGAAGCCGCAGACGTCGACCAACCGATCGCGATTTCTCGCCCCGGAGGCTCACTCGTGAACATCGTTCCTCCGATTGTCGCGGGTTTGGGCGACGGCGTGTTGCTGTTCCTCATCGCGAGCGGCCTGAGCCTGATATTCGGCGCGATGCGGTTTCTGAATTTTGCCCACGGTGCCTTCTTCGCGGCCGGCGGATATATCGGATACTCAATCATCGGTAGCAGCGCGCCGAGCTTCGCGATGCTTTGCGCCGCCGTCGGGGTTGCGGGTCTCATCGTCGCGGTGGTTTCGCTCGCGAGCGAGCAAGCTGTATTTCGGCGACTGTACCGACTCGCGCCGGTCGATTCGCTGCTCGGCACCTACGCGCTCCTGCTCTTGCTGGAGGGCGTTCTTTTGCTGCGGTGGGGGCCCAACCCGCTCTCAACCCCCTATCCGGGATCGTTGGCCCACCTGGTAAAAATCGGATCGATCGAGTTTCCGCAATACAGTGCGTTACTGATTGCTGTCGGGTTGGTCGTTGTCGCGTCCATGACCTTGCTGCTGTATCGCACCCGGTTCGGCTTGCAGATTCGCGCGCTCGCCGAAGACCGCCTCATGACCCAATTGCTGGGCGTGAGTGCCTCAGCCGTTTCGGCGAAAGTCATGTTGCTCGGCGGGTTTCTCGCCGGCATCGGTGGAGCGCTTGCCGCGCCGACTGTGGCACTCACCCCCGACCTCGCCGTGTCGTTCATCATTCAAGCGTTTGCCGTCGTCGTCGTGGGAGGGCTCGGCAGCTTTTACGGTTCGCTCATCGCGGCGTTGGTCTTGAGCACCGTGCAGAGCGTGTCGGTCTCCTACTTCCCCGAGGCCGCCGGCATCGCTTTCTACGCGGCCATGTTTCTGATCTTGCTGCTCCGGCCACAAGGGTTGTTCGGCAGGCGTGGCTTCGACATTGCGGAGTCTGCATCGGCATGAATATCTCCGGTACGCAACTCCAAGACGCTGTGGGGGGCCGTGACGGGGTCGTCGCGTCGCGGCGAAAGCCGATCGGCCTGTGGCTCACCTACGCACTCGTCGCGGCCTGCACGCTCGGCGTCTTCGTGAGCCAACTCACCGGCGGTTCCGCACCGAGTTTCTTCCTTGAACTGATTCTCGTCCAGATTTTGTATGCAACGAGCGTTAACTTGCTGATCGGCTACTCGAACCTGCCGTCGTTCGGCCAGGCCGCGTTCTTCGGGTCCGGCGCGTACACCGCGGCACTTGTCGCCGGCGACGTGAACATCTTCTTTGCCCTCGCTCTGGCGGTTGTGGTGAGTGCCGCAATCGCGGCCGCGCTCGGCACTCTGGTCGTTCGCACCTCGGGAATCGCGTTTGCCAACATCACCTTGGCATTTGGCCAGATGCTGTACTTGCTCGTTTTCAACACCAAGTTGGTCGGTGGCGAGAACGGCATCGCGGGAGTCGGCTTCCGGCCGTTGAGTCCGACAGATTTCTGGATCCTCCTGAATGTTTGCGTCGTTGGTGGCGTCGCGTTGCTCTGGTGGCTGTTGAAGACGCCCTTCGGAGTGACGCTCCTCGCGATTCGCGACAACCCGGCGCGCGCTACCGCCCTCGGAGTCGGCGTGTACGGATTTCGCTTGAAAGCCTTCACGATCGCGGGAGCGTTCGCGGGGCTGGCCGGAGCACTCTTCGCGTTCAGCATCGGGATCGTTACGCCCGACCTGTTGAACTGGACGCGCTCAGGTGATCCCATCATCATGAGCGTCTTGGGCGGCTCGAAATTTTTCTTAGGGCCGGCGGTCGGCGCGATGGTGCTGACGACACTCGTGCAGCACGTCGGCGGGAGCTCCGCCGCTTACCTGCTCTACGTTGGCGGCATACTGCTTGCCATTCTCATCATCGCCCCCCGAGGGCTGCTCAGCATTCCGCAGGAGATACGGCGGCTTTTGCGAAACAGGCGCGAAGGCGCTCGTCAGCCGCGCATCGAGGCTAGGGCGGGTGAGCCGGTATGAGCGCGGACGACGCTGCGCTCAGCCTCGTCGGGCTGACGAAAAGCTATGGGCGCAATGTGGTGGTCAAAAACGTCAACCTCTCCGTCTCGCCCTCTACCATCGCCGCGGTCATCGGCCCGAACGGTGCCGGCAAGAGCACGCTTTTCAGCATGGTCGCTGGCCAGATCAGGCCCGATTCGGGCCAGGTCGTGCTCGCGGGCGAAGACATCACGTCCCTTACGCCCCATGCTCGTGCCAGGTTGGGCATTTCACGCGTCTTTCAGGTGGCTCACCTGTTCGGCTCTCGTACGGCAGCAGACAACATCAGGACAGCGTTACTCGTGGCGCGTAGGCGGAGCGGCGTCTTCTGGAGAAGAGCGCGCCAAGCGGCCGACGCCGCCGAAGTCACCGCATTACTCGAGCAGGTCGGCTTAGCTGACCAAGCCGATCGCGTCGCCGGCCAGCTCTCACAAGGCGATCGCAAAAAGCTCGAGATTGCGATGTGCCTCGCGCTTTCCCCGAAACTTCTGCTACTCGACGAGCCGACTGCGGGTGTTCCTCCGGAAGAAAGTCAAGTGATCGCTGCCCTCATCAGACGAGTGCAGCGTGAGAGTGGTTGCTCCGTGCTGATCACCGAGCACGACATGAAAGTGGTGTTCGGGGTTGCGGAGCATGTGACGGTACTCGCCCATGGGGCCATCATCTGCGCAGGCACGCCCGACGAAGTGCGTGCCGACCCTCAAGTCAAGGCGGTTTACCTAGGTGAACGGTGAGAGGCGGCACCCACGGTGTCCGTGACTTCCTGGCTCGTCCGCTCGGGCAAGCGCGCCCGAGCGGACGCGAGCGCGAGTTTGGCCGTAAACGGCCTCAACGCGTTCTACGGATACGCGCACGTGCTCTTCGACGTCTCACTCGACGTTGCGGAGGGGCAGGCGCTTGCGGTCCTGGGACGTAATGGAGCGGGGAAGTCCACTCTGTTCAAAGCAGTAGCGGGTGTACCCGGGGTTAGTCACTCCGGGCATGTCGATCTCGGCGGCCTCGACATATCGAGGATGAAGCCCGATGTCATCGCGCGCGCAGGCCTGCAACTCGTACCCGAAGACCGCAGGGTGCTGCCGAGTATGACCGTCCGCGAAAATCTGCAGCTCGCGGTGCCCACCAAAGATCGTCGCGCCGTGCAAGAGGCCGTTGACAGCGCCGTCGAGGTCTTTCCTGAGATGGCCGACTTCCTCTACTCGAAGGGCAATGAGCTGAGCGGTGGGCAGCAGCAGATGGTCGCGATCGCGCGAGCCCTTGTACCCAAGCCCAAGGTTGTGCTGATGGATGAGCCGTCCACCGGCCTTGCCCCGGTGGTTCTCGTACGCCTTCGAGAAGTATTCGAAACGCTCCGCGCGCGGGGGCTCACCATGGTGGTCGCCGAGCAAAACGTCAACTTTGCACTCGCCATTTGCGACCGCGTGCTGGTACTCGAAAAGGGCCAGGTTGTTTTCAGAGGCACCCGGAGCGAGTTGCGGGCTCGAAGCGACCTTGTCGAGCGATACCTCGAAGTGTGACGGTCCGGGTAGCCGATTATCGAGGCATAGGCTAAGGAAACAGGAGAATGCAGTGAACGAAACGCCGCCAGAAGTCGAAATCGTAGACACATACCTTCGGCTGTGCGAGGAGCGCAGCCTTGATGACGCCTCCCGATACCTGGCGCCTGGGGCGAAACTGACGTTTCCGGGCGGAGTGGTGTTCGGTGATCTACCGGCGATGGTGGCTGACGCCGCGATGCGCTATCAATTCGTTCACAAGCACCGGACAGAGTTCATCGTCGGCAACCGCGTGAGTGACGGTGCGCGAATCTGCATTTCGACCGGCACTCTCGACGGCAACACCCTATGGGGTACCGAGTTCGAAGGCGTGAGGTACCTCGATATGTTCGCCATCGTGGACGGGCTTATACACGAGCAATACGTCTGGAACGACCTCGGCGAGGCGGGCGTCGCACCCGTTTTACCACAACGCCGCGCCGCGCAATGACGAGCCGGGTCGAGTCGGGCGAGACTCTCCCGGCCGAATATGCCATCGTCAACGCGAGTATCGTCGTCGGTGACGACCTTGAACTGGTAAGCCCCGGTTTTGTGCACGTTGCCGACGGAGTGATCGTCGGCGCGGGGCGAGGCAGTTTCACCGGTAATGCCCCTGTGGTCGACGCGGCCGGCTGCCTCGTGGTGCCCGGTTTCATCAACTGCCATACGCATCTCGGCGACGCTGCTTTGCAAGAACTTGGCGAGGGAAAGCCTGGCGAGGACTTGCTGTGGCCACCTGATGGATTGCGTCACCGTGAGATGGCCGCGCTTCCCCGGTCCGAACTCGTCTCCGGCATGCGAAAAGCGATCAAACGCATGCTGGCCACCGGTACCGTGGCGTTCGCTGATTTTCGTGAAGGCGGTATCGACGGGGTCGTCGCTTTGCGCGAGGCGGCGGAGGGGCTTCCGGTGACCTGTTTAGCTTTTGGGAGACACGCGCGTTTTCCGTTGCACGACGACGCGGCCCTCGCCGCCAACAGCACGGGGCTTTCTGACGCCCAGCTGGCGGAAATCGAGAAGGTGCTCGAGGTAGCTGATGGCTTTTCGCCTCTTTGGGCCAACGACACAACCGACCTCGGACTGCGTCAAACAGCGGAGGTCGTGCGCCGACACGGAAAGCTCCTCGCGACCCACGCGGGGGAGTCGGATCGTTACCGCGAACTTTCGATCGCGCGCACAAGCCAGGGCGACGTCGAACGAATCGCGACTTTCCTCGCGCCTGATTTCGTCGTGCATATGACGGCGGCGACTTCAGCCGAGCTTGATCGGGCGAGAAAGGAACAGCTTCCGATCGTCATGTGCGCTCGCACGCAGGCCGCGCTCGGCTTGGGCATCCCGCCGTATGCCGCTGCCTCGGTCAGCGGAGTCAGAGTTGTTCTTGGCACCGACAATGCCATGATCAGCAGTGCCGACATGCTCGCCGAGATGAACTTCGTCTCGCGAACCGCAAAAGCACTGGCACACGATCCGGCCGCGGTCGAGGCACGCACGATCCTTGCCTCGGCCACGATCGAAGCGGCGAAGGTGCTCAAGCTCGACGATCGGCTCGGGTCGATCTCGGTTGGTAAATCGGCATCGATGGCGGTCGTCGATTTGCGCGGTGGCAACATCTGGCGATCGGTCGACCCGCTCGCGAGCCTTGTGTCGCGAGCCGATTCGGGCGATATCAAGGCCGTGATCGTCGATGGCCGGTGCACCGTGGGTGCGCTCGGGAGCGGCCGACCATGACACGGTTGTGGTTTCAAAAGCACACCGTGCGCGGGCGGGTACCCGAGCTCGACACACTTTATGATCAGCATTTTGCGCGAGTGCTATCGCCGAGCACGCAGTTGCGGATCGAAAGCTTGCCGTCAGAGGCGTACGGTCAGGATTTGCCTGAGGGATTGGTGCGTCACGGTGCCGCCGAGGCGATGTTCGCGACCCATTTCGTGAGCCAGGCAATCGCGGCTGAACGCGAGGGATACGACGCGTACGTGATCGGGACCAGCCAGGATCCGGGGCTACGCGAGGCACGCGCGATGGTAGGGATCCCCGTTGTCGGCTACGGCGAGACCGCTTTTCATTTCTGTGCCATGGGTGGACAGAAGTTCGGCGTGGTGGGCTTCATCCCTGAGTTAGCTGAGCCGATCGCCGAAAACATCGACCGGCAAGGTTTGTCGAAATGGTGCGTCGGCTTCGCTCACCTCACGGGCGGAGCTGACGCGATCCGCCGGGCGTTCGCGGGCGAGCACGGTCAATTTCTGGACGATTTCACTGCCGCCGCATCGTCGCTCGTGGAACGCGGCGCCGAGTGCATCGTCCCGGGCGAGGGTCTTCCGAACGAGCTCCTCGTGCACCTCGGTGTGCGAGATGTTGGGGGCGCGCCTGTCGT
Source organism: Actinomycetales bacterium (assembly GCA_040255675.1). Classification (GTDB taxonomy): domain Bacteria; phylum Actinomycetota; class Actinomycetes; order Acidothermales; family Acidothermaceae; genus JBDZVM01. Next base: position 13,140 of record JBDZVM010000055.1, on the reverse strand, counting down.
CGACGCCGACGGTCTGGCAGTGCGGCTCGCCGCTTTCTTGGTCGAAATGCGGCAATGCGGCGTTTTGGGCGCGCCAACGACCGGGTATTGGCATCGGCCGTTGCAGTCCCACGTCGTCGACCATCTGCGTGCTACCTTCCTGGCCCGGCCATACGGATCGCGGGGGTGATGTACCGCTTGTCGGCGTGTGGCGGTGCCGCGCTTAGGCGTTAGCATTGCGGCCGTTGAAACCGACACGGCACACCGGAGAGGAGGGATCGGTGGCGCAAAGCGTCCCAGCGCGGCCACGGCCTCGCCGTCCGGTGGCGCAGGCGAGCGGCACGGAGGCGGCCGATCGGGTGGCCGATGTCTTGTCCCTTTTCACCGAAGGGCCAGCGGCCGTCGGGGTGAGCGAGATTGCGCGTCAACTCGATCTCAGCAAAGCAGTCGTACACCGGATCCTGCAGTCGTTGGTGTCGCGAGGTTTCGTTCTCAGCGATGGTGAAACGCGTGAATACCGGCTCGGCCCGGCCGCGCGGGCGCTGGGTGCTCGGGCGTTGCGCGACCATGACCTTCGTCGCGCGGCGCGCGACGTGCTTCGACGGTTACGCGACGCCACCCGCGAAACCACGACCTTGTCGGAGCTGGTGCAGCTCTCGCGGGTCTATCTCGACCAGTACGAATCCCCGCAAGAAATTAAGATGACGGTTGAGGTCGGGCGTCCTTACCCCTTGTACGCGGGCGCGTCGAGCCTGGCGATGCTGGCGCACTTGCCGCTCGAAGTTCAAGAGCAAGCGCTCTCAGGCGAGTTGAAGCCGCTGACCGAGGCGACAATTTCCGACCCGATCTCCTTGCGGCGTCAGCTGGCGGAGGTTCGTCGCCGCGGTGTCGCGACCTCCCTTGGTGAACGGCAAGCGGGCGCGGCGTCGGTGGCTGCCCCTCTTTTCGGTATCGACGGTGATGTGCAGGGCTCCATTAGCGTGTGCGGTCCAATTTCCCGATTCACGCCGGAGATCACGCAGCGGTATGCGCCCTTGGTGCTCGCCGCAGCTCAGGAGATTTCGAGGTTGATGGGCTGGGGCGGCCCAGGCTTCGGGCACGAGTGAAACGTGTCAGCTCTCGCCGAAGTAATAGTCGCCGATCGCCGCCCGCGCATCATCATATAAGGCTGGCCCTTCGTAAATCACATCTCCGCCTTGAGTGAATCCGTCAGGCCGTAGGCTTTGCAGTTGGCTTGAACTCAACGCGAAAACGACACGTCCGATGCCAGCGCGCTGGATCGCTGTGACGCACATTGCGCATGGTTGGCAGCTCGTGAACAGCGTCGTCGTTGCCGCTGTCGACAGGCCGAGTTCGCGAGCTGTCCACCGGGCCAGCTTGAGTTCCGGATGAGCTGTGATGTCGCGGTCGCTTAGTGTTGTGTTGCGTTCTTCGGCCAATACGTGACCGGTTCGGTCGGCCAAGAGCGAGCCAAACGGTGGGTTGCCGGTGCCGGGAGCCGATCGAGCGAGTTCGATCGCGCGCCGAAGAAGTTTTTCGTCATCGATGGTCATCGCGTTCTCGCCTTCAGTCAGGGGATTGCGGTGCGGCGCCCACAATCGAGGATCAGTGTTCCACCCGCCAAGGCAGCCGCTTCAGGTTCGCACAACCGAGCGATCGCCCACGCGACCTCTTCGGGTGTGGTCAAGCGCCCCAGCGGCGACGCGGTTTCGGCCTCCCCTCTCACGACGTCCTCGTCGACCTGGCGTCGGGCCGCCTCCGTGCGGACGAGGGTCTGGAAACGAGCCGTTGCCACCGGGCCCGGCGCGACGACATGGCAGTGGACGCCGACGACAGCGCGCTGGAGCTGGCGGATGGCGTTCGCGAGCGCGGCGTTGGCGACCCCGCTCGTTGCCGCGTCGGCTGCCGGATCGTACGCGAGGTTGCCGCCGACCGCGATGACACAGGCGTCGGGGGCAAACCGTGGTCGCAACGACCTGACGACTCGTAACAGTCCGTTGACTTTCACGTCCACTGCCGCGGTAATCGCGGCAGCGGGGGCCTCGAGAATGCCGCCTGCCGTCGGGGCGGCCGGCATGTGGATGAACGCCCGTACTGCCGAGTCGTCCAAAGCCGCCGTGATTCGGTCGCCGACATCAGGCGCCGTCACGTCCGCCGACACGACAGCGGCACCGAGTTTTCGCAGCTTCTCGAGCTCGCCATGTTGCCGGGCCACCGCGAGTACACGATGCCCGTCGACGAGTAGACGACGGGTGACCTCTTTCCCGATCGCGCCACTCGCACCCGTGATCACGCTCCATGCCGCCATGAGAATCCACCGTTCGCCGTCGTTCCTATCAGAGGAACGCTAGGAGCTTCCGCAGTCTGGGGAAAAAGATACCTGACCATCGCCTCTGGGCATACACTTCGATAGGCCTTTGAGAAATACGGCTTTCCGGGTATGATTGAGCTAATCCTGAACTGTTCCTCTAGGCGAAACAAGTTACGAATGCCGACGTGTGATGCCGCGCCGCTACGCGATCTGCGGGTTCTCGACGTCTCGACGATCTTGGCGGGTCCATTGTGCTGCCAGATTCTCGGTGACTTCGGAGCCGACGTCGTAAAGATCGAACATCCGCGGCGCGGCGATAGCATGCGAGGCCACGGCTACCAAAAGGACGGCGTGCCGCTTTGGTGGAAGGAGATCAGCCGCAACAAGCGAACAATCGGACTTGATCTCGGTGAACCAGCAGGCGCTGAACTCTTCCTTCGCTTGGCGGAGACTGCCGACGTCGTCGTCGAGAACTTTCGGCCCGGAACGCTCGAGCGTTGGGACGTCGGGCCCGAACAGTTGCACGCGCGAAACCCAGGCCTGGTGATCGTCCGGCTTACCGGATTCGGCCAGACCGGGCCATATTCACGGCGTCCGGGATTCGGGACCATCGCCGAGGCCATGAGCGGTTTCGCGCACATGACGGGGGAGCCCGATGGACCTCCGACGCTCCCGTCATTCGGGCTGGCCGACAGTATCTGCGGCATTGCGGCTTCGTCGGCCGCTTTGATGGCTCTGCGGTTTCGCGACCAGCATGGCGGTCACGGTCAAGTCGTCGACCTGAGCATCCTCGAGCCCATCATGACGGCGGTAGGCCCGGCTCCCATGGTTTACGACCAGCTCGGCATCATCGAGACCAGGCACGGCAACCGCTCGACCAACAATGCGCCGCGCAACACTTATCGGACGAGCGACGGTTCGTGGGTCGCTATTTCGACAAGCGCGCAGTCGATCGCCGAGCGAGTGATGCGCCTCATCGGACATCCGGAAGTCATCGAAGAGCCCTGGTTCGGCAGCGGCCGCGAACGTGCCGAACACGTTGATTTCCTAGATGACATCGTCGGGCAATGGATCGCACAGCGCGATCGGCGCGAGGTGCTCGAGGCATTTGAGCAAGCGGGGGCAGCGGCAGCCCCCGTCTTCGACGCGAAGGACATTCTCGAGGACCCGCATGTGAAGGAGACCGAGATGATCGTCGCGGTGCCTGACGAAGACTTCGGCGAGGTTCGCATGCACAACGTCATGTGGCGCATGTCTGAAAGTCCGGGCAGCATTCGCTTTACCGGGCGACCGTTGGGTGCTGACACCGACGATCTGCTCAGCGAGCTCGGATGCGGCGAACGCGAGATTTCCGACCTTCGAGCGCGGGGAGTCGTCGCATGACCGACGCTTTGCTCCGGGCGGTGCAGGACGGAATCGAGATTGTTGACCTCGGCAGGCCCATGTTTCGTGGCATGCCGCAGTCGCCGAACCATCCGCGTTTTTTCCACAGCCTCCCGCGCCGGCACGGTGATCTCGTCCGCGCTGACGGTGGGTCCGCGGCGAACGACCTGATCGTGACCGGTACCCACGTTGGCACGCACATCGACGCGCTCGCGCATGTGTCGCACGATGGCAAGCTGTTCGGCGGCGCGGATGCGGTAGCCGCTGGAGTCGGCGGCCAATTCCTTGACCACGGCGTGCACACGATCGCGCCGCTCATCTGCCGCGGTGTGCTCCTCGACGTACCGCGCGCATTGGGAATGGAGGTGTGTGAAGCTGCCTACGAGGTGACACCTGACGATCTCGAGGTCACTGAGAAGTCGCAACAGACACGCGTTGGTCGTGGTGACGTCGTTCTTGTTCGAAGTGGCTGGGGACGGCGTTTCGACCTCGGCACCGAGACATATCTAGGTGTCGACAGCGGCGTTCCCGGCGTCGGCGAGGCCGGCGCCCAATGGCTGGCCAATCGGCGAATCCGCGCCGCTGGCGCCGACACGATCGCATTCGAGCGAACTGCGCCTCGCGGTGGGCACAGCTTACTGCCCGCGCACCGGGTGATGCTTGTCGACAACGGCATTTATCTGATCGAAGCACTCGATCTTGAACTACTCGCGGCGCGTGGAATTTTCGAGTTCACGTTCGTCTTGATTCCGCTGAAGATTATCGGTGCCACTGGGTCGCCGGTTCGGCCACTTGCCTTGGTCGGCGCGGCGTGACTGAGAGGACGCTCGCGCAGACGATCGCGAACTTCGCGGTCGAAGACGCCGCGTTCGGCCGCCTGCCGGCTGACGTGGTGGAGAGTGTCCGTGAACGCGTCTTGGACGTACTCGGCATCTGCGTCGCGGCCACTCCGCTGTCGACGAGTGCTGCCGCCCGTGCGTTCGCGCGGGATCAAGGTGGACGTCCGCAAGCAACCGCCATCGGTGTACCGGTACCGCTCCCCGCATCGGTGGCCGGTTTCGTCAACGGCGTGCTCGCGCATTCGCTCGATTACGACGACACCCATTTGCCGTCTGTCTTGCATCCCAGCGCGGCTGTGATTCCGGCCGCGCTCGCCGTTGCCGAAGCGAATGGCTGCGACGGAGCGTCCGTCATAGCCGCGACGGCGGCTGGCTTAGAGGTGTGCGTGCGAATCGGCATGGCCGGATACGACGAAGGGCGCGGCACCTCGACATTTTTCGAGCACGGGCAACACGCCACCTCCATCGCGGGAGCGCTAGGCGCGTCGGTCGCGGCCGCATTGTTGTCGGGACTCGACACCGATGGAGTAACGAACGCGTTGGGCGTCGCGGCCTCGATGGCAGCGGGCATTATCGAAGCGAACCGCACGGGCGGAACCGTCAAACGGCTGCATTGTGGCTGGGCAGCGAATGCGGGTATTAGCGCGGCGCGACTGGCCGCGCATGGATTCACCGGCCCGCCGACTGTATTTGAAGGTCGATTCGGTTTCTTCGAAGCGTGGCTCCACGGCTCCTACGAACCCGCGGCGATTACCAAAGATTTGGGGTCGTCGTGGTCGGTACCCGGCATTTTCTTCAAGCCGTATCCGGCAAACCACTTCACGCACGCTGGCATCGATGCGGCTTTGGCGTTGCGCGCCCGCGGTGTCGATCCGTCGCGGATCGAACGACTCACTCTGGGTGTGCCGACGGCTGTGCTGAAGACCATCGGTGAGCCGATCGATGTCAAGCGCGCCCCGCGCACGGGTTATATGGCACAGTTCAGCGGTCCGTACACCGTCGTCGCCGCCTTGCTCGGCGGAGGCGGGCTCGGCCTCGGGCTCGCCGACTTTTCCGATGAGTTCGCCACCGATCCGGAGCGCAGGCGGCTGGCCGCTCGCGTCGATGTCGTGCCCGACGCCCGATGTGACGCCATTTTCCCCCGAGAGTTCCCTGCCATCCTGCGGGTTCGCCTATCTGATGGCGCCGAACTCGTCGAAGAAGTGCTGGCCAATAGAGGTGGTCCGCGACGACCGCTTTCCTTCGCCGAACTCGCCACAAAGTTTCGCGACAACGTCGCGGCTGCCATGCCGCCCGAGACGGCGAACGAGATAATCGGACACGTGGCGCGCCTGGACAAGCTTCCGAACGTCACGCCGTTGCTAAAGCAGTTGAACGATGCCGCGCTGCGCCTCGAACGCGGTCGCGGCTGACTCTCAGCCTCGTTTCGAACGTCTGCGCAGGAGTGCGACCAGGTCGGCCGTAAGATGCGGCAGGTTAGCGAGCTTGGGGAGAAGTTCGGGCTCAAGATTCAGCGCCCGAAAGGCGACGTTGACCGTGACATCGTGGGCCGGACGGCTCAGTACGGTAACAGCGTCGCCCGCCTGCACGAAACCGGGTTCGATGACTTTCAGGTACGGTCCGGGCAGTGCCCGTGAAACGAATGTCTTTGTCCACCCCGGCTCGGGCATCCAATAGGCGAACGTCCCGCACGGGATGCGCGGGCCGGTTACCTCCAGCACGACGGAGTCGCCGACCTGCCAGCGCTCGCCGATCAGGGCCGCGTTGACGTCGAGGCCGAGGATCGTCAAATTCTCGCCAAATGTTCCGTTGGGCAGACGCCGGGAGAGTTCGGCCTCGAATACGTCGAGATCCTCGCGCGCATATGCGTAAACCGCTCGATCGTCGCCGCCATGGAAGAGTGTGTCAAAAATCTGGTCACCGATGAGGCCGCCTCTTCCGCCGGCTTCGCGCGGCCCCGGTGGTTTGACCTCCACCGGCCCGGACACCGGCCTTTTGTCAATTCCCGTCACACCGAACTTCTTCGCTGGGTTAGCACGAGGAACGGCAAGGTTGACAGAGATGACGACGGTCACCCGATGATGCTAGGAGCCGCGTTCAGCGTCGTCAACGCCGCCAGACCGATCCTTGCAAATCGTTTCGGCCAGGGGAACGCGCTATTCGTCAGATTGACACTGAACTCCCCGCAGCAGTAATCTCGCTCTATCAGCTTGTTTCGCCTACCGGGACGGGCTCTTCACATACCACTTTCCGGTCCTGGATGGCCGTTTTCGGCGGAGAGGTGGCGCAGTCGCGATGATCAAGGCGCTCGTCGGCTACGACATCGAACAAGGCGTCAGTGAAAGCGAATATGAGAAATGGCTCTTCGCAATTCACGCGCCCGACCTGTTAGCGAATCCCTATCTGGAGAGAATCGTTTTCAATAAGGTGCTCCGCCCGGTCACCCACACGAGCGGTGGCGCCGCGGCAGTCGGGCCAAGCCAGATGTTCTACCGCATCGCGGAAATGCACTTCGCTGATTCCGCCGCGTATGCCAAGTACCGTGAATGGTTTGATCAGCATCCCATCCCGGCCGATCGAGGACCAGGCGGCCGCACGGCCTTCCGGTTCTACCTGATCGCGGAGTCTCAAACCGTCGACGCGTCCAATGTTAGCGTTATGGCCGCGTCTCACGGGTCGAGCGAATAGCTGACATGCACTGCAAGACGCCAGAGGCGTGGGCCGGCGGAAGGTGTTGACGTGGCGAGGTATGACCTAGTCATTCGAAATGTCGATCTCGTTCGACATGACAGGCCCGACCCTGAGCGGCTCGACATCGGGGTGATCGACGGTCGGATCGCCTCGGTGGCGAGGCACCTTCCCTCAGAAGAGGCCGAAGAGGTCTTCGACGGCGACGGGCTACTTGCCTTCCCTGGCGTGATCGACGCTCATCAACATTGGGGCATCTACAACCCGCTTGCGATCGACGCGGAGTCGGAGAGCCAGGCGGCGGCGCAGGGCGGTGTCACGACCGGCCTTACGTATATGCGTACGGGGCAGTATTACCTGAACAAGTCCGGGCCGTACGAGACCTTCTTTCCAGAGGTGCTCGACACGGTTCGCGGGCACGCGTATGTCGATTATGCGTTTCATTTGGCTCCGATGATGAAGCAGCATATCGACGAAATTCCGCGGCTGATCGATACGTTCGGGGTTACCTCGTTCAAGATATTTATGTTTTACGGAGGACATGGCCTGCACGGCCGATCCGCGGACCAATCGTCGTTCCTCATGACGCCGCCCGACGAGCGGTACGATATCGCGCACTTCGAGTTCGTGATGAGGGCAATCCAAGCGGCGAGAGCCGCCCGTCCCGAGCTGGCAGACCGGATCTCCTTGTCGTTGCACTGTGAGACCGCCGAAATCATGAGTGCGTACACGCGCATGGTCGAGTCGGCCGGCCAGCTGAAGGGGCTAGCCGCTTACAGCGCTTCGCGGCCGCCGCACAGTGAGGGACTCGCGGTGGCGATCGCGTCGTACCTGGCGTACGAGACCGGCTTGCCGACCATCAACCTGTTGCACTTGTCGTCGGCAAAGGCATTCGACGCGGCGATGAAAATGGCGACCGCGTTTCCTGAAGTCGATTTTCGTCGCGAGGTGACGATAGGTCACCTCCTTGCTGACGTCGAAACAGCGTCCGGGCTCGGCGGCAAGGTGAACCCGCCGCTGCGCCATCGTGACGACGTCGAAGCATTGTGGAGTCACCTGCTCGCGGGCGACGTCGATTGGGTTGTGAGCGACCACGCCTGCTGCCGAGACGAAACGAAATTCGGCACGCCACGCGATGACGTATTCGTCGCGAAGTCCGGATTCGGCGGCGCCGAATACCTGCTGCCCGGGCTGATCTCGCAAGGGCGTCGGCGTGGCGTCGGATACGACCGAATAGCCGAACTAACGTCAGCCGCGCCGGCCCGCCGTTTCGGGTTGGGCACGAAAGGGGTGCTGGCCGAAGGCTACGACGCTGACGTGGCCCTCGTCGATCCTTCGGCGACGTGGGTGGTGCGTGCCGCGGAATCGCTGTCGAGCCAGGAATACACGCCGTTCGAGGGCATGACCCTCGACGCTTCGGTGCGGCACACGTTCTTGCGCGGCCGTCATATCTATGCTGATGGGAAAGTGCTCGGCGCGCCAGACGGCAGGTATGTGCGCCGACCGGTCGACATCGGTGAGGCGAGTTGAAGGAACATCACGTTCGGGTACAGCGCGCCGGGGAAGTACTGGCGAGGGAGGAGCAACTCGCCTGGCAGCTCGCGCGGGTTGCCACCGACGCCGTCGATGTCGAAGACGCCGTTGCCGAGATGTTGATTAACCGGGTGATCGACAATGCCGCCGTCGCGGCCGCGTCACTTCGGCGTCGTCCGGTTGAGAATGCTCGCGCACAGGCGCTGCGGCATCCGGCGGCGCCGGGCGCGAACCTGTTCGGGGTGCCTCGGCCGAGCCGAGTCGGCCCCGCCTGGGCGGCGTGGGCGAACGGAGTCGCGGTTCGCGAACTCGACTTCCACGACACGTTTTTGGCCGCTGAATACGCGCATCCGGGCGACAACATTCCCCCGATCCTGGCGGTCGCGCAGCACTGTGGCCGCGACGGTCGCTCGGTTATTCGCGCCCTCGCCACGGCGTACGAGATTCAGGTCGATCTCGCGAAAGGCATCTGCCTGCACGAGCACAAGATTGATCACATCGCTCATCTTGGGCCGTCGATGGCGGCCGGTATCGGTACGTTACTTCGTCAGCCGATTGAAGTCGTTTACCAAGCGATCCAGCAGGCGTTGCACACGACGACCACGACGAGGCAGTCGCGCAAGGGTGAAATATCGAGTTGGAAGGCATACGCGCCGGCCTTCGCCGGACAAATGGCAATCTTGGCCGTCGACCGGGCCATGCGCGGTGAGCGTTCGCCGTCCCCGATTTACGAGGGCACCGACGCCGTGATCGCCCGCTTGCTCGACGGGCCCGACGCCGAATACCGCGTTCCGCTGCCCGAACCCGGCGAGCCGAAACGAGCCGTGCTCGAGACTTACACCAAGGAGCACTCTGCTGAATACCAAGCGCAAGCCTGGATCGATCTGGCGAAGCGGCTCCGGAAGCGGATACCCGACCTCGACGACGTTCGCGACATCACCATCCATACCAGTCACCACACCCACGTCGTGATTGGTACGGGCTCAGGCGATCCGCAAAAGTTCGACCCGCGTGCGAGCCGCGAAACCCTTGATCACTCACTCATGTACATCGTCGCCGTAGCCTTGCAGGATGGTTGGTGGCATCACGAGCGCTCGTATTTGCCCGAACGCGCCGCGCGTCCCGACACGGTGAGCCTCTGGCGCAAGGTCACAACTGTCGAAGACCCCGAGTGGACGGCGTTATACCACGCGGCTGACTCGCGCAAGAAGGCGTTTGGCGGCCGTATCGTCGTGGAGATGAACGACGGCAGCCGCATCAGCGAAGAAATCGCGGTGGCGGACGCCCACCCGGAGGGCGCGAGGCCCTTCGGGCGGGCGCAGTACATCGAAAAGTTCGAAACCTTATCCGAGGGTGTCGTCACCGACGCTGAGCGGCGTCGTTTCCTGGACGCCGCGCAAGACCTGGCGGCGCTCAGCGCGAGCGACCTCGCGGGTTTGTTCTTCGAGGCTGCCGAACCTCTGGCGCTTGAGCCACCTGCCGGCCGGGAGGGAATCTTTTGATGGCGCTTCACGGTGACGGCGAGCAGGTAGACAAGCGAGCGGCGTTGCGGGCCGGCCTCGCCAGCGGGCACTTGCTCAGATTCCCTGGGGCGATCAACCCGTTGACAGCTGTGTTGATCGAGGAGATGGGTTTCGAAGGCGTTTATGTGTCAGGCGCCGTTGTTTCAGCTGATCTCGCACTACCCGACATCGGCTTGACGACGCTGAGCGAGGTCGCCGGCAGAGCGCATCAAATCGCACGCGTCGTCGACCTGCCGGCGATTGTCGATGCCGACACGGGCTTCGGCGAGCCGCTCAACGTCGCGCGCTCCATTCGCACGTTGGAAGAGGCCGGGCTGGCGGGTTGCCATATCGAAGACCAGGTCAACCCGAAACGGTGCGGCCACCTCGAAGGCAAGACTGTGGTCACGCGTGACGAGATGGTCAAGCGCGTTCGGGCAGCTGTCACCGCTCGACGTGACCCTGAGTTCGTTATCTGTGCCCGTACTGACGCAAGGGGGGTGGAAGGCCTCGACGCGGCGATCGAGCGTGCGCGAGCCTACGTCGATGCCGGTGCCGACATGATTTTCCCGGAAGCGCTTGCCGATGAAAGCGAATTCGAGAAGTTTCGCGCCGCCATCAACGTTCCGTTGCTCGCGAATATGACCGAGTTCGGCCGCAGCAAACTACTTACGACCGCAACGCTGAGTTCGCTCGGCATCAACGTCGTCATCTACCCCGTTACGCTGTTACGGATCGCGATGGGCGCGATCGAAGAAGGCCTTCGCGCAATCGTGCGTGACGGGAGCCAGCAGCAGTTGGTCGAACGCATGCAGACCCGCGCGCGTTTATACGAGTTACTGCGTTATGAAGCCTACAGCGCGATCGACGCAGATATTTTCAACTTTCGCGTCTAGACAAGGGTAGATAGGTGTCTTCCGTCGAACAACCCATACACAAGGGATTAGCGGGTGTCGTCGTCGATACCACATCGATTTCGACCGTCGATCCCGTATCGAATTCGTTGACCTACCGCGGCTATCCCGTGCCCGAACTCGCGGCGGCCTGCTCTTTTGAGGAAGTCGCGTTCTTGTTGTGGTATGGCGAGTTGCCGAGCGCCGCGGAGCTTGCGGACTTCAAGGCGCAGACGATGCGGCAGCGGGCGCTGAGTCCGGCTGTGTCGGCGCTGCTAGCCGGGTTGCCGCCGCATTGCCATCCGATGGACGTGTTGAGAACCGCCGTCAGCCTGATGGGCGCTGAGGATCCCGAGCAGGGTGACGCCACGCCGTCGGCGAATCAGGCGAAGGCGCTCCGGCTGTTCGCCCAGATTCCGACCATCGTCGCGATCGAGCAACGCCGTCGGCGACGGCTGGCTCCAATCCCGCCCGATCCCGAACTTGGCTTCGCCGCCAACTTCTTCAACATGTGCTTCGGCGAAGTACCTGATCCAGAGATCGTTCGTGCGTTCGAGACGTCGCTCATCCTTTACGCGGAGCATAGTTTCAACGCATCGACGTTCACTGCCCGAGTCGTGACGTCGACGCTTTCCGACATGTACAGCGCCGTCGTTGCCGCGATAGCCGCTCTCAAGGGGCCGTTGCACGGGGGTGCCAACGAGGCGGTGATGCGCACGTTTCAGGAAATCCATGATCCAGAATCCGTGGCCGATTGGCTTGACAAATCCCTTGCGCGCGGAGAGAAGATCATGGGCTTCGGTCATCGCGTGTACAAGCACGGGGATTCTCGCGTGCCGACCATGCGCGGCGCGCTCGAGATCGTGGCTCGACAGCGCGACACCGGCAACTTGATGGAGCGCTATACAGCGCTCGAACAAGCGATGTACAAGGCGAAAAAGCTCCATCCGAACTTGGATTACCCAGCGGGCCCGACCTATTTCCTGATGGGTTTCGATGTTCCGATCTTCACGCCAATCTTTGTGATGAGCCGCATCACCGGGTGGACGGCGCACGTGATGGAGCAACTCGCGGCCAACGCGCTGATCAGGCCCCTCGCGGCGTACGTCGGTGTCGAGCAGCGTGCCGTTCCGAACCGAGCCTGAGGCGGCGCATTAGGTGCCAACGTATCCGCGCAGTTACCTCTACGTGCCCGGCGACCAAGAAGGCAAGCTCGCGCGGGCGCTGGAGCGCGGCGCCGACGCAATCATCGTCGACCTCGAGGACGCGGTTCCGGCGTCCGGCAAATCTGCGGCCCGCGCCTTGTTGCGCGAATGGATCGTCGGGAAACGAGACGATGGAGCCCGCACTCAGATATGGGTTCGCGTCAACGGCGGGTCGCTTCGCGAGATCGATGTCGCGGCGTGTGCGACCATGCCCGGACTAGCCGGACTCTGCCTCGCGAAGGTCGAAGACGCCGACGAGGTAGCGGCCGTGGATTCGATCCTGTCCCGGGCGGGGTCCGATCTTGGCGTGGTGCCGCTCCTCGAATCGGCGGCCGCGGTATTGGCGATGCGATCGATCGCGAAGGCGCCGCGAGTCTGCCGGCTGCAGCTGGGGGAAGCCGACTTGCGGGCGGAGCTCGGAATCGGCGATGCCGGCGACGAAGCGCTCGCGTGCGCACGATCCGCGCTCGTCATGGTCAGCGCGGCAGCCGCGCTCGCGCCTCCCGCCGCACCGACGTCAACCGATTTCGTGAATCTCGAGGCGCTGAGGATGTCGACCGCGAAGTTCAAGGATCTTGGATTTTGGGGGCGCACGTGCATACACCCGGCTCAAATCGCTGTCGTCAATGACGTGTTCACGCCATCGGCAGCGGAGATCGACAACGCACTAAGGATCGTCGCCGACTTCGACCGCAATGCGGGCGCGGCGCACGCGGACGCTAGCGGCCGGATGGCCGATGCGGCGACCGTTCGATCTGCTCGCCGGCTGCTGGCGATCGGTGATGACGACTCAGGCGACCGGTGAGC
>JBDZVM010000054.1:0-23065 GCA_040255675.1 Actinomycetales bacterium | reverse complement strand
AGCGCTGCTAGCCTCCGGAAGTCCACCGGTGTTGCGACGTTGAGTAGAACCCACCTTGCCGCGCGGTGGTCAGTCTTCACTTGCCGTCGACAGCCGTGTCGTTGGAGCACGTCCGGGGCTGATCTCGAAAACTGAGGCGGCAACCCGCTGAGTGCAAGAGGTGTGTCGTTTGTTCCCCCTGCTCTTGGTCGTGCACCTGGCACGCCTGGACGGCACCAGGCTCAGAAACCGTTGCGCCGAGGACTCGAGTTGCGGTGCTCGGTCCTAGCGCTGTGGCTACGGAACAGTTGGCACAGAGACGGGACGTACTATTCCGTCGAAGTGGCCGTCGTGATCGGAACCGCTCATGGACGCAGTTCCGGACCATGTGGCTAGCGCGTGCCGGGCTTCCACGCCCGCATCGGAACCATCAATCCCGGGACGAACCGGATGTGTTAATCGGTCGGAATGGCACCGACGGATAACGCTGAAACAGGACCGCCTCACCAATTGGCCCCGGCCTGGAGCGGTAGCCGGCATTGGCGCACGGTTGCTCGCCACACGCACAAACGGACGCAGCCGTCTAGCCCTCGGTCGCCAAGCGTGACCGCGTCAGCGCGGCGTGAACGCGGTGGAACAGGTGGCCGTGTGGCCGTCCGCCGAGGCCGACACGTCGACCACGATGGTGTAGCCGATGGTGGCACGGCTGATGTCGAACGGAACCGACGCGTGGCCGGTGCCGTCTGCGGTGGCCGCATGCGTGGTGTCCCTGCTTTTGTAGTGAGCAGTGACCGTCAGGCTGGCGCCCGCTGCCGTGGTGATGAGCACGTCAGTCGTGGTGTTTTGGGCCGGGCTTGTGTTCGACATACTCGCCGAGCAAGTCAGGGCCGCCGTTTTCGTTGTGGTCGTCGGTGCGGGCTTGGTCGTGGTGGTAGCCGGTTTCGTCGCCGTGGGGGCGTGAGCCGGCGGAGCCTCACCAACCTTTGCGAGCGCGGTTGTCCAATCGGTGGCGATCAGGCGCTGCGCGGTGATGAGTGAGACCCGGCCTCTGCACACCGCCGCATGGAGGTCGTTTTCGACGGTGTCCTTCGGGTTGGGGATCGGGCCGGGTTCGACCCAGAGGTTGTGCGCGTCGCTGCTGCCACCGAGTTCGAGCGGGATCAGGTGGTCCAGCTCACCGCTGTAAACGCCGTACGCTTTCTCATCCAGCAGTTTGAACGGCTCGGTGACGGAGGTCGGTGGTCGCACTGTTGCGGTGTAGCCGCTGCGGCAGATCGTCATCGCGATATTGGCTTGGCGGACTGCGGCGTCAACGGCGCCGGGACTACATCTGGGGTCAGGCAAAGGTTGCCCGTTCGCCGCTGCGCGGATGTGGCAGGCGCCTGGTGCCGGAGCGAAGCCGGTCAGCGCGGAACCGGCGACGACGATGCCCGCTACGGCGGGTGCGGTGCTTGTCTCCGCTGTGGAGGTGGCAGCGGTTGTCTTTGTGGCCGACGGGGTTCCGGCACCGGCCGAGACTGATCCTGTTCCCGCGCCGTTAGGTGCGCTCGATGGGGTCTGAACCGGTGCCGTCTTCGTAGCGGACATCGTGCGCGAGGTGCTCTTACCGGCCGCTTTCGACGCGGGCTGGCACGCCGTGAGCAGGACGCTTGTGGCGATGGCCAGCGCCCCGAGGACCCGCAGACGCGACGGACGGTGTGCTTGATCGCGCTGGCTCATGGGCGGAACCGTATCCGAATCCGGCGACGTGCTAGTCGGCTTCCGATGAATCCTTCTCGCCGCCGAGCGGGTTTTCCGCAACCCAGCGCGCCGTATCCTCATACGCCTTGGCGATGAACTCCTCCAGCTTCGTCCGCTCGATACGCCACTGACCCCGCCCCCCGACCTTGATCGCTGGTAGTGCGCCACCGCGTACGAGCGCGTACACCTGGGCGTGCGTTGTGGCCAGCTCCTCGGCAACCTCGTCCATGGTCAGAAACCGCGCGCCGCGATTCGGTGGTTGCGCTGGCTTGGTCACGGGCATGACCGGATCATAGGGGTGCCCCCTCTTGGCACCCGCGCGACAAGCATGCGCCGTGGAAGATGGGCATCGGGTCGGGTTGGGAGTGGCTCGATGCCTTGGATCCCGGGTGGTGTCATCCCGCCGTGTCCGTGCGGCGCACCGTCTGAAGACCAGGTTCGCCGCACCTCAGGTGGTGAAGCGGTCCGCTGGTTCTGTCTCGTATGCCAAATACCCCGACAGCCCCAACCCGGCTGGCCGGATCCGCTCGTTTACGTCACGCGCGAAAGCTGGCGCTCCATCACTCGACGCATGGAAGCCCGGGCCCGGCAGCGTTAGTTCTCAGCGAGCGTCGCCCTCGTACGGAACGCCATAGCGGCGCATTAGAAGCGAGCTTCATAGCGGATAGCGTCGGCGCTGTTTGTCAGGATGAGGCATGGATATCATGACGACGGCCATAACAGCAACGATCTCCGCTACCCCCGGCGCATTAATCGCCGCATGGGCTGGCAGGCACGCCGTCACCCAGTCACGCCGCCTAGCACGCGAAGAGCGACGGCGCCGAGCGGCCGAGGCTTTGCGCGACGATGTTTGGCAGCTACGTGATCTCGTTTGGGACGCGATGATAGGCGTCCCAGTAGACGGTGCGCGGGTCGCGAGAGTCGCGGCACGCGTCGAGACGACGATCGCGCGGTTTGAGGATCTACTACCGGATGGGGCCAGACATTTACGGCGAAGCTGTCGTGAGGCTCTCGGAAATGTTTTCGGCGGTCCAGGAGCGGCGGGGCTAAGTGCCGAGGCCGCGCAGATGCCACCCGATCCCGTTGACCGTTACTGGGTGGACGTCGCCTTGACGTGGCTAGAGCACGCCGTCACCAAGCTGCACGAATGGGAGGACGAGCCCTCTTCCCGGCGCGTCGCCCTGGAGCCGTTCTATTCCTGGCGCAAAGACGAGGACCATGAGTGGCGCGCCGAAGCGCGGGCGCGCGGGTTGGTATAGGCAACCGCCTGGACGCGATCCGCTCGACGTGCCCTCTCAACGTCGACTCCCAGCGCAGCTGGCACTATTCGACGATCTCGATATCCTCCCGGGGACGGCCGGACGCCGCGGGCCGGGCCGGCCGATATTGAGCGCCAACGGCTGTGCGAGCAGACGCGCAGATCGATCGGCAGTGAGCGGTCAAGGACGCGCGCTCATGGCTCCCCTCTGTGACAACGACGGTGTTGTTCCCGCCTGTCGATAATGCGCCGGTCCTCAGTGTCGTCAAGCAGACTGCGCTTGACGACGGCTGCGGGCCGGCGCTGTTGCAGGGCGGCGGGAACGGCCCGAAGGACGGTCTGGTCGCCTCGCTGTGGTGGGCGTAGCGTGCTTCGTGGCGGGTCCGGGCGGTGACTGATCCGAAGCGTCGATGTCGGGGTTCGAGTCGGCCGCGCTGGAGCTTGTTGTCGCCCCCGAGTGTCCTGCCGGGCCTGTCGTGCTCGGCCTGATTGCGTCCGCGATCAGTTGCCGGTAGACGACGTCGGAGAGTCGTCGTTTCAGGCACCGCATCGATTCCATCGACGTCTTGCCGGCGGCTTTCTTCCGGTCGTAGTAGGCCCGGCCCTCTGTCGCGTTGCGCAGTTGCACGGTGGCCATGATGTGCAGCACCTGGTTGATTTGGCGGTTCCCGCCGCGGGACAACCGATGCCGGACGTGGTCGCCGGAGGACGCGTCGATCGGGGCGGTGCCGTTCCATGACGCGAAGTGCGCCCGGGTTGGGAATCGGGTGATGTCGCCGACTTCGACAAGGAGCCGGGCAGCACCGGAAGGACCGATCCCGTGCAGGTGCGTGAGCATCGTGCCTGTTTCTTGCAGCAGCGCGTTCAGCTCTTTGTCGGCAGCTTTGCTGCGGTCATACACCTGCTGCAGATCCGCGATCAGGTCCGCGGCGACCCGCCGTCGGGTCTTGCCCGCGGTGTCGCGCGGTCGGACTTTCCCCAGCAACACCTTGGCTTGCGCCGCGGACAAGTCTT
This sequence comes from Actinomycetales bacterium, assembly GCA_040255675.1. Taxonomy (GTDB): domain Bacteria; phylum Actinomycetota; class Actinomycetes; order Acidothermales; family Acidothermaceae; genus JBDZVM01. The sequence goes on along the minus strand of JBDZVM010000054.1, from coordinate 19,074 downwards.
TCTTCGCACCACCAGGGATCGGCTCGAGCAGCAATCGGTGCAGCTGCGACACCATCCGGGTGTGGTCCCCACCGAGCGAGCGGCGGCGGTCGACCAGAATCCGCAGCACCGCGAGCTGCTCATCATCAACCACTGGTCGCAGCCCACTCATCCGAGTACCGACCAAGGCGACCGAGTGCGCATCAGTCGCGTCGGTTTTGCGGCCCTGCCCGGTGGCGAACATGCGAGTTCGGGCGGACAGCTTCGGTGGCACGTCGACGACCCGTTCACCGTCGGGAGGAGGGTGTGAGATGAGCCATTCCCCCCGCAGTCTCCTGCGCTGCGCTCCTCGCCGGGTGACCCACGCTGCGATGCTCGCCTTGGAGGCCGCGTCATGACTCGTCTCGGCAAAGTCGGCCACCAGCAGCCGGTTGGCAATGTGTTTCCCAATCCCGTTGCACCCTTCGATCGCCCATGTTCGATCGGCGAACTGCTTGGCGAACCGCACCATCGCCGCATAGCCGGCGATGTCGGTGGCATATCGACCGCCACCAAGAGTCGTCTCGTCGCCGTCCATCACCTCGATCGTCGCCGACTTTTTGTGCGGGTCCATTCCGATCACCACTGCGCCCATCCCAGCCTCTTCAACCTCGACACGTTTGTTGATGTGTGAGCCGGGAGGGCACCGCTACTTCGAGCTGAGCAAACCCCTCTTGAGCCTCTCCGAGCCCGTCAAGCGACGCCCGGTCCGCGCAGGCCAAATGAGAGCCACACGACATGCGTGGGCAGCCGATGAGAGAACGACGAACCGGGCGCCTAGACCGAGCCTCGCCAGGCGCCTCGTGGATCGACTCGTCCATTCGAAGGGCGTAATCGGACTCCCGGTACATCATCGGCTCTGCCGACCTAGGAGTACCGCCCGGCCGAGACGCAATCCAGTTCTGGCTGTCCGACAGCCCGCTCCGCTTCCTCCACGTGGGCGACGAGAGTCGCTTGCACGGCTTTACTTCACCGCCGAGAGAACGAGGGCGACGAGGCGATGTGCATTCTCCAACATGGATGCGGCCATCCCAACGCTGAGCACAGACTGTGTCCTGGGGTGGGAGTACAGGTTCCGAAGCTCGACCCCGCTTCGGGCGAGCTCCGCGATGTTGTGCGGCAGGATCGCATCCCGCTCGGCCTGATTGACTAGCTTCAACAGCGGACGGCCCTCCGGCTCGGGATAAAGAGCACGAAAGGCCGCCTCCATTGCCTGGAAGCCGAGGAGGCAAGCGACGGTCATAAAGTCGTAGTCGAACCAGGAGTGCGCGAAGAGACTGCGTGCCATGCGCAGCAGCTGCGCCGGACCATCAATTTCGGCGGGCTGCGGCGGAATGATGCCCTCCCACTCGGCAGCTAAGTCAGCTAGTCGCGCGAAGGACATCATCTCTACGCCGTCAAGGGTCATTCGACCAACGATGTCCGCCCATCGACGATCGGGCATCGGGTGCATATGACCATGGTCCCAGTCGTCCGCTGGTTCTGTCTCGTATGCCAAACGCCGCGTCACCGTGACCCGTCTCAACGCGCTCGGCAGGGTCCGCCGCTCCCCCTCGTGACCGCCGTCAGAGCGCGGGTCAGCAGCTCGTCGATGACGTCGAGGCCGTCGTGAATCAGCTCCTCAGTGCGAAGCGTCTGACCGGTCCACTTCGACGGATCCTTGCGAGAGAAGGACATGACCCGAATGACCGAGTTGTCGTGAGCCGAGGCGCGGTCGTGGCAGTGAAGCCACGACTGTCCGGCCATGCTCCCGCCGATGGGATGACCGGCGACGATATTGCGGGCCACGAGGACGGTCTTACCGCCGGCCATGCGGTCCGCACGAAGTTTGACGCGCAACACTCGGGCCACATGCTCGGCAGCATCGAAGCCGACTTGTAGCGCTTGCAGCAGCCCGTACTTGGAGAGATATGCCTCGTCAACAAAGGCAAATGGTGGGAGCGAGGCATATCCTTCGATCGCAGCGACAGCGTCCTCGACAGCCATGAGCGCTGCTACTAGTTCGTTTTGATGCCCGTCGAGCTGGGCAGGGTCAGTCACTTCGTCTCGCACAGCAGCACACCTATCGAGCACGGATCGTGCAGCCTGGGATCGGGTCGCCTGGCGAGCGACCGAATAGAGGCCGCGAAGGATGACACCGAGCGGCATTTGCGACCAGGACGCCGTTGCGGCGGGCGCCATTGGCGACGTTTCGACAAAGGCCAACAGCGCCTCGGTGAGTTCCGAGTCGAGGCAGTCACGAATCGCTACGACAGAATCCTTAACGGCGGCCGCCAGTTCCTGAGATGCGTCCGGCCAGTGATCCAGAGCGGCAGTTGCGAGCGCCCGGCTCCCCGCCGCCCGCTCATGAGCTTCGATCGCCACGATCCCATGATCCCTTACCGAGGGTGGCGCGGCGCCAGGCTCCGCGGCGAACGCTCCGGCAAGTTCGGGATCTTCTGACCGCATGCCAGCACCAGGAGTTCGCCGGTGTTGGTCGATCCATCGAGCGACGGCGGCCCGCAACTCCTCGCTCGTCGCCGACAACGCCTCCCGTACACGGCTGTCATCGCCGACCACGGCGCCTTGTAGCACCGGGACTAGCCATCTCGAAGGACTGTCGCGGAACGCCAGTTCCGTCCTCTCACCGGCGCGGCCGTGCGCGAAGCCGTCGATCCGCGCGCCGGCGGCCAGCCGATCGTAGGAAGCAAGGCGCGGTCACGGACGATTTGGTCGTCCGCTCGTCAGCCTGCGCCGGCCGTGAAAGGCGTTGCGCTGGGGACCCGGCCAGAGGCCTTGGGCTCGCCGTCAGCGGGTCGGCCACGCCCGCCATACCGCCCGGCTTGGGCCGGGGGGCGGAGCGGTCGGAGTCGGCACCAGATTGCTCGGCCCGAAGATCAATCCCTTCATCTGGAACCCGGACTCCGCGTAGTTCGGGCCGTAGTGAACGAGCTCATCGGGCTCGCCGGGGCTGAAGATGAACCTCGGCGCCTTCGTATCGCACCGTCCGCATCGAGGGCGACGACCTTATCGTCGACCCCAAACCCTTGACGCAGGTTTCTTCACACGTAGTGGATGCGTATGCTACTCCGGTGCACGGAGTGCTGGGGCGGCTGATCCGCGAGCGACGCGAAGCACTTCGTCTTGATCAGGCGGCGCTCGCAGTTCAACTGGGTGTAGGTCAGCAGGCGGTGAGCGGCTGGGAGCGCGGTCGCTCAAGGCCGAGGCGCGCAATGCTGAGCGATGTGGCCCACGTCCTCGCCGTCGAGGAGGAAGTGCTTCTGGATGCTGGTGAGTACCGGCCGCCAGCGCCGACCGTCCGGCCTCCGGTCCGGCCTCTCACTCGTGCGCTTCCGCTGGAGGAGCTGACCGAGGAGCGGTTCGAGGATCTGGCAGCAGAGTTGATGGCCACGCTGCACCCCGACGGACACGTGAGCCGGTACGGGGGGCGCGGCCACAAGCAGCATGGCATCGACATCCTCGCCGCCGGCGGCGGCGGAACGAACCTCGCGACCGGTCAGTGCAAGCGCCACCGCGAGTTCGGACCGGCTGGGGTCCGTAAGGCGATCGGGGAGGTGACGATCGCTGCGCCGAAGAACTACCTGTTCCTCTCCCGACTGACCTCCACTCCTGCCGCCCGCAAAGAGGCCGGTAGGCACGGGAGCTGGGAGTTGTGGGACGGCGAGGACATCTCCCGCTACATCCGGAACTTGCCCCGCGAGCGGGCCGTGAGGATCGTCGACACATACTTCCCCGGACACCGCGAATCGTTCCTCGGTGTGCCTGCCCCGGGACCGTGGCTGCTCCCGGAGGAGCACTTCGACGCCACCCGGGCCACGATCTTCAACCACGAGTGGAGCCTGGTTGGCCGGCAAGGCCAGCTCGACCAGCTCGTCGCTGCCGCCTACCAGGCAGACGCGACTTTGGCGTTCGTCGTCGGTGCCGGTGGCATCGGGAAGAGCCGGCTCCTGAAGGCTCTCGCCGACGCCGCTCCCGCCGGCGCCCAGGTTCGGATCCTGCCGGCCGACGCTCAAGTATCCGCGGCAGACTTCGAGCTGCTCCCCCACGAAGGCGAACTCACCATCGTCATCGACGACGCGCACGAGCTCGTTGAGGTCACAGGAATCGTGGCGGGCATCTGGCGCCGCAACCAAAACACCAAGGTCGTGCTCGCAAGCAGACCCTACGGGTTGCAAACGCTGAAGGAAGGGCTGGCGCGCCACGGCCTCCTCCCCCTGGCACACGTCGAGGTCGAGCTCGCTGATCTCGACCTCGACGACGCCGCCGCACTCGCGCGAGAGGCACTGGGCGGGAAAACGTCAGAGGCGGTCGTGCGGCGGCTCGCCACGCTGACCACGGATTCCCCGCTGGCCACCGTCGTCGGCGGCGTCCTGATAAAACAAGGACGACTGGAGCCGGCAGCGTTGGAGCAGGACGACAACATCCGCTTCCACATCATGCGGGGGTTTCACGATGCGCTCGTGAGCGACCCGCTCGCCTACGACCCGCCCACCCGTCGCGCAGTTCTCGATGCAATTGCTGCCCTGCAGCCGTTCCGGACCAACGAGGCAACTGCGCGCGAGTCGTTGAGCGAGATTGTCGGGAAACCCTACGACGAACTGCACAAGCACCTGCGTAGCCTGGAGAACGCCGGAATCCTGCGTCGCCACAGCGAGTCGCTGCGAATTGTGCCCGATCTGCTCGGCGACGTCGTCCTGACCGACGCCGCCTTCGATGACACCAACCCGCTCGGCACCGGATACCTCGCACGAATCGAGTCCTTGGTCACCGGCAGCAGCGTCGAGCACCTGTTCATCAACGTGAGCCGCGTCGACTGGCAAGTCCGGAACAAGCACGACAGTTCCCCGAGCCTGGCTGAATCCCTGTGGGCCGCGTTCCAGGCCCGGATCGAGACAGCCGACATGATTGACCGACGCACGCTCGCCGAAATCCTGGCCAAGGTCGCCTACTTCCAGCCCGAGCGCGCACTCAAGGTGACCCGCTGGCTCATCGACAACCCAACCGATCGCCTCGACGATGAGCATGCACTCTGGGCCGCTTTCGTCGGAACGGACTACCGCAGCGTGCTTCAAGCGTTGCCGCCCGCGCTCAAACTCGCGGCAATGCACGCCGACACGCTTCCTGGGGCGCTTCAACAGTTGTGGGAGCTCGCTCAAGGCGACGAGCGCCCAACCAACCCGTATCCCGAGCACGCGCTTCGCGTGTTGTGTGACATCGCCGGGTTCGGTGTGGCGAAGCCGATCTGGTTCAACGACCAAGTCGTCGACATCGCATCAACCTGGTTCGACGACGATCAGCGACTCTCACCCTTCGATGTGCTGGAGCCAATGCTCGCCACCGAAGGAGAAGACTCAAGCATCCGCGGTCACACCATCACCTTCCAGCCCTACTCACTGAACCTGCAGAGCATCATGCGAGTCCGTCAGCGGGTCATCGATCTCGCCTTCGAGGAACTCGGTTCATCCAACCTCCGGCGTTCGGGAGCGGCCGCGAAGTTCCTGAAGTCGGCGCTGCGCTACCCGACAGGCCTATTTGGGCGCCCGGTCTCCAGAAGCGAACGGGCGGGATGGACGCCTGGATTCGTCGACACCATCGAGCGGCTAGGCGCTATCGCTGCCGCCTGCAGCCTGGACCCCGCGGTGCTGGTCAGCATCCGGGACGCCTTGCATTGGCACGAGAACTACGGTGACGGACCCGCACATGACGCTGCGGAAAGGGCAGTGGAGTCATTCCCCGACGGCGTCGAGTCGCTCCTGGCGCTGACGCTCCACGACGGCTGGGGCCACCTCGTCCGCGAGCGAAGCGACAACTTCGAGGCGATGGAGGGCAAGCGGCTGGAACTCATACGCGCCGTTGTCGAAGGCCTCGACGGCCTCAGCGACCAAGAGGTGGTTGACCTGCTCATCACGCGCCTCCGCGCGGAACGGGAAGTCCACGGATCTACCGACGGTCAACCAGGCCCAATCGTAGCCGGCCTGATCGACGCCCGTCCGGCTCTCGCACTCGCGATGCTCCACAAACTCCGAGCAAACTCCGACTCCAACGAACTCGACGCAATCCTGCCCGTCATCCTCGGAACGTTCGCCGAACACGATCCGACAGCCGCGCTTCAGGAAATCAAGGAGCTACTCGACGCCTCGTCAGAAGATCGGCGTCGCTCCGTGTCCCAGGCAATCGGGTGGAACCGTGGCCTTCGCGAGCTGAACCCCGGGGAGCTCGACCTGCTGCTTCAGCTGGCCGCCGAACCCGACGTGGTGATCCGACGAAACGTCGCGCGAGCGGCCCAACTGTTGGCACGTAGCCACACAGTTGAGGCAACCCGTCTACTCGCGGCCCTCCGATTCGGTGACGACGAGAGCCTGGCCGACGACATCTTCATGTCCCTCCGCATGGACCTCGGTATCTCGTGGAGCAACTTCTCCGGCCCCGAACTGAAACTCATTCGCCAAGACCTCCTGACGCTGCCCTCGATCGGCGGCCACTCGGTTTCCAGCGCACTTGCGACTCGATCGGCAACGGACCCCGGATGGGTCATCGAGCTCCTCCGCGACCGGGTCGGACGTGCTGAGTCTCTCGGCTCGACCCGCGAATACCACGCGTTGCCCTACTCATGGGACAACCCCCTTCAAATCCGCGACACCCCAGTCTTCCTGCCCAGCCTCAGCGGCATCCTCGCCTGGATCGCAGACGCCGTCGACAGCTGGCCGCGACGCAGGCTAGGCGCCGAGCTGTTCGCCGCAGTAGCAAACGGTTACGACAGCCAGGTCGTCGGCCTCCTGGCGGACGCACTCGCTTCCGGCACCAAAGAGACGACACTCGCTGTTGCCGCCGTTCTCCATAAGGCATCCCGGACCTTCATCTGGGAACGACCGGACTTCGTGCGCACCGCGCTGCACGCCGCCCACCGGCTCGGTGAAGACGTTCTACGAGACATGACCGGCGCGCTTTGGGCGGCAACAATCTCCGGGGTCCGCAGCGGCACCCCTGGCGAACCCTTCCCGGAGACTGTTGAGCAACGCGACAGGTCACGTGATATTGCCAAAGACCTGCCGGCCGGGTCGATCGAGAAGCGGTTCTACGCCGACATGGCGAAGTCTGCTGAAAACGACATCCTGCGCGAGATCGAGGATGACCTACCCACCGACGGACGCTCCTGGTGATGACCGCGGATAGCTGGCTCGGAGGATGCGCGAAGTCGGCCCCGGGCGGCGATTGGACTCCATGCTGGGGGCATGCGATCAGCTAGCGACGGGCATTACAGCGTAGGCGCGCACGAAGTGAGTCGTCGTGGCAGCAGTAGAAGTAGTCCAAGTAACAAGCGCAGCGGCAACCGAGGCCCGGAGGCGCGCTCAGCGCGCGTACGAACAGAACCGTCGCTACCGAACGTCGTAGGCGTCCTCATCTGGCTCCCCTTTGTGTCAAGACACCGCTAGCGCTCGCCTTTTAGAGTGGTTGCTGGCGGGTCCGGGATGTGGCTTCTTCGAAGAGCCGATGTCCGGGGTCAGGTCGGTCGCGCTGGAGTGAAGAGTCGTCCCCGATTGCCCACCCGGGCCCGTTTCCTCTCGCCGTTTCTGGTCCTCGAGCATGCGCGCGAACACCACGTTGGACAGGCGTCGTTTCAGGGCGCGCATGGCCATCATCGACGGCATCCCGCCGGCTTTGCGGTGGTCATAGTAGGCGCGACCTTCAGTCGGGTTGCGTAGTTGCACAATCGCCATGATGTGCAGGGCGCGGTTGATCCGCCGGTTCCCTGCCCGTAATAGCCGGTGGCGTTCTTGTTTGCCGGAGGAGGCGTCCAAGGGTGCGGTGCCGTTCCAGGACGCGAACTTGTCCCGGTCGGCGAACCGGTGGATGTCACCAACGTCAGCGAGCAAACGGGCCGCACTCGACGGGCCGATGCCGTGCAGGTCGAGCAGCGTCGAGCCGCGGGCGGTGACCAGTTCGGTGAGTTCCGTCTTCAACGTCTTCATCTTCTTGTCGATCGCCTCCAGCTCGACGATCAGCTCCACCACCAGCCGCCGCCTGGTTTTGCCGACCAAGTCGCGCGGTTTGATGGTCGCGACCAGCGCCCGCGCCTGCTGGGAGGACAGGAATTGTTTCGCCCCACCAGGGAAAAGGTCCAACAACAACCGGTGCAGCCGGTTGATGGAGATTCATGGGCGAATGAGATGTCAATCATCGAGAGCGACATCTCGGTGTACGCCTCACAGGTCGTTATCTACGGTGCGAGCGATATGGAGCAGGGCTGGGCGACCGCGTCGGCCACCATCACCTGGTTTCAGGGGTATGAGAATCACGTTGGCCGGCCGACATTCTGGAACTTCGGGTCAGCCTCGGAGTGTCCGACCTCGGGCACCGGTGGATGCAACAACGGATGGACACAAGCCAACATTCACTTCGTGTCGTGGGACGGCCCGGGGTGGCCGTTCCCGCAGATCTACTCCTCCACATTGGCGGCGGAGTGGGCGAATATCTCCAATACGCGAGGCTACATGTCGTTCGAGGGGTCGCTAAGTGAATACCTCGCTGCTCACAGCAGGGGAATCCGCCGAAGTGCAGCGGTCTTGACGAAGGTCCTGACGATTCGTGGCAGCAGCTTCACTACGCCACCGGGCAAAACCCGTCGCACTCCGATGACATCGGTTACTCGTGAGCCGGTAGCGCCGACATACATCGACCAGGAGCAGCCATGAAGATACGCAAGCTGCCGTTCGCCATCTCCACAGCGCTTGGCATCGCCATCGGTGGAGGGGCCTGGGCCTACGCCGCAACAAGTTCAAGCAACCCGCCGCCGCTGCCGCCGCAGAAACAGCAACTACTACAAGCGGAGGCGAGCCACCTGGCCAAGGCGCGGGCGGCCGCACCAGCGAAATCAACGACGAGGCCTTTGCTGCCGCAGGTCGTCCAGACCAACAGCTGGATCCCGGGCATCTATCAGACCAGCCAAGAAGGTCAACTCGCCGGCCTGGCCGAGACGGGAGAATGGCAAGGAATCGTTCGCGGCGTCGACGTCGCAGTCCTAGCCGGCTCAGCCGCACTCGGCAGTGATGGAACGCCGAACTCCGTTGGACAGATCGTCGTACAAACCATCACCGCGAGCAATCCCGATGGCACATTTGTGCCCTACGCAAACCCCGGGCTGCCGGGGCCGTACCGGATCGTTTCTGCCGCGGGTAGCGTCATCACCCTCTCGGCAGGCGACGGGACCGCTTTTACGTTCGACGCGAACGATGACACGTTTGGAAATTGACAACCATGCCACGCCGAGGTTCATATCCGAAACCGGTCCGCTGCTGCCGCGCCCGCTCTGGGCGCAGCTGATCAAGGTTCGCGCTCGCGCGCGTGAACGAGCGCTGCTGCCCTGACTCGGCAAAGCCGGCGAGCTGTGGAGGCGCCGCAACGAGGTAGTTCACGCTTGTTGGCACGTCAGCGCCTGGGCGGACGATAGGGAGACTCCAGTATCGATCGCCCGATCGCGGCAACTGCCGCGACGGCCGATAAGCGATTTCGCTACGGCGACCCTGTGAGTGTGGTCACCTGATCTGGCCCCACTTTGGCCGTTGTTCTTCACGAATGTTGGCCCCACCGGGGTGGTGAGCTCGCTGGTGGTGGGTGCAGCGTGTCGTCGCGAATATTGGCCCCACCCTGGTTCGGATCTTCTCGTCGGTGTTGTCGGCGTGGAGGTCGGAAGTGGCCCGGCCGAAGGTGGAGTTGTTCGAGCAAATCAGACGTGACAGCCGTGATCGGCAGTTGTCGATCCGCGAATTGGCGGCAAAGCATCACACGCATCGTCGAACAGTGCGCCAGGCACTGGGGAACGCGGTTCCGCCGCCGCGGCGGGCCTATCCGGCGCGTCGGCGGCCGGTGATCGACCGCTACGCCGAGGTCATTGACGGGTGGCTGCTTGCGGATCGGGAGGTGGCGAGGAAGCAGCGGCATACGGCGCGGCGGGTCTGGCAGCGGCTGGTCGCCGAACACGGCGCGACGTGCGCGGAAGTGACGGTCTCGCGCTATGTCGCCCGCTGCAAACTCGAGCTGGGTGTGGATGCCGTCGAGGTGGCGGTGCCGCAAACGCACGCGCCGGGAGCGGAGGCGGAGGTCGACTTCGGTGAGTTCTATGCCCGGATCGCCGGCGTGTTGGTGAAGGCGTGGCTGTTCGTGATGCGTTTGTCGTGCTCGGGCAAGGCGTTTCATGTCGCGTTCACCACCCAGGCCCAAGAGGCGTTCCTGGAAGGCCACGTGCTCGCGTTCGACCACTTCGGCGGGGTTCCGGGGCGGATCCGCTATGACAATCTCAAGCCGGCGGTCCCCGGGTGTTCAAGGGCTGTGACCGCGCCGAGGCCGAGCGGTTCGTCGCGTTGCGCAGTCACTACGGGTTCGATTCGTTCTTTTGCGTGCCTGGCAAGACCGGTGCGCATGAGAAAGGCGGTGTCGAAGGAGAGATCGGCCGGTTCCGCCGCCGCCATCTGACACCAATCCCCGACATCGCCTGCCTGGCGGAGCTGAACGATCTGATCCGCCTCGCCGACGCCCTCGACGACGCCCGCGTCATCACCGGCCGCCCGGTCACCATCGGTACGGCGTTCGCCGCCGAACTGCCGTCGTTGCGGCCGTTGCCGGCGGAGCCGTTCGACGCCGCGCGATTGTTGGAGGCGCGGGTGGACGGTCGGGCGCGGGTCTGCGTTCGGCAGTGCTACTACTCGGCGCCGGCCCGGTTCGCTGGGCGCCGTCTCACGGTGCGGCTATCGGCGACACTGGTGGAAATCCTCGACGGAGCAAGGATTGTCGCCTGCCACGAGCGTGCGGTGGGCAAATACGTCGAGGTCCTCAGTTTGGACCATTATCTCGAGGTGTTGAAGACCAAGCCGGGCGCGCTGCCCGGCGCGACTGCCCTGGCCCAGGCCAAAGCATCCGGCGCGTTCACCCCGACCCATCAAGGGTTTTGGGACGCGGCGCGACAAGCGCGGGGGGACGCGGCGGGCACCAAGGCGTTGATCGAGGTGCTGCTCGCGCACCGGAATCTGCCTGCCACCGCGCTGGTTTCGGCGATGCGGCGAGCCGTCGAGGTCGGCACGCTCGACCCGCAGGCGGTGCTCATCGACGCTCGCCGCCAAACAGCAAGCCAGGTCGCGCCGGTCGTCGCCATCGGCGCGTTGGCCCGTTACGACCGGCCCGCTCCAACGCTGGCCGGCTATGACGCGCTGTTGGCCGGGTCGCGACGATGAGCGTCACGGAGGCCGCGGCGCAGGCGGCGATCGGCGCCGCGACCCGCGAGTTGCACCTGCCCACCGTCCGTGACCAGGACACTAGGTTGGCCGAGATAGCGGTCCGCGAACGCCACACCCACCTAGGCTTCCTCGCCGAGGTGCTGTCCGCGGAGGTCGATGACCGCACCGAACGCCGCCGAGCGCGCCGGGTCGCAGAGGCCAGATTTCCTCGGATCAAAAGGCTTTCAGAGTTCAACGTCGACGCCGTTCCCGCCATCAACCCCGCCCAGCTGGCCGCGCTCGCCGCCGGCGGCTTCATGGACGCCGGTGAACCGATCGTGCTGCTCGGCGATTCCGGGACCGGCAAAACCCATCTGCTCATAGGTCTCGGGCTCGCGGCCTGTGAGCAAGGGCGGCGGGTCCGCTACGTCACCACCGCCCAACTCGTCAACGAACTTGTCGAAGCCGCCGACGACCGTCAGCTATCTCGCGTGGTCGGCCGCTACGGCCGTCTCGACCTGCTCTGCCTCGACGAACTCGGTTACGTCCAAATCGACCCGCGCGGCGCCGAGCTGCTGTTCCAAATCATCACCGAACGCGAGGAACGCGCATCGGTGGCGATCGCCACGAACCTGCCATTCTCCGGATGGGGAACGGTGTTTCCCGACCCGCGCCTGGTCGCCGCCATCGTCGACCGGGTCACCTTCAACGCCCACATCCTCGAAACCGGCACCCAGTCCTACCGGCTACGCACCTGCAAGACCCGCAGTCCAGCACCAAAGCCAGCTCACCTACCGGTGGGGCCAAAATTCGTGACGACAGTGGGGCCAAATCACCTGACGACACTCACACGCCTCTGTTGAGTCAGACCGGCTCGCCATCACGTTTGCGGAAGCTCACTTGGAGCTGCTGCGCCCCGTCTCCGCGAGGACGCAGCAGTCGCGGTCGGCCGCTCGTGCGGGCACCCGGTGCCCGCAGCCGTCCGCGCCCTGATCGACGTCAACGTCGTAAGCGGCAACCTGCACCTGATCTACCGCGACCCGCAGATCACCGTGTACGGCGCAAGCCACTCATTGCTCGCCCCGACGCCGGCGCAGGTCAATGACCAACGGGCCGGGAGCGCATCCGACGGCTGCTGAGGTGGGGCGCGAGAGACCCGCGAGTGACGGCGACCTGGAGATCGAACCTGTTACGCACTGGTAATTGGGCAGCTGATCGAACGCACTCATTTGCCGCGAGTGGGTTCATCTCCGAGGGACGCCGTAGTTGTTCCTACGGACGCATACGCGGCGATGGGCGAGTAGCGGCACTCTTCGCTACTGCGAGGGCCCTAGCGAGTCGAGGAACAGCTGCACGTATCGGTGCTCTTCGAGGTCGTCCTCAAACACGTCGTGCTGCCACGGCTCGTCGGGCATTTCGGCATCGAGAGGTGAGTGCACGCCTAGGGCCTCCAGCTCTGCAACTTGTCGCCTCAGTCCATGCGCCAGGTGCGGGCTCTGCCGCTCCAGCTTCTCGATCGCGCCGCCTACTCTCATCGGGTCATTATCGCGGACCGGGGTCAGGAAACGGATTGCCCGGGAGTATCGCTAATCAGTCGGAAAGCCCGAGCCACATCGACAGCGAATCCCTGCCTTGCGCGCCAGCGTCACTAGTAACTCAACGTGCTGTCATGCCCGCCGGTAGCTCGACCGTGTCTGTGTAGCTGTCACCGCTGGTCGTTCGATAACGGCATTTCCTTGATGCCTACTCCTTGCTGGCGGGCGCGATCGTGAAGCCAAACCGGTCCCTGAAGTCATCGAAGGGTGCGCCGCGTCCGAAGGGAGCCTGCTTCGTGATGTCTTTGTTGAGCTACCGGAAACGGGACACGCTCTCGCCCTTAGTCGGGCCGACGACGACCCTTTATGAACGAGTAGGCTTTTAGCGCGACTTGTACATCAGCTGGACTATCCAGCCGGGCACCTTGTATGCCGAACCGTCGTTCATGCCGTACTGGCTTGTCTGCCGCTCTTCTTCGGCGGTGATCAGATGCTGGCGTAGGTCAATCGGCGGCCAGCTGACGCCAGTAGCCTCATCGGTGATGACCACGATTGGTGGGTTGGGCATTGGATCGAGCAGGGCTGCGGCGAATAGCGTGCAGCTAGAGAGAACCCCACCGGGTGTATCAATAGCGGGTTGTGTCGCAGCCACGACAATTCCGTTTGTCCGAAGTGTGAACACGTCGCCGCCCCGTGGCGCTGGTCGAGGCGGCAAAGGTATCGGTGTTGATTGCGCGGGCTGGCCCGTTAGGCAGCCGGTGTCCGAGTCGATGTATAGCGCTACGGTGCCGCCCGACTCGGCGTCAGGCGTCGGCGTAGCGAGAACGACCGAACTGCTACGTACCTCAGTCTCCGGCGGCGCGCTGACCGGTCCAGATAGTGGGCTCGAAGAGCCTCCGGCCTGCGGTGCCATCGAGCCCGAGGGCGCCGCAGGAATCGTCACGAGATGTATCACGGTTGTGGTCTCGACTGCCTCGTGCGCAGGCTGCGCGGGCGACGAGCATCCAGCAGCGCCGACCAGCGCAGCCACGACGAGGCAAATGCGTCGCATCGGACTCCGGTCGGTCGGGTGGGTGAAATCCTAGCGGCAGATCTACGGACGAGCGGCGTGCGGCCCCTTGCCTCGACTTACTCATCTGCCGCGTATCGGGCACGTTCAAGTTTGGTAGTGGTAGTTCCAGACGGTGCGGCCGTCCTCCTCTGTGGGTTGGGCGCCAGGATCCCGCACATAGCGGGCGTCGTCGTCGGCTTCATCGTCCCACGATTCAAGGTCGAAGTGGTCCGGAAGATCGCCAAAGAACTGATGCAGTTCGCCGTCGCGCTGGTCGCCGGGACGCGGACCGCCCACGGTACGCAGCCAGTGAACCTCCCGGCTCGACTGGTCGTCGCTCATGCCTCAACGCTAGACCTGGCATGCGCGCTCATGCCGCGGCCAGCGAAGAGGCGATCGTGCCACATCCGGTTGACTGGTGCACAGCGCATCTGAATGTCGGTGGTCATCCCTACAGTGGAGCCATGCCATGCACAGCACCGGTCCGCGGCCACCGCACCTCCAGCGGCGCCGCCGCCTGCCCTGTCTGCGGGCGGTCGTCGTACCGCTCGTACCCGTCCTATTCCTACCCGTCCTATTCGTCCACGTCCTACTACCCCTCGCCGACCCCGCCCCGCGGCAGCGGCGGAGGCGGGTCGTCCGGTGGCGCCGGTGGTGGCCGATCGGCGCGGCCTCGCTGGTCGCCGGCTAACTCGCCAGTTACCTACACCCCCAACGAAGTCGCGGCGCTGGACCGCTATCGCAGTAGGGTCGAGGCGGTAGGACCGCGGGCCGAGTCCTACGACCTGTTTCTCTGTCACGCCTGGGACGACCGGCGTGAGACGGCGACTGAACTGCACAACCTTCTCGAAGCCGAGAACGTGTCGGTCTGGTTCAGCGAGAAGGACATCATCCTCGGGCAGCCGTTCATGCGGGAGATTGACAAGGGTTTGGCCAAGACGCGCATCGGTCTCGTCCTCATCACGCCCGCATTCCTCAAACGTATAGAGAGCGGCGGCGTCTCCGAGAAGGAGCTTTCGGAACTGCTGTCGCGCGACCTGCTCATCCCTGTCGCGCACGGCGTCACCTACGACGAGATTCGTTCGGTCAGCCCGCTTCTCGGCTCCCGCAATGGACTGAGCACGGACGAGGACTCCATGCAGGACATCGCCAAGAAGATCGCCGAACTGGTCGCCGTGTAGGACCTCGGCGGTGCTGGGAACCAGCAGGTGTCGCATGGCGCCGGTTCGGTTTATGAACGACGAGCCGGGAACCGAACGTAATGCGTCGCTACGCCACGTCCGTGACACGCACTGATCTGCCGCGTATCGCGCGGTCGTGCCGATGGGATGTCACAATCTACGGGCGCCAAGGCGGTGGGCCCTCGACCTAGACCACTCGTTTCTAGGGCACGAGCGTCGCGCCTGTGTGCCAGTCCCGCGCGACGACCCGGCCGTTCGCGAGAATGGCTGCTTCGAGTGGTTGTCCTTCAGTTTCGTGACGGGCGACGGTCGTCATTGTCGCTGTGTCAAGGACGATCACGTCGGCTTCGCAGCGGCGAGGGATCACAGCATGTCGCTCGTCGAGCGTCATCCATAACGCGCCAAGAAATCCACGCGTGCCGGTGCCGGGTCAGGGCACGTCCACGATCGTGATTCCCCCGACGAGGTCCGGTCTCGGGCCGTCGGTGACCGTCCCGTCCATGCCCCCAAGCTTCGCCAGCTCCGCTTCCAGGCCGCCGGTCAAGAGGTATCCGAACTAACTGTTCTTTGCGGCAGCGCCAACGGCGTCCCAAAGCTTGTCGACTGAGAGCGCCGTCTTGGCACATTGATACTCATTGCGTTTCGTAACCTCACGAAGGTCCCTTAGGACCTCGCGCACCGCCATCGCTACTTGCGGAAGGTAAACGCCTTCTATGTCTTCTGACGTGAGGCAAGCGACTTCGGCGGGCCCAGGAATCTGATGGTGAGTTAGCAACATCGCCATATAGGTTCCGAGGTGCCACTGGGCATACCAGAGGGAGGGACGACGTGACTTGCCGAGGTAGGTGTCATCACTGTTGCTCTGAGTTCGCTCCGATGCAATGAATCCTTCAATCCGCTTCATGATCAGGACGGTATTGAGATACGCGTCGAGGGGATTGGCGACCCCAAAGAGCCGCTCGTAGACTTCTGGCGAGTCGAGCAACTTCTTGTTGGCGTTCACCTTGACGGCCCGATGTGGCGACCGGAAGCAAACGGAAACCATTGCGCGAGCTAGAAACGGCATCGTCACGATGACGTCTAAGCTCTTGCCGTCATTGCGGTGCTCATTTCGCCGACGTTCGTAGTAGAAACCGTGTGGTCTCAGATAGTCCTCGATATCGCGATGTACGCGCTCAGTTGCCTTCAGCACTCCGGCAGCGATCGGCGTCTGCTTGTTAGTCGCAACAATAATCCGGTCTCGACTCGCTTCCGTCTCTGGCAGTACGACGCGAACTAGGACCATGCGATCATCGTTCTGGTCTGCCCGGCGACGAAAATACTCAAAGATCTCTGTCGTAGTCTGCAAGCCATTTACGATCTTGGGATCCTGCAAGGCGAGGTTCTTGTAGGCGTTCCGGGCCTGACGCGCCACGATTGTGATGCCGTTATTAAGCATCCAGAAGTCGTCGTCCGACGGATGCTCCAACGTTTCAGCGATAGCACTGTTCACGCCGTACTTGCCCTCATAGTCGCGCACGTTTTCCATGAAGAGTGCACGTCGACGGTTCCCGCGTTCATCGGTTATGAACCGTGCATATTCAGACAGCCCGATCAGCGCCACGTACCCTGAATCGCCGGCGACGAGCGGCCCTTCGCGAACCGGCAGCTCAAGCCACTCTGGCCGCGATGTGCGTGCCATCTGAAGAAGCTGTTGCGCGCCGGCGAACTCGACCGTCACTTGCGCGTCCGGGAACAGCCGCTCAGATGTCGCACGCAGGGTGTCAGCCTGCGCCGCCAGGGCGTCATGAACGTAGTCACCCGTCGAAAAGTAATAGTAGCGCACCGCCACTCGCGCGATGCGCGCAATTGATCCAGCGAAGAAGTTACGGAAGCGTTCTACTTTCTCGAGCAGCTCCTCGCTATACAGCTTCCGGAGCCCAGTAGTCTCGCGGCTGAAATCGAAGATGGTCGACACCGTTGACACCAGTTTGTCAACGGCGGCGCCGGAGAATGAGGCGGTCGCCTTTGCCTGAAAGATGACCACCTCGACCTCGCAGTCACGCGATCGGCGTTGGTGCGCTTCCACCGCGTCAAGCGGTTCCCCATCAACGAAGACGAAAAAGCCGTCGATCCCCCCGTCGCCGCCCCCGCCTAGCACGCCTGACTGAATCTCATCCAGATCCAGGTCGTAGGGCTTTAATAGCTCCACGGCACAAAAAAGCTCGAAGAACTGCCCATCGTCCATCCGCGGCGCCAAGGCCATGTGGCGCTCCGTGATCACACGATGGAGAAGCAGTTCGCTGTTAGATGGCATGACCAATCCTCGAGTAGCCGCCGGCGCGCGACCCTAGCCGAGACGATGACTGCCCAATCATGCCCGATCAAGGAACCCGACACTGCGATTGTGCGAAGGCAACGTCGGTGCTGCCGTCTAACGCCCGTTCTGGGAACTCGCACCATCCGCGCCCTGCCCGTCAAGCGGGGCGTTATGTGAACCCGCCGTTTTGTACATCTGCGCGATCATCGCTCCTGCCTAGAACCGGACGTACGTAGCTGTCCTTATGGGGCGGGCCCACGTACGGAGGCACCGAGCGCACGGGAACGGCACCTCTGTGTCAGTCAGCCTGCGGAAGCAACGTCTCGGCACCTGGGATCTCCGCGACCAGCCTGCCGCGCCGATCGACCCAGCGAGGGTTGAGCTGCATCAGGAGCTCCTGCTGCTTGGCCCACATCCCGACTCGGAAGTCGTGCTGGTCATCGGATGTTGAGCCGCCCAGTGCGAGGCCATCGAGCCGTCGTCGCCTCGAATGACCAGAACAGAATGTCGTCAACATCCTTCGTCGTCCGATGGTCGAGCGTCTGCCCGCGCTCCTTGACGATCCAGTAGCAAAGCCCGCGCCCGGCTCAACCCAGATGTACGGGCACCCAGTCAGTCTGAGAGTCGAAGCTCACGAATGCCGTGGGCGGCGCTTCGACCGACGAGACGGGCGACTTCATCTCGCAGCCATACCTCTCGCGCCCCATCTCCCACCGGCGCATTATCTACGACGGATACCGGTCGCCGGCCGCGAATAACGGCCGGTTCCTGTTGATGAGCGACGAGCCCGGGACCGAACGTGTGCGTCGCTATGCCACGTCGGCGACACGCACTGATCTGCCGCTGACAGGCAGGTTGTCCACCTAGGCAGTCGCGAACAGGAACCGTGTTTGGCCGCTGGTGCGTCACACTGGCGAACGGGAGGGTGCCGGTGTTGATCCGTCGCTTGCTGCTGGGCTCGGCTGCGGCTGTCGCTATGGCCGGCTGCGCGTCCGGCTCGCACGTCAGTTCACTCTCGCAACCGTCAACCGATCCCACTGTCTACGCGGTTACCGGCTCACCGACCGGGCCGGTATTCCCGGAACCGGTGAGCACCACGACCACGATCTGGTCACCGCCGCCAGCGGCCACGTCCGCCGTGGGTTGTCAGTCCGGTCTCGTCGCGATCGCGAACGTTTGGTACGCGTCGGACTCCTATCTTTGCGTGCACATCGGATCGCGAGTCAACGTGACACTGTTCAACTACCCCAGCGGCTGGTCGCCGCTGGTCATCGACCCAGCCGACGCGGCGAAAGTCAGCGCACTGAAAACCAATGCAGACGGGTCGCAGGCCGCCACCATCACCGTGACCAAAACGGGAACGTTCACCGCCTCGACCAACTCGCTGGACAATCTCGCGCCATCTCAGGACTGGACGCTGCACGTCACAGTTCGCCAGTAGAACGAACGCGCTCATCTGGCTCCCCTTTGTGTCAAGACACCGCTAGCGCTCTCCTTTTAGAGTGGTTGCTGGCGGGTCCGGGATGTGGCTTCTTCGAAGAGCCGATGTCCGGGGTCAGGTCGGTCGCGCTGGAGTGAAGAGTCGTCCCCGATTGCCCACCCGGGCCCGTTTCCTCTCGCCGTTTCTGGTCCTCGAGCATGCGCGCGAACACCACGTTGGACAGGCGTCGTTTCAGGGCGCGCATGGCCATTGTCAACGCCGGTCGAAAATTGACCCTTTAGCGCCGGGGTGGGTTCTACTCAACGTCGCAACACCGGTGGACTTCCGGAGGCTAGCAGCGCT
>JBDZVM010000053.1:0-23129 GCA_040255675.1 Actinomycetales bacterium | reverse complement strand
AAGGTCATGCGCGGGCAGTCGAGCGCTCGCCGTCGGGGCCGACGTCGTCCGGCGTCCGTGGGCCGGCCGACGGGGCTCCCAGGCGGCCGTACTGCCGGAATATCGCAAGCACGCCTGACTTGTTGGCCTGGTCAAGCAGGATCGCGATCAGCAGCACGGCACCGGTGACGACGTCCTGCCAGTACGCGCTGATCCCGAGCAAGTTCACGCCGTTGCCCAGCACGGCCAGTACCAGCACGCCGATCGTGGTACCCGCGAGCTTGCCGATACCGCCGCCGAGAGCCGTACCTCCGAGCAGCACCGCGGCCGCGCTGGTCAGCGCCAGGGTGCTGCCCGCGGTCGGCGTCGCCGACGTCAAACGGCCCGCGTCGACGACGCCCGCCAAGCCGCCGCACAGCCCGCTGATGCCGTACACGGCGATGATGGTCCACGGAATCGAGATGCCGGACAGGCGAGCTGCCTGCGGGTTGCCGCCGACGCAGTACACGGCGCGCCCGAATGCGGTGAGCCAGAGCAGGAACCACGCCACGATGAGCACGCCGGCGCAGATGAGCACCGGGATCGGCACAATCCCGATCGTGTGGTTGCCCAACGATCCCAGCCACGTCGAGTTGATGACCTTGGTGGTTCCGTTGGACGCGACCAGGACGACGCCCTGCAAGAGGATCATCGTCCCGAGCGTGGCGACGAAGAAGTTCAACTTGAACACGCCGATTGCCACGCCGTTGATCAGGGCTCCGATGGCGCCGCAGCACAAGACGGTTACCACGACCGCCAACCCCGGATTCATATGAGCGCCGTTGATGAACAACAGCAATAGCTCCTCGGATACCGCCATCATCGAGCCGACCGACAGGTCGAAGCCGCCGGAGATGATCGTGAAGGTCATCCCGACCGATACGAGGAACAGCGGCGCGTTGGTCTGGAGCAAGTTCTGCACGTTCGACACGTCGGTGAACGTGTCCTGGGTCGTGACGAGGATGATCACCAGGATGATGAGCGCGGCCAGCGCACCGAAGTAGTCGCGCATGCCCCGCACCGCCCGCCGCCCTGGGTTGGCGCGGCGGACGGTGAAGCCCGGCGTGACGCCGACGGCGTGGGATATGGGGTCCACGATGTCCGGCGACCGGCCGCCGTGCGTGCCCGTGACAGGCGATTCGGTCATGAGGTGGCCTCCGCCAATGCTCCGGTGGCCAGGGCCTCGATTTCGGCCGGGGTCGAGTCGCGCACCGCGACCCGTTCGACGACTGCGCCGAGGCGGAAGACCACGATTCGATCGCACACTTCGAACAATTCCAAGACGTCGGAGGAGACGACCGCGGCCGCGCCACCGTCGCGTATCGCCCGGCGGAGCACGTCGTGAATTTGACGCCGAGCTCCGATGTCGACGCCGCGGGTCGCGTCGTCCAACAGCCACAGCCGGGGGCGAGCCAGCGACCAACGTCCGAATACCGCCTTCTGCTGGTTTCCTCCGGACAGCGCGCGAGCCGCGACGTCCGGGTCGCCTGGGCGAATCCGCAGCTCGACGATTTGCCGCAGCGCCGCTTTCAGCGAACGGGCGAGGGAGCGCGGACCGCCTCGCGCCGAGCGGTTGCGTACGGCCGCGATGTTCGTGGCGACACTGGCATCCGGGATCAGTCCCTCGGTTTGCCGATCACCGGTGACGTAGGCGATTCCGGATCGGATGGCGCAGACTATGTTCTTGGCCCGGTATGGCCGGTCGAAAAGCCGGATCTCGTCGGCGGCGCTTGGCAGGATCCCGAACAGACCGCGAAGGAATTCGGAATTGCCCGAGCCGGGCAGTCCGGCCAACCCCACGATCTCGCCCTGCGCGATTCGCAGGTTCAGCGGCGACGTCCGACCCGGCACCACGAAGCCCCTTACTTCGAGCGCGATTGAGCCACCGTCCGACGCGCCTTCTTGCCAACGCGCTGGCTTCGCGGGCGCGGCGATCGGCACGCTCCCGCGCACCGTCGCACTTTTGTCGGTCTCGTCCCTGGGTCCGTTGAGCATCGTGTCGATCACTCGATCGATGTCGAGGTGATCGGCGTCCTGCGACTCGATGAGCGTGCCGTTGCGCAGGATCATTACGTGATCGCACACATTGAACACGTCGTCCAGCCGTTGCGATACAAGCATCACGGTGCGCCCCTGTGCCGCCATGCCGCGCACGATCCGCAGCAGTCGTGAGACATCCGCCCCGGACAACGCACTGGTCGGCTCGTCGAGCAGCACGATGCGCGGCCGGCAGGTCAAAGTTCGAGCGATGACCACCAATTGCTGCTCGGCGAGATTGAGGTCGCCAGCGCGGGCCATGACGTCGATACCGACGCCGATCTCGGCCAGCGCGCGGGCCGCCGTGTGTCGCTGTGTCCCGGCCCGCAGCACGCCGAATCGGGCCGGCCACTGTCCGATCAGAACGTTGTCGGCGACACTTACCCCTCTGACGAGCGGAAGTTCCTGAGGGACCAAGCCGATACCGAGTCGACTAGCGTGCAACACGCCACGTGGCCGGTAGCGAGCGCCGTCCAGAGTCATCTCGCCGGTGGTGGGCCGCTCCGCACCGGCGATGATTTTCATGAGGGTGGATTTTCCGGAGCCGTTCACTCCGACCAGGCCGTAGACACGGCCCGGTCGGAGGTCGAACGACACGCCGCGCAGTGCTTGGGTCGCCCCGTACGTCTTCGCTAGCGCTCGGACGGCCAAGACGCTGTCGCCGTCGGCGGCGGGAAGTTCCGGTTGGCCCATGATGTGCTCGACGCCTGGCTCAGTTCGTGCCGACCGTAACCTGGTCGCTCAACGTGACGTCAAGCGAGGTTTTGCCGCTCTTGATGTCATCGAGCCCCTGCGACCACGGCACCCACGTGTCGACGTTGTCCTTCGTGAGCAGCCTGATCGGCAGCCGCGCGAACTTCGGGTAGGAGTTCCCGTTGACGACGTCCGTGACCATCTTCAGTGCCCAAAGCGCCGCGGTGTTCGGCTGAGTGTCGATGTCCGCCTGGATCTGGCCGCTCTTGAGCGCCGCGACGCCGGTCGGGTTGCCTTGCTGCCCGACGATGACGACGTTCTTGACGCCGGCCGCCTCGAGCGCCTGCGCGGCACCGATCGCGGAGATGTCGGTGTACGCGAGCACTGCCTGGATGTCGCCGTGGTAGCGGGTGATCGCGTCAGCCATCGATGCCCGAGCACCTGCGAGGTCGTCGGTCTTGTCCGGCAGGATTGTCAGCCACTTGATTCCCGGGTTCCCGTCGGTTACGGAATTCTGGTAAGCCGACAACATGGCATCCAACGACGGGACGGGCACGGGAATCTTGATGCCCAGCACGTTCCCCTTGCCGCCCAGTTGCTCGGCCACGAACTTCCCCTCCGCGTACGGTCCGTCGACGTAACCCCAGTCGAGGTTCGCGTCGTACGGCGCGGCAACGTCAGGCGTCTGCTTGTACGCGCTCGGCATGATCGCGTTCAACCCGATGATCTTTATGCCGGCTTGCCGGGCCTTGTTCAAAATCGTGTTCTCTGCCTCAGGCACAAGTGGAAACACGAGGATCGCGTCGACCTTCTTGGTGATGAAGGTCTGGATGTCGGACACCTGTTGCGACGGATTGGCCTGCCCGTCCAGCGTGATGATTTTTACGTTCGATCGTGCGGCCGCCGCGTTGAGCGCTTGCGTGAAGGCAGTGAAGATCGGCTGCTTGGCTTGCGGGTCGGCCCAGCCGATCGTGATTTGTTTGCCGGACGGCGTCGCTGATCCAGCGTCGGGCGTGCCCGCACTACTTGCGACTGTGGTGGCTGACGTCGCCGGGCCGCTCTTGCCTGCGTTGGGCGAACTGCCTGTGGACGAACTGCATGCGGTGAGCACCACAGCCACACTGGCTAATGCGGCGACCGGCGCTGCCAACCGAATTGCCCTCATCGTGTCCCATCCTGTCGTTGTCGCGGTGGTCGCGCGCCGCGGGCGGGCACGCCGATCAGCGTCGGGCGAGACTGCTGTCCCGACTGAAAAACCCAGGTCCGATGGACCATTTCCCGCAGGTTATTGACAAGCCATTCGGTCCGTTGTCACCCGATCGAGGAATATCGGTCGCGGGTGTGTGCGGTCCGCGGCGGTCAATACGTGACGGCTCCTCCGTCGATGTTCAGCACCTGACCCGTCACCATCGCTGCCGCCGGCGAGCACAGATACAGCACGCCGTCGACGAGGTCGTCGGCCGTGAGAGGCCGCTTGATCAATTGGCTGGCGACGACGGCGTCGAAGAACGGCGCGACATCGCCGGACAGCGCGGCATGTGTCGCCGTGAGCCCTGGTGTGACCGCATTGACCGTGACGCCGTCGTTGGACAATTCCGCCGCCATGGCGCGGGCAAAACCGATCAGCGCGGCTTTGGTCGCCGCGTAGGGTGCGAAGCCGGGAACCGCCTGGTGCACGGCCGAGGACGAGATCACGACTACGCGGCCGGCGTCTGACCGGCGCAGGTACGGCAGCGCGGCCTGCACCGCCGTGAACACCCCGCCGACGTTGAGCCGCCACAAGTCCTCGAACTGGTCGAGATCCCACTGCTCCAGCGGTCGGTTCGGAAAACGGCCGGCCGCCAGTACGAGGACGTCCAGCACATCTGTGTCGCCAGCCGCGACGCGCATCCCCTCTCGGACGGCGGCCGGATCCGTCACGTCGCATGGCAGGTTATGAACCCGCGGTCGTGCTGGGGAGTTCGCGGTCGTCGCGGGGGAGGCTTCGCCCGCGCCTGCCGCGGCCGACGCGTACGCGGTATCCACCGCGAACACCAGCGCGCCGTGGCGCGCCAAGGCGCGTGTGACCGCCGACCCGATCCCACCGGCAGCGCCGGTCACAACTGCCCGCGTACCGGCGAATGGCCGGGTAGTGGGATTCGTGTTCAACCCTCGGTCCTCCATGTGCCGCACAGGCCCACAGGGTGGCATGGCATGTCGCCAGGCGATCGTTTCCAAGCGCGGATTTAGCCCGATCGGGTAACTGTCGAGCCCGGCTGTTCCTCATAAGTTCGAGTGGCACAGGGCCGCCGTCGAGTGGAGGAGTCGTGACCGAAGCGCTGGACTTGATCCAGTTGTTCCCGCAGAACGAGGACTGGTCGATTCAGACCATGCGGCTGCTGTCCGAGGTGGCGGTTGGCGGCGCCGATCTGTTCGAGTGCGCGCGGACCGCGGCCCGAATCGGCGACACGGACGACGAGGAGGTGTGGCAGAAGGAGTGGAGCCGCACCGCTCGCGAGACGGAGGAGTGGGGCCGGGCGGAGCTCGCCGCCGGGCATATCGCGACTGGAAGGAAGGCGCTGTTTCGGTCCTTCAGCTACTGGCGGCACTCAGAATTCTTCCTCGATCCGTCCGACGCGCGCCGTGACGAGGCATATCGCGCCGGAACCAAGAACTTCCAGGACGCGGCAGACCTCACTGAGGGCGTTTTCGAGCGGATCCACGTGCCGTTCGAGGGAAACGTGATGGACGGGTACATCATGCGCCCGGACGGTTCTGGGAAACGGCGGCCGACTGTGCTGTTCCTCGGAGGCGCGGATTCGTGGGCGGAGGAGCTGATTTTCCTAGGCGGGAGCGAGTTTCCTGAGCGTGGCATGAACCTCGTGGTCGTCGACACCCCCGGCCGTGGAAGCTCACTGCGGTTCAAGAAAATTTACAGTCGACCGGACTACGAGAAGCCGGTCGCGGCGGTGCTCGATCACATCACCGAGCGGGCCGACGTGGACGCCGATCGGATCGGGTTGTCCGGCGTGAGCTTCGGCGGGTACTACGCGCCACGTGCAGCCGCGTTCGAACCGCGCGTCAAGGCGCTCGCCGCGTGGTGCGGAACCTGGAGCATTCTTACCGACTTCTACGAGTACTACCCGCCGCTGCAAAAGCAGCTGCAGTGGTTGTCTGGGTCGGCGGACGACGCGGAGGCCCGCGAAAAGCTAGCGGCGTTCACGCTCGACGGCGTGGCGGACAAGATTAATGTCCCGGTGTACGTGCTACACGGTACGCGCGACATCGTCATGGATATCAAGGGCGCGCAGCGCTTCGTGAACGCGCTGACCGTCAAAGACGTCACGTTCGAGGTGTACGACGGGGCTGGGTCTTTGCACTGCAGTTACGACTATTTGGCCTACGCGGTAGCGAAGTTGGCCGATTGGTTCAGCGACAAGATCTGAGGCGATTGACGTGTACACCGTGCAGAAGTTGCTCTGGGATATCCGTCGCAATCCGATGTTGGCTCAGCGATTTCACGACGACCCCGATGCGGTGGTTGACGACTACGGCATCACTGGTGACGAACGCGACGCGATGCGCACGTTGGATCTGGGCCGCTTGTACGAAGCGGGAGTTAATCCGTACTTGCTGTATTTCTGCGCGCTGCAGCTTGGCGTGCCGCGTCAGGAGTACTACGAGCGCATTAGGGGCGAGCGTTAATGGGCCAAATCGTCGGAGTTTTCGCTACCGCTCACTCGCCGGGCTTGACCGGATTCCCCGAGCGGACGGATGCCGCGCAGCGCGAGAGGGTCATGGCCGCGTTCCACGACGTGCGGCAGCGCCTTGTCGCACTGGAGCCGGACGCTGTGGTCGCCGTGTCGGTCGAGCACTTCACCAACTTCTCCCTCGCGAATTTGCCAGCCTTCGCCATCGGGACGGCGCCGGATTATCTCGGACCGGTGACGCCCGAGATGGGAGAATTCCTCAACATCACCCAACGCCGCTACCCCGGGGCGGCGGCACTAGGCGAACACCTGTACCGGTTCGCCATCGAGTCAGAGTTCGATCCCGCACTGGTGTCGGGGGATCTGGATTTCGATGAAAACTTCTGTGTGCCATTGGAGCTTCTCGATCCAGGCGGCCGGCTACCACTAGTTCCGATAATCGTCAACGGGGTGAATCATCCGGGGCCCACGGTCCGGCGTTGCCTTGCGTTCGGCCGAATGATCCGCGCGGCCGTCGAGGCCCAGCGGGACAGCTCGCGGGTCGTCGTCCTGGGTACGGGCGGCCTTTCGCATTGGGTTGGTATGCGCGAAGCCGGCAGGATTAACGAGGCGTTCGACCGCGATTTCCTGCGCCGTATGCAATCTGACGACCCAACAGAGCTCGTCGCTTACCGGCAGGACGAGATCGACGTGGCGGGTAACGGGGCTGACGAGATCCGAGCCTGGATTATCGCCGCGGGCGCCGCGGGGACGGGATTCGACACGCTCGCCTACGAACCCACACCCGCGTGGCTAACCGGGACCGCAGTAGCCGCCGCCCGGGTCGGAAAAACGGATTGAAGGAGCGCATTACATGACCAAGATGCCGACCATAACCGGCAAAGACCTGCGCGGAGTGATGGCGTATCCGCCCACGCCGGCCTTGCCTGGCGCTGAACGCGTAGACGCGGTGGACACGATCGACCTGACCGAGACGGAACGCATGATCCGTACGCTGATCAGCGACGGCGTGGACGCGATTGCGTTGAACGGCACGCTCGGCGAATGCGCCACGCTGACGCTCGAGGAGTGGAAAGCGTTCGCCGCGTGCGCGCAGGAGACCGCTCAGGCCACCAGGCCCGGCTTCCCGTTATTCATCGGGACGACGACGCTCAACACCCGCGACACCGTCTCCCGGATGCGCTACCTCGCCGATCTCGGTGTCACCGGGACCCTGCTCGGGCGACCCATGTGGGGCCACATGGTCGGTCCGGTCATGGAGCACTTCTACCGGGACGTGGCTGAAGCGGTGCCTGAGATGGCCATCGTGATTTACGACAACACCGCCGCCTTCGGCGGCGTAATACCCCGGTCGGTATATCGGACGTTGGTCGAACTGCCTCAGGTCGTTGGGGTCAAATATGCCGGCGGACAGTCCGTCGGCTTCCGGTACCACAACGACATGGCGCATACCGGTACGCACTTCCCGCTGATGCCGATCGAGACTGACTGGTTTGCCGCGTGGCAGATGTATGGCGAAGAACTGGTCGGAATGAGTTGGTCTTCGACTACCGCATGCGGCCCGGCTCCGGTTCTGGCGCTGCGGGACGCCCTGCGGGAGAACCGCATAGACGACGCACGCTGGCTGACCGAACGGTTGCGCTGGGCGCACGAACCGTTCCTTGTCGGTCAGGACTTCACCGAGTTCGCGAAGTACAACATCCCGCTGGAGAAGATCCGCGTTAATGCGGCGGGCTACATCGCGGTCGGTAAGTGCCGTCCCCCCTACCGCGAGGATCTCGTGCCGGAGAAGCACGTTCAGGACACCAAGGACCACATTGCCCGCTACCAGCAGGTGATCAAGGAGGTCGCCGAGCGGCTCGGGCGGACACACACACAGAGGTCGTTAGCACAATGACGCAAACCACGCTCGGCGTCGACGCGCTGCTGGACCGAGCGCGAACGTCAATTCCAGCCGGACGGGTGCCGATCCGGATCTTTAATGACCAGGAGATTTTTGAGCGCGAGCAGCGCAATGTATTCGGCAAGGCATGGTGTTTTCTCGCGCACACCAGTGAGATTCCCAAGCCGGGCGACTACGTGGTGCGCAGCATCGCGAATAACAGCATAATCGTCGCCCGCGACGAACATGGCGATGTACGCGCGAACTTGAATATGTGTCGTCATCGCGGCAATCAAATGTGCAAGTCAGAGATGGGAAACGCGTCACACTTCCGGTGCTCGTACCACGGCTGGGTCTACAAGAACTCCGGCGAATTGGTAGGCGTTCCGTACTTCCAAGAGGGATACGAGACGAAGCTGAACCGCCAGGAGTGGTCGCTGATCAACGTGCGGACCGACCAGTACGGCGGGCTGATTTTCGGCACGCTCGATCCCGACGCGCCGTCGCTTGAGGAGTACTTGGGTGGGTTCCAGTTCTACCTTGACATGTACTTGAAGCAAAGTCCCGGCGGCAGCGAGGTGTTTGCGCCGCCGGAGCACTGGACGGCGAAGGTCAACTGGAAGATTTGCACGGAGAATTTCACCGGAGACGGGTATCACACGGCCGTTACTCACCAGTTCGCGGTCGAACTCGGATACTTTCCGTCCTCGGGGTCGACGCATTATCAGGGATGGGCTGTCAATATCCCGGGCAAGGGACACGGAATCGGGCTGGGACACACGCCTGGGCTGGCGCCATTCGCGGGCTTTCCGGACGACCTGGTCACGACGATCGGGCGAAGCCTGACGCCCGAACAAATGGAGGTTTTCTCCAAAACGCGGACGGCGGTCGGATCGGTGTTCCCGAACCTGTCGTTTCTTATTCAGCCATTCAGCGTCAAGCCCGGCGAGGCGGGGGTGCGTTTCTGCACGATGCGGCTATGGCACCCAGTCGGCCCCGATCAGATTGAGATGTGGTCGTGGTGCTTGGTCCCGGTCGACGCGACGGACGAGTACAAGCAAGCTGCCTACGACGCGTACACGCTCGCGTTCGGACAGGCCGGTACCTTCGAGCAGGACGATTTCGAGAATTGGACCAACGTGACTCGGCAGGCCGGGTCTAGCCTCGCTCGCGACGCCGACTTTCCGTACTTGATGGGCCTGGACGGCAAGGTGCTCGACGACTGGCCGGGCCCTGGCGAGGCAGTGAGCCCGTACGTCACCGACCGCAACTTCAGAAATCAATGGGCCACCTGGCTCAGCTACATGCTCGACGAGGTGTGAAATGACGGCGACGATAACGCGGGTTCCGGTGCGTGGCGAAGTGCGTGAGTCCCTGCGCGACTTCCTGTACCTGGAGTCGCTCGCGCTGGACGAACACCGGTTCTCGGACTGGCTCGCGATGTTCGCCGACGACGCCCATTACGAGATTCCGGTGCGGGTGAACCGCGAAAAGCTGGCCGAGTGGGAACTGTCGCCGAATGGCCGCATCTTCTCTGACACCAAGGAGACTCTCGACTTGCGGGTCCGTCGGCTCGAGACGGATTTCGCCTGGGCCGAGCAACCGCCGTCTCGGACGCGCCACTACGTCACGAACGTGCTGGCGTTTGAAACCGATCTCGCTAACGAGTTTCTCGTGCGGTCGAATTGCCTTGTGTACCGGAGCCGTGGCAGCGACGCTGAAGCGACCTGGTATTCGGCTCAACGTCGAGACAGAATCCGCCGGGACGGCGATGGCTGGCTGTTCGTGCACCGCTGGGCTGCGCTCGATCAAGCGATGATCAATGCCCGGAACATGTCCATCTTCGTCTGAGGAGGCTCGTGTGGCTCAGGGCGGGAGGAGCCGGCAAACCCGAGACGCCTCTTCTGACGCCGACGATCTGACGATCGTGGTCGCGAATGAGTTTGCCGACGTACGGGTGCGTCGGGTGAGCACCCGCAACGGTACCCGGTTGGAGATCTACTCGCCACGGCGAGGCACGCGTATCTACTTGGACGCCGTCGAGCTGGACTTGCTCAGCTTTCAGGAACCGGAGGTCTTCTCTGAAATGCTCGAACGCACGCCGAGGCCAGGAGGGTGAACGAGCCACTTCGTGGCCGCGCGGCACTCGTGACCGGCGGCGGCTCCGGCATTGGGCGCGCAGTCGTTGACGCGTACGTAGCGGCCGGCGCCCGGGTTGGCGTGTTGGAGCGCTCGCCTGAGCGGGCGCAAGAATTGCGGGCGGCGCACGGTTCGGCAGTGTCGGTCGTCGTCGGCGATGCGACAGATGTCTCCGCGCTGGACCGTGCGGTCGATGCCTCTCGCATGGACGGGCGTCTCGACCAACTGACCTGCTGTGTCGGCGTCTTCGATTATTACGCTTCGCTCCCGGATATGGACGCCGTACGGCTGGCCAATGCGGCTCGCGAGATCTGGACCGCAAATGTCCTGTCGGTGCTGCTTGCGGTGAACCGATCTATCGACAGCCTGCGATTGGCACGAGGATCGGTGACGCTCACGCTGTCCGAATCGGCCTTCCGAGCGGGCGGTGGCGGCGTCCTGTACGGCAGTTCGAAGTGGGCGCTGCGTGGCGTGGTGGCGCATCTGGCGCGAGACCTCGCTCCCGACGTGCGAGTCAACGGGGTCTCCCCCGGCGGGACTACGGGAACACGCCTGGGCGGGTTGCAGTCGCTGGACCAGGAGATGACAGCCGACCGCGACGCGGGACGCGACGAGCGCATCCGTACCGCTAATTACCTCCAGGTCGTAGCGGCGCCGCGCGACCATGCCGCGGCTTACGTGTATCTGGCCGATCCAGTCGCGTCGCGAGTGTGTACGGGCGTCGTCATCAGAACTGATGGTGGCGTGGGCTGATTACCGAAACGGCTTAGTCCTCGTCGAACGCTCTATCGCTCGACTCGGCGCCCCGGCCGCCGGCCGCCCAGATACGTTGCATCAACTCGGCGCGGTTGCGCACGTCGGTCTTGCTGAAGACGCGTTTGAGGTGCTGTTTCACCGTATTCTCACTGACGAAAGCACGTGCGGCGATTTGCTTGTTGGTTAGCCCTTCGCTGACCAACTGGGCGATTTCCTGTTCTCGTTTGGAAAGTGCGTTCCAAACGGGCAACTGGGCGTTTTCGTCGCGAGCACATGAGAAGACGAGCGTCATGGCCGCGTCGTCGTAGTCCGGCAACCGAAAACACTTGACAATCATGGTTCGCTGGGAGTGCTGGTCCCAACGCGTGCGGCTGTACACCCGTTTGCTGTCGGAGCGGAACAGCGCGGTCGCCTCCGTGATGCTGTCCTGCACAACTCCGCCCGCTGACTCACCGAGACGCGATCGCGCCGCTCGGTTACTGAAAAGGACCTGGGCATCCAAATCGGTGACGACGACGGCTTGTGGCAGGCGATCCAGCACGTCTTCTAGGGTCGACGCTCGTCGACCGGTTCGCTCGTATCGCAAGGCCCGTTCGGTGGCGAGGCCCAGCTGTTCGCTGACCGCGCGCGCGGAAACGAGGTCAGCGCTGGCGAATCCGGGCTCTGCGTCGGTCCGGGCGAAGTTGATCGTGCCGTACAGCATGCCGGACACGATGACCGGTGCCTCCATCGAGTGCCGATAGCCGCCCATGCCGATCGCATCGCGCGCGCCAGAACTTTCCCACTGTGACTGAGAAGTCGCCCGCGACGAGTCTATCGGCCGGTGCTCGCGCAGTACGAAGTCCAGCACCGGGTCGTCGGCGCGGCCGTAGTCTTCGTAGTCGTCCAGAAAGTCCACATCGACTCGAGCTTTGAAGTCGATCATTCGCTGTTGCTCGTCAAGTTTGTACAGACCGAACCCCCGGGCGGGGATGACCTCACCGGCCGCTTCGAGAAAAGCGCGCTGCACTTCGTCCATCGTCAGCGCGGACTGCAGCGCGGACGCGAACCGATCTCGCCCGTCCTGAGTCGAAGGCGGACACGCGCCCACTGAGCACCACCTCGATCGCCCGCGCTCAGTCGTGGACTTGCGCTGACTTGCCTGGCCCAGAGTGCCTCCGACTGCCCGGCGAGTCAACACCGAGCCCAGTTTCCCCCGAGCAGTTACGCCGAAAAGTACCCGTCAGGGTGACCTCGCCCGGCGTCGAACGCGGATAGCGTCCCAAGTTGTGAATCGCGGTCGAAGTCAAGGAGTCCGCCGCTGCTATGCCTGACGACGAGCGGCGGAGGTACATCGACGACATCGCGCGCCGAAGTGGCTACGTTTTGGACTACCACAAGAAGATGGCAGCACAAGACCTTGACGTGTTGAGAGCCGCGGACGCCTTGGTGCAGGCCGCGTACCTGCAGCCGCGAGCATTGGATCGCGTGACCAAAGAACTAATTTTTGTTACCAGCTTGACTGTTCTGCGCGGTGAAGCGACTCATATCGCCAGCCATATTCGAGCCGCCCTCGTGGCCGGCGCTACGGCGCGGCAAATTCTCGAGGCCATCGAAATATCGCTCCCCGAGGCTGGTGTGGTCGCGTTCCAGCATGGTTTCGACGTGTGGTGCGACGTTGTCGGAGTCACCGGTATCGAGCCGAATCCGGTGGCCGACCAGCGGAATTGACCCGTCAGGGGGACGTGCGCCCACTCCGCGATTGCCTAGCGTGAGCGTGTACTTCGGTGCGTCGATGTGCGCTCCCAAGACGCGCGGCCCGAACGGTCGCCTGATGTGTAGGAGGCGTGGCAGGTGGGCGTGGAGCTTGTGGTGCGTAAGACGTGGACGCAGGTTGAGGAGATCCGCCGGTGTGCTGGTGAGGAGGACTCGGGCGGGCCGTTGCGCAAGGTGGCGGCATGCGCGGTCATTGTGAATCCGCTCGCGGGCCGAGGTTTTGTGGCAGACCTGTCGGCATTGATAGACGCGTCGGGCGAGGTGGGGGTCGAACTAGGCAAGGCGGCGGTCGCGGCACTGGGCGAGCCGGTGGCGAGCTACGGAAAGGGCGCGATCGCTGGTGTCGCGGGCGAGCAGGAACACGCGAACGCGATGCTGACGTCGGTGTTCGGCAACGCGTTGCGCGACGCGGTCGGCGGCGGCCGGGCGTGGATCACGTCCGTAACGAAGGTGGCGCCGGCCGGATCCGCGATCGACATCCCGTTGGCGTTCAAAGATGACATTTGGGTGCGCAGTCACTACGACGCGCTCCAGGTCCGCGTCGAGGACGCGCCGCTGCCCGACGAGATTCTCGTGATCGCGGCGGTGGCCAATCGGGGTCGGCTGAACGCACGATTGGGTGGACGCACCGTGGAGCAAGCGCGGGCCGAGGCAGACCAGTGACCGGTCGGCTGGCTGTCGTCAACGCTGGCCGGGTGCTCTCGGGCGACATCGACGCGCCGCTGCTGGCCGCGGTGGACACTGTTGTCGCTGATGACGGGGTCATCACCGCGGTCGGGTCGCGGTCGGAGTTAGCCGCGCAGATTGCGGCGGCCGATGTCGTGGTCGACGCGATCGGCTCGACCGTGGCGCCGGGATTGATCGATTCGCACTGTCACGTGGTGCTTGGGGACTACACGCCCAGGCAGAAAACTGTGGATTTCCTGGCCAGCTACGTACACGGAGGCATCACCAGCGTGGTGTCGCCGGGGGAGATTCACGCGCCCGGCCGCCCGCACGACGCGACCGGCGTGAAGGCGCTGGCGATCGCGGCGCGGGCCTGTTTCGACAATTTCCGGCCGAACGGCATGCGAGTGCACGCCGGGGCGGTGCTGCTGGAGCCGACGCTGACCGAGAGTGACTTCGCGGACCTGCAGGCGGCCGGCGTCAAACTGGCCAAGTTCGGGTTCGGCCTGTACTCCGACCCTTACGACGGTGAGCCGCAGGTGCGTTGGGCGCAGCAGCACGGGATCACGGTGATGTGCCATTCGGGCGGGGCGAGCATCCCGGGCAGCCAACCGATCACCCCCGACCACTTGTTGAAGCTCGCTCCGGATGTGTGCGGGCACATCAACGGAGGGCCGACCGCGCTGGACGCCAACGGCGTCGACCGGATCATCGACGAGACGACGATGGGGCTGCAACTTGTGCAGGCCGGGAACCTGCGCTCCTCGATTCGCATCCTGCGTCGGGCCGCGAGTACAGGCAACCTGGGCCGGGTGGTTCTCGGGTCGGACACGCCGACCGGGACGGGTGTCATGCCGCTGGGCGTGATCAAGACTGTGGCCGAGCTTTCGTCGCTGGCCGAGATGGATCCGGCCCTCATCTGGGCGACCGCTACCGGCAACTGCGCGCGGCGCTGGGGCCTGCCCGCTGGGTTTGTGCGTGTCGGAGCGGCCGCCGACCTCGTGGTCATGGATGCCCCGTGGGGTTCGACGGCATCCGACGCGCTCGGCGCGCTGGCAGTCGGTGACATCCCGGGAATCAGCGCGGTGATCTGTGCCGGGCAAGTCCGTACCAAGATCAGCCGAAACACGCCCCGCGCGGCCCGCATGGCCACGTTAACCCCAGACTTGCCCCACCTCGATGCCCCCCACTGAAGTGACCACGCATCGGCAATAGGGCATCGCTACTGGCATCGGCAAAGGAAGGAGACGCGCATGAGCTGGCGAGTGTCAATCGACCCTCGGGCATGCCAGGGTTACGCCTGCTGTGTCATGACGGCGCCAGAGGTATTCGCCATGGACGACGAGGTAGGCAAGGCGATCGTCACCCAGCCCGCACCAGATGACTCGCTGCGCGACCTGTGTGAAAAGGCCGTGCGAGGTTGCCCCACGCACGCGATATCGATCGCTGAGTTGTGAAACGTGCGTCGCGTAGTCGTTGTCGGAGCGTCGGTTGCGGGCGTGCACGCCGCCGAAGGACTACGTGACAGCGGGTTTGACGGCGAGGTGATTCTCGTCGGCGCCGAAAACCGTCTGCCCTATGATCGGCCGCCACTGTCGAAAACCGCACTGGTGGAGGGGCTAGCCGCGGGTGAGGAACTGTTACGGCCGGTGCAGTGGTACGCCGACAACCACATCAACCTTCTTCTGGGCCGGTCTGCGATCGGAATGGATCCGGGCCGACGCGTGGTGGCGCTGGAAGGCGGTGAAAACCTCGGCTACGACGGATTGATCCTTGCCACCGGGTCGTCTGCCCGCCGCTTCGAATACCCCGGTAGCGACACTTTGGTGCACCTGCTTCGCACGGCCGAGGACTGCGAGCGACTGCACGGCACGTTACGCGCGGGGCGGCATCTCGTCGTCATCGGGGCGGGCTTCATCGGGCTGGAAGTAGCCGCCGCAGCCCGACAGATCGGCATGGACGTCGCGGTGGTCGAACTCGCTCCTGTTCCACTCGCGCGTGTGCTCGGTGACGAGGTCGGAACATGGTTCCAGGGCTTTCACGAGCGCAACGGCGTCGAGGTGTTCTGCGGCAACGCGGTTAGCCACGTCGAGCGCACAGGTGCGATCGGCAAGGTGCATTTGCGTGACGGAAGTGTCCTGGCGGCCGACGTGATCGTCGCCGGCGTAGGGTCGGTGCCCGCGATCGGCTGGTTGTCCGGCAGTGGGCTTGCGCTGACCGACGGAGTGGTGTGCGACGCCTACCTTCGGACCTCCGCGCCGGACGTCGTCGCTGCCGGCGACATCGTGCGCTGGTATAACCCTCTCTTCGACGAAGAGATGCGCATTGAGCAGTGGACCAACGCGGTTGAGCAGGGCCATTACGCCGCGCAATCGCTGTTGGGGTTGGCGGATGAGCCGTACTCGGCCGTGCCGTACTTTTGGTCGGATCAATTCACGGCGCGGATGCGCTTCGTCGGCCGGGCGAACGCGGCACAGCACATCGATGTCAGGCAGTCGGACGAGAAAAGGCTTGTCGCCGCGTACGGCCGCGACGGCGTCGTCTGCGGCGCGGTTTGTGTGAATGCTCCAGGCCAGCTGATCAAGTTGCAGCAGGCAATCGCCGGACGTGTTGCCTGGGAAGACGCCGTGTCGGTGTAGCTGGCGGTCAAATGCGAACGATTTCCACTTAACATCGGCGGCCTTTTTCGTATCGACCTCGAAAGAACGAGTGCGGGAGTTTTGAAGTTTCGCGACCAATAGCGATCAGACGCGCGGTTTCGACTTCAGCACAGCACTCGACGGCACGGAGCCTGGCCACGCGCCGCGGGCTGCTTTGTCGGCGTACATCGCATGGTCAGCGCGCGCGAGCAGCGTGTCGGCGTCGTCGTCCGGTTGCCAGATCGCGATGCCGATGCTCGCGCCGAGCGGAACCTCGACGCCGAGCTCGCTGTACGGCTTGGCGATCGCTTCGGCGAGTCGCGCTTTCAACGACTCTCCGCCGCCTTCGAGGTCTTCGCAGATCGCGACGAACTCGTCGCCGCCGATGCGACCGACGTTGTCTTCGAGGCGCGTGACGTCACGCAATCGCGTTGCCACTTCGACCAAAACAGCGTCACCCGTCGCGTGGCCGTAGCTGTCGTTCACGGTTTTGAAACCGTCGAGGTCGAGATACAGCAGCCCCAAACCGCGGTTGTGCCGCCGCGATCGGGCGACGGCTTGGTCGAGTTGGTCGAGAATCGCACGACGATTAGCCAACCCCGTCAATACGTCTTGCGTCGCCTGCTCCTGCAGTTTGCGATGCAGGTCGGCACGATCGAGCGCGGTTGCCGCCTCGTGCGCGAGAATTTCCAGCACCTGCACGAGCCCCGCGCTGTCGGCGTGCCTGCCGGGCAATGCCGTCGCGAGCACGCCGAGGCACCGGTCTTCGATCAGCACGGGCACACACAACACGCTTTCGAGCGAATGTCCGACGATGTTCTCGAGCAACGACACGACCGCGGGAGACGCTGACGGGTGTGTTTGCACGTCGTCCGCGATCTGCGATTCACCCGTCGTAAACGCGTCGACGACGAGTGAACGTTGGGTGAGCGGCAGCGACATCCGGGGAATGGTGAATCCGGCTTGAGCGGTAAGCGTCAAATTTCCCTTCCCGTCAGGTTCGAGCAGCCCGACAGTGTCGGCACCCGCGAGATCCAGGACGGCGCCGCAAACCGCCGTCCGCACATCGGCATCGGTCAAAGCCGCGCGTGTCACCGCCGCGACGGCGGCCAGTTCGCGCGCCCGACGTTCCAACGCGGCGGCGGTGCGTTGCAGATCCTCTTGACGCTCCTGAAGTTCTTGTTGGCTGCGCACCAGCTGCGCGTGCGAGACGGCGAGCGCGCGAGACTTCGCTTCCGCGTCTTGCTCGGCGATGACCTGACGAGTGATGTCGTGCGAGATCCCGAAAGTGCCGAGCGGTTTGCCGTCGAAGTCGCGCAATACCATCTTGGTGGCCGTGACCCATCGTGGCTCGCGACCCGGCCACACGAGCAACTCCACACTATCGAGCAGCGGCTCACCCGTTTCGAGGATCCGTCGCTCGTCGGACGATGATTTCGCGAAATGCTCCTCGCCGAAAAAGTCGCGGTCGGTCTTGCCGACGACATCGGCGGGTGTGGCCGCGCCGAGTCGCCGCGCTTGGCCGCGGCTGACGAGAATGAACCGGTGCTCGCGGTCTTTGAAGTAGATCGCTTCGTCGACGGCCGCCAGCAGGTTATGGGCGGCGATACGAATCAGCTCCTCGTCGACGGGCGCGCCGTGCCAGTCGCTGGGTGAGGGTGTCTCCGACACGTCTCCTCCAGTCTTGGGCAGCACAGTCGCCCATCATTGTTGCCTTCGGCTCGAGCGACCCTTCCCCAAAGCACTTCGCGGAGCGATTCGCACTCACCCGAACGGCGCAACGTCGTACCGGCATAAAGAACAGCGGTCGTCGTGTCGAAGCCGAAAGGGGTGATCCGGCGGCGGGAGACCCAGTACGCGAGCCGGTGCCGCGCATCGACGTTCGGACACGGACGTCACAACACCGCGGGAGTCAGCGCGATGACGGATCCGTTCGGCGAGCCGGGCGGGCTTCCCACGCGAGAACGGGCGCCCGGCCACGACTATTTCGTCGTCCCCGTTCCGACGCAAGCGAACCCTCGCGTCGCGGGCGCGTCGCCGTCGTCCGCACTGCCACGACAAGAGCGGCGCGCACCCTTCGGGGCCAGACTGTGGGTCGTCACGCTCGTGGTGTTGATTGTCGTCGCTGCCGTGGTGTTAGTGCGCGTCGGTCAGCGAGCTGTCGCCGTCGTGGGATCGGGTGACGGCACGTTTGGCGCGGTGACGGTGCATCCGCCCGTGCACGACGTCATCGATCCGACGCGCATCCTGCCGGCGCCCGCGCGCGTCGACGGCAGTGGCGGATTCACGGTTCTCGCGCAACACGGCGGCCATCCGGTGACGTGGGATCCGTGCGAGCCCATCCACTTCGTGGTGCGGCCAGAGAATCAAATCCCTGGAGGTCGCGTGCTGCTCGATCGCGCGATCACCGAAATCAGCAAAGACACCGGACTTTACTTCTCGGACGACGGGACGACGACCGAGGCGCCGACGCCGTCACGAAATCCCTACCAGCCGACACGGTACGGAAAGAATTGGGCGCCCGTGCTGATCAGCTGGTCGAACGAATCGGAGTATCCCGGCCTGGCCGGCGACGTCGTCGGTCTCGCCGGGCCGATTTCGGTCGACGGCTTGCAGGCGCGCAACGTGACAGGCGAAGTCGTCTTCGACGCTCCAGACCTGGCAAAGATCGAGCAGGCACCGCAAGGCTCGACCTACGTGTACGACGTTCTGCTTCACGAACTCGGCCACCTCGTCGGATTGGGCCATGTCGACGATGCCGGGTCGATCATGAATCCGGTGGCACAGCGGCCGCTGGCCGGGTACAGCGAGGGTGATTTGCGCGGCCTCGCGACGCTCGGCTCCGGACGTTGTTTCACGACGTACTGATCGGTACTGATTGCGCCTTCTGGAGTATTCATATGCACGCGTTTAGCCGCCATTCCCGCTCGCCAGGGGCCGACATTTCACATATGCGCTCAGCTGCCCAGGGGCATACCTCTGCGTCCAAGCTGTTCTTGATGTACGCCGCCGCGACGTTGGTGCCGGTACTCGCGGTCGGCGTGCTACTTGCGATCTCGTATCGCCAACATGTCGAACGCGGCGGCGTTGCCGAAGCGCGCAGCCAGGCCGCGTTGCTGTCCGATGACGTCATACGGCCGGTGCTCGGCCGTGAACCGTTGAACGGCAGTGTTCCCGCCGCGGTTGATTCGTTGCTCGACGCCGCGTTCGCTCGTGCCACGGCCGATCAGCGGCTTGCGCGGATGCGGTTGCGCGATGCGACAGGTCTGGTCATCTGGAGCGACGACGGCAGCGGGCTTGGCACCAGCGGCGGCGATGACGAGGTCGACGAGGCGCTCGAAGGCGACGCGGTAGGGAAGCTCACCAGGCTCAACGTGGACGCCGGCGACACCGGTCCGGCCGGTCCGCGTGTCGTCGAGGTCTACTACCCCATCAAGAGCCAGCCGGACGACGAAAAGCCCATCGGCGTCCTGGAAATGTACGTGCCTTACGCGCCGATCGAGGCCGACGTCGCCTCGGGACTGCGCCGCACATATCTCGTCCTTGGCGTCGGTCTCGCCTTTTTGTGGCTCGTGCTGGCGCTGATTTCGGCGTCCACGACCAAACGACTGCGACGCCAATCCGATCGGCTTGCCTACCTCGCGCACTACGACGACGCCTCTGGACTGCTGAATCGCGTAGGTTTCGCCGACAAAGTGGCCCATCGGTTGGCTATTACTCCTGAGCAACCGCCGGCGGTCGCGTTGGTCAACGTCTCTCGATTTCGCGACGTAAACGACGCGCTCGGGCGTGACAGCGGTGACGAAATCTTGTTTCAGCTCGGACGCCGCCTCGTGGCCGCGGCTGGTGACAACGCGATCGTTGGGCGAATGGGCGGAGACGAGTTCGGCATTGCATGCTTCGCTCACAACCGCTGCGACATCGAAGGATGGGCGACGCGCCTGCAGGCGGCAGCCTCCGAGCCGATCGAGGCAGCTGGGGTGCCGGTGCTCGTCGAGGTGGCGGTCGGCTTCCACCGTGCCGAACCGAACCAGTCGGTCGACACCGTGCTGACGCGCGCCGATGTCGCGCTGGTGCATGCGAAGTCGACCGTCGACCGGCGGGCTCGCTATTCGCCGTCCTTCGAACGTTCCGACGCGTCGAGTCTCGCGCTCCTCGCGAGACTTCGCGACTCGCTCGGCAATGGCGGGCTGGAGTTGCACTATCAGCCGAAGACGTCGTTGCGAGACGGCGGCGTGGAGTCGGTCGAGGCGCTCGTGCGGTGGCGGCTCGACGACACGCTGTTGAGTCCAGGGGTGTTCTTGCCGCTGGCCGAGCAAACCGCGCTGGTGCATCCGCTCACCGACTGGGTGGCGCGCGAGGCCTTGCGGCAGCTGGCGAGTTGGGGGGAGGCCGCGGCGGGAGTCGGCATGGCCATCAACGTGTCGGCGCGCAACGTCTCCGATCCCGCCTTTGCCGACCGGCTGCTCCGCATCGTTGCCGACTCGGCCGTAGACCCGCGCCTGCTCACCGTTGAAATCACCGAAACCGCGCTCCTCGCCGATCCCGACGCCGCGCGCAAGTCGCTATCCGGAATCCACGAGGCCGGCATGTCGATCTCGATCGACGATTTCGGTCAGGGCCAGACGTCGCTCGCGTACCTCGCGTCGCTGCCGGTCGACGAGTTGAAGATCGATCGCGCGTTCGTCGCGCAAGTGTGCGACGACTCCACGCAAGATGCCATCGTGCGCTCGGTCATCCAGCTCGGGCACAGCCTTGGCTTGCGGGTGGTTGCCGAGGGGATCGAAGACGAGCGCACCCTCGATCGTTTGATCGACCTCGAAGCGGACGTCGGACAAGGCTTCTACATCGCGCGGCCGATGCGGCCCGACCGCTTCGCCGACTGGCGAGAAGACCACGATCGCGCGCGGCTGCGCGTGGTCGGCTGAGACGAAGTTGAAAGTTCAGCGCGCGCGGGCCGGTCGGCTGCCCTACGCGGCGCTCGAGCACGTAAGGTCGTCGGCGTGACCGTGCTCAAGATGGCCAACCCCGTGCAGGCGTACGCCTGGGGTTCGCGCGACGGAATCGCGGCGCTGCGCGGCTTGCCACCTTCCACCGAGCCACAAGCCGAACTGTGGATGGGTGCGCATCCGCACGCGCCGTCCTTTATCGAGAGAGCGGACGGCGAAACCACCCGGCTCGACGACGCGATTGCCGCGGACCCGGTCGCATTCTTGGGCGCCGACGTGCGGGCGCGGTTTGGCGCGCGGTTGCCGTTCATGGCGAAGGTGCTTTCGGCGGCCGAACCGCTGTCGTTGCAGGTGCATCCGGGCGATGAGCGAGCACGAGAAGCGTTCGAGGCAGAAGATGTCGTCGGTATAGCCCGAACGGCCTCGGATAGATCGTATCGCGACCCTTATGCCAAGCCGGAGTTGCTGCTGACAGTTACGGAGTTTGAGGCTCTGCTGGGGTTTCGGCCGGCCGACGAAGCAGCTGGCATTGTGCGCCGGCTACATGTCCCGGCGCTGAGCCCGGTTGCGGAAATTCTTCAATCCGGCCGGCCCACGGGTGAAGCTTTCCTGGCTCTTGTCGATTGGTCGCCGAGTGAACGTGCCAGCCTCGTTGCTGACGTCGCGCGTGCGGTTTCGGCGTCCGGGCTGGAGATCGCGTCGTGGATCGAGCGGCTAGCTTATCGGTATCCGACCGATTCCGCGGTCGTCGGCGTGCTGCTGCTCAACTACCTTTCGTTGCGTCCGGGCCAGGCAATTTACGTTGCGCCGGGGCAAATTCACGCCTATCTGCGGGGCACCGGCATCGAGGTACTCGGAAGTTCCGACAACGTCGTGCGTGCCGGACTCACGCCGAAACACGTTGCGCTCGACGAGTTGCGGCGAGTGTTGAGCCTCGATGCCGTCGCGCCCGCG
Source organism: Actinomycetales bacterium (assembly GCA_040255675.1). Classification (GTDB taxonomy): domain Bacteria; phylum Actinomycetota; class Actinomycetes; order Acidothermales; family Acidothermaceae; genus JBDZVM01. The sequence goes on along the minus strand of JBDZVM010000053.1, from coordinate 952 downwards.
CTGCTCTCGCCCACGCTCGACGCTGACGGCGTCGAGCGTTGGCGCGTACCACGGCCGGAATTCGAGTTGCTCAAGGTGCCGTGCGACGGCGACCGGCGCGAGGTTGAGCTGCGTGGTCCGGCGATCGCCTTCTGCCTGAATGGCAACGTCGAAGTCGCCGACAGCGACAGCAAAGTGGCCCTGGCCGGCTGCGAATCCGCCTTTGTGTCGGCGTCCTCGTCAGGGCGCGTGACGTTGGCCGGCAACGGCGTCATGATGTGCGCGACGATCGACCACTCGCCTCGTCCGGCACTCGCGCAACCGGTGAGCGAACCGGTGCGCCCGGGTGGCGAGGCGACATCCGCGCGGGCCGAGAAAGCCAAGCAGCGCCGACGTGCCCGCAACGAGTGGTTTGTGCTACTCGTGGTCGTCGTTGTCGGCACGTTCTTGCTGCGCGAGTACGTCGTGCAGTCGTTTCGGATTCCCTCGGGCTCGATGGAACACACGTTGCACGGGTGCCCACAAAGCTGTAACGACGACCGCATTCTTGTGAACAAGCTGGCGTACAAGCTGCACGGCATTCACCACGGCGACGTCGTCGTCTTCAAAGCCACCACTCCGAAATGGATTGCCGCCGCCGGGGGCGATTACGACGTGGTCAAGCGGGTTATCGGAGTACCGGGCGACACGGTGAAATGCTGCGATACGCAAGGCCGTGTCGTGGTCGACGGGAAATCACTCGACGAACCGTACGTCTTTCAAGACGACCACAAGCCGTTCGGTCCGGTGACCGTGCCAAAAGGCGAGTTGTGGGTCATGGGCGACCACCGCAGCGACTCTTCTGACTCGCGCTACAACGGATTCGTGCCCATCAGCAGCGTGGTCGGCCACGCGTTCATGCGCATCTGGCCGGTTGACCGCCTCGGCTTCTTGTAACCGCCCGCTCCTTCCGTGATCACGAAGGCTTTTTGGC
>JBDZVM010000052.1:0-23381 GCA_040255675.1 Actinomycetales bacterium | reverse complement strand
AATTGTTTCGCCCCACCAGGGAAAAGGTCCAACAACAACCGGTGCAGCCGGTTGACCGTCTGGGTCCGCGCCCGACCCAACTCCTCCCGCCGATCGGCGAGCATGCCCATCACCAGCAGATCGTTGCGACAAACCCCTTTCCAGCCTCTCCTCGCACGGTGCGCGACGAGACCGCATGCCAGATGAGAGCCACACCGATCACGCCGGTGGGCAGCCGCAATGTGAGAACGTCCCGTCGCGCACCTGGACCGAGTCTGGCCAGACATCGATCCTGCGCCAAGTTTCTAAGTAGCCGCAATCAGCGCTTCTGCCGAGATGCGGATGTCGAACGGAGCGGGCACTGCTCGACGTTCCGTGAACCGGCAACACCGTCCCCGGTCGTGGTGACAGCGGTAGTGTCGAGGCACCTATGTGGTTTCTGGCTGCACCGCTGCGGTATGTCCCGTGAGATCCTGACGCGGTGACGGATGCCGCGAACGAGTCTGGCCCTGCTGCCGTCAGGCCAGGCATAAGGATCCTGCGCGGGGTGTCGTTCGTCATCCCGGCCGGCGCGCTAAGAATCGCTATCGGCGCCGACGGCACCCCAGAAATGTCCATCACACATTTCGCGGCCAAGGTTCAGATGTGGCCAGACTGGCTGGAGATAGCACTTTCGCGGGTCGCCGACGCCAAGGACGCGCGGACGCGACTGAAGGCCGCGTCAGCCGCGAGTGACGACAGCGCAGAATCAGGGGCGCTCGCCGAAGAGTTCCAAGCAGCCATCCAAGCGATTTCCGCCGGAGTCTTCGCGGTCGATGCGTTCTACGGCGTCATTGCCGACCTGGTCCCAGTGCCCGAGGCCATCCGGGAGGCTCGTCGCCGGAAACGGACGGGTCGAGCCACCTGGGTCGCGGACACCCTCGGCCGCGCAACACAGATGCCGAACGGCACCCGTCGCATGATGACGGAGATGCTGAAACAGGCTTACCGCCTGCGGGACGAAGCAGTGCATCCACCGCATCGCGTAGACCCGTACGCCGTGCATCCTGGGCTGAACCAGGCGGTTCCACGTGCTTACGCCAACTACACCCTTGAGAACGCGATCGGGTGTGTGTCGTGGGCGGCTGAAGCAATCATGTGGGTCGCCGACCACCCACGGACGCGGATTGTGGGTTTGGCCGAGATTGCGGCCACCACCAGCACCATCCTGCACGCCATCGTCGACCCCCACGTCACCGACGACACCGACGCACTGTGGAAGGCCGGCGCAGCAAGTAGCGGCACGACTCGACACTCGCCTGCGGCGCGACGGCGTAGCTGAGGCATGGCGTTTCGTGTGCGTGATCACCACACCAGTGTGCCAGCGCGGTCCGACAACGCTCATCTTTGTTGTGCTGCGACTTGCGTCGACGCACGGCTGTCCCGGCGGGGCGCCGAGCGGTCCGTGCCGTATTTGGGGGAACGGCAGCTGTTGCTCGAGAGCCGCGTCAGATTTTTGTGGTCGGGGTGGACCGTGGAAGGGCTGTTGGCCCTCGGGTTCGGATCCGGCTAGGAGTCGAATTCGAGCTGGCCAACAGCCGGGGCAGCCGGGATGGGGGTATACCTGGGTTTGCGATCCGCTGCGGTAGCTGGCCACCGCACGCCGTGCTCACCCAGCCAAGCGCGAGACAAAAGCGGGCCGCTTGTGATTGCGTCGAGAAGTGTGGCTTGTTTATCTTGCACCTCGACGAGGCGCTTTAGTACCGACAGTAGGTCGGTGAGTTCCACGGACCAGTCACCGGGCCATGTTTGCGGGTGGATGTCGTCGAGAGGGCTGCCTTTGCGGCCGCCGGGATCAGCTTTGCGGGATTTGAACCATGACTTCAAGGTGTTGACACCGCCGACGGTGTAGTCGAACACGGCTTCGGGAACGGGGCCCCATTCGCCCGTGCCGGCCCGCACGTGTCCGGTCGACGTGTCGTAGGACAGGGTTTCTGGCATCTCGGTGACGGCGTTGTGGTTGAGTACGCGCCGCGGGTCAGCGTCGGGGTAGCGGATGTCGTCGGGTGGCCGGCCGGCATCCGTGTCTGCGAACGCGGCGCCAAAGGTGTGTGTCCAGACGATGTAGCGGCCAAGCTCGACTGCTTGAGACCACAGGCTGGGTTCGGCGGTGATCGGGATGCGAATGCCGGGTGTGGTCAGCTCGTCGGCGAATTTCGCGGTGTATGCGGGGTGTGCCGTGATGGCAGCGATGTAGGCGAGCACATCCTCGGCGCTGACTCTTCCGGCGAACATTTCGCCGCCGACCATGGCGGCGAGCGCGTCGGCCAGCCCAGGCGCCAGATTGGGTCTGCCGTTGGGGTTCAGCAGCGGCAAGGTTCGCCCGCCCCGATTGTTGAAATGGTGGAAGTCCGGGATCAAAGCGGAGAAGACTAGGCCTGGCCCATCCTCTACGGCCTGGCTGTGCTGCTCGATAACGAAGATTTGGTTCGAGATGCGGGCCGCCCAAAGGTCGCGGCGTGGCATGTCCATGAGCCTGCTGTCGGGTATCAGCCATTGCCGGTCGAACGATCTGTGGCCAACGCGCACAGGAGTTGGGCATGGGCCGGTGGCCTCGCGTATCGGCCGGGTGGTGTTCCGGTAGGTGTCGGTCCCGGGCAGGGCTTGTTTGGTTTTGGTTAGGTTGGCGTCGCGCCCTTCTTTGAACAGTTCAGATTTCTTTTCATCGTTCGCGGCGCCGACGAGTCTTGCCCAGCGGCGGCGCAACACTTCGGGAGATGGGGAGTACACCCAGGTTCTGGTCGGGAATACACCCGGGGAGTACCACGGGAGAATGTCGGCGACGGCGGGGTAGTCGTCCCAGCCGCTCTTGGCGGCGGGTGTGAGCGGTGCGGTCCAATCGGAGCGGGTGGGTCGCCAGCCGTCGTCGTCGAGCGACATGTTGGCAAGAACGGCGAATTTGTCGTCTTGGCGGCCATGTACAGCGCGGTAGCGAATGATTGCGGGCTCGTTGAGGCTGGTGCCGGGGCGGCGGACGAACAGGCCGATCGCAAGGGGCTGGCGCACGCCGGGAAAGATGCGGGTGGGAACGTCGGGGGTTTGGCCTTCGGGGGTGAGGTCGATGATCCAGCCTTCGCTGGCGTGGCGGCGCAAGTACTCGCGCATGGCGGTGAAGCCTGGGCCGGCGAGGTAGCCGGAGGTCGAGATGAAGCAGACGATGCCGGCGTCGCCCTCGGTCATTGATGGGGTTGATTCCCACACTTTCCAGGTGGCCCAGCGCCAGAAGTAGATGTAGAGGTTTTTCAGCTTCGCTTTGAATCGCCCGGCATCTTTGGCGAAGAAGTCTTCCAGAATCGGGCGACTGCGTTTGCCGTATTCCTCGCCGCCTAGTTCGACCCAGCCGCCGTCGCCGACCGCGAGTTCTTTGTAGGGCGGGTTTCCGATCACGACGGTGACCCGCTCTTCAGCCTTGACTTTGTTGGCTTTGCGCCGGGATTGGGCGAGCAGCTCCAGTCCGGAGCCGAGCTGAGTGACCTCACTGTGCGGGTCGTCGAGGCTGTTGGTGACATAGAGCCGCATACCGGTCTTGGGCGGCTTGGCGCGCAGCGCGCGCATCAAGTCACTGGCGCGCAGCTCGGCGACCGCGTACGGGCCCATCTGCAGCTCGAAACCGATCAGCCGTGTCGCGAGCGCGCTGATTGCGGCGGGGACCATTCCAGGTCCCTCGTGCCGCTCGACGTTGCGCGCGACACGGTCGATTATCGCGTGCAGGTAGGTGCCCGTTCCCATTGCGGGGTCTACTGTGACGACGGCCGGGTCGGCAAAGCCTTTCGGTTTGTCGAGGTGGTTCGTGAGCGCTTCCTCGGCGAGGCGGGCCATCTGTTCGACGACGTCACGTGGGGTGTAGTAGGAGCCGGATTGTTTGCGCAGCTCGGGGTCGTATTCGTCGAGGAAGTGCTCGTACAGGTGAAGGTAAGTATCTCGGTTGCGGCGCACTCTTGGCCAGTTCACGGCACCGACGACGCGGACCAGAAGGTCGAGTGTGACACGAAAATCCGCCGCGACGTCGTCGGTGAGCAGCTGCAGCGCCTTACCCATCAGAGAGTGGTCGGCGGCGTTGAGCTTCGCGCCCACTTCGTGTAGCGACCCTACCAAGTCGATGTTTTCGGTGCGTGCGAGGAGCAAGGCGAAGGTGACGGCTTGGGCGTACCCGTCGGCGAACACTTCGTCCGACGCCGTCGGGAAGAGCATCGCGCGCCAGTCTCGAGCAAGCCCGGTGAACGGTTGTAGCGCTTCCGTGGCACCGCCGCGCACCGCGGCGCGTTCGAACGCCAGTTGGTCGAGAACCTCGCCGCGCAGGAGGCGTGTCAGCGGAGCGATAGCACGGACAAGCGCGCCTACAGAGGTGATTGGTGCTGGATGCCAGCGGAGGAAGTCGGTGAGGAGCGACTCGAGCGCGTCGGAGCCCTCCAGACTCGAGCCGGCGCGTTCCAACGGGCCGCCGGTTAGGCGCACCGGTCCCTGGATGAGTTGGCCGTCTCGCCACAGCCGCCATTCCCTGCCGTTGGTGTAGATCAGATTCGGTAGGTCGCGTTGCCGCTCCCACTGCTGCTTGTCGTGCCCGTGGAAGTCCTCAGGATCGATGGACGCGCCCGGCTTTTTGGCTTCGAGGTAGCCAGTAATTGCACCATTGACGCTGATCGCGTAGTCGGGGCGAACAGACCGTTCGGTGTCGCGCACCTCGTCGTAAGGCGTGACGGTCAGGCCAAGATCTTCGCCGGCGCGGGAGACGAGCGCTTCGAGCGGGGATCTGATCGCGGCCTCGCGATCTCCGGGTCCGGCCAGTTTCGCCTTGCATGCCGCGCCGAACTCGCTGACGGCTTCATTGACCCACGTCACGGGGTGTCCGCGTGCGTGACGTTGCCTGGCATGTGATCGGTTCTAGCAGAGCGGCGTGGCGGTGCGGTGTAGACCCGCCGCAGTGGTGCGTGCAAGGCATCAGCCGGTCAATCAGCCTAGGATCATGGAACGTGACCGGGGACCAAGCGCGCCCCGAAGCTTCTCGTTTCATGCCCCTCGAGGATGTCGGCGCGCGAGCTATGTACGTCCAATGCGCAGGTCTATGCTCTTGTCCGCTCGAAGGCCCTTCCCGCAATCAAGCTTGGTGGGCGTGGGCAATGGCGCGTGGAACGGTCGAAGCTGGAGAAATTCATCGCTAAAGCGTACGTGGACACCGAGGCGTGGATAGACGAGCATCCGTTCGGCGGAACAGATGAACCCGCCGATGGCCAATAGGGGTTCGCGTTGATGACGGGGATCGACTTTGTTTCGCGCGTAATTCCACGCACCGGATCGTGTCCTCAATCGGTGCCGTGAATCCTGCCCCGCTAGCTGCCGAGAATCGGCTTGATTGGCCCTGCGCCGCACCGCTCTTCTCAGCGGCTTTGAGGCATGGGAGTGCGCAGGCCGCTTTCTTCAAGCCATCTGACCATAATGCCGGTGGCTTGGCGTGCGCGGCTACGCGAACGGTCGTCGGTTGGGGCGAGCCGCCACAGGGCGGTCGCCCACGCCAGTTGCGGGTCGAGCCTGAACGCAAGCTGCATTGTGTCTGGCGCCCGGATTGCTGAGACGATTTCGTCTCGTCCCGTCGACCGACGGAAGGCCGGGAGCCGGGAGAACTCGATGAGATTCAGCAGGAGCGCGTCTCGGATTAGGTGCATGACCGCGCTCGCGGCACGGCCGTCGTAAGTTGCGGCGTGCAAGGCTGCCGTCACTACCGCGGCGGTATGGTGATCCGCCTTGTCCAGGTGCGTGAGGTAAGCGCGGCGAATCGGCAGTCGTGCTTTGGGATCTTCACTGACGCCCCAGGGATCAACTTCCCCGAGCGGTCGGCCGGTGAGCCATGCCACAAGGTTGCAGCAGTGCCGCACTGCGTCGTAGATCCCAGTGATCGCCTTGAGTGACCGCTCGCGGGCAGCGGTCGGAAGGTCAACGCTGCTCGCAACCTCCGTGTCGCGCGACCATTGGTCGTTGGACGCGAACAGCAGATTGGCGTGGAAGGCGTCGAGGCCAAGCGTGGCCTCATAGCGACGAAACCACAGCAGCGACCGAAAAGCGTTCGGGCTTGCATCGCTTGCCGCACCTGGCTCGAGTAGCTCGTCGACACTCAGGTACGCCGGGAGACGCTCGCCGGCTTCTTCAATCACCTCAGGCTGCCTCAGTTCCCGGATAATCTCGTCGCCGCGGTGTATCAAACGTTTCGTTTGCTCCGGTGGGAACACGCCACGGTGTAGGCCATGCGCTAAAAGCACCTGGTTTTCGATGCGGCATCCGATGTTGTAGACGGCGCGAGGCCAACTACGTGAGCCGAGTGTGTCGCGTGGTGAGACAAATAATTTGCGCGTTGTCCGAAGATACTCGTGGAGGGTGAGCCTCTGCCCGGTGGTGTTTTCGGTCACAGCGCGCCATCCTCGAGATCGAGCACGTCCCCGTTTATGAAGCTGAACGGCGCCTCGAAACCGCGATACGGCTTGCAGACGTCCGAGTGGTCGGTGAAGCGCAGGACGTGGGAGATGTCGTGTCGAAAGGGAAGCGATACGACTACGGTGTCTCGGTGCGCCCATACGATTCGGGCACGCATGCCTTGCAGATCGGGATACCGATCTGCGTAATAGTCGGTGTATTCGCGCAATGCCTGAAGCGTTGGAGACCCAGGCTCCATTTCTTGAAGACTCGGAGATAGCCCACTGAACATGTCGACGAGCGCGCGAAGACCAAGTGTGTGCCGGGCGAGCCCTTTTAGCCCAGCGAGCCGGATCCCGCCTTGCGCGGGCGCGAACAGGACAACTTCGGCGTCGCATGCTCGCGCGTACTCGGTAGGGGGGCTGCCGGTAGCTGTGGACCGTCGAATCGCGTCGTCCTTCTTGATGAGCTCGAGTAGGGCGGTGCGCAACACGATGCCGCCCAGCGAATGGGCGACAAAGACAAGCTGCTCGTATTGCGTCCTGGTGGGGAGCCGATGCTTGAGCAAGGCTTCTGGTGGCTGAGGGAAGATAGTGCAGATGGCGCGTTCTAGGCATCTCGCCGAAAGCATGATGTCGTCTCGGACGGTGTCGTAGCCCAGGAAGTACGCGTCAGTTCCTTTCCACCGGTCGTCGGTGGCAATGAAGTCCTGCACACGTGCCCAGGTCGCGAAGGGGTGGCCCCAAAAGCCGTGAATAAAGATAGCGGCTCGAGTTGCGACGGGCTCCTCAGTCAGCAGCGCATATGAGTTATTTGCCATCCACGGGATAGCCTTGTCGAGGCCGACCTGGATGTGTGCCACGAGCCCTCCCCGCCTTCGATTTCGAGACACGACCGTTCACCAGTGGTTTGCCGTGTCGCCCCGGCGCCGGCCTCGTCCGAGCAAGGCAACCTCGCCTTAGCGACGCGACCTGCGTAGCGACGGAGACGTGGAGTCTCGAGCATCCATGATTCTAGACGGCGCGTCGTCGTGAGCGCTTACCAGAGCTACCGCGCCATTACACGCGATAGCGAAATGCAGTAGCAGGTAGCCTCCTGACTGTGTATAACGCGACGGATTACGTTCTCGCCTGGCCGCGTGACCTGGCGCGTAACGAGCTGACCTATCTCCTCAGCAAGCGAGCTGGCGAACCGCAGGATGACACCTGGACTGCCCGTGCCCGGCTCGTGATCGAGGAAGCGTTCGCCGGGGGAGATGTGCTGCGTGCGTTGAACAGTGCCGTGTTCAAGAAGGACTTCGTCAAGAAGCTGCTCGCCAGCGTCGACGATCTACCCGAGCCAGAGCCGTTCCGGCTCGTCTGGTCTGTACGTCAGGCAGCGGCAAATAGCCGCACCATGCTGCTTCGGCAGGCTTGGGCTGATGTCGTCACTGTTCTGCGCGGCCGAGGATACCTCGAAAAATCTGCGCCGACGCCGTGCAGAAAGGAGGCTGGTGGCGAGCCACCGGACGTCGCCTTGAACCGGCTGTCGGAGGCGGCGCTCGTCGGCTCCAACATGTGGCCTTTGCAGCCGGGCACCTGGACCGACGACACGTTCTACAGCCTTGTGGAATTCGTGCACGATCACGTAACGCGGCCGCGCGGCCGCTGGAAGCACAACCTCGGCATGCGCGCAGTCGTTTCGGCGACCACGGCCTGCGGCTGGCACTACCGCGACTTCGCGACCGAGCCGGGCCAACTGCTGTACCGCTGGTACATCAACCGCCTGTTCGAGGGCTACGGCAGTGAGCTACGGCTTGCCGGTTATGGAGAAAGCCTTGGCCGTCTGGTGCGGGTCGGCCCGGCTGACCGAGCGGAACTCGTCAAGCGAGCGCTCGCCTCGCCAACGCGAGCGATGGATGTGTCGCACGCGTTAGAGCTGTGGCGGCGCCGTGACGCCTCGGCTGGGGACAAGCGTTCGGCGATCTTGACACTGGCCCGTGTACTGGAGGCGAACCGCACTCTGTTGAAAACAGAACTGCTTAGCAAAGACGAAAGCGCTCTGTTTCGGATCGCGAACGAGTTCGACCTGCGACACAGCAATGCGATGCAGCGCCCTGACTACGACGAGGCCTTTTTGGACTGGGTGTTCTGGTGGTATTTGGCGACCGCCGAACTCACGGATCGACTCCTGGACCGCCAGAATGCTGCCACCGTGCCGTGAGTTCACGAGACAAGCCTGCAACTACTCGGTCTGCCTCGCGCGTGCTCGTTGCTTCGGCTGGGTGTGGTGGCCGATCGCTTCGCAGTGGCGGGAAGGGTCTTCGAAGCTTTTGGCTCGGACGGCACAGTTGCGAGCCAACCGGCGCGAGCGCCCAGGTAGCTCGGCGGCGTCACCGCGGGTGACGGCGAACCGCATGAGCGTGGTCATTTGCCTTCGCTCGAAAGTGGCCAGAGCAGAGCCGGTGGCCGACGTGCGCAGCACCGCCCGCGTGGTAGGTGATTCCGAGCGATCAAATCGCGGAGCGGCGGGTTTTAGCAGTCCGCAACGCACCTCTGATGCACCCGAACTAAATCATCCCAGGCCACTCAGCCTCTTGGACTGTGCCCGTCGTTCATGCAGATTTCCACGACTCGCGCGCTCGGAGCATGTGATGTCCGCGTCATCTACACCTATGTGCCATCTGTACCGGAGTTACATAGTCTGCTTTGTGTAAAGTTTCGGTCCTTTTGCGAGTACGAAAGGACACCCTCGGCCCCGCTTGCGAAAGTCGGGCCGACCTTTTCTCTTCTGGGTTGCGGTCTGGAAGGAAATGGTCGGGATCGATCACGTGGGCTGCTCGACCCCCTGCCGCGTACGATCCCAGTTGCCGTACGAAGATGTGCCGTCTTTTAGCTGCGCTCGCCGCTTCGCTCCAAGCGCTCGTGGCGATCGCAGCAGGAGTTGCGGCGGCTGCTGTGCTGGGCTGAGCCCAGCACCCCATGCGAAATATGTCGCCGGATGGGCTTACGTCTCCGCCCCACGCTGCGGACACTTGGGCTTTGGCAGATAAGGCGTAGCGCATTTGTCCACCCGATCGCCGGGAGCCTCGCATGATCGGTTTGCCCGCTGCACCAGGTCGAGGTATGGGGCCGTAGGCAAGTACGTCTTGTGCGACGAACTGCCCGCTCGGTAAGCGATCTTTCTGTGGCAACGCACTCGCAAGGTAACAAGCCCCATTCGTGCCAGACGCTCAACAAGAGCGTGATGCGCTGAACTTCCGCGCCGTACCGTGGCTAGATGGACATCGTGCGGTGGGCTGAGTCATGTGCCAACGAACTCCTCGGCGCCCTAGACTCGCGGATGCAGCACGTACGTGCTGTCGCCCGCGCCGCCGTCCGTGTCGGTGTTCTTTTCGAGTCATATGATCGCGACGTCTTGATCGCCACTGCGCACCTTCACGACATCGGCTACGCGCCCAGCCTACGCGCGACTGAGCTTCACGCGCTGGACGGCGCGCGCTATCTTCACGCCCAAGGCATCGACGAACGCGTCTGTCGTCTGGTCGCGCATCATTCCTGCGCCATCGCAGAAGCCGAAGAGCGCGGTCTCCTGCGCGAGTTGATGAGCGAGTTCCCGGCCGAGGAATCGGCCGTCGCCGACGCTCTGTGGTACTGCGACATGACCACCGGGCCACACGGCGAGCTGATGACGTCAGCCGAGAGACTTCAGGACATCCGCCGTCGTTATGGCGGAGGGCATGTCGTAACTCGGGCAGTGGAGTCGGCCGCGCCGTCACTTGTCGCTGCCGTCGAGCGAACGGAAGAGCGACTCGCGCAGGCGCAGTCGCGGAGTTAGCCGACGTAGGGAGCCTGACGCCCCTCAAGAAAGTGGCCGATTCGCATGCGCATCGATGGGTCCATTTGGTAGCCGGCAAGCTCGTCGGGCGGCACCCAGCGCACTTCTGAGGATTCGTCGCTGGTTCTTAGCTCACCACCCACCAAACGTGCGGTGAATACGATCGAGAACTCCTGCCGTACTTCGCCGTTACTCGTGTACTCGATTACGTGCTTGGGGTTGGTGTAGATGCCCACAACGCCGGTCACCTCGACGTCTACGCCGGCCTCTTCCTTCACTTCTCGAACAGCGGTATCGCGAATCGACTCGCCCAGATCCATCCCGCCGCCCGGCACGGCCCAGTTGCCGTTGTCCGTTCGCCGAATCATCAGGACACAGCCGTCTTCGTTGACGACAACAACGTTGGCGGAGGGAACAACGCTGTTCGCTGGCGGAGCGTCAGGGTCATCGAGATGATCGATACGTGCCATCCGCCTACTGTGGCGCACCAACCTCCCGAAGGCCACCTTGGGGCCATGCTGGCGCCGCTCTACCCCACACCTGTTTGAAGCTCTCGCTGTACGTCTCGAAGAGGATGCCGCTCCCAAGGCTCCGGAGATGGAGCACTGGGGCGTGCGCAGCGGGGAACCCGAATACGTGCGAGTTGACGAACATCTCGTCGTCAAAACGGTAGATCGAGTTGTACAGCGTCGTGTCGTGCTTACGAACCTCAGCGTTCGCTGCGCCCATGAGGTCGCGGTAGTACACGAGGACGTTGCAGATCTTCGCGGCCATCGCGTCGCCGATCCCTTCCTCGTGACCTCGCTCGCTTATGTGCGACCCAGCCGGGTCGCCAACCAGAACCCGCACCCGCACGCCCGCTTCAGCGCGATTGCGAAGCAGAGCACCAATGTGCGGGTTCTGATCGACAAGGAACATCCCTGAATACATCAGCAGGTCGATCGTCCGCTGTGCCTCTCCAAGGCGCCGGCGCCAGAGCTCAGCTGGAACGTTCGCCCGGTGCGGATAGACGTGGACAATCTCTGACTCGGCGAGTTGATCTCGCCGTGCAGGCGTCAAAGCCTGTGGCCAAAGGTAGCTCTCGCTCTCGCCGATGAGGTCAGCTAGTTGGCGACGGTGCCGAGGATAGGGAACGCGATCAGCAGCGACCCATCGTTCGACAGTCTTCGGATCAACGCCGAGTTTTCCTGCGACATCCTGCCGCGTCAGGCCCGCTCTGATCAGCGCCTCGCGCAAGCGATCGTTCGCCATCTGCACCCCCATCGTTGGACCGGCAAGGACATCTGATCTTACACAAGACGTCCTAAGTCGTCCCAAGACTGTGGTGCTGTCGTCCGGCCCCATCCGAGACCGTGGACCACGCCGCACGAAAGACGACGGAGGACCATATGCCACGCCACGGCGACATCGCGGCCGTAGTAACGCCCGAAGGCGTGCGGGAGCACGCGGCTTTCACCGGTATGACGATCACAGAGGCCGCCCGTTTCCTGCGTGTCTCGCCGGCGACAGTGGCACGAGCTGTCGAGTCGGGCGATTTGCCAACGTACGTCAGCATGAGCGGCGTCGCTGTCGATGGCGCAGCGGTCCTCGCACAGATGCGTTCGCCAGCCTCGATGGCTCGCGCACATGGCTCGGGCATGCGCACGAGCCACCGACAGGGAAAGGAAACCACCTCATGAGTCCGACCATGAGCCGGCAGGAGTTGGCCGCATTACCGCCGGTCATCGACATCCCGACAGCGTCACGTGTGCTTGGCGTTGGCCGAAGCGCGGCCTACGAACTGGTGCGCAGCGGCCAATGGCCAACGCCGGTCCTACGGCTGGGTCGTCTTATCAAGGTCCCAAGTCTGCCCTTGTTACAGCTGCTGGGACTTGAGCAGCCCAGACCGGAGCGTTCGTGAAACGCGGTCACCTTCGACAGCGCCATACTCGACACTGCCCACGGTCGGCGAGTGGGGGATGGGAACCCCATCGCTGTCGAGGAACCTGGGAATTCACCGTCGACCTTGGGCGGGCCGCGACTGGCGAACGACGTCAACTCACCAAGGCAGGCTTCGCCACTAAGCGTGATGCGGTGCAGGCGCTTCAGCGTTGCCTTGATGAGATGCAGGGCGGCGTAGAGGTCGAGACGCGCATCACGACCGGCACATATTTTGAAGAGTGGCTAGCATCGAAACGGTCGCTGCGCCCCTCGACGTTGAAGTCGTATCGCGAACACATCCGGCTCTATCTAAAGCCGCTCTTGGGCCACGTTCCGCTGAGGGAATTGCGGCCAAGGCAAATTGACCTCATGCTGGGCGACCTCGCACGTCCGCGCGCGAAAAACTCCCTTTCGTCGGCGACCGTGCGACGCATTCATTCGACCCTACGCGTCGCACTCAACGACGCGGTCAGGCGCAGACTCATCTCGCACAATCCTGCGCAGTACATCGACCTACCGGTGGAACGACGGCAGCCCCCAACCGTCTGGACACCCGAACAAGTGGCAAGCTTCCTTTCCTCAGTACGTAAGGACCGGCTTTACGCGCTCTACCACCTCGTAGTCGTCACCGGCCTCCGCCGCGGCGAATTGTGTGCGTTGTCGTGGGACGATGTGCAACTCGATCGCAGGTACGTGCGAGTGAACCGTGCGGCCGTTGAACTCGGGGGTCGAATACACGTTGGTCCGCCAAAGACTCGATCCGGGGTTAGAACGGTCCCTCTCGACGGCCTCACCATTGAGGTCTTGCGGGCCCATCGCTTGCGCCAAGAAGCCGAACGCCAAGCGTGGGGCAACGCCTATCGGGAAGAAGGGCTGGTATTCACGCAGGAAAACGGCGCGATGCTGCGCCCGGAAGGTGTCAGCCGACGCTTCCGAAATGCCACCCGTCGCGCGGACCTACCGCTCATTCGCTTCCACGACCTGCGTCACACAAGCGCAAGCATCGCATTGGCGGCCGGCGTAGCGATGAAGGTCGTCAGTGAACGGCTCGGCCACAGCACGATCGGCATCACAGCCGATCTCTATACACATGTCGTGCCAGCCGTCGCGCGGGACGCGGCTGAGGCGATTGCGGCCGTGCTTCGGCCGGTGCCCAGCACGTCGACAAGCGAAAGTTGGCGCGATGTTGGCGCGGAAGCCCCCAAAGATCACTTAGACAAACTGAACCAAGAAGGGAGCTAGAGATGTTTTCGCAGCTCAGAAAGCGGAGGGCGTGGGATTTGAACCCACGAGGAGCTTGCACTCCTAGCGGTTTTCAAGACCGCCGCCATCGGCCACTAGGCGAGCCCTCCTTGCCGCACCCCGCGGGGCACGACGCCTCCTAGTCTGTCAGAGCCGAAGCGAGCACCGGCACCGCCGCCGAGACTACCCGGGCAGCGGCTCCGGCATCGCGATGTGGAAGCCTTGCACCCACGGCGCGCCGAGTGACTCTAGCGTCGTCAGCTCGCCCTCGGTCTCGACGCCCTCGGCGATCAGCCTCGCGTCGATGTCGACGGCGAACGACACGAGCGACGCCGCGAGCGCGCGCTTAGCGGGATCGCGGTCGACGCCGAGCGTCAACGACCGATCGAGCTTGATGATCTCTGGCTGTAGCAGCAGGATGTGGCGCAAGCTGGAGAACCCGGCACCCGTGTCGTCGACGGCCACTTGCGCGCCGTGTTCGCGCAACGGTTCGATTCGCGAGCGGATCGGCCCGTAGTCGTCGACCGCGACGTGTTCGGTGAGTTCGAGCACGAGCCGAGAGCAAATCTCATGGGAAGCGAGTTCGTCGAGTTTGCCCGACAATACAAGCTCGGGCGACACGTTCACGGCCAAGAATTCGTCGTCAGGGATGCGGTCGAGTTGGCTGACGGCGGAACGCACCGCTTTCATCTCCAGTTCCGGGCCGAGACCTACCGACGATGCCTCGTCGAACCAAAGGTCTGGCGAACGCAACGGCTCACCGCTGAATCGCGACAACGCTTCGAGCCCGACAGTGCGGCGGGTGGCCAATTCGACGATGGGTTGAAAGACCACAGCCAGCGAATCGTCGCAACGCAAGACCGCGTCTATGCGTTTGAGGCTTTCTTCACGTGAACGCACGCGCTCCTGCTCCGCCGCCTCGCGGCGTGCCAATTCGTCGGCAAGCGATGAATTGTGTTCGCGCAGCGCTTTGTACAAGTACCGGGTCTCGAGCAGGTTGCGTACGCGCAACAAGACCTCGGTCATGTCGAATGGTTTGGTAAGAAAGTCGCGCGCACCGAGCGAAAGTGCGCGATGGACGGCGTCTCGTGTGGTGTCGGCGGTGAGCACGAGTACAGGCAAGTATTCGATGCTGGCGTCATCGGCCAAGCTCTCGAGCACCGTGTAACCGTCGATTCGCGGCATATGCAAGTCGAGGAGGACGACGTCGGGGTCGGTCGTGCGCACGAGCCGCAGCGCCTCGTACGCGTCGGTGGCGGACGAGACTGCTCGCAAGCCCGAACGACGAAGCATCGACACCAACAGCTGCACGTTCGCGACGTTGTCGTCGACGACGAGCACCTTGGCGTCACGAAATCGATCGAGCATCGTCTTTCCCCTCCGCGGATTTCGCCTCAGACCCTCGCCCGGGCAGCCACTTCTCGGCGACCGCGACCGCGCACTCGTCCCGACACAGAATTCGATCGAAGAGGTCGAGCAGCCGGTGGAGGTCGAGCGGTTTCGTGAGGTAGCCGTCGGCTCCGGCGGCCCTTAATTGCGCGGCCTGTCCAGCTGTCGCGTCCGCGCTCACGACGTACACCGGCACGTCGGACGTCGTGCGGCTACGGCGTAGCTGCTCGAGAACCTCGGCACCCGTCATGTCGGGGAGATGCAAGTCGAGAAGCACCAAGTCGGCGTGGCCGGTACGAGCAAGCTCGAGACCCATTCGCCCGTACGCCGCGTGGAGCAAACGAATTCCTGGACGTCGAGCAATCACCCGCTGCATCAACTGAACATTCGTCGCGTTGTCTTCGACGTAGAGCAGCGTGCCGCGCGGGCCGTCGTCCGCATCGAGATTGATCTGCGACTCGGCTTGCGCGATGGCATCCTCACCCTCGATTCCGCCTGGATTCAAGGCGCGTGGCAACGCCACTGTGAAGGTCGAGCCTTCGTTCGGGGTCGACTCCACCGAGAGGTCGCCGTCCATCGCTTCGACCAGGCGCAGCGAGAGCGGCAGGCCGACCCCGGTGCCTTCGACGTTCGAATTCTCCGCGCCCAGCCGATCGAACGGAATGAACAACCGCTCGATGTTCTCGGGCGCGATCCCGATGCCGGTGTCGCTCACGCGAATTTCGGTCATGCGGTCGTCTTGCACCTTGCACGTGACGAGCACGCTTCCGGCCGGCCGGTTGTATTTGACGCTGTTCCCGAGCAGGTTCAGCAGGACTTGCTTGAGCCGCTGCCGATCAGCCTGCACGTACAGGTCGTCGCCCTCGATCAAAAAATCGATGGAGATTTCGGATGAAGCGGCGATTGGCCGCATCGACTCGACCGTCTCACCGACGACGTCTCGCAACGAGACCGGCTCCGACGACAATGAGAGCGCACCGCTTTCGATTCGCGCGATGTCGAGTACCTCGTTGATGAGATCGAGCAAATGCCGACCAGCGATGAGGATTTGGTCTATCCAAGAGTCTTGCTCGTCGCCGAGCGGCTCCATCTTCAGCAGTTGCGCGAACCCGAGCACGACGTTGAGCGGCGTGCGCAACTCGTGGCTCATGCGGGAAAGGAACTCGCTTTTGGCTTTCGACGCCGCGTTCGCCGCGTCACGCGCCTCGACCAAGGCCGCTTCGAGCGCAACTCGCTCGCTGATGTCGCGGAAAATAGCGACAGCCGCCACCGGCTCGCCGCTATCGCCGAGGAGCGGCCGCCCGTGCGCTTCGAGCTGTACGTAACGACCGCTGACGTGTCGGGTGCGCACCCGCACGGTGAAATCCTCGGCAGCGCCGGTAATGACAGACCGGACGGCGTCGGTGAGCGCAAGCGAGTCTTCGTCGTGCACGAAAGAACCGACGGTTTCGCCGATGCGATCGTTCACTCGATAGCCGGTAATCGCAGTCGTCGCCTCCGAGGCGAACGCAATCCGCAAATCAGCGGTGAACACCGCGATGATGTCCGGTGAAGCGGCCGTAATCGCGCTGAGTTCGCGTTGGTGCCGCGCGCCTTCGTTTTCGGCTGTCCGTCTTGCGGTGGCATCAAGCGCATACACGAAAAGCCCGCGCTCGTCGGACATCCCGGCCTCACGGGTGACCAAGCACGAAAGATGGCGTAACCGTCCGCCGATCTCGAACGATCCTTCGAAGTCGACGACATCCGGCCCGTCAGGTTCGAACAGCCGCGCGGTTATCTCGTCGAATCTGGCCAGTTCTTCGGGCGCCACCTGCCGCATCCAAAGCCTCCGCCCGCACAGGTCTTCGTCACGAAGGCCGAACACGCGTTCGCAGTTCGGGCTTACGTATCTAACCGAACCGTTCACGGCGCGAAATACCACGACCGGCCCGACGGTGAGCACGTTTTCGAGAAAAGCTCGCGCGTCGCGCAACTCCGATTCGCGACGGCTGAGCGCCTGCACAGTTTCGCGCAGCCGCCGCGCCAGCCGCCCCAAGTCGTCGGCGCTCTCGTCGGGAGGCGTGTCGGCACGCGCCTCGTCCGGAGGCGTGTCGGCACTCGCCTCGTCGAGATCGGCCTCGATCCGGTCGACTCGTCGCGTCAGGCCGCGGGCAAAAAGCCGGACGCCGAGAAAAGCCCCGACCGCACCGGCGATGAGCAAGACCGCGACACCGATCTCGGCCAGCACTCGTAGCCGCGTCGCATCGGCGCGGCGCTTCGCGAGCAGCGCGTCTTCATCGTCCGACAAAACTTGCAGGTGCTGCCGCGCCTGCGTGACCGCCGTCCGTTCTCGTGCGATCCACGCATCGATGCCGGCCTGATCGGCGGGCCCGGGCGAACTCGAATCGGGCGGGGCGGGCACCGTGTCGAGAGCGTCACGCACGGCGACGACGTGAGCCGCCCGCGATGGATTGTCCGACACGAGACTCGTAAGCCGCGAAAGCGCTCGTATCAACTCCGCGTCGTCCGACGCGGCGGCGCGCGCGTCGGTTGGATCGCCGAGCGCCAGAAAGCCCCGCTGGTCGACGTCCGCGATACGCGCACCGACCACCGCGATCTGGCGCTGCACCTGCTCGGAGTGCCGCGCCTGTGCTTGCACGTGGCCGTCGTTGGCCAGCGCTCCGAGTGCGAGGGCAGCCGCGCCGGTGAAAGCAATCAGCGGGACGGCGACGAGCACGATGCCTTTGGCGCCCAGCTGCAGGCTATTCCAGCCGTGCCGAATCGGACGACGCGGTCGCGAAAGCGCGCGCCATCTGCGCACGGCGAAACGCGGCGCGGTCGGTCGCCGGTCTGCCATGGGCAGGCTCCTTGCCCGTCGGGAGATGAGCCTCGTACGTGACACTGCCAGACTCGGCACCGCCAACGATGTAACACTTCGTAATTGCCGCAATGTATAAGCATTGCGGCCTGACGTACGTGAGCCAGTCGGGCGATCCGATCCCGACCGATCCCCTAACTGCGTAGCTGAACGTCCTTCGGTTAACGTTTGGGTACTTCTGGCGCTCTAACTGCTCTTTCTGAGCATGCCGCTCTAACTACTACGATTCAAGGCCTAAGCCCGTTTCGTCCCGTGCGCGGATCGGTGCGCGGTTTCACGAGCGCCGCCCGGGGAGCCTAAGGTTCCGGCTATGCGAGCTATCACCCTTCCGACGTACGGCGCTCCCGACGCGCTCGTCTGGGCCGACGCCGACGACCCCGTGGCCAAGCCCGGCGACGTCGTCATCGACGTCCAGGCCGCGGGCGTCAACCACGCCGACCTGCTGCAGCGGCGCGGGCGATACGCCCCGCCGTCCGGCACGGTGAACATCCCGGGCCTCGAATGCGGTGGCGTGATCGCCGAGGTGGGCGAGGGTGTCGACCGCTGGCGGGTGGGCGACGAGGTGTGCGCGCTGCTCGCGGGCGGAGGCTACGCCGAAAAGGTCGCGGTGTCCGCCGGCCAGGTGCTGCCGGCCCCCCGCGGCCTCAGCCTGACGGAGGCTGCGGCGTTTCCCGAAGTCGCGTGCACGGTGTGGTCGACCGTCGTGATGAAGGCCCGGATTCGGGCCGGCGAGACGCTCCTCGTGCACGGCGGCACCAGCGGCATCGGCACGTTCGCGATCCAGCTCGCCCGCGCTCTCGACGTCCGGCCCATCGCGACGTGCGGCACGGATGCCAAGTGCGAGCGTGCTCGCGAACTCGGGGCGTCGCACGCGATCAACTACCGCTCCGACGACTTCGTCGCCGTTGTGAAAGACGTCACCGCCGGGCGCGGGGTTGACGTGATCCTCGACGTCGTGGGCGGCGAGTACCTCCCGCGCAACATCGACGCGCTCGCGCCCGACGGCCGGCTCGTCGTGATCGCGACACAAGGCGGACGGCGCGGGGAACTCGACTTCGGCGCCCTCATGGCCAAGCGCGCGCTGGTCTACGGAGCGGGCCTGCGCTCGCGCCCGGTCGAGCAGAAAGCCGCGATCGTCGCCGAGGTCGAGCGCCACGTGTGGCCGCTCGTCGAAACCGGCGCCATTCGGCCGGTGATCGAAGCGGAAATCCCGATGCCCGAGGCATGGCGAGCGCACGAGCTCCTCGAAGCCGGCCACCACGTAGGGAAGATACTGCTTACCTTGTCGCGTTGAGGGCTTGCGACAATAACCTCATGGGCAACGGACCTGATATGCCAGATGAAGAGCAACGTCCCGAAGACAACTCCCGCGTAGTCGTGGTCGGCCCTGGTGGGATGGCGCTTTCGGCGCCCGACGACGACGACTCCGAAGGCGGGATCACAGACCTCGTCAACCAACCGGCGAAGGTCATGCGCATCGGCAGCATGATCCGTCAGTTGCTCGAGGAGGTGCGCGCCGCGCCGCTCGACGAAGCCGGCCGTGCTCGGTTGAAGCAAATTCACCGCACCTCGCTGCAAGAACTCGAAAGCGGCCTGGCACCCGAGCTCGTCGACGAGCTCGAACGCATCACGTTGCCTTTCAGCGACGCCGACACCCCCACCGAATCGGAGCTGCGCATCTCGCAGGCGCAACTCGTCGGCTGGCTCGAAGGGCTGTTCCACGGCATCCAGACCACGCTGATGGCGCAACAGATGGCGGCACGCGCTCAACTCGAGCAGATGCGGCGCGCGCTTCCCCCCGGCGTGATTCCGGAAGCGCAGCAACAGCAGCAGCACTCGCCGGGCATGTATTTGTAGTCACTCGCCGAAAAGTTCTTCGAGCACGACCGCGACGCCGTCGTCGTCGTTGCTTCGCGTCGTCCGCCGCACCGCTTGCAACACCAGCGGATGCGCGTTCGCGACGGCGTAAGCGGTGCCCGCCCACGCCAGCATCGGAAGGTCGTTCGGCATGTCTCCGAACGCGACGACATCGGCCGCGCCGACCCCAAGTTCTTCGGCAAACCGAGCCAGTGTTGTCGCCTTGCTTACGCCCGGCGACGACATTTCCATGAGGCCACGACCGTTGGAATGCGTGGTTTCGACGAGGTGCGCGACGATCGGACCCGCCTTTTGAAGCAGTTCGTCGGCATTGAGTGTCGGATGACGCGCTAGCAGCTTAGCCACGTTATGAGCGGCCAACTCGTCGACACCGCAAACGTGCGCCTCGGGATCAGGATCGGCCGACCAGCCGCCGCGATAGCCCTCAGTGCGATACATGCCGTTGCCGGTCTCTACGGCGAACGCGAGCTCGGGAATCGCGTCACTCAAGATGGCGACGACCTGCGCCACGACCGACGCCTCGATCGCGAAAGTCTCGACCACTTTCTCGTCGTGCAGGTCGTAAAGCAGCGCGCCGTTCGAACAAATGACGGTGCCCCGATGACCGGTAGCCTCAGCGACGGGCGCGATCCAGCGCGGCGGGCGACCGGTGACCAGGACGACGGCAGCACCCGACTCCTCGACGCGGGCGAGTGCCTTGACGGTGCGCTGCGAAACCGTGCCGTCAGACCTGACAATCGTGCCGTCGAGATCAGTAGCGACAATACGAAACGGCACGTGTTCCATCGTACCGGTGGCCAGACATCGGCGCCGAGTCGTCGGCCGCCCGCGCTACCGCTTGATCGGTTCGAGCACCTCACGCCCGAGATACGGCCGCAAAGCTTTCGGGACGACGACACTGCCGTCTTCTCGCTGGTGATTTTCCAAAATCGCCACGATCGTTCGCGGAATCGCCACCAGCGTGCCGTTCAACGTCGCGAGCGGCTTCACGCCGTCGGGAGTGCGCATGCGAATGTTCAACCGCCGCGCCTGAAATTCGGTGCAGTTCGAGGTCGAGGTGAGCTCGCGGTACTTGCCCTGCGTGGGGATCCACGCCTCGCAGTCGTATTTACGCGCTGCGCTGGCGCCGAGATCGCCTGACGCGACGTCGATAACCCGGTAGGGCACTTCCAGCGAATCAAGGAATTGCCGCTCCCAGCCGAGCAACCTTTGGTGCTCGGCCCGCGCGTCGTCGGGCGTGGTGAAGCAGAACATCTCCACTTTGTCGAATTGGTGAACGCGAATGATGCCTTTCGTGTCTTTGCCGTACGAGCCGGCCTCACGACGAAAGCACGGCGAGAAACCCATGTAGCGTAAGGGAAGTTGCGCCCCGTCGAGAATTTCGTCGCTGTGGTAGGCGGCCAGCGGAACCTCTGCCGTGCCGACGAGATAGAAATCGTCGGCCTCGAGGCGGTAGACGTTTTCTGCTGCCTGGCCGAGAAATCCAGTGCCCTCCATCGCCCGCGGCTTCACCAACGCCGGCGGAATCATCGGCGTGAAGCCGGCCGCGACCGCCTGCTGTACCGCGAGATTCACCAGCGCCAGTTCGAGTAACGCACCCACACCGGTGAGGTAATAAAAGCGCGAGCCCGAAACCTTCGCCGCTCGATCGACGTCGATCGCACCGAGAATCTCGCCGAGTTCGACATGGTCGCGCGGCGCGAAACCGAACTGCGTCGGCGTACCGACCTCGTGCAAGACGACGAAATCTTCTTCGCCGCCCTGAGGAACGCCGGCCTCGACGACATTCGACAAAGCCAAAACCGCGTCGCGGAGCGCGTCGTCCGCCGCTGACTGCTCGGCCTCGGCTTCTTTCACCTCGGCGGCGAGATCTTTAGCGCGAGCCAAGAGCGCTCGCTTTTCGTCGTCCGGGCCCTTACCCGCGGCCGCCACCTGCTTGCCGAGCGACTTCTGCTCCGCGCGCAAGGAATCGAAGCGGGTCACCGCGGCGCGACGGCGCTCGTCGGCAGCAAGGACGACGTCGACAAGCGCGGGATCTTCGCCGCGCGCGCGTTGAGAGGCGCGCACCAGGTCGGGGTCGTCGCGCAGCAGCTTGAGGTCGATCACCAGCCGAGATTATCCGGTGAGAACACCGCTGCCCGCCGCGCCCCGGCGCGTGGATCACGTTCGGGCGGCAAAGGGGTCCCTTGCGGCGTCTCTATGCCTCGTAAAGGTCGACGTACCCCCCCGAACGTGATCAACGCTCGGGGAGCGGTGCCCCGGTGCGAATCGCGTCGAGCCACTCGCCGGCAGCCCGAAAGTCGGCATCAGCGGTGCCGCGCCGCGTCGTCGGCTCGGCGCCGTCGGCGCGGGGGTAGCTGCCGAGAAACCGGACGTCGGCGCAAATGCGCTTCAGACCGGCGAGCGCCTCGCCTACCCGGGCGTCGCAGACGTGTCCCTCGCAGTCGATCGAGAAGCAATAACGCCCGAGCTGGCCACCCGACGGGCGCGATTCGATCCAGGTGAGGTTGATGCCGCGCACCGCGAACTCGGTCAGTACCTCAAGCAACGCGCCCGGATGGTCAGCGCCGATGAACGCCACGATCGACGTCTTGTCGGCGCCGGTGCGCGGCAGCGGCGGCCCTGGCCGCGCCATGAGCACGAAGCGCGTGACGGCCCCGGCGTGGTCGTGAATGTTGTCGTCGGCAATCTCCAGCCCGTAACGCGCGGCGGCGAGTGCCGAGGTGATCGCGCCGTCGAGCCTCGAATCGGGTGCCGCTACCGACGACGCGGCCTCCGCGTTCGACGGCGACGGCACGACGTCGACGTCGGGTAGGTTGTCGGCGATCCAGCGACGACACTGCGCCTCGGCCTGTGGATGCGCCGCGATCCGCTTCACCGCGTCGCGAGCCGCACCAGGGCGAAGCGCGAACGCGAATCCGACGTCGAGCAGCACCTCGCGCGTGATGTGCAAAAGATCGCCCGTCGACAATTCGTCGATGGTGGAGGCGACTCCGCCGCCCACGGAGTTCTCGACCGGCACGAGCGCGGCATCGGCTTCACCGCGCCGGACGACGTCGAGCGCGACCGACACGCTGCGGCACGGCACGAGCACCGCGTCGTCCGCCTCGGGAATCGTGCGCAGCGCGGCTTCGGTGAACGTCCCTTCGGGACCAAGGTAAGCGAAACGCGGCATCGAAAAGTCAGATCTCCCGGTCGGCCGAAATCACCGAAACCGCCGAAGCGGCAGGCGGTTCAGCCGACAATGACGGCGCCGCATGGCGGCCCGAGGATTCTCCGCCAAGGTTCGGTCGCATCGCGAACGCGATCGCCTGCCGTTCTTCGGGTGACAGCTGCTGATCGCTGTCGCCGGCCTTGACGCCCTTGGAGTACGTGCGAGTTTCGGTTCGGCCGTGAATCGCGCTGAGCACGAGCCCATCACCGGCGTCGTCGAGCAGCGCGGCCGAGAACGACATGCGACCGCCCATATCGCGAAAAGCGTCATACCGGACGACGGCCACGTGGCGCAACGAGTCGGCAACGTCGAGGCGCAGATCGCTGAGCTTGCGCTCGACGATCGACAGCTCGGCCCGCAGCCTCGCCACGGTCTCGACTTGACGGGCGGCCGCGCTCACGAACGACTCGCGGTTGTCGCCGGCCTGCAGCACCGAGTAGTCGCGACGCAGGCGACGAAGCCGCAAGTGCGCCAGCAACGCGAAGGCAATGCCGAGGACGCCGGCGACCGCCCCGGCTACGGCCAGCAGGTCAGCGGCAAATCTCGTCAAGGACACGGCGGCAAGCCTAATGGTCGCCTTGACACGGACGACGGCGAGACGCCGTACAACGACACACCGCACGGCGAGACGCCGTACAACGACAC
>JBDZVM010000014.1:0-93493 GCA_040255675.1 Actinomycetales bacterium | reverse complement strand
TCGGCAATGAGATCTTCGTCGACGGTCACGGAAACCTTGCGCTTGATAGGTGCTGCCATACCGCAATCGTACCGGGATCGCACTAGCGGGTTGGGGAACGGCTCAGAACAGGCGAATGAACACGCGGTTGGTGGAGCCGCGAAGGGCGCCCTCCACCTGGAGCACGAAGGTGGCCATTCGGGCGCGTAAGCGCGTCGACGCGCCGCACCGCTCAAGACGAGGCATTTTTCGCCGATAGGTCCAGGTCATGAAAGGAGTGGGGCGGGAGGCGAATGGTGTGGATGTCGCCGCGCGCCACGGCGTCCGCGCGATTGCCGTGTTCTCGGCCCTGTTCATCGCTGCCTCGGTCGCGACATCCGCGCCCGCGCTCGCGGCGTCCGCGCTTGTGATCGACAACGACGCTACCGGGCCGCTGGTGAGCGCAACTACGATGGCACCCGGGCCGCTTCCCGCGCAGTGCGTGCTGATCTCCTATCAGGATGCTGCCGCCGGCGACCAACTCGGCCTGTTCGCGGCGGTCAGCGGAACGTTGGCCGATTATCTGCAGGTGCGGGTTGACGCTGGCACCGGCGGCACCTACGGAGACTGCAACAGTTTCGCGGGCTCGACGATTTTCAACGGCACACTCGCCAACTTCGGCACGGCGCACGGAGCGTCTGGCACCGCGTTGACCGCCGCGACGCTACCCGCGGGCAACGGCGCCGTCTCCTACCGTTTCACCTTCACCTTGGCCGACGACAACGCCGCGCAGGGCCAGACCGCGACCGCGTGGTTTACCTGGGACGCCGAAACGGCGCCACCACCGCCGCCGCCGTCATCGTCGTCCTCACCTTCGCCAACACCGTCACCGACGACAACATCGACGCCCACACCGACGCCCACGCTAGTCGTGAGCGCCGCCGCGACACCGAGCTCCGGCGCGCCGTCGCCGGCGACAAGCGGCGGGTCACAGCCAGTGCCGTCCGCGCGCACGACGCCCGCCGGGGGCAGGGCTTCGCCCACACCCGCACCCGCCTCGACGGCGACCTCGTCGACGCCGGCACCACCGAGCGTCGCGCCGTCCCAGAAGAAATCGTCGCGTACTTCGGTGCCCGTGTTCGACGGCGCCAACCCCCGGGCCAGTGGAGGCTTTTTCCGCGACGTCGCCCGCACCATCGGCACAGTGTTGCACAAGGTCGCGCGGCAGGCAGCGCCGGCCGCCAAAGGCACCGCGTTCAGCCTGATATTCCTGCTGATTTTGGTGCTCTTCCTGCTCGTGCATTCGCGAATCGACCGGCGGGATCCAAAGCTCGCGAACGCGCCGCTGCTGCCAAACTATCTGCCGTTCGAGCCGCCACGACCGGGAGGCTCACATGACCTCGCGTAGCGGCATGCGCGCTGAAGTCGGCCTGGTGCCCCTTCGTGACCGCATCAGATACATGCAGGCCGTGCGAGCGTTGCTCGTCTGCGTAGTCGTCGGATACGCCGTCGGCGCGAATACCGCGCTGTCGGTGTATACGACGATTGCCTGGTCGGTCGGCTATCTCGCCCTGACGGCGCCGACGTTAGCGCTGGGCCGTACCACCCGCGCGAACGCCCTCCCGATTTTCGGCGGAACGCTCTTATTGGACGGCGTTTATCTGGCCGTTGTGACATACGGCTCGAACCATTTCGACTCGCCTTTGCAGTACGCGATTGCCGTGCAGGCGATCGCGGTGACGTTGCTGGCATCCTTTCGCACCGGGCTCAAGATTGCCCTGTGGCATTCGCTGCTCGTCTGTGTCACCTACCAGTTCCTCGCCACGGCATCGGTCGGCCTCAACACCAGTGCCCGAAACTCCGCCGTCGCTCTTGTCTGTGTTTTGTGGGCCGTCATTTTTACCACCGCCACGTTCGGTTCGGTCAACGAACGCGAACTTCGGCAACGCAACCTCGACTTGCAAGATCTCGCCCGTCTCGCGCTTGCCCTCGAAGGCGCCGACCGCCCTGAATCCGTCGGTGAGACGCTGGTGGCGTTCGCGGCCGAGGCGCTGCACGTAGACCGAGTGGTTTTCGTCGCGATCGACGAGGGCGGATACCGCTTCGAAGCGTCGAAAGGTATCACGTTTCCCCTTGCGACGTCGGGTGATCCGGCGAACGACGTCACGATCGGGCGTGCTTTGGAATCGCGTCGCACCATGCAGCTCACGAACTTCTTGCCGGACGGCGACCGTTGGCTTGTTGCTGTGATGCCGGACGCCAAGAACGTACTGGTTTTTCCGATGCACATCGAGTCGAGACCAGTCGGGGTGTTGGTTGCCGAGTACGGCCCGCGGCGCAGTGCTCGAGTCGAGCGACGCGCCGTCGGGATTGTCGAACGGTTCGTGTCGCACGCCGCACTGGGCTTGGCCAATGCGTTACTGCTTATTCAGATTCGCGCGCAGGCCGCGACCGATGGCTTGACCGGGGTGGCAAACCGGCGCTCGCTCGACATGGCGGTCGATCGCGAGATCGCCCACAGTCGTCGTGACGGCAGCCCGCTGTCTTTCATTCTTGTCGACCTCGATCATTTCAAGCGGCTTAACGACGACTACGGTCATCAAGCAGGTGACGACGCATTGCGCGAGGTAGCGGCCGTTATCGCGAGCCACAGTCGCGGTGGCGATCTGGTCGCCCGTTACGGCGGTGAAGAATTCGCCGTCCTGTTACCAGCGACGTCGTCCGCGATGGCAGCGCAAGTTGCCGAACGGCTACGCGCCGCCATCGAAGCGGCGCCACGGCAACCACGCGTGACCGCTAGCGTGGGCGTCGCGACGGTGAGCGGCGGCGGAGCCGTAGGCGAGAGCCTGATCCGTGCCGCGGATGTTGCGCTGTACGAGGCGAAACGGCGGGGCCGAAACCAAGTAGCGGTCGCCGCCGACGTGGCCGGGCTGACGGCGTAGCAGGCTACGCCCGGCGATGCCTACCGATTGGTATTGCCGCCCCGCGTGGCGCTGAGGCGACGGCCCACATCGCCGCGGCCAAGACGACGACGGTGAGACCGATCGGGGCATAGTCGTGATGCCGCCACCAGTATTGCGGCAAGCCGATCCACGGCACGCGCAGCCGGGGCAAACCCACGATGTTCGAGGCAGGCACGGGCGTCGAGTCTGCGCTCGCGTTCGCGTCGCCGCGTGTGGTGAAGGTGCCGTCGCTGTTACGCCGCACAATGCGGTGAACGTCGACATGATCCTGCCTAGCCGGGTCGCGGAAGGCGATTGTTTGCCCGGGGCGCAGCCGCGACGGATCGACGGGCACAGCGAGTACGACATCGCCTGGGTTAATCGCCGGCTGCATCGAGCCAGAGAGGACGACGCGACCATGCCAGCCCGCCGCGAGCGGTAGCACGGCCCACGCCATCAATCCCAGCGTCGCGGCAAGCACAGCCGTCAACCCGATGCGCAGCAAGGTAGACGACGCGCTGTGCGCCGTCCGGGCCGCCCACCTCCAACGAGACGGGAGCTCGGCTGATCGCGGCGACGTCGCTACGGTTGTCAGCTGTTCTGTGCTTCCCACGTGAATGTGGCGGAGTCGGAAAGACCTTGAATCGTGTCGGGGGCAGAGGCACTCAATGTGTAGGTGAAGCGATATACCTTCTGCGAACCGGCACTCGACGGCGCCCATGTGCCGCCGCCGGTCGCGTAGTCTTTCTTGTTCGCCGCGATATTACTAAGCGTGTCGTTGAGAATTGGTTGCCCTGACGCATCGGGAGAAAATCCGGTGCAGTCGCCGAAGCTGTTTGGATTCGTGTCCGTGCCCTCTTCGACTTTCATGGTCAGATAGTCGGAGAGGTAGTCGGGCCCGCTTCCGCCTTTGGTGAGGCCGCCTGTCGCGATGTAGACCTTGACGCCGGCGCTCGCCAGGTCGCCGTTGTAAGTCACCGTGATGCAGTTGCTGTTGGTCGCTCCCGGTGTAAGTCCGGAAACCGTGAATAGCGCGGTGCTACTGTCGTCGTCCGCCAACTTCACCGATCCAGCGGCGAAGCTGTTCGCGCCGTTGCTGGTCGTGCTCGTGAACGCCGCGTACGATGCGTGCCATACAAGCACGCCGCTGCCGATCAATCCAATGATGACGGCAAGGGCAATGACGGCGATTCCGCCCGGCCGCCGCCAAGGCGCGCGGGCGAGCGCGTGGCGCGCCGCGTGAGTGCCGACGGACATGGGAACCTCCAGAAGGGGAAGCACAAGAGCAAATTGAAAGTCGGCAAGTCACCCGTTCGGTTTAGTGATTTCTGTCGCGTCGGCTAAGGCCCGGCTCAATTGGGTGCCGATCATGCCGATGGGGATGTGTGAGTTTCGCGCCGAACCGAAGTGCGCCGACGGCGCCGCGCGGGCGGCGCTCCACACGATCATTGCGTACGCCAGTCGTGGCGCTCGCCGCCGTCGCGGCGATGCTCGAAGCGGCGATTGTCGGCGGGCTGGGGTCTTCATACTCGGTGTTCGCCTCCTCGACGGCGAACGGCGCGAACTCCTTCCAAGCTGCCGCGACGTTTCCGCCGAGCGCGACGTTGTTCAGCGTCGGCGCGAACGCCAACGGTCAACTCGGCTTGGGTGGCACGTCGATCCAATACACGCCAGCGCAGGTCGGTGTGGCGCAATGGACGCAAGTCGGTGGCGGCGCACGTCACGCCTGCGGGGTGCACAGTGACGGCTCTCTTTTTTGCTGGGGGAGCAACGCGACGGGGCAACTCGGGATCGGTAACAACAACGACCAGCATTCGCCAGTTGCGCCGTCGACTAGCGCAAACTTCTCGATGGCGGTAGGGGGCGACGACTTCAGCTGCGGAATAAGAACCGACCATTCGCTTTGGTGTTGGGGCGGCAATGGCAACGGCCAGCTCGGACTCGGTGATACCACGGCTCGGCTCGCGCCGGTGCAGGTCGGAACGGCAAGCTGGTCGACTGTGACTGCCGGCCTTTTTCACGCGTGCGGCATCCAAACGAACGGCACGTTGTGGTGCTGGGGGGCTAACGGAAGCGGCCAGATTGGCCAGGGCAATACAACCACCGGCTCCTACCCGTCACCGATTCAGGTTGGCACCGGCACCACGTGGACCAGCGTCGGGGCCGGTTATCTGAGTGCCTGCGCCACGAAAAGCGACGGCACGTTGTGGTGCTGGGGCGATAACACGCACGGTCAGCTCGGGTTGGGAAACACCACCCCCATGTCGAGTCCTACCCAAGTCGCGGGCAGTACGTGGAAAACCGTGTCAACGGGTCAATACCATGCGTGCGCGACGAAGAATGACGGTACGTTGTGGTGTTGGGGCGAAAACAGCAATGGACAGGTCGGTATCGGTAGTACCGCCACACCAAAGATGAGCCCGCAACAGGTGACCACGGTGACGAACTGGAAGGCGATTAGTCTCGGCTATCAGCACACGTGCGCCACGCGCGCCGACAAGACAGCTTGGTGCTGGGGTAACAACACCAACGGCCAACTCGGCCTCAACAACACGACCCAGATGACGTATCCCTCGCAGGTGCCGTTCAAGACCGTCGAAGCTATTTCGGCCGGTTCGCAGTCGAACAGCACATACATCATCACGTCGGAGGCCGGCATCGAAACCAACCTCGCCGTCGGACTGGCCGTGGCCTCCAGTGGCAACCTGTCTGGCTATCCGGCGATCAGTGCCATCGACAACGATCCGATCAGTTCGTATTGGCAAAGTACATCCGGATTTCCTCAGTGGTTGCGGGTCAAGTTCGGTGCGTCGACATCGATTGGCCGAGTCGTAATTGCCACACCGGAGGTGTCGGGTTGGTCGTCATTCACCGAGACGATATCGGTCGAAGGCAGCCCTGACACCAACACGTGGACGACGGTAGTGCCCTCCACCACGTATACCTTCGACCCGGCGTCGGGCGATATGGTCACCGTGACATTCGCGCCGCAAAGTTTCTTGTATTGGCGGCTGAACGTCACCGCCACCAGCAACGGGTCGAACGCGGGCCAGATTTCGGAGTTTCAGCTCTACGCCTCGTGAATGTGGCTTTGCAGCCAGCGAAGCTGAATGCTTTGGTGGAAGGCTTCTCCGCCCTCGTGGTCGTTGAACGGGTACACCGAGATTTCCTTCGAGCCCCGGTAAGCGTTGAACGCCGCGAATACGGTGGACGGCGGGCACGTGGCATCCATCAAAGCGACCGAAAACAACGCCGGCGCGGCAGCGCGGCGCGCCATCGTGACGCCGTCGAAATACGACAGTGTGCGATAAGCCTGCTCCACGTCGCCGCGACGCACCTTCAAGTACCTCGCGATCTCGCCGTAGGGGTCGCTGTCGACGAACGTCGTCGCCCGTTCGAAATGGCACAGGAACGGCACGTCTGGCATTGCCGCCACGATGTCAGGCACGAGGGCGCTGACGGCGAGCGTGATTCCGCCACCCTGGCTGGCGCCCGTGGCAACCACCTGAGTCGGATCGACCTCGTCGTGCGAGCGTAATGCCTCCACGGCGCGAACGGCGTCGGCGAATACCCGGCGATAGAAATACTCATGCGGATCACGGATGCCGCGCGTCATGAATCCCGAATGCGCCGGACCCGAACCAGCGGGATCGTCGGTGTCGCCGGCCGACCAGCCGCTGCCCTGGCCGCGGGTATCCATGACCAGATGCGCGTAACCGGCCGCGGCCCACAGCAGATTCTCGTGGGCGAGCGCGCGACCGCCGCCATATCCCTGAAACTGGACGATGCCCGGCAGCCGTCGTGCGTCTCTCAAGCGTCGCGAAGGCAGGCGTAGCCAAGCTTTGATGCGATGGCCGCCGAAGCCGCTGAACTCGACGTCGTAGGTGTCGATAGCGTGCAGGCCCGTCTCGACCGGCTTGAACGTCGGGCGGAGAGGATAACCGCGGGTCTCGGCGAGCGTCGCGGCCCAGAAATCGTCGAAATCCGGCGGTTCCTCGACACGCGGGCGGTAGTTCTCCAGTTCGTCGAGCGGCATGTCGAACTGCGGCACGGTCTACCTCACGGCTATCTCGGACGGCGTCTACAGCGTCGACCTTGCCACAGTCTGCCCCGTTGGACGCGGATTTCCGCCCAGGCGCCCCGCGCGCCTGGGCGGTGGACGCACGCTGCCGCCCACCACCCGGCGCCTGGAAGGCTAGTTGTTGACCGTGATGGTGAAGGTGCTGGTCGTGTTCTCGATGTTGATGTAGTTGTCGCTTTCGTTAAGGCCATTGAACGTGGCCGAGCCGACCGCCGGGCCTTGGTTGGTTTCGGGCATGGGGTTCGCCCAAATGCCGTAGCCCGACTTGGCGTTGTACTCGTCGCCGCTTTGGTGCGCTCCGGTGATCGTCATGTTCGTGAAGATGGTGTCGGTGACTGGGTATTGGGCGGTCCCATTGACGTAGTCGGTCTGGAACATGATGCCCGAGTAGGTCGGAGCACCGATCACGCCATTGCTGATCCGAATTCCTTGGAACGGTTGCGTTGCGGAGAACAGCCAGATAGCGGGGAACACCTGCCCACCCCAGAAGTGACCGCCGTCTCGCTCGAGTGAGAAGTTGGTAATCGTCGTCGGTTGCGTGCCGAAGCCCTGAAACGGATAACCGAAGTTGAGCGAGCTGACCGTCAATCCGGCGTAGGTCAACGTATCGGCCACTCGGAAATTCTTGACCGTGTTGTTCTCTCCGCCGTAGACAGCGAGACCTGCCGCGCGCCACGGAAAGAGCGCAGTGACGTTTTCGATGATGTTGTTCGTAAGGTCACTTGAGTTGTGGTCTTGCGCGGCGAACAGTGCGAAGCTGTCGTCGCCAGTCGCCCGCGCCTCGTCGTTGTCGATGACGTTGCCGCTGCTGCCGTTGGTCAGGTTGATGCCGTCGGCAAAGGTGTCGCGAATCCGCATGTTGCTGAACGTCGAGTTCGTGACGTGCGTGCCCCACACCGCGCAGACCGTGTGTTCCACCCAAATGTTGTCGATGGTGAGACCGCTGACGTCGGTGAGGTCGAACACCTTGCCGGGCCCGTCGATGCGTTGCGTGTAGTTGCCGAAGAACGCGAAGCCGCTGAACGTCGAGCCGTTCGCCGACGACTGCACGGAGAACCCGGCGTCGGTATTCGTTTGGGTTTGCGGTGTCTCGAACTGCGTGTACCACGGCCCGGCGCCGACAATCTTGATTGCACGGCCGCTGATCTGGAACTTGTTCGATGTGGGATACGTGCCCGCGGGAAGGTAGACGCCCGCGTAGTTGCTGTTCGACTCAGCGGACTGAATGGCGCTTTGCACGTCGTTTTGGCTGGTGCTCCCGGGCACGACGTAGTGCGCCGGGTCAGGGTTCGCGATCGGCGACACTTGCTCGGTCTGCACGAAGTCGATCGCGTATTGCGAAATGTTCGAAGTGTCCTTTTGTAGCTTGATGACGCTGCCGGCCGGCACGGTCTCGCCGAGCATGATGTGCGACTCGTCGTAGACGTGCCGCTGGGTGCCGGCTTGCACTGAGTTGTTCGGCGAGGTCTCCGAGCCGTACAGCCAGTCGAAGTGCGACGTCAGCGTGATGGGCTCGAGGAACGTGCCGTTCACGTAGATGTCGAGCGTCGCCGTTTGGCCGTTGCCGTCGGCTGAGTCGGGAATGGAGTAACGAGTGACTAACGTGTTGGTGCTTGCGCGCGTCGTCCATTGCACGTACGCGCCGGTGGTGTCGAGCGTCACCGCTTGCCGGCCCGACGCTTCTCCCGCGAGGTCGCCGATCGTGCGGTTAGGGCCCAGCAAGGTCGCGCCGCCGCCGACTTGGCCGTCTTCGGCCTCGTACATGTCATACGGCATGTTCGCGCCGAGGCCGACGAAGAACGGCGTCGTCGAGGTGTTGTTAGCTTGCTTCACCGAGACTTCGTTGCCGTCGGCCGCCACAGTGACGTCGACGTCGTACTTGCCGTCGACAGCTGTCCATGTGCCCAACGAGATCGGTCCTGTCGTCGCTCCGGCGGCGATCGAACCCGAGTAAGAACCGGTGAGCGTTTTCACGACCGAGCCGCTCGACGCGTCGGCGATGGTCAGCGTCAGCGTGTGACTGCCCGAGGCCGACGCCATGATGCCTTGGTTCTTGATGGCCGCGCTGAAGCTGACGGTGTTGCCGCCGGCGGGGGTGTTCGGCGTCCATGCCACCGCGGTGGGCAGCAGGTCGGAACTTTGCGTTTGGCTGACCACAAGGGAATTCTGGTTGGTGTAGCTGTTGTTCGTTTCGTTCTGTTCGATGACAGCGTTGTTTTCGTCGACCTTCGCGGTGAGCTGGTAGGTGCCCGCGCTTCGCGCGCCGATGTTCGCCGACACCGTCGTCGAGGCGCCGGGCGCGAGTGAGCCGACCGTCGCCCACCCGACGTCTGTCGAACCGAGATAGAAGTCAAGCGTGGTTGCCGGTGCGGTTTGCGAGCCGATGTTCTTCACCGTCGCGTTCAACGTGATCGGGTCGGTTTCGCTCGGTGTGGCGGGTGACGCCGCGACCGACGTCACGGTGAGGTCGGGGTTTGCGCCTGGAACGCCGATGACCTCGAACTCGGCGACCTGGCCGCCGCCGGCACCGGAGTTGGCGGTGAAAGCAAGCTCAACCGCGGAAACCGTTGCTGTGACGGGGATCGTGACAACGTTGTCGCCCTGGTTGAAGGTGTAGGTCGCCGCTGCCTTGATCTGCGTGAAGGTCGACGAGTTCTGGTCGTGGCCGAGAATCTGGATCGTCTGCGTGCGGGTTCCCCACGCGGGATCCGGGTTGAGCTTGACGACGACCTCTTGCGTGTCGACGTTCGCGCCCATGTCGACGGCGATGCTGCTCGGGAATCCGTTGCCCTCCCAGTACGTCGTGACGTCGCCGTCGTTGGCGTTGGAGCCGACGAAGTTCACCACGTGCGACGACTCGGTGATCGGTTTTCCGGCCGCCTGGTTGGTGCCGCCGGTTACCGTGCCGGTGCGCGTCACGGTGTTGCTCGCCGCCGAGACGTTGCCAGCCGCATCGCGCGCTTTCACGTAGTACGACACCGTCGTGCTCGTCGACTCGGCGCCGTCGGTGTAGGAGAGCGTGGAGCCACTCACGCTGGCGATCAACGAGTCGTTCGCGTAGACGTCGTACGCCGTCACACCTGTGTTGTCGGACGCCGCCTGCCAGCTCAGGTCGATGTCGCTGCCAGACTGGGTATAGGCGAGGCTCGACGGCGCGGTCGGGGCCTGCGTATCGCCACCGCCACCACCGGTGCCACCCGAGCCGAACACCTCGAACTCAGAGATTTGCCCCGCGGGCCAGCCGGTGTTACCGGTGAAGTTCAGTCGCAGATACCGGGTGCTCGCCGTCAGGTTGATGGTGACGGTGTTTCCGGTGTTCGGGTCGAAGGTATACCCGGTCGAGCCGACGAGGGTGGAGAAGTTCGATCCGTCGGCGCTGCCTTGCACCGAAAGGGTTTGCGTGCGAGCGCCCCAGTCGGTCGACGGAGGCAGCATGAGCATGATCTCGCTCACGCCGGTCGTCGCGCCGAGGTCGACTTGCAGCCATTGCGGAAACGCGTTGTCGACCGATTCCCAGTAACTGCTGGTGTTGTTGTCGTTCGCGTTGCTCGGCGCGTATATCTGGGTGTAGCCGCTGGCCGTCATCGTCTTCCCCAGCGCCAGGTTCACGTCGCTCGGCGTCGTCCCGGAGCCGGCAAGGGCCACGGTCGACGGCGAGTTCGTCGCGTCGCTGGTGATGGTCAGGGTGCCCGTGCGCGTGCCGTTCGCGGTCGGTGTGAACGTGACGCTCACCTGGCATGAGCCTCCGGCGGCGATCGAGCCATCGCAGGTGTTGGTCTGCGCGAAGTCGCCGCTCGCCGCGATCGACGAGACGGACGCCGCCGCGTCGCCGTCGTTCGTCACGGTCACCGTCTGCGCGCCGCTCGTCGTCCCGACGTTTTGGCTTGCGAACGTGAGGCTGCTCGGCGACACCGACAGTGAAGCCGAACCGCCGACACCGCCGCTGGCCGAGCCACTCGGGTAAACCTCAACCTCCGAGGCCTGCCCGGCCGGCCAGCCGGTATTGGCGGTGAAGTTCAACCGCAGATAACGCGCGGTTGTGGGCGAGAACGTGATGGTCGCCGAATTGCCGTTCGTGTTCGGGTCGAACGTGTAGGCGGCCGATCCCACGATCACCGAGAACGTTGAGCCATCGGTACTGCCCAGTACTGAAAGCGTTTGCGTGCGGGCGCCCCACGCCGTCGATGGCGGCAGTTTGACGACCACTTTGCCGAGGCTCATCGTTTGGCCGAGATCGACCTGCCACCACTGCGGGAACGCGTTATCCGCGCTTTCCCAGTAGCTGCTGCTGTTTCCGTCGACCGCCTGGTCGGGCGACTGCACGCTGTTGACCGAACCGCTCGCGCTCGTCGGCTTGCTCAACGCGACGTTGGTCGACGAGTCGATTGCGCTGCCCGACAAAGAGATCGTGGTCGGGTTGTTCACGGCGTTACTGTTCACCGTGACCGAGCCGTTGCGCGTTCCGCCCGACGTTGGCGAGAACGTCACGTTGACCGTGCAACTCGCGCCGATCGCGAGCGACGACCCGCAGTTGTTGGTTTGCGCGAAGTCGCCGCTCGCCGAGATCGACGAGATCGACGCTGTCGCGGTGCCGTTGTTCGTCAGCGTCGCCGCCCGCGGGCCGGACGTCGACCCGACGGTCGTCGTCGGGAACGAAAGGCTCGCGGGGCTAGCGTTCAACATCGGCCCAGCCTGAGTTCCGGTGCCGGAAAGGCTTACTGTGCTGGTGTTTCCGCCGGCGTTGACGGTCAGCGTCCCGGCGCGGGCGCCGGTCGCCGTCGGGGTGAATGTCACGCTCACCGAGCAGGAGCCGTTCGCGGGGATCGAGCTTCCGCAGGCGTTGGTCTGCGAAAAGTCGCCCGCGACCGAGATCGAGGAGACGCTCGCCGCAGAGCCGGTCGGGTTCGACACGGTGACGGTTTGCGCGCCGCTTGTCGTGCCGTTGGTCACCGAGCCGAAGTTGAGCGCGCTCGGCGAGGCGGTGATGCCATTCGCCGGGTACGGCGGGTACACCGGCGCCGGCCAGCCGTTGCACTGCGTCGGCGTGATGCCGAAGTTCCCGCCGCCGTCGGTGACGGCAAAGTTGCCGCCCTCGCAGCTGTAGCTCGGTGGGTTTTGCGCGACGCCCGTGGCGACGACGTTCGTAAAGGACGCCGAACCACCTGTCTGCTCCTGTAACGCGAACGTGCCGGTGCCCTCGATGGTGACGTTGTTCAGCGACACCCCGCTGACCGTTCCCTCGACCCATTGCACGGCCTCGTAGGGGCTTTGCTCGATGAGCGCGTTGGTCACGTTGATGGGGCCGGTGATGGCGCCTTGGCTGCCGTCGAACCACAACGCGCCCACGCCGAATTGCCAGTTGGGGTCAAGGCTTCCGTCACGAATCATCGTGTTGTTCTCGATGGTCGTGGTGCCGACCGGCGTCGAGGTGAACCGCTGGCCGACCTGGATTCCACCGCCCTGAGTGATGCCGGTGTCGACGACTCGGTTTCCGCTCACCGTGTTGTCGTGCCCGCCGTACACGGCGATGCCGTTCGCCAGCATTTGCAACGACACGGTGCTGTTCGAGAACGTGTCGTTCGAGTCGGCGCCGATGCTCGCGTCGGCCCACATGGCCAGGCCGTCGTCGCCGGTGTTGCGGATTTCGCTGTTGGTTACGGTCGAGTTGGTGACGCCGCCGTGGAAGTTGACGCCGTCCGCCGTCGTGTCGCGAATTCGCATCCCGCTGAAGGTCAGGTGGTCCATCGGGCCGTCCATCCAGACGCCCACCTTCAGATGGTCGATCCACAGATTCGACACGCTCGAATTCGACATGGCACCGCCGATGCCGTTTACTTGGCAGCTGTCGCAACGCTCTTGCACGTCGCCAAAAATCGCGAAGTTTGACAAATGCACGTTGCCGCTGGCATTCGGTGCCGAGTTTCCATAGAAGCCTGGTGCGGTGCCTTTGATGGTCGAGTACCACATACCGGCGCCATCGATCGTCACGTCGTTGACGATGATGTGGCCGGGAATCTTGTACGTGCCCGGCGGAATCCATACCGTGCCGCCGGGGCCGGCGGCCGAGATCGCCGCGTTGAACGCGCTGGTGGAATCCGCGTTACCGCTGGCGTCGGCGCCCTCGCTGGTCACCGACACCGAGCTCACCGGTTGGGAAAGCGGCGCGGCGACTTGCTCGAAGTCGGCGAAGTCGATGGTGTAGCTGCCGGCCGCGTCTTCGGAGTCGACCTGCAGCTTGAAACTCGTGCCCGCCGGATAGGTCGTGTCGAACAGCCGATGCGCTTCGTCGTAGAAGTGATGGGGGTTGCTTCCGGGCGTGTTCGTGAACGGATAGCTGCCGTAGTACCAGCTATAAGCGTTGGTCAGCGTGAAGTCGGGCTGCTTGGCGCCGTTGATGTAAAGCGACAACGAGGCGGTGTAAACCGAGCCGTTGCCGCTGTCGGGGATGCTGTAGCGGAAGTCGATGGAGTTGGTCGGGGCGGTCGTCGTGAACTCGACGTATTTGCCTTGGCCCGACAGCGTGACCGCCTTGCGGAACGAAGCCTCGTCGGCGAGCTGGCCCTGCGTATAGCTCGGGCCGATGATCGTGCCGTTGGTGGCCGCGTTTTCGGCCTGCAACTCGACATACGGCAGGCTCGCGCCCTGGCCGCCCGTGGCGGCGGCGAACGCGGTTTGCGCTCCCGTGACGGCGACGAGGGTCGCGCAGGCAAGTGACGTCGCGGCGGCCGCGGTGACGGATCGCCAGGATCGCGACGATCCTCGGGGCGTCTTTCGAAACATGGAGGACCTCTTTCGTCGGATTCCGTCGAACGCATTCGTTCGAGTGGCGGTGCTGAGCAGAAGACCCCGTGTCGTGCCGCGAAATGCCACTCGAACGATGACAGATTTGACAAGGTCGGCGCAAGATAGCTACGAAACTTTGTAATTACTTGACCGAGCAATCGCGAGGCGCGGAACTACGGAGCCAGCAGGCCGCCATCGCGGCCCCTGACTCGAGACGCCCACCGGTCGTGCGCGAACCGGCCGGGCGGATATCGGGCCGCGACGCGTTCGTCGAGGTCGACCCCGAGGCCAGGCGCGGGCGACGGCTCGAGATACCCGCCGCGTGGTTGCGGCGTCCCCGGAAACACCTCGCACGCTGCCTCGTTGTAGAGGTGGCTTTCCTGAATGCCGAACGCGGCCGAGCTCACGTCCACCGCGAGATTGGCGGCCGCGCCGACGGGAGAGACATCGGCCGGCGCGTGCCATGCCGTCCGCACGCCGACGAGTTCGCACAGCGCGGCGATTTTGCGTGCCGGCGTCAGCCCGCCGATCGCGGACAGGTGCAGCCGAAGAAAGTCGACGGAGCCGTTCACGACGAGTCGCGCGGCGGTCGAGGTGTCGACGACCAACTCGCCGACCGCGATCGCGACCGGCGACGCACGCCGCACCTCGGGCAGCTGGTCGTAGTGTTCGGGAGCGACGACGTCCTCGAGGAAGAACAACCGATACGGCGCAAGTGATTGCGCCAGCGACATGGCTTGGCGAGGCAACAATCTGCTGTGCGCGTCGTGCAGCAGTTCGACGGCGTCGCCCAGTTGTTCTCGCGCCGCCGCGAAAAGACGCGGTGTCTCGCGCAGGTAGTGGTCGACGTCCCAGCCGTCGGGATTGGGGTCGCCGCTGTATGCGGCGGACATCGCGGGCGCGCCGTAGGTTCCACTGCCCGGTTGACCGACCTGCAACCGCACGTGTCGCCAGCCTGCGTCAATGAGGCGTCGCGCGTCCGCCAACGCGGCGGCCATGTCGGCACCTGAGGCGTGCGTGTATGCCGTCGCGGCTTTCCGCACGCGTCCGCCGAACAGCTCGAAGACCGGCAGACCAGCGCGTTTCCCGGCGATATCCCACAACGCCATATCGAGTCCGGACAACCCGTTGTTCAGCACCGGGCCCGTGCGCCAGTACGAACTGTGATGCACCACGCGGGTGATGTCGTCGATGTCGGCCGGGTGACGGCCGCGCACGAGCGGCCCGATGTAGTCGTCGACAACCTCGGCCACCGCGTCGAAGCGCTGGGTGAAAGTCGCGCAACCGAGGCCGTAGAGGCCGTCGTCCGATGTATCAACCCGGACGACGACGAGCGCGACGCCTTCTGGGGCCGTGACGATCGCGCGAACACGAGTAATGCGCAGGTCGTCGACGTGGGCCCACGGAGGCGCGGTGGACGCAAGCAAGTCAGCGTCCTTCGACGTGGTCATGGCACCCAAATGTTTTCGGCTTCGAAGCCGAGAATTGCGCGACCGCGACGCAAATCGAGCGGTACCTCGTTGCCCGCGAATTTTCTTCGGCGCGCGACACCTGGAAGGAAAGTGTCGAGCAGTGACTCGGTCGGTTCACGCACCAAAGTGTTCGGCGCGGCGACGAGCATGACATCGTAGCCATTCGCTGGCAATCGCGCGGCGAGCAGGCATGCTCGAGCGGCGTCGCGCACGTCGAGATATGCCCAAGCGTCGACAACACCGAGCGACGGATCTCTGGCGAGCTGGGCCGCGTGCTCGGGCACCCCGAACCGCGCCCCGCCTAGAAAGGGAAATCGCAATGCGCACACGGAAAGGCCGTGCCGCCACCACATCATCGCGGCCGTCGCTTCATCGGCCTGCTTCGACAGAGCGTAGGGATCGCCGATCTGCAAAGGAATCGCCTCGTCGATCGGCAGATAAGGCGGACGGCGCGGCTTCGGGCTGAACGGCAATCCGCTGATGGCCTGGCTGCTCGCGATGACGGCGCGTTTGACCCCCGCCAGGCCCGCCTGCTCGAGCACCGTGAAGGTAGTCGCGGTGTTCAGGCAAAAAACCTCCTCGGCGGTACCCGCGGCTGGCGACGGTAACGCGGCGAGATGGACGACGACGTCGTTGCCACGCACAGCGTCTCGGACGACTCGTGCGTCGCGGGCATCGCCGACGACGACGCGATCGGCCTCGACGCGATGTGCTTCGACGGCGTCGTCAGCATTGAGTACCAGCGCCGTGACGGCGACGTGTTCACGGCGAAAAAGCGCGACGACGTGGCGGCCGAGCCAGCCGCCCGCACCGGTCACGAGCGCGGCTTTCATCGCCCTACGATCGCAGCCAGGCGCTCGCGTCGACCGGCAAACGGCCATTTTCGAGCGGCAGACTGCTGACGATGAGCTCGCGATGAGGGGGCAACTCGACAGGATTGCTCGACAGGTTCGCCACACAGACGAAATCGTTGCCTCGCTTGAACGTCACGACGTCTTCTGCCGACGGTAGCCATCGCAGCTCACGTGTGCGAAGGGATGTCTCGCGGCTCCTGATATGCAACGCCTTTCGGTACAGCTCCAGCATCGAGCCTGGGTCGCCCGCTTGCGAATCCACCGACAATCCCTTCCAGCTATGCGGTTGTGGCAGCCACGTCGCGACACCCGGGGGGCTGAAGCCGAATGGCGGCTCGTCGCCGTCCCAGGGAATAGGCACTCGGCACCCGTCACGGCCGCGATCGGTGTAACCGGAGCGTACCCAGATCGGGTCTTGCAGTAGTTCGGCCGGCAGATCCTCCACCTCCCAAAGGCCGAGCTCTTCGCCTTGATAGATGTAGACCGCGCCGGGTAGTGCCATCGTGACGAGAACGACGGCGCGCGCTCGTCGGGTGCCGAGCGTCAAATCGCTTGGTTCGCCGAGCCTTCTGTCGTTCATCGAAAACGAGGTGTCGATGCGCCCGTAACGTGTCACGTGCCTCACGACGTCGTGGTTCGACAAAACCCAAGTCGGCGGTGCGCCTACTGGGGCGTGGTCGGCTAGCGTCGCGTCGATCACCGACCGCACCCTGTCCGCTTGCCACGGACAGCCGAGAAAGTCGAAATTGAAGGCGGTGTGCAACTCGTCGGGTCGCAGATACCGGGTGAAGCGTTCGCGGTCGGGCAGCCACACTTCCCCGATCAAAATGCGATCGCCCGCGTAGCTGTCGGTTAGCCGCCGCCACGCGCGGTAGATTTCGTGCACGCCGTCGAGGTCGACGAACGGATGCCGTGCCAACGCATCGGGCTGGCCACCCAAATCGGTCAGCGACGAATCCTTGACGAGCAGCGCGGCCGAGTCGATACGGATTCCGTCAACGCCACGATCGAGCCAAAACCGCAAGATGTCTTCGAATTCCTCGCGCACGCGGGGGTTGTCCCAGTTGAAGTCTGGCTGCTCTGGCGCGAACAGATGTAGGTACCACTCGCCCGGTGTGCCGTCGCGCTCGGTGATTCTCGTCCATGCCGGGCCGCCGAAGATGGAGTTCCAGTCGTTGGGGGGCAACTCGCCGTTCTCACCGCGGCCAGGTCGGAACCAGAAGAGGTCTCGTTGCGGCGAGCCAGGCCGGGCCGCGAGGGCCGCCTGAAACCACGGATGCGCGTCGGAACAATGGTTAGGCACGACATCGACGATCACCTTGATACCAAGCTCGTGTGCCTCGCCGATGAGCGCCTCCGCTTGCGCGAGCGTGCCGAACACCGGATCGATGTCGCGGTAGTCGGCGATGTCGTAACCGGCGTCGGCCATGGGGGAGGGGTACCAGGGGTTGAACCAGATCGCCTCGATCCCGAGGTCAGCGAGATATCGCAGCTTTTTCCGGGCGCCGGTGAGGTCGCCCGTGCCGTCGCCGTTGCCGTCCGCGAAGCTTCGCACGTACACCTGGTAGATCGCGGCGCCCTGCCACCAGCGCGACTTGCTCGGCGACGTGCCGGTCGAGCTTTCGACGGAGTGCGAGTCGAGGGTGGTCACCGGTGGATACTCCTTCGTTGTGATGGGCGTGCTGGTGCTCGCCTCCGCGGCACCTTTGATCGGTCGAGCGGCGGGTGCGCGGATCAACCCTTCAAGCCTCCGGAAGTGAGCCCGGCCATGATGTTCCGCTGGAAGACGAGGAAAAACAGGATCATGGGGATCGATGCGATGAACAGCGCGGCGATGAACGTGTTCTCGGGTGCCGCTGTGCTGAGCTGATACAGGCCGATGTTGACCGTCTGCTCTTGCGGGCTCGTCAGCACGAGCAGGGGCCACAAAAAGTCTTTCCAGACTGCAGTCACCGAAAGGATCGAGACGACTCCGAGGATCGGTCGCGACATAGGGAGCACGATCGACCACAACGCGCGCAGCGGCCCGGCGCCGTCGATCGCGGCTGCCGCAAGCAATTCCTCCGGTATCGAGTCAAAGAACCGCTTGAGCAAGAAGACGTTGAAGCCGTTCGCGACCGAAGGCAACCAGATTGCCCATGGCGAGTTCGTGAGGTTGACGTGGAGCACCGGAAGGTTGAAGACGGTGAGAAATGTGGGCAGCGCGAGCACGGTCGCGGGGATCATGAGCGTCGCCAGCATCAAGAACAAGATGACATTGCCCAGCACCGGCCGCAGCTTCGACAGCGCGTACGCTGCCGCCACGTCGAAGACAAGTTGAAAGCCAAGCGCGCCAAGCGCGTACACTGTCGTGTTCAAGAGCAATCGAGCCAGCTTGAGTTGATGCCAAGCGTCGACGAAGTTCGCCCACCGCACCGTGTGCGGGTACCACGTCGGCGGACTTTGGATGACCTCGTGCGCTGACTTGAGCCCTCCGGTGAACATCCAGTACAACGGGAAAAGGAAGATAGCCGCGAAAAGCGGGACGAGTATCGCCAGCACCGTCCAGTACGCGATCTTGCCGCCGGTGCGTGAGAGTTGTGCCGGTGAAATAAGCGTGCGGGTTTGCGAGTGCGTCGTTGCCATGTCGCTAGGCCTCTTCTCTACGACGGCTCAGCCACAAGTAGGCCGCGCCGAACCCGGCTAGAACGAGCAACAAGATGAGCCCGAGCGCGGCGCCGCTACCGAAGTTGTTGAAATGGAAGGCATACTCGTAGATCAAGTAAACGACGGTCGTGGTCTTTCCTTGTGGCCCGCCACCACTCAAGATGAACGGCTCCAAGAAAACCTGCATGGTCGCGACGATCTGGAGCATGAGCAGCAGAGAGAGGATCAGCCTTGTTTGAGGGATCGTGACGTGCCAAAGGCGGCGGAACAGCCCGGCGCCTTCGATCTCGGCCGCTTCGTACAGCTCGCCGGGGATGTTTTGCAGCGCCGCCAAGTAAATTAACGTGCCGGTGCCCATGTTGATCCACGTCGAGAACAAGACAAGTGAAATGATGGCTGTATTCGTCGACTGCAACCACTGCGAGGTTGGCAGATGCAGGCCGCGCAACACCGTGTTGAACAAGCCGTTGCCGGGATCGTAGAAGTACTTCCACAAAAAGGCAGCAGCCGCCGGAGGCATCATCACGGGCAGGTAGACCATGAGCCGGAAGTACGAGCGCGCGTGGCGAAGCTCGTTCAAGACCACGGCTACGACGAAGGGAACGGCATAGCCGAACACCAGCGCCCATAGGCTGAA
Organism: Actinomycetales bacterium; assembly: GCA_040255675.1. GTDB lineage: Bacteria > Actinomycetota > Actinomycetes > Acidothermales > Acidothermaceae > JBDZVM01. The sequence continues at coordinate 74,120 of JBDZVM010000014.1, read as the reverse complement.
CTCAATAGACGCGCGCCACGCCGTCCAGAACTCGGGATCGTGCCTTAGATGAACGAAGTTGCGCCAACCGACCCACGTTGTGTCGCCCGCGAAGTTGGTCTTTTGAAAGCTCATCACCACTTCGCGGACGATCGGGTACCACGAGAACAACGCGAAGCAGATCACCGCTCCCGCGAGAAATAGATACGCGACGGCGTTGCGCCGGATCCGCTGCGACAACGGCGGACGGCGGCGCGGTTGCGCGGCCGCGCTTTGGGTTTGCCGCGCCCTGGCCCTCGCCACATTGATGGTCGCCACCGGGTTGTCTCCGTCGCTTCTGGTCGTTGTTGATTCGTCGTCGGAACTGCCTCCCGGGCGCTGTCCTTGGCGCCCGGGAGGCACGTTCAGGAAACGAGCGGGCCGCTGGACTAGCTGGCGTTGTCCAAGACGGCCTGGACCTTCGCTGAGTAATCGTCGAGCAGCTTCCGCGGGTCGGCGTTCTTGTCGGTGAGGACCGCCGACATCAGACCGTCGAGCACCTTATAGATCGGCTGCGCCTGCGGCGGTTCGACGTGTCCGGCCAGTTGTGGCGTGCCGTCGACGTATGCCTTGAAGTTGTTGATCGGAAGGTTTGCGCTCGCGGCCTTGTCGGCCTGCTCCTTCGCGGCCGTGTCGCCCTGGAACAGGTCGGGTTCGGGTAAACCGACGGGGTTGCCGAGTTGCGCCGTCCGCTTGAAGTCGAACTGGCCGGTGCCCGGCGTGAGGTTCTCGTACTCCAGCCACAAGATTCCGGCAATGACCTGGTCGGGGGTGTCGTTCTTGTTGAACATGTAGCCGTCGCCGCCGAGCAGCGTGCCGCTGCCGTTTTCGCCGGCGGGCATCGGGGCGAGGCCGATTTGCGAAAGGTCGGCCTTGTAGTTCGACTGCATGTTCGGCAAGTAGTCTGGCGCGCCGATCGTCATGCCGAGCTTGCCAGCCGCCATCATCTTGATGGTGTCGGCGTATTGCAGCAGTTGCTTCGAACCCATGCTGTTGTCGGTCCAGCGCATGGCCTTGAGGTTGTTCAACACGGCAAGGCCTTTGTCGTTGTTGAAGTCGGCCTTCTTGCCGTCGTCCGACACCACATGGCCGCCTTGCGAGTACATCTCCGCCGTGAAGTGCCAGCCACCGGTGTTGCCGGCGCTGTAGTCGGCGTATCCGACGTAGTCAGGGCCGAGCGCGGCGATTTTCTTGGCGTCGTCACGTACGGCGGCCCAGGTGGTCGGGGGGTTGTCGGGGTCGAGACCCGCCTTGGTGAAGAGCGCGCGGTTGTAGACGAGCCCGAGCGTGTAGTTGGTCTTGGGCAGGCCGTAAAGGTCGCCGTCGGCCGTGTCGCCCTTGCGGAAAATGTTGATGACCGAGGGCTGGATGTCTTTCAAAACAGGAATTTTCTCAGCGTACTTCTGAATGTCGAGCACTTGCCCGGAGTCGATTGCCTGCTGAGTATCGGTCATGTACAGGTAAAAGACGTTTTCTTCCTGGCCGCTGGCGAGCTTCGCCGAGAAGGTGTTCGGATCGTCGCAAGGCGCTTCGTCCTTGCTTTGGATCGTGATGTTCGGGTGCAGCTTCTCGAACGAGGCGACGTCGTCGAGCCACTGCTGACGTTGCGAGGCGGCGGTGGTGGGCGGTTCGCAGTTGACGGTGATCGTCGTCGGCTTGCTGACGTCGAGCGCGGCGGTGCTCGCCGCGGGCGAGGGCGAGTCGCTCGTCGTGTCGCTGGATATCGCGGGTGATTGCGACTGCGCCGTGTTGGCGCCGTTGTCGCTCGACGAACTGCTGCCACAGGCCGCCACCGTGGTGGCGATGCCCGCCGCGGCGAGCGCGGCCACCCATCTCTGGTGCTTCATCGAAAGGAATCCCTCCAAGGACTGGTGATGCAGGGGCTGGTGGACCTCGACAGGAGACTCCTGCTGCGCCTCCGGGTTGCATTGAAAGTACAGATGCCGACGAGTTGACGCAAGAGCGCGACGGAACTTCGCAAGATTATGACACAGACTGAAAGCGTCAAGGTGTACGGAATCGGGCAAGCCAGTGCGGCACAGGTTTGCGGGCGCGATTGGCCAACGTTCGAGGAAGGGGTGTCCGAGGACAGGCCAAGACCCCCGAAAACAGGTGTCCTGGCCTGTCCTCGGGCATGTTGACCACGTTTACGTGATCAGCGCTCGGGTGAGCGCGTTACTTCGGGAACACCTCGACTTCGGAGAATTGCGCGGCGGGCCAACCGGTGTTCGCCGTCACGTCGAGCCGAATAAATCGCAGTTTCGTCGGGGCGAAGGAGATGGCGACCTGATTGCCGGTCGCGGGGTCGAACGTGTAGCCGGCGGAAGGCACCAACGACGTAAAAGTCGTGTTGTCGAGGCTGCCGGAGACCACCAGGGTCTGCGTGCGGGCGCTCCAGGCCGCCGGAGGCGGCAACGTCAGCACGATCCGGCTGACCATGGCCGGCTCGCCGAGGTCGACCGTCGCCCACTGCGGAAACGCGTTATTGATGCTTTCCCAATAACTGCCGGGATTTCCGTCGGTCATGTTCGACGGTGGGTATCCCGGCTGGGTGCCGCTCGCCGAGGCCGCCTTGCCGAGCGCCAGGTTGGCGTTGGGCGTTGCTGTTCCGAAAAGCCTTACGGTGACGGGGTTTGCGTCGTCCGCGATCGTCACGCTGCCCGTACGCGCGCCGGTGCCGGTGGCGGTGAACGTCACGCTGACGTGGCACGACATGCCAGCCGCGATCGTGCCGCCGCAGGTGTTGGTTTGGCTGAAGTCGCCCGTCGTTCTGATCGCGCCGACCGTAATCAACGCGGTTCCAGTGTTTTTCAGCCGGATTTGCCGGGATTCGCTTGGCGTGCCCACGCTGCCGGCGGTGAAGTCGATACTGGCCGGATCGGCCGTCAGCACCGGCGGTCCGGCTACGGTGAGCGCGAATGTCGCCGAATGCGCACCCGTCGGCCCGGTCGAAGTCACGACAATCGGATACTTGCCGGACCTTACCCCTGCCTGCGTGGTGACCGTCATAGTCGCGTGCCCTCCGGCTAACAGCCTGGACGACGAGAAGCGAACCGAGACTCCGGCTGGCGCGCCGGCCGCCGAGAGCCGCAATTGCTGGCTTTGGCCTGCTCGGATGGCGGTCGAGACCCTTGCTGTGACCGCGCCGCCCGTGTCAACCGCCGCACCGGACGGCTGAAGGGTCAGCGTGAAGTCGTTACGTGCGGCCGAGACTTTTCTTATGCTCGCGCGCACCGGGTCTGGCCATTTCCCGCAGTATTTTTTGGCCCATCCGGAGTTTCCGCCACGATCGTCGACGATGAAGGCCGGGGTGTCGCTGCCTGTGAACAAGCAGTCGTAGATTGCGGCGCGCGCCCCGAGGCCGGTGGCGACCACATGATCGAAACTGGCCTCACCATGTGATTCGAGCTGGAGCGCGAACGTGCCCGCGCCGGCGATGCGAACATCGGTGAAAGCGACGTTCGTGATCGAGGAACCGGCGAATTCCAACGCTTCGTACGAACTGTCGATGAGGTCGACGTCGTGCACGCGGATAGCGCCGTTCATCGGCGAGTCGTTCGCCCAAAACCATAAGGCGCCGACGCCGTACTTCCAGTTTGGATCGAACGAACCCGTGCGTAACGCGGTGTCGCGAGCTATGGTGGTCGTACCCGCCAGCGCGATGGCGTTGAATCGGTTGGCGACGTGGATTCCGCCGCCTTGGGTTTGGCTGTCGGCCACGACGTTGTCGGTGATTTGGTTGTCGGCGCCGCCGTATATCGCGATGTCATTGGCGAGTATTGGAGCTTCGACGGTGTTGAACTCGACGACGTCGTCGGTGTCGCCGTTATCTTCTGACCATAGCGCGATGCCGTCGTCACCTGTATTGCGGATGAAGGTGTCGCGGACCGTCGCGTGGGTGATGCCGTCGTGCAGGTTGATGCCGTCGGCGGTCGTGTCGTCGATACGGTTGTTTTCGATGGTGAGCCCGTCGAAGGGGCCGTCGAACCACATACCCACCTTGGTGTGTTCGATCCACAGATCGGAAATTATCGAGCCGCCGCCGAGCGCGCCGCCGAGGCCGTTGACCTGCGCGGAGTCGACGCGTTCGGTCACCGTTCCTTCGATCGCGAAGTTCGACAGGTGCACGTTAAGGCTTGGATGTGGGGCGAGATTGCCGTAAATACCGACACCGTCGCCGGTCATGACGCTGTACCACGCGCCGGCGCCGGCGATCGTAACGTTGCTATTCACGACGAGGTGCTTGTCGACGTGGTAGGTACCTGGCGGAAGCCACACCGACGTTCCTGTCGCGAGTGACGCGGAAATGGCTTTTTTGAAGGCGTCGGTGGAGTCGCGTGTTCCTGTCGGGTCGGCGCCAACGCTTACGACCGACACCGAGCCCGGCGGTTGCGGTAACGGCGGCGCGACTTCTTCGAAATCGACCAAGTCGATCGTGTACGAGGTGGCGTTGTCGCCGTTGTCGATTTGCAGCCGAAACTTCGACCCAGCAGGCATTTCCTTGCCGAGCAGGAGGTGCGTTTCGTCGTAAAAGTGGTGCGGGTTGCCGCTCGTCGGCTCGTTGACGAACGGGTATGCGCCGTAATACCAGGCATATGTGTTCGTCAGCGTCAACCGTCCGCTCTTCACGCCGTCCAAATAAAGCGAGAGCGTGGCGTTATAGGGCGAGCCGTCTTTCGAGTCTGGAATGCTATAGCGCACGTCGATCGCGTTCGCCGGCTGGGTCAGAGTGAATTCCACGTATTGGCCGCGTTTCTTAAGAGTGACGGCGCGGCGTCCGATCGCCTCGCTGGCGAGGGTGCCTCGGTCGCGGCTCGCCGATAAGACCGTGCCGTTCGTCTTCGAGTTCGCGGCTTCCTGTTCGACGAACGGCACGGCAGCTCCGCGCCCGGCCACGAGCGAGGGCGGCGATCCGGCGACCGTTTCGCCTGGGGTCGCGGCCGGTGCGCGGCCGCTTGTCAAGACGACGGCAACGCCGGCCGCGGCAACGACGATGGCGATCGGCAGGGCGAGCAACATGCGCGGCGTCCGGCTTCGCGGTGCGTGCTCGCGCTCGGACGTCGTCGACATGGCGCTCCGCCTTCCGCCTTCGCTCGTGATTCACCTGGTGGCGGCAAACACCATGACAGGAACGATGCGGTTAGCGCAAGAACGTGACGAACAATTGAATATTTACGACGACACAGATGAGCGTTTCGGTGCCGGGCCTGTGCTCGACCGGACGACGAGCTCCGGCTCGAACAGCAGTTCTTCGTCGGACGCCGCGCCGCCGTCGATCTGGTTGGCCAGCAGGGTGACGACCGCGCGACCCATCGAGTCGATCGGTTGGCGCACGGTCGTGAGCGGCGGGTCGGTGCAGTTCATGAACGCCGAGTCGTCGAAGCCGACCACTGACGCGTCGCCCGGCACGTCGAGGCGCGCTCGCCGGACAGATCGGATCACGCCGAGCGCGAGCGGATCGCTCGCGCAGATGATGCCGGTGACGCCGCGTTGCAGCAGCCGAGTGCCTGCCGCCTGGCCGCCTTCAATGCCGAACATCGCGCGCTCGACGGCGGATTTCGAAGAGAGGCCGGCCGCCTTGGTGACCGCCTCGAACGCGGCAAGTTTGCGGCGTGACGGCATGTGGTCTTCGGGGCCGAGCACGATACCGACGCGCTCGTGGCCGAGCGCGTGAAGATGGCCGAACGCCTGCTCGACCGCGACCGCGTCGTCGGTCGAGACCGCCGGAAACCCGAGGTCTTCGACGGCCGCGTTCACGAGGACGACGGGCACTCCGCGCTGGTGCAATTGGGCGAGATGTTCGTGCGACGCGTTGGCCTCGGCGTAGGCGCCGCCGGCGAAGACGACTCCCGACACTTGCTGCTCGAGCAGCATGCGCACGTATTCGGCTTCAGAAAGCCCGCCCGCGGTGCGCGTGCAGAGCACCGGCGTGAAACCCAACTGCACGAGGCCGCCGCCGACGACTTCGGCGAGCGCCGGAAAGATCGGGTTTTGCAGTTCGGGCAACACGAGGCCGACCATGCGGGCCCGCTCGCCGCGCAGCTGGGTCGGCCGCTCGTAGCCGAGCACGTCGAGAGCCGTCAAAACGGCGTCGCGGGTGGCCGGCGCCACGCCGGCCTTGCCGTTCAGCACCCGGCTGACCGTCGCCTCGCTAACACCAACCTTTTGCGCAACTTCCGCAAGCCTTTTCGCCACGAGACGGACGATATCGCAAAATCCGGGCACGTCCGCGGAAGTTCTTGCAGGCTGGCGGTCGCATTACTCCGAACGGCTCATCATGTCGCCATTCGCAGCAGCGCGCGGTTGCGCTCGTCGGCGGATGTGCGACTTCGGCACGGCAGCGACCATATGAGCGTGGTGTTATCTCTACGACGACTGTCGCGACGGGCCGGGGTCTATCTGGCCGCGATCGCGCTGGCCGCCGCGCCCTTGGTCATGGTGGCGCCGGCCGCGCACGCGGCGCAAAAGTACGACCAGAACCCGTCGACGACGCCGGGCACGGTCAACTGCATGTCGTCGCAAGACCGCGACGCCTACCCCGGCGCGTGCGACGACATCACGCCCACCCTGTCGTGCGTATTCGACAACGGCGACGGATCGTTTTCCGCGGCGCTTGGCTTCGACAACCGGTCGGGCTACACGCTGATCCTGCCGGCCGGCAGTTACGAGAACGCTGTCTACGGCAACGGCAAGAGCGGTTCGGACGTCGGCCAGACGTCGTCCTTCCGCCCGGGTGTCTCGACGACCGAGTTCGTTGTCGACTGGACTCCGAACCGCAGCGGCGACCGAGTGCAGTGGGCGCTCGGCGCCGACCCGAACACCAACACTTTGTTCTTCTCGTCGACGAGCGCGCCGGCGTGCGCCGCGCATCCGGTGCCGATCATGGGTAACGCGACGATGATCGGAATAGCCGGCGGGATCGCCGTCCTCGCCCTTTTGCTGTGGAACCGGCGGTCGATGCGGCGCAAAGAGTGGATTCGCGCCCTCGGGCGCGCCTGATCGCCGTCCGGTTCGCGACGCTCCCGTAGACTCGGCAACCGTGCCTGAGTTCATCTACGTGCTGCGCAAGGCCCGCAAGGCCTACGGCGAAAAAGTCATCCTGGACGACGTCACGTTGTCGTTCCTGCCCGGCGCCAAGATCGGTGTGGTCGGGCCGAACGGCATGGGCAAGTCGACCCTGCTGAAGATCATGGCGGGTTGGGAGCAGCCCAGCAACGGCGAAGCGTATCTAACCCCCGGCTACACGGTCGGCATTCTCGCCCAAGAGCCCCGGCTCGACCCCGACAAGACTGTGCTCGGCAACGTCGAGGACGGTGTGGCGGAAACCAAGGCACTGCTCGACCGCTTCAACCAGGTAAGCGAAGAGTTGGCAAACCCGGACGCCGACTACGACGCGTTGCTCGCGGAGATGGGCGATCTGCAGACCAAACTCGATCATAAGAACGCCTGGGATCTCGACGCTCAGCTCGAACAGGCGATGGACGCTCTTCGCTGCCCGCCGCCCGACGCCGACGTCACCGTGCTCTCCGGCGGTGAGCGCCGCCGCGTCGCGCTCTGCAAGCTTCTGTTGCAACAACCCGACCTGTTGCTGCTCGACGAGCCGACTAACCACCTCGACGCCGAAAGCGTGCAGTGGCTCGAGCAGCACCTGGAGAAGTACCCAGGCACCGTCGTCGCCGTCACGCACGACAGGTACTTCCTCGAAAACGTCGCTCAGTGGATTCTCGAGATCGACCGCGGCCGCACCTATCCCTACGAAGGCAACTACACGACCTATCTCGAGACCAAAGCAGCCCGTCTGAAGGTCGAAGGCGCGAAAGACGCCAAGTTGCGCAAGCGACTCGAAGACGAACTGGAATGGGTGCGGTCGAGCCCGCGAGCGAGGCAGGCCAAAAACCGGGCCAGGCTTCAGCGTTACGAGGAAATGGCGGCCGAGGCCGATAAGTTCAAGAAGCTCGACTTCGAAGAAATCCAGATCCCGCCGGGTCCAAGACTCGGCAACGTCGTCGTCGAGGCCACCGACCTCACAAAGGGCTTCGACGATCGAGTTCTCATCGACAATCTGTCGTTTTCCCTGCCTCGTAACGGAATCGTCGGCGTCATCGGCCCGAACGGCACCGGCAAGACCACGCTGTTCAAGATGATCGTCGGGCAGGAGCAGCCCGATTCAGGCACGATCAAGCTGGGCGAGACGGTGAGCATCTCGTACGTCGACCAAAGCCGCGCGGGCCTCGACCCCAAGAAGAACGTCTGGGAAGTCGTCTCCGACGGCCTCGACTTCATCAAGGTCGGACACGTCGAAATGCCCAGCCGCGCTTACGTTTCCGCTTTTGGTTTCAAGGGACCAGACCAGCAAAAGCACGCCGGCGTGCTGTCGGGCGGCGAGCGCAACCGTCTCAACCTAGCGCTGACGCTCAAGCAGGGCGGCAACTTGTTGCTGCTCGACGAGCCCACCAACGACCTGGACGTCGAAACCCTCGCGAGTCTCGAAAACGCGTTGAACGAATTCCCCGGCTGCGCGGTCATCACGAGTCACGACCGGTGGTTCCTCGACCGCATCGCCACCCACATCCTCGCGTGGGAAGGCGATTCGAATTGGTTCTGGTTCGAAGGAAACTTCGAGGCGTACGAGAAGAACAAGGTCGAGCGGCTCGGAGCCGACGCCGCTCGCCCGCATCGCGCCACCTACCGCAAGCTCACCCGCGGCTAGACGACCCGCTACCGTGATCGCGAAGACTTTTACCGTCATAGGCGCCGAAAAGTCTTCGCGATCACGCGAGGGTTAGGGCGCGAGGGTTAGGGCGCGAAGGTTAGGGAGCGCGGTGCGTTTCACGTTCAGGTGCCAGGTGCGCTGGGACGACATGGATGCCTTCGGCCATGTCAACAACGTCACGTTCTTCGCCTACATGCAAGAGGCGCGCACCGGCATGCTATTCGCCGGCGACGCCGCTGAAGAAATCCCGGATCTCATCAAGGGTGTCGTGGTCGCCCGCCACGAGATCGACTATCGGCGCCCGCTCGTATGGCGACCCGAACCGATCGAGATCGATGTTTGGAGCCATCAGGTGAAGGCGTCGTCCTTCACGTTGAAATACGAGGTTCGTGACCAACTCGCGGATCCCAAACCGGTTGTGGTGGCCGAGGCACTCACGGTGTTGGTGCCGTTCGACCTCGACGCCGCGCGCCCGCGACGGCTTACCGAAGCGGAGCGGACGTTCTTGTGCCGGTACCTCGAGCGCGACTAGTCGCACACCACCAAACCTGTGTGCGACTAGTCGCACACCACCAGACGCTGGTCCGCGGCCCGAGCTTCACGAGAGGCCGCTTCGGCGCGCCGCAGCAGCGCACCGGCGTCGTCGCCGTCCGTGGCAATCGAAATTCCCGCGTGGCAAAAGACGTCGACCTCGCCGATGCTCAGTTCCATCGGCGCTTCTATTGTCTCGATCGCGCTGCGGGCCAGGTCGATTCCCGCGCCCGTGCTGCCGTGCGCGATCAGCGCGAAATGGCTGGCGCCGAGGTGCCCTAGATCGTGCTCCGGGGCGATCGACGACAGCCGCGAGGCGATTTCCCGCAAAACCTCCTGCACTCCGGTGGCGCCGTGTCGTTCGGTGATGCGGCCCATCGCGACGACCTGGATCAAGACGGCCGCTACTTCTTCGTGACCGCGTTGCGCGGCGTCGCGACGGGCGAGCGCGCGCGCCAGTCGCTGCTCGTACACGGCCAGGTTCGCGAGCCCAGTCACAGCGTCGTGCAACGCGCGCCGTCTGAGTTCGTCGAGCACCAAGGCCAAGTGGATCAAATCTCCGGCGTGGCTTTGCAGGGCGCTCGCACCTTCGATCACCGCGAGATCGTCGGGGTCGAGGGCGTCAGGCCGCAGCTTCGCGACGACGCAGCCGACGAACTCGCCTTGGCCGAACAATGGCGTGACGAGCACGCGCTCTGCGTGCAGTTCGTCGAGCAGCCACGACATCGAGGGCCCGGCGTTATTCCGAGTCACCACGCGAAGCCGGCTTTCGGTGCGCAGCCAGGCCAGTTCTGGTTGCGTGGCGACTTCGCAGACGACGTCCCCGATGTGACCTTCGTCGACGAACCCATCGCCGATGCTCACGGCGAGGAGCGGCTCTTGGCTGACGGCCTGGAATACGGCGACCACGACGACGGTCGCGCGGGTCATCGCGGAGGCAACCGCGGCGATCTGCCGCGCCGTCCCGACGACCGTGCGCTGCCGGGTGCACGCGGTGTGCAGATCGAGCAGAGCTTGGGCCGTTTCGGTGCTCTTCCGTAACCGGACGAGTTCGGAAGTCTGTCCCGCGAGTCGTGATTCGAGGGTTTCGACCGCGTCGGCCGCCAGGTCGACGGCCGAACTCGTACGGGCAGGGCCGCCGGTTGCCTCAAGGGAGTCGGCCTCCACGGCCACACCTCCACGTTGTGCCGGCGCCTGGGATGGCGCTTCTCCCTTCGAACTACGGCCGATGCACCGGTGAACTTGAGGGTTTCGCCCCCCTGACCACATCAGCGTCCGGTGTGCCGTGGCGCACAGAAAGGGCGGTGAAGGCCGCCGCCGCTACGACGTAGCCAGCCGCGAGCAGCGTCATCACCGCTGGCGACTTTCCGGACGACGGCAACGCGTTCGCGGTGACCGCCGCGGCCGCGACATAGGTCACGTTGAAGAGCATGTCGTAGACCGCGAACACGCGGCCGCGAAAGACGTCCGCGACTTCTTCTTGGATGGTGGTGTCGACGCAAATCTTCACACCTTGCGCCGAGACGCCGAGCACGAATGCCCCGACCACCAGCAGCGGACGACGAAACGGCAGCCCGAACGCCGCGATCGCCGCGCCGGCCGCGAGTAGCAGCCAGCCGATCCAGGCTCGCTTGCCGAGCGAGTCGGCCACCGAAGGTGTGACGACCGCGGCGACGACGATGCCTACGCCGGACGCCGCGACCACCGCGCCGAGCCCGAGGAGTCCGGAGTCGACGTCGTCAGAGAAGTAGTTGCGAAACAGCAGCACGATCGTGAGAGTGGCGACGCCGTACAAGAATCGGTGCGAGCTGATCGCGAAAAGCGCGTCGGCCGCTCGGCGTCGCCGTGCGATATGCACGGCCGCTCGACGCAGATCCCCGGCGACCCCCGCGATGGCGCGCACGGCCGAGGTAGCGGTTGCCGTGGCGCGCTCTTCGGCGTCCGGGCCAAGCAGCAGTCGTGGCATGCGCGCGGCGACACCCGCGGACGTCGCGTAGACCACGGCTGAGATGACGACGATGCCCGCGACCGGGCCGCTGCTCGAGCCGAGCAGGTACCGCAAACCCACCCCGATGCCGGCACCCGCGATGGTCGCGATCGAACCGGACGTCGTCGACAGCGAGTTCGCCGTCACCAGTTCGTCGTCCGTGACGATGCGGGGGAGTCCGGCGGAAAGTGCCGACAAGAACAGCCGGTTCACCCCGAGCGCGGCGATCGCGAAGCCGAAGAACGCGACCCCTTCACTGGACGCCGCCACGAACGCGGCGACCACCAAGACGAGCGCGACCTTGACCAGGTTGCTGACCACGAGCACGCGCTGACGCGACCACCGGTCGAGAAAGACCCCGACGAACGGGCCGACCAGCGAGTACGGCAGCAGCAACGCCGCGAAGGCGGCCGCTGTCTCGCCGGGCGTCGTCGCCTTTTGCGGATTGAACAAGACGTAGCTGGCGAGCGCGGCCTGAAAGATCCCGTCAGCTCCGGCCGACACCAGCCGGGTGGCATAAAGCTGCCGGAAGTTCCACGAGCGCAGCAGCGACGTCAGTTCGCGCCACTGTTCGCCGGCGGCCATGGAGAACCGGGTCAGCCGACCACGGGAAGCGACCGCCCGCTGCCGCCGCCGTCGCCGACGGCGCCGTCGACGTGGTTCACGAGCGTGTCGGCGGCCCGGGTGAGGTACTCCCACAAGGTCGCGTCGTACTCGGCGGGCAGGGCGAGTTCGTCGAGAGAGTCGCGCATGTGACCAAGCCAGGCATCGCGCTCGGCGATGCCGATCCGATATGGCACGTGCCGCATGCGAAGGCGCGGGTGGCCGCGTTCTTGACCGTACGTCTTCGGGCCGCCCCAATACTGCTCGAGAAACGTCCGCAACCGGTGTTCAGCGCCCGCCAGGTCTGGCTCGGGGTACATCGGACGCAACAGCGGGTCGTCGGCGATGCCCTGATAGAAACGATGAACCAGGCGCTCGAAAGTCTCGGCGCCACCGACAAGGTCGTAGAAGGTCACGTCGTCCGATTGCGTCACGGGCCCCATTGTCTCAGGGCCGCTGCCTCAGCGGCCCAGCGTCTCAGGACCGCGCGGGCGCATGACGGATGGCGAGACGTCACACACGCGGAAGGACCAGCCATGGCCACCACTCGCACCGCCACCACGCATTGGGAAGGTCCGCTGCTCGACGGCGGCAAGGGTGTCGTCTCGCTCGACTCGTCGGGCTTGGGTAGTTACGACGTCAGTTGGCCGAGCCGTTCCGAGGAGCCGGGCGGCCAGACCAGCCCCGAAGAGCTGATCGCGGCCGCGCACTCGTCGTGCTATTCGATGGCGCTGTCGAACGGGCTTGCCAAGGCAGGCCACACCGACATCACTCTCGACACTCGGGCTGACGTCACGTTCCAGCCGGGGCAGGGCATCACCGGCATCAAGATCACCGTGCGCGCGAAGGTTCCGGGCGTGAGCGCCGAGCAGTTCAGCGAGTTCGCCGAGGCCGCCAAGGTCGGCTGCCCCGTGAGCCAGGCACTAGCCGGGACGACGATCACCCTCGACGCCGCCCTAGCCTGACGCGAGACGCGTCAACCGCTTTCCGCTCGTCTGAGTGGATCACGTTCGGGGAGGTAACGGGTCCCTTACGAGGTCGGCCGACCTCGTAAGGGACCCGTTACCCCCCTTTACGTGATCAAAGTTGGGTCATGGGGTCCGCCCCGAAAGCGTTGCGCAGGCGTTGCTCGGCGTCAGCGCCTGTGGCACCCGTGCCACCCCTGCCACCTGTGGCACCCGGGCCACTGAGGCCTAGGTGGTCGAGGCCGAGCAACGCCGCGCCGGCGATCGCCGGAACATCGTTCACCCGGGTCAGCGCGGTCGGCACTTCGCGGGCCATCCAATGCTCGACGCGCCGCATCAGCAGCGGGTCGCGCGGGGTCAAGACGCCGCCGCCCAGCACGACGTCGGTCGGCGTCGACATGAGATCGAGTCGGCGCATCACCGATTTCGCGAGCAGTGCGACCTCGCGTGCCTGCCGGTCGACCAGATCGGCCGCGATCGCGTCGCCGCATGCCGCGACCTGGAAGAGCAACGGCGTCAGGGCTAACTGGTCCGCACGGCGCAGTTGGCCGAGATGAAACGCGACGACGACGTCGTGCACGCTCGCCATGCCGAAGTGGTCGATTACCGCTTGGCGAAGCGCCGTTGGAGCCCCGCGACCATCTTCGTCGCGCGCGGCGTGCCACATTACCCACTGGGAAAGGTCGTGTCCGCCGCCGAAATCGCCGCTCAACGCACCGATCGCGACGAACCGCGCCGTCCGGCCGTCCGGGGCCTTGCCAACCGCGTTCGTACCGGCGCCGACGACGACGCCCACACCCCAATGCTTCGTGGTGCCGGCGCGAAAGACGGCAAAGGTGTCGTTGTCGACCGTGATCGAATCGCTCCAGCGTTGGTCGCGGACGGCGCCAGCGAGCGCGACTTCTTCGCGCGGGACGTCAACGCCGGCAAGGTAGGCCGCGGTGTGCTTCGCCAGCCGCTCGCCGGGCGTGAGTCCCGCGTCGAGCGCCGCCTGTCGTACCAGCGAGCAGATGATTCTCATGGCTTCCGGCAGCCCGAGTTTTTGCGCGTTCGCTCCGGGGCCGCGCACGCGCGCCAGCACGGTGCCGTCGAGTGCCACGAGCGCGACGTCGGTCTTGCTGTTTCCGCCGTCGATGGCCAAGACGGCGACGGTCGTGCCGCTGTTGTCTACGCCCACGGCAGGTATGCCGCGTTTTCGGCCAGCAGCCGGTCGGTCAGCTTGCGCGCGAGATCGATCTGACCAACCAGGGGATGGGCAAGCAGCGCGTCGAACACCCGCTCGGCTCCGCCCCGGATCGCCGCCTCGACGGCCAGGTCCTCGTAGCCGCTCACGTGCGCGATAAGGCCGGACAGCAGCGGCGCCACTGGCTTGACAGGCAGTGGCGCCGCACCGCCCGTACCGACTCGGCACGGCACCTCGATCACGGCGTCGTCCGGCAAAAACGGCAACGTGCCTCGGTTGCGCACGTTGACCACCTGGACGTCGTCCGTGTCGTTTCGCAACGCCGCGATCAACGCGACCGCCGCTTCGGAGTAAAACGCGCCGCCGCGCTTTTGGAGCAACTCCGGTTTCGCGTCGACCGAAGGGTCGGCGTAGCGCTCGAGCAATTGCCGCTCGACCTCCGCGACCGCTTGGGCCCGGGTCGGTTTGCCGCGCAGTTCTTCGACGACCTCGTCGTGCGCGTAGTAGTACCGCAAGTAGTACGACGGGACGACGCCGAGCCGGCGGATCAATCCCGCTGGTAATTCGAGAGTTTTCGCGATCTCATCGCCGTGCTTGTCGAGCAGCGACGGCAGCACGTCGACACTGTCGAGCAGGACGGCGCGCTCCCAGCTCAGGTGGTTGAGCCCAACGTGATCGAGCTGGACGCGCCCCGGGTCGACACCGACGAGTTGGGCGAATCGGCGTTGGAATCCGATCGCGACGTTGCACAGTCCGACCGCCTTGTGGCCGGCATCGAGCAGCGCGCGGGTAACGATGCCGACCGGATTGGTGAAGTCGACGATCCACGCGTTCGGCGCGAGCTTACGAATCTGGTCAGCGATGTCGAGCACGACCGGCACAGTGCGCAGCGCCTTCGCGAGCCCGCCCGCGCCGGTGGTTTCTTGGCCGACGCAGCCGCACTCGAGCGGCCACGTCTCGTCACGGTGCCGCGCGGCCTGCCCGCCGACCCGAAGCTGCACGACCACGGCACCGGCACCGTCGACGCCGTCAGCTAGGTCCGCGATCCAGCGAACGCGCGCGGAATGGTCGTGAGCGGCGAGCAGACGTTTCGACATCGCGCCGACCAGTTCGAGGCGCGACGGGTCGGGGTCGATGAGCACCAGTTCGTCGAGCGGCAAGACGTCGCGCAGCCTCGCCAGGCCGTCGACGAGTTCGGGCGTATAGGTCGACCCGCCACCCACGACGGCGAGCTTCACAAACGTTCTCCTTCAGCGGCCCTGAGTCGCCCTCCGTGACGCCTTCGCTTAGCGTCCCTCCGTGACGCCTTCGCTCAGCGTCCCTCCGTGACGACCGGAAGCTGCATCGGGTACCCGGTGTCAGCATTGCACCCGAACATGTACTCAGATTGCGCATCGCTCGTCTTGCTGCCGAATACGACGTCCGCGGTGTTGTCTGTCACGGTCGACTTGACCAACGTGCTGTCGGAGCTGAGCGCGACTTTGGATGTCGGCTGCCACGACGTGCCGTCGCCGACGCACTGGATGAGGACCGCGCCCTCGGGAAACGTGAACTTCTTGGAGGGCCACGTCGGGGTAGGCGTCGGGGAGCCGCTCGCGGACTCGCTGCTGACCGAAGTCGACTGTGAGGACGTCGAGTCGGTAGCCGTCGGGGACGACGAGGTGCTGGCTGTCGGTGACGAACTTGATGTTGTTGGTGGCGCCGTCGTGGGTGGCGGAGGCGGCGGTGGTGTGGTCTTGGTCTGCGCCGGAGCGGGCGATATCGAGCTCGGGCTCGGCGAGGTCTTGTCGGGCTCGCCGCTGTTGGCGGCGGAAGCGGCCGCGGCGGACGACGACTGCTGGGCGACTGCCTCCTCGACGCCGCTCCTCGTCAGCACCGACGGTTGGTTGCCGGCTACTTCATGACCGACGCGTTGGACGGCGGTCAGCGTCACCGCGGTGACCAGCGCGCATGACATGATCCAGCCGATGGCAAGCGCGAACGGGCGCCCCGACCAGCGGTGGATTTTCAAATAAGACGCGAACGCCGAAAAGCGCCGCCGGCGCCTGCCCCTTGGGCTTTCCGGACGGCGCGGCGACGGTGCACCCCACGAGCCGGTGGGGCCTGCCTTCTCCGGCACACGTCTAGTGTCGGACGTCACGTCTCCGGGTGGAGTTAAGTCGATCTCAAGCTGGACGAAGAAAGTAAGGCCGTCCGTCACCAGTTGCGTCGACGAAGTGAGTACCGTCAGTCCCGTGCCACGTCTGTTGCTGATCGAAGACGATCCCGGGATCCGCACCACGTTGACGCGTTCGCTCTCCGAGCGCGGTCACGCGGTCGCGTCCGCGCCGTCCGCTATGACCGGTTTGCAGGCGGTCGTCGATACCGCGCCCGATCTCGTGGTGCTCGACCTCGGCCTTCCCGACCTCGACGGCGGCAAGTTGATCCAGATGGTCCGGGCGGTCAGTAAAGTTCCGATCATCGTCGCGACCGCGCGCGATGACGAAGCCGAGATGGTTCGCATACTCGACGCCGGCGCTGATGATTACGTCGTCAAGCCGTTCGCGTCAGACCACCTCGAGGCCCGGATTCGCGCGGTGCTGCGGCGGCTGTCGAACGGCGAGGTAGTCCAGGCCGTGGTTGTCGGCGGCCTGCGCATCGACCCGCGCACCCGAGAGGCGAGCATCGACGGCGAGCGGCTCGAACTCACCCGTAAGGAGTTCGACCTGTTGCTCTACCTCGCGGAGCACCCGGGGGAGGTCGTGAGCAAGCGGGTGTTGCTCGCGGAGGTGTGGCAGCAGGCCTACGGCGGCGCTGACAAGACCGTCGACGTCCACTTGTCGTGGCTGCGCCGAAAACTCGGCGAGTCGGCCGCATCGCCGCGCTACTTGCTCAGCGTTCGGGGGGTCGGCGTGAAGCTCGTCGATCCGACGAGCGACGACACCTAGCCGGGCGGGCGCGGGCAGATGCGCTCACGATTGCTGATCCTCGCCGCGGCCACCACGACGCTCGTGGTGGTGGCCTTCTTGATCCCGTTGTCGCTGCTCGTGCAAAACCTGGCGCAAAAAAACGCGCTGAACGAAGGCTTGCAGCAATCGCAATCCGTGCTGGCCGCCGTGCAGCAGACCTCCGATCGGTCGGCGGCAGGCCTCGAGGGGGTGGTGCCGAACGAGGTCGCGCCCGGTGCCGTCACGTCGTCGATCGTGTTGCCCGACGGAACCTGGGTCGGCCCGGTGCCCGACGACACCGACTCGGCGGCGCTCCATCTGGCCAGGGGCAATCCGTTCGGAGTGAACGCGCAAGAAGTCAACGTCCCGTTCAACGGCGGCCTCGAAATCTGGAACCCGCTGGTCGATTCCAGCGGCCCGATCGTCGTCCGGACCTTCGTGCCGTCGTCGATCGTGCACAAAGGCGTGGCGACGTCCATCGCCATCTTGATCGGCATGGGCATCGGCTTGCTTGCTGTCGCGATGCTCGTTGCCGACCGGCTCGCGCAGCGCACCGCGCGCCCGGTGTCCGCGCTCGCGGCGACGGCGAACCGGTTGTCGTCGGGAGACTTGTCGGCGCGCGCGCCGATCGAAGGTCCGCGCGAGGTCATCGAAGTCGGTGTCGCGCTGAACCGGCTGGCGCAACGAATAAACGAGCTACTGGACGACGAACGCGAACAGGTTGCCGACCTGTCGCATCGGCTTCGAACGCCGGTGGCGGCGGTGAAATTGGCTGCGGAGGCATTACCGAAGTCGCCCGATGCCGCGCGACTCGTCGAACACGTCGAAGCGCTCGAACGTTCGGTTGGCGACGTAATTCGCGAGGCGAGAAGGGGGGTGCGCCAACAGGCGAGCGCCGAATGCGACGTCGTCGCCGTCGTGCGCGATCGCGTGGAGTTTTGGTCGGTGCTCGCCGAAGACCAAGGGCGCCGTCTCGACTTGAGGCTGCCGCCGTCGTCGAGGCCAGTGCGAGTCGCGGCTGACGACTTGGCGGCGGCGGTCGACGCGCTGCTTGAAAACGTCTTCGCCCATACGCCCGAGGGCACCGCGATGGCCGTGAGCGTCGATCTCGCGCCGGAAGCCACTCTGGTGACGGTGGCCGACGAGGGCCCGGGCATCAGCAAACACGTGCTGGCGCGCGGTCGCAGCGGCGGCGGCTCGACCGGCCTCGGCCTCGACATCGTGCGCCGCACCGCCGAAGCGGCCGGCGGCTGCCTCGAGGTGGAGACGGCGCCCGCTGGAGGTGCGGCGATGGTGATCCGGCTCGGGTTGAACGGCCATCGGTAACGCGGCCGCCGACCGGTCTGCCACATTGCCGACGTCTACTGTTGCTGAGCCACAGCGAACGTCAAAGATTTTGCCGGCGGGGTCAGGCGCGCACCGGTAATCCGGTGTATTTCGCGAGAAATCCGAGGGTGTCGGCCGACAGGTCGATGCTGCGGCTGATCGCGCGCGCGCCGTGGCCGACGTCCGACTCGCGGCGAAAGACGACGGGCTTGTCGGACGACGTCGTGGCGGCTTGCAATGCCGCGCACATTTTGCGCGCGTGCAACGGGTCGACGCGGGTGTCGGAGTCGAATACCGTGAAAAGCACTGCTGGATAGGCGGTTTCAGGCTCGACGTTGTGGTAGGGCGAGTAGGCGAGCAGCCAGCGGAGTTCTTCCGGATCGGCGGCTGTTCCGTACTCTTCGCTCCACAATTGACCCAGGCCGAATTTCTCGTAACGCACCATGTCGAGCAGGGGCGCGGAACATACGACGGCGGCGTACTTTTTTGGCATTTGCGTGAGCGCGGCACCGACCAGCAGACCGCCGTTGCTGCCGCCTGAAATGCCGAGGTGGGCCGGCGTCGTCCAGCCGTGTTCGACAAGCCAGTCGGCGGCGGCATGGAGGTCGTCGAACACGTTCTGCTTGTTGCCCCGCATTCCGGCGCGATGCCAGCTCTCCCCCTCTTCGCCGCCGCCGCGTAAGTTGGCGATGGCGTAGACGCCGCCGGCTTCGACCCATGCCAAGATGCCGGCTGAATAGCCAGGTGTCATCGACGCGCCGAAACCCCCGTAGCCGTAGAGAATTGTCGGCCGCGGCTCGTCAGGCTCGGCGGTTGGCGACACGACGAGCATGCGCACCGAGGTGCCGTCGCGTGAGGTGTAGGCGACCTGCCTGGTGTGCACCTTCGGCACTTCGACCGTGCCCGGCGGTTGCGCCCACAACGTGGTCTCGCCGGTGCGCGCGTCGTAGCGAAAAACGCTCGACGGCGTGGTGTTGTCGGTGTAGCCGAACCAGCATTCGCTGCCGCCCTCGGGCCGTTCGGAGAGACCGCCGACCGAGCCGAGACCAGGCAACGCCACTTCTCCGATGCGTTCGCCGCTCGACAGGTCGTGCACGCTGATCTCGCTGAGGGCGTGTCTGGTCCAGGCCGCGAGCAGCACCGGGCGCGTGAGCTCTTCGGCGTCCAGGATCGCGAAATCTTCGAGCACCGCTTCGGCGTCTTCGGGCAGTAGATCGCGCCAGTTCTCGCGCGCCGGATTCGACGGGTCGGCGACCGCCAGCCGCCCCCGTGGCGCGTCGCGGTCGGTGTAGATATACGCGCGGCCGTCGCGGCCGACGTGCACCGATGTTTGCGCGTCGACGCCGACTTGAATCTCGCGAAGTCGCGGCGCGGCCGGGTCGCTCGCCGACAGGTCGGCGATCCAGACGTCGTTGCGCGGCGCGGTTCCCGGGCTCGCGCTGACGACGAGCCAGTGCCCGTCGATGCTTACAGACGCGGAAAAGAACGTGGTCTTGTCGAACCCGTCACCGAAGACGCGAACGTCGGTCGAAGGGTCGGCGCCGACCGCGTGCAGCCACACCCGGCGGTGGTATTGCTCCTCGCCGTCAGGCACATCGGACGCCGCCAGCCGCCGCACGTAGTAGTAGGCCTTGCCGCCCGGCAGCCAGCCGATGGGGGAGTAACGGCAGCGGTCGATCGGGCCGTCGACCAGCTCGCCGGATTCGACGTCGATCACCCGCAGGATCGACTCCTCGTCGCCGCCCTGCGAGAGCTGGTAAGCGAGCAGCGAACCTTCCTTCGACGGTTGCCACGCGTCGAGGGTGGTGGCGCCGGTCGGATCGATCGCGATCGGATCGATGAGCACTCGCTCGGTGCCGTCGGGGTCGACGGTGAGCAGCACGGCGTGTTCTTGATCGGCGGTGCGTCGCATGAAGAACCGCCGCGCGCGCCGCCAAGCCGGAGCGCTCACGACGCCCGCGGCGAGCAACTGCGTGAGACGCGCGCGCAACAACTCGCGTGCCGGTAGCTCATCGAGCACGGTCGACGCCAAAGCGTCTTGGGCTTGCAGCCACGACACCGACTCAGGGCTGGTGGCGTCTTCGAGCCAGCGATATGGGTCGGCGACGTCGAAAGCTGGGTTGTTCTCGGGCAGCTTCTCGACCAGATCGAGGCGTCGGGCCGGGGGGTAGCCGGGGCGGCTCGGCATGCTCATGGCCTAACCCTAGTCAGGCTCGAGCACGGCCAGTGGCGGGCCAGGGCCGGGGCCAGTGGCCGGGGCGTGCTGATTCGGTGGCGAAGACGGAGGTCGAACCGCGACACTGAGCGCAGCGGCGCAGCCGGTACCCTATCGGCGGGCAGACCCCGGGAGGCGCATCGAAACGTTGTCGTCATACGCGCTGGTGCTCAACGCGACGTACGAACCGATCGGCGTCGTGCCGGGTCGCCGCGCGTTGCTCCTCGTCTTGGCCTCCAAGGCGATCGCGCTCGAAGACGGCGACGCCCTGTTGCACAGCACCTCGCTCGCGCTTTCGATCCCGGCGGTCGTGCGATTGACGAGGTTCGTCAAGATTCCCTACCGCAGCGTGGTTCCGCTGACCCGCCGTGGCGTTTTCTTGCGCGACGGCGGTCGTTGCGTTTACTGCGATTCGCCGGCCACCAGCCTCGATCACGTGATCCCGCGCAGCCGAGGCGGCACCCACACGTGGGAGAACGTCGTCTCGTGTTGTCGGCGCTGCAACCACGTCAAGGCCGACCGCTCCGTGGCTGAGATGGGCTGGCGGCTGCGTCGTCCGCCGCGAGCGCCCTCCGGCACCGCGTGGCGCATTCTCGGCACCGGGCGCAGCGACCCGCGCTGGATTCCCTACCTGGGCGGCGACGGCTACCCCGGCGCTCTCGATCAGTCGGCGACCGCCTGACCGCTTCCGCGCCGCCCGCATAGGGTCTGCTTCCATGACGACCCTTGCGAACGTGTCATGAGCGGTCTTGGTCCTGGTCTCGATCCGGCGCTCGCCGAGCTGGCCGCCGCGTATGACGTTGCCACGGATTTCGGAGACTGGCGTGGCGGGCCTGCCCAGGTGTCGGCGTCCGCCCTCGTCTCGGTACTTGCCGCGCTCGGAGTCGACGCGAGCACTCCCGAGGCGATCGCCCGGTCGTTGACGGCGCGCCGCGAGGCGCCGTGGCGGCGCATGCTGCCGCGTTACGTCGTGGCGCGCGAGGGTGGCGCATCGCGAGTCGCCGTGCATGTACCGCACGGCGCGCCAGCGACGGTCGTGCTCGAACTCGAACAGACCGGACGGCGTGACCTGCGCCAACTCATGATTTGGGTAGACCCGCGTGAAATCGACGGCAATCTCGTCGGTGAAGCGACGTTCGAGATTCCGGACGACGTCCCGCTCGGCTACCACGAGCTGGTCGCGACGTCGGGTGAGCGGCAAGCCCGATGCCCCCTGATCGTCGTCCCGAATCGGCTTGACACGCCCGTACAGCGCAACTGGGGTTTCATGCTCCAGCTTTACGCCGTGCGCTCGAGCCGCTCATGGTCGATGGGCGATTTCGGCGACCTGCGCGACCTGGCGGCGTGGAGCGCGCGAGACCTCGGTGCGGGTTTCGTGCTCGTCAATCCGCTGCACGCTGCTCCGCCAGCGGAGCCGTCGCCGTATTTCCCGTCGAGTAGACGATTTGTGAACCCCAGCTATCTGCGGGTCGAAGACGTCGACGACGTTGCCTTGCTACCAGCGAACGACTTGGACGCCGCGCGCGAACCGCTGCGCGCGAAGAATCTCGTCGACGAAAACCTCGACAGAGTCGCGGTGTGGACGGCGAAGCGCCGGATTCTCGAACGAGCCTTTTCACGCCGGCGCGAGATCGGGCACGTCGCGGAGTTCGCGGAATTCGTCGAGGCGCAAGGCGAGCAATTGCAAGACTTTGCCGCCTGGTGCGCGCTTGCCGACCGATACGGCGTCGCATGGCAAGAGTGGCCCGAGCAGTATCGCCATCCGCATTCGCCGCACGTCGCCGAATTCCGAGACGCGGAGCCTGCGGCCGTCGAATTTCATTGTTGGCTGCAATGGTTATGCGCGCGTCAGCTTGCCGCCGTCCAAGAAAAAGCTTGTGCGGCAGGCATGTCGATCGGCGTCATGCACGACCTCGCGGTCGGGGCGAACCCGAGCGGCGCCGATGCGTGGGCCTTGCAGGACGTACTGGCACCGGGCGTCACACTCGGAGCCCCTGCTGACATGTACAACCAGCAAGGGCAGCGCTGGAGATTGCCGCCGTGGCGCCCCGACGCGTTGGCGGAAGCGGCTTTTCGGCCTTTCCGCGATTTGGTACGAGCTTCGTTCGCGCGCGGTGGCGGGTTGCGCATCGACCACGTGATCGGATTGTTCCGGCAATGGTGGGTGCCCGACGACGCCGTTCCTTCCGACGGCGCGTACGTGCGGCTCGACCACGAAGCGCTGGTCGGCATCGTGCTGCTCGAAGCGAAACGTGCCAGGGCCGTCGTGGTGGGTGAAGACCTCGGCAATGTCGAGCCGTGGGTACGTGACTATCTGCGCGAACGCGGCGTGTTCGGCACGTCAATTCTTTGGTTCGAGCACGACGACGCCGGCCGGCCTCGTCGTCCGGACCACTGGCGCGACCGGTGTCTTGCCAGCGTGACCACTCACGATTTGCCGCCGACCGCGGGATACCTCGTCGGCGAGCACGTCGAAATCCGTGCTGAACTCGGATTGCTCGAACGCTTCGCCGAGGAGGAGCGGGCCGCCGACGAAGCCGACCGCCTCGCGTGGCTGGAGACGCTGCGTGACGAAGGATTGCTCGACGCCGACGTCGTTTCGGCGGTCGCGACCGTACGGGAGGAGTTGTCGCCGCGGCGTGCCCGATTCGCGGCGCGCGTTGAGCCGTATGTCGATCCGATCGTCGACGCGCTGCACGCGTACCTCGCCCGGACGCCCGCGCGGCTTATCGGGGTCTACCTGCCAGACGCGGTCGGCGATCGGCGTCCGGTCAATCAGCCGGGGACGGTCGAGGAGTACCCGAACTGGCGGATCCCCATGACCGACGAGAAGGAGCGTCCGGTGCTTCTCGACGAACTTGAGCGATCGCCGCGGGTACGTGAACTGGCGCGCTTGGTCGGTGGGCCATCGGTTGTCGCGCCGGGCGCATCGGCTACGGTTACGTCGGTGGGAGACCCACCGGCAACGTCTCAAGACCCGAACTCGACAGGTGGGTGAAGCAAGACGTGACCCCGCGCAGAGTGCGTACAGGCAGTAAAGGCCTGCGCGAACGCACAGTAGGCGAACGCACCGTACGCAAGCTCGCGACCCGGACGGCGTTGGGCGCCGCGTGCGCGTTCGGCACCCTGGTGGCGGCCGCGGGACCGGCGCTTGCGATCGGCGAACGCAACGATCCGGGTGACGGCCTGAGCTGGGTGCAGACCGTATTGATCTTCATTGGAATCCCGGTAGGCGTCTTTGTCGTGATCGCCTTCTTGGTGTATCTGCCTTCGATGGTTCGTGGCCCGCGCTACCGGCCGGGTCGGCCGTGGACTTCTGGCTCGGTGTGGTTCGGCGGCCCTGACGACGCGAACAGCGCGGTCGAGTCGGTGACGACGCTGCCCGCCTCGACGGTCGAAGGCGGTGGCGCGAGTGCCCGCTGGTGACGCGTTTTCGCCTCGTCAAGCAGACCACATCAGGCAGGCCATCGCCACCGCGCGCGCCGAAACCGGCCTGCACTTTTCGGTGTACATCGGCCCCGCGGACGGCGACGCGCGTGAGCACGCGCTTCGGCTCCACGCGGCGCTGGGCGACACCGCCACCGGTGCCGTCCTGATCCTCGTCGAGCCAGAGCAGCGCCGAGTCGAGATCGTCACGGGAGAGGGCGCTCGCCGACTTCTCGATGATCGCGCGGCCGCGCTGGCCAGCTTGTCGATGGCGACGTCGTTCGCTGGCGGTGATCTCGCCGGCGGCCTGGTCAACGGCATCCGCATGATGTCGGCATCGGCCGCGAGGCCGCCGGTTTTGCACGAGCGCGGTACCGACTGACGGCCGCATCACTGGCTGACGAGGCCGGCCCTCGTCGTTCACGCGCATGCCTTCGCCGCGTGAGAGAAACCGGGCTATCCGAAGCCGATTTCCTTACGCGGTCACGAAATTCGGGCGGCGGCGGCAGTGTCGCGCGCCCGCGCGCGTAGCGCTCTGGTCAGGGCGTCTCGGTGTTCGGCGAGAATGCGACGCAAGCCCACCGGTGGCGTGCGGGTTTCGAGATAGCCGTCGATTTTCGCGATGGTCGACTCCTCGATGATCAAGAACGGGAAGAGTCTCGTCGCGATGCCGCGTGCTATGTCGCCGGTACGGTTTTGCCATACCTCGCCTATCGCCTCGAAGTAGCGGTCGAGATAGGGCGCCAGCAAAGCCGTCTGGTTGGCTTGGTGGAAACCTCCGATGATCGCTGAAATCTCGGCATTGTGCGTGTCGCGATTGTCGATAACGAGCCGCCATGCCTGCTCTTTCGCGTCGGCTGTCGGCATCGCCGCTCTCGCCGCGGCAGCGTGCCGGCGCCCGGCCGCGGTGTCGTCGCGCGACAACTCGACGTCGATTTCGGCCGCGCCGGCGCGGCCGTGCGCGGCGAGCCGAGTGACGAGGCTCCAGCGCAAGTCGGTGTCGAGCGGCAAGCCCGAAAGCACCGTTTCGCCCGCGTAGATCGAGGCCAAGGTGTCGAGATGCTCGGCTGAGCTAGCGGTGGCGGCGAAGCCGCGCAAAAAGGCGAGCTGATAATCGCTGCCCGGTTTCGCCGTCCGCGCGTGTGAATACGCCGCGGCCGCAAGCATGTCGAGCCCGACCGAGCGGAAGGCGGGATCGGCCCACTGCTCCGCCGCGAGGCGTGCTTGTCTCAGCAGGCTTTGCAGTACGCCCAAATCGGTTTCAGCGTCGAGCAGGTTGATGACGAGGCGAATGTAGTCGCGCGTCGCCATCTCGGCGTCGCGTGTCATGTCCCAAGCGGCGGACCAGCATAACGCGCGGGGGAGTGAATCGGTGATGTCGCCGATCGATTCGACGACCGTGGCGAGCGATGTCTCGTCGAGCCGGATTTTCGCGTAGGTGAGGTCGTCGTCGTTCACGAGCACGAGCGCGGGACGTCGAACCCCTACGAATTCGGGGATATCGGTGCGTGCGCCAGCGATGTCGAGCTCGATTTGTCTCGTGCGCGTAAGCCCATGGGCGGCGGGCTCGAAAAAGCCGACGGTTAACCGGTGTGAGCGCAGTTTGTGGTGTTCGGCGGGGGCTTCTTGGAGCACCGCGAACGACGTAATCACGCCGCTTTCGTCGGTTTCGATCGAAGGGCGCAGCGTATTGATGCCAGCGCTTTCTAGCCATTGTTTCGACCAGTCGGAAAGGTCTCGTCCGGACGCCGATTCAAGCGCCCGGAGCAGGTCCTGCAATGTGCTGTTGCCCCACTCGTGGCGCTCGAAATAGGCGCGCAGGCCGGCAAAGAACGCGTCGCGGCCCACCCACGCGACGAGTTGTTTCAAAACAGACGCGCCCTTGGCGTACGTGATGCCGTCAAAGTTGGTTTCGACGGCTTCGATGTCGACGATCTCGGCGGCGATGGGGTGCGTCGTCGAGAGCTGATCTTGCCGATACGCCCAGGTCTTTTCTTCGTTCGCGAAGGTGGTCCAGGCATTCGTCCAGCGGGTAGCCTCGGCTTGGGCAAGGGTGGACATGTAGGTCGCGAACGACTCGTTGAGCCAAAGGTCGTCCCACCAACGCATGGTGACGAGGTCGCCGAACCACATGTGCGCCATCTCGTGCAGGATCGTGCTTGCCCTGCTTTCGTACGAGGTGTCGGTGACCCGGGAGCGAAAAATGTACTCCTCGAGGAAGGTTACCGCGCCGGCGTTTTCCATCGCGCCCGCGTTGAATTCAGGCACGAAGAGTTGGTCATACTTCTCGAACGGATAAGGCCGTTCGAAGATGCGCTCGAAATACTGGAACCCCTGCTTTGTGACAGTGAAGATTTCATCGGCGTCTAGGTGCTCGGCGAGCGAGCGGCGGCAGAACACGCCGAGCGGAATTTCGGCGGCGCGGCCGGCAAAAGAATCGCGGACGACGTGGTAGGGCCCCGCGACGATGGCGGTCACGTAGGTCGAGATCGGCTTGCTGGCGGGGAAATGCCAGCGCGCCGTGCGAGTGGTCGACGGGTTGTCGTCGAGCGCGGTAGGCGCGATATCGGGTGCGGTGACGCTCACGATCTGCCAGTCGGCGGGCGCGACCACCTCGAGCTCGAACGTCGTTTTCAGATCGGGCTGGTCGAAGCAGGTGTAAACCCGGTGGGCGTCGGCGGTTTCGAACTGAGTGTAGAGGTAGACCCGGTCGTCGACCGGGTCTACGAAGCGGTGCAATCCCTCACCGGTGTTCATGTAGCGGCATTCGGCGACGACTTCAAGTTCGTTTTCTTCGGCCAGGTCGGGCAACGTGACGCGCGCGCCGTCGTGGTGTTGCTTCGGGTCGAGGCTCGCGCCGTTCAGACGAATCGACCTGACCCGATCGCTGGCGATGTCGACGAAGGTGGAGGCGCCGGGCACGCGGCTGCCAAATCGCACGATTGTCGTCGACAAGAAGAGGTTTTCGTCGTCGCAAGCCTGTTTCGTCAAGTCGAGCTTGACGACGGTTTCGAGGGCGTGGACGGTTTCGTTTCTTCGTGGGTGCGGACCGATCAGTGCGGCCCGCTCGCTGGCTTCCTGGCGGGTCAAGTTGACGCGGCTGCTGGCGCGATCGTGGGCCAACGTGGTTCGCCTCTCTCGTGTGGTGCACGGGCCGTTGTGCGGCAAAACCTCTCGTGTACCGACTGGCAGGGGTCACCTCGTCGGCAGGGCGCCGGCTGTTAGGTCGTCGTGCCAGCCTCCCGCGAAGAGCCTACGTCGGCCGAATCGGCGGGGAGTCGCGGCCCGACACGACGACGAGAGAGTCATCCGCCCAGTTTTCAACCTGGTGTGACCATTGTCGCATTAAAGGGATCTCCCGTAGAGGCGAGCGACCGGATCGCGCAACGGTCGGCGGATCCCGCCACGAAGCGCACTGGGTCGGCGTTTTTCTGGCAGACTCCGGCGCATGCGCGTCTACCTTGGTTCCGACCACGCGGGCTTCGAGTTGAAGTCACACCTCCTGTCGTTTCTCGCGGAGGCCGGTCACGATCCGGTTGACTGCGGGCCGTCGACGTTCAACGCCGAAGACGACTACCCTCCGTGCGTGCTGGCCGCCGCCGTCCGCGTCGCGGCCGACCGCGGCAGCCTCGGCATTGTTATCGGGGGGTCGGGCAACGGCGAGCAGATTGCGGCGAACAAGGTGAGAGGCATTCGCGCGGCACTGATTTGGAACGAAGACACCGCGATGCTCGCCCGCTCGCACAACGATGCCAACGTCGCAAGCATCGGGGCGCGTCAGCACACCACTGGCGAGGCGACTCGTTTCGTTGAGGTGTTTTTGAACACGGAGTTCAGCGGCGATCCTCGCCACGTACGCAGGCTCGCGATGGTGAGCGCCTACGAACAGACCGGTGTGGTGCCTTCGGTCCCGGCGCCGGATGCCTTCTGACGAGGCGCGGCAGATGCATCGTGGCGAGATGCGGGCCGAGCCAGGGGCTCGGGTTTGGCGAGGGCGTCGCCCAGGTGGCGATCGGTCGGCCGCGATACGTCGCGCGCTCGCAACGCCCCGACGACTCCGACCTGCGACGGCCCAGCGCCGACCAAGCTGCGCAGCGCTCCCGCCGGTACCACTCCGGAGGGCGGCGACTGACCCGACGTCGGCTGCCGCCCGGACGGCGCGTCGCGTGACGACCCTTGTGATGGCGTCTCAGGTGAGGGCGTCGCTGATGACTCGGCACGTCGCGACATGCGTCGAGCGTATGCGTCAAGCGGGACGGGCGCCGGCGGCGGTGTCTAGATCGCCTCGGTCGTTGCGCGTTCGTTACGCTTTCCGATCATGCTGGTGCGCGACGTGACCATGCGCGACGTGACCAAGAGCGCTTTCGCGGACTCGCCCTACCTACCGACCGCGCGGCGAGCGGGCGTCGTTAGATCGACCCGCCGACGTTCCGGCCGGGCGCGACGGCGCTGGGCGAAGATCAGGCACAGCCGTTTTATGGCGCCGTCCGTGGCGCGGTTCTGGCTCGCCGCCCTCGTCGTCTTGTTCGGGGTCTTGAGCCCCGCGATCGGGCCCGACTGGGTTCCGCCGACCGCCGTGGTCTTGCCGATTCTCGCCGGCGGCCTCTTGCTGCCCCGCCGCTGGCTCATGGCCATCATCGCGCTTGCGGCTCTGGCGACCGTGTACAGCGAGGGGATTCTCGGCTGGGGAGTCGTCGAACCTGGCGGCATCTTCGTCATCGCGGCGGCAGTGGCATTCGCGTACCGGCTGGCCAGCACGCGTGACGTCCTTGGAGTACACGGGTTGCAAGGCGAATCGATGCTGGTTGAGCTGCGCGATCGGCTACGGGCGCAAGGCGAGATGCCGCCGTTGCCGCCGGATTGGGAGTGCGAGGCGTTGGTGCGAAGCGCCGGCCCGACGTCGTTCGGCGGCGACTTCTTGGTGGCCGCGCGCACTGGCGACGGCGCGACACTCGAACTCGTGCTCGTCGATGTTTCCGGAAAGGGCCTGGACGCCGGGAGCAGGGCGCTGCTGCTGTCCGGGGCGCTCGGCGGCCTGCTCGGCGCCGTGCCTCCCGACCGGTTCTTGAACGCCGCCAACGAGTACCTGCTGCGACAGGCCTGGACCGACGGGTTTGCCACCGCCGTCCATCTCGTGCTCGATCTGGCGACGGGCCACTACGTCATTGAATCCGCCGGGCATCCACCGGCCGCGCATTTCGTGAGCGGTCGGGGCTTGTGGCGACTCACCGACGCTGAGGGGCCGCTGCTCGGCGTCGTCCCAGATGCCAGATTCTCTCCGGCCACCGGGGTGTTGGGCAGTGGCGACGCGCTGCTTCTTTACACCGACGGCTTGGTCGAAAACTCCGAACGTGAACTGGCTCTCGGCATCGACAAGTTGATGGGTGAAGCGGAGAGGTTAGTTACCCGGGGCTTTCGTGACGGCGCGAGCCGGCTCATCGAGACGGTGCCGCCCGACGCCGGCGACGACCGGGCGCTCGTCATGTTGTGGCGGAACTAGGTCGGGCGGGTTTGGCCGGGGCGGAAAGCATCGGCATCACCACTTGGTCGACGACGGCGTCGACGAACGCTTCGTCGATCGGAGGGCCGTCGACGAACGCTTGATGAATGATCATGGCGGGTCCGGCTTCGGACGTGAGCGGCGTGACGACGTCCGCGCGAATCTCGCCGCGGCGAACCGCTCGCTCGAGGATGTCGCACATCATCACTTTGCGTGGACTGAGCACGCGGGCATGAACCGTCTTGACGAAGGGGTGTGCCTTGTCGAGTTCGGTGAAGAGGCCGAGCAGCGCGCAGCCGGCCCGACTGTTGATGATTCTCACCATCCGACGGAGCACCTCCGCGACGTCGTCGCGCACGCTGCCGGTGTCGGGCGGGTCGTCGAACGACGGCAACACGTCGTTCAGCGCGTCGACCACCAGGTCTTCTTTGCACGGCCAGCGACGATAAAGCGCCGCCTTCCCGGTGCGGGCGCACGCGGCGACGCCTTCCATGGTGAGGCCCGAGAATCCGACGACGTTCATTTGCTCCAGAACCGCGTGGAAGATCGCTTGCTCGAGCGTGCGGCCGCGCCGCCTCGCCGGGCCCGGTTCGTTACCGGACGGTGCTTCGGACGCGTTGGGCGCGGCGACGCGGGCGCGGCGCGCCGCCTCGCCGTCCGCCGGATTGTCACTCGGCCAGCGTTTGACCGGACTGTCAGTGGGCGAACTTAGGGTGGCACCAGCATCACCGGAACTGTCACATAGACCGCCTGCCGAAACGTCATGTGAGCAGTCACGCGATCGGTCGGGGTCCACCGCCAAGCCTCCTTCCGTGATCGACACGTCGCTAAAGAACGGTTGCGTTCACTAGTCGGGCCGTTGTAGCGTAGCCCAGCTTAGTGAACGACGGCGTTCACTGGGGACGTGTCACACAAGAAACCGCGTTCACGAACAACCTAGGGGAGATTTATGGCAGCGACCTCGACGCAGCCAAGCGTCACCGCGCGCGGCGCCGCCCGGCGCGGGCATCATCCGGGCCTCGCGCTCACCGTTATCGCGACTTCGCAGCTCATGGTCGTACTCGACGCGACGATCGTGAACATTGCCTTACCGCACATCCAGACTGCGCTGTCGTTCTCGACAGAAAGCCTGACGTGGGTCCTCAACGCCTACACGCTGACCTTCGGCGGCCTGCTGCTGCTCGGCGGCCGTGCCGGTGACATTCTTGGCCGCCGCCGGGTTTTCATGTTCGGCATCGCGTTGTTCACCCTCGCCTCTTTCTTGGGCGGGTTGGCGACCACCTCGTGGTGGCTGTTAGCGGCCCGCGCGCTTCAGGGCGTCGGCGGTGCGATCGTCGCGCCGACCGCCCTGTCGCTCATCACCACGAACTTCGAGCAAGGTGCCGAACGCAACAAAGCATTCGGCGTGTTCGCGGCAGTTTCGGGCTCGGGCGCCGCGATCGGCTTGCTCGCGGGCGGCATGCTCACGTCGTGGCTGTCGTGGCGGTGGGTGCTGTTCGTCAACATCCCGATCGGCATCGCTGTTTTCGTGCTGGCGCCGTTGTTCATCAATGAATCAGAAAAGCACCCGGGCCGCTTCGACGTCACGGGCGCCGTCACCTCGACCCTTGGTCTGGCGGCTCTCGTCTACGGGTTCATCAAGGTGGCGTCGTCCGACGACCGCTGGCACGACACCGTCGGCATCGCGTCCTTTGTTATCGCGCTCGTGCTGTTGGCGCTGTTCTTCGTCGTCGAAACGCGAAGCGTGCAACCGATCACGCCACTACACATGTTCGCGAACCGAAATCGCGCGAGCAGTTACGTGGTGATGCTTGCCCTTTCCGCCGCATTGTTCAGCATGTTCTTCTTCTTGACGCTGTTCGTGCAAAAGATTCTTCTGTACAGCCCTCTCAAGGCTGGATTCGCGTTCTTGCCGGTGAGCGCGGGAGTCATCGTCAGCGCGGGGATAGCGTCGAAGCAGATGCTGAAAATGGGGCCGAAGATTTTCATGGTTATCGGCGCGGCATTGTCGCTCGGGGGCCTGTACTGGCTATCGCAGTTGCACGCCGGCAGCGGCTACGTCGACGGTTTGCTCGGGCCGATGGTGATTTTCGCGCTCGGCATGGGCTTTTTGTTCGTGCCGTTGACGGCGGTAGCCGTGGCCGGCGTCGAGCCTCACGAATCGGGGTCGGCGTCCGGGTTGTTGAACGTCATGCAGCAGGTCGGCGGCACGATCGGACTCGCGGTATTGACGACGGCGTTCGCCACGGCCAGTAGCCACGAGTTCACCAAGCAATTGCCGTCCTTCATGCAGCACGCGAGTGCCGCGGCCAAAGCGAATTTCGAGCAAACGCACCAGCTGTCCGGCATCTGGGGCAACCACGTTTTGTCGCACGGTATTTCGACGGCGCTTCAAGTAAGCGTGGTGTTCGGCGTCATCGCTTTGGTGGCAGCGATTATCGGCATCAACGCGAAGGCGGCCGACGTCGACACGTCGGGGTTGCCCGGCGCCGAAGCGCGCGAAATGGCTGAGGCATCGGTGGGTTCCGAGGCTCGTTAGCGTCCTGACGGGTGGGCCAAGCGGCACGCTCGGCCCACCCGTCGCCAAGGCCTTGGGCAGGGCATGGGCCCGCCGAACATCGCGGCTCCCGGCGGTATGCTCCACGTCGCGCGCCGCACGCCAGATCGTTGACATGATCCGTGTGTTCCGCCACCGGGCGACGTGTGACGAGGCGAGAGGCGGTGGAGCGGGTGACGGGAATCGAACCCGCATAGCCAGCTTGGAAGGCTGGGGCTCTGCCATTGAGCTACACCCGCGCGACCGCGTACGAGAACCCGTGGCTAACGGCTTCCCAGTTCGTAAGAGAACCCTCGATGCCTAGATCATCAAGGCGCGCGGCCTTCGGGAAGGGTATCGCGGGCTCGGCTCGGCGTGGGCGTCAGCCGGGCTCGTACGGGTCGCTGCGCGGAATAGTGCTCCCCACGGTTAGCGTCGCGGAGCGAAGCTAGGTCGACTCGAGTTCGGCCGACACCTCGATCGGCATCGACGTGGGCGTTGAGATTCTTCGTCGGCGCCACCAGCGTTCCAGGCGCAACGACGCGGCCGTGACCACGACGGCGGCAAAGGCGCCGGTGAGGCAATCGAACACGTAGTGCTCAGCGGAGTACACGAGTGAGAACGTCATCGCGAGCGGATACGCGGCTAGCAGCGGCCGCCACCACCTCGACACCCGCTTCCACATAAACAGTACGAACAGCACGGTGCCACCGAGGTGTAGCGACGGTACGGCCGCGACAGGGTCAGCGGCCGCCTGGCCCTTTTGGAGGAGGCTGGCGGCCACCGACAGGTGGAGATCGTGGAAGCCCCACCACGACGTCCGTTCGACCCAAGGATTCGCCCCGGCCAGGTGCGAGGTCATGTCGCCGAGAAGACCGCCGTGCACGGCGGCCTCGTTGAAGGGCGCGTCTTGCCACATACAGCTCGGAGAGCTCGGGTGGGAGGCGATGTCGGACGCCGAACAGCGCGCGGCAGCCCACGGTGGCGCGGCGGGGAACAGCGCGAAGACCGCGAAACCGAGAAATGACAGGCTGACGAACCGCAGCGACCAGCGGTAAAAGTTGGCCCGGTTACGCAACCACAGCACCCCCGCCGCCACGTATGGCAGGAAAAAGAAAGAGCAGTAGCAGGCGGTTACCGCGACGTCGTACCACCGCACGTCGGGCGATGAGTGTTTGAGATGCGCCTGCAGCCACACCGTCGGGTCATGGCCAAAGAAGAGGAATCTGTCGACGTCGACCTGCGGATGCCACCATGTGGGCATGCCGAGTTGATAGGACAGGCCGCGAAGGTAATCGTAGGCGACGAGCGCAAGCGCGAACGGCAGGAAATCCAGCGTCACCTGGAGCAAACTCACGGGGTGACGTCCGATGCTGGCGGCGAGCAAACCAAAACAAATCCACACCAAAAGGCCTTCTCGGTCGAACGGCACGCCCGAGCCATGCCAGGAGTAGACGAGCGTTACCCCCCACGTCACGACCGCGAGCAAGCGCGCGACGCGCAACGCCTTGCCGACGCGAGATTCACGCGGAAACCAGTCCGCGCGCTGACGCGGCGACGTGGCCCATCCGATGATCGCCGTCACGAACGCCCAACGCCGACGCGAACCCGCGAGTGACGCGGGGGCCGCGGCGCCGGCACGATGAAAGATCGACACGTCGCACACGGTACCGGCGTTGGCCCATCGACGTGGGCTGGACTGGGCGCGCAGGTTCAGGCAGACGCCGGTACCGCCTAGACTACGGATCGCGATCCGGGCTGGCGTGTGCTCGGCCGCGGGGTGTGGCGCAGTTTGGCAGCGCGTTCGCTTTGGGAGCGAAAGGCCCCCGGTTCAAATCCGGGCACCCCGACGTACAGCACTACCCGGAGTCACAGCGCTACCTCGAGTGACAGCGCCAACAGACCTACAGCGCCAACAGACCTACAGCGCTAGAACGCCGCCGCGGTCGACGTAGGTCACCCGGTCGGCAAGACCGCGCTTTTCGACCTCCGCCCGGAAGTCGGCGAGCGGCGACTTGAATGCCTCGTAGTCGTCGAAATGCACCGGGACGGCGCGTCGCGCGGCGACGACCGACAGCAGTTCCGCTCCTTGCCGACCATCCATGGTGACCATGAGCCCGCCGGGGAGCGTCGTCCCGCCCAAGTGCACGATCGCGAGATCGGTGTCGGGGTAGCGACGGGCGATCTCGTGGATCGCGTCGTGCATGAGCGTGTCGCCGGTGATGTAGACACGATGGTCGACCGGGCCGCCCGCGCTGGTTCGCAGTTCCAGCAGGCTGCCCATCACCGGGGGAAGTAGGTACCGCGCCGAACCGGGCGCGTGCAAGCCTGGCAACGCGGTCACTCGCAGGGTGGCGCCGTCCTTGAACAGCGTGTGCTGCTCCCAGGTGCGCAACCCGACGGCGCGCCGGAACCCGTGCCAGCCCTGCAGCCGGCGGGCCGCGTGCGGCGTGGTCACGATCGGCATGCCGCGATCGAGCCGATGCCGGGCGACCCGGTCCCAGTGGTCGCCGTGCAGGTGCGAGAGCACGACGCCGTCGAGCGCCGGCAGATCGTCGATCGACATTGCCGGGTCAGTGCGACGCCGACTGGTCAGCCCGTAGCCAAGGTAGGCACGCTCGCCGCGGCGCAAAAAATTGGGGTCGGTGAGCATGGTGAACGGGCCGTAGCGAATGAGAAGCGTGGCGTTGCCGATGAAGCGCAGTTCGCCGACTCCGGTGGCGTGAACCGAAACGGCAGGGGTTTCGATGTGCGATGTCATCATCGCCCCGTACCCCGCCGCTGGCAGGGCAAGCGCCCGCGCACCTGTCAAGCGCCGCCCTCGCGGCGTGCGCGTGCGTGTGTTTCGGTAGCCTCGGAAGCCTGTCTTCGAGTACCGATCTCGCCTCGCCCCGACCACTGCCCCGACCACCCGCACCGCAGCCTTGGCCCTAGGAGTAGCACCAGTGAAGAGCGCCATCGAGACCCTGAGCCCGACGAGGGTCAAGCTGACCGTCGAGGTCGACTTCGCTGAGCTGTCGCCGAGCCTTGACGCCGCCTACAAGAAGGTCGCCGGGCAGATTCGGGTGCCCGGTTTTCGGCCCGGCAAGGTACCGCCCCGCATCGTCGACCAGCGGGTCGGGCGCGGCGTCGTCCTCGAAGAGGCGGTGAACGACGCGATTCCACGGTTTTACGGGCAGGCGGTCGACGAAGCCGACGTCCGGGTTCTCAGTCAGCCTGAGATCGACGTCACCAACTTTGGCGACGGCGAGCAACTCACGTTCACCGCGGAGGTCGACGTCCGGCCCGATTTCGAGCTCCCCGAACTCGACGGGCTGCCGGTCACTGTCGACGATGTCGAGGTCACCGACGCGGACGTCGAGGAGCAGCTGTCCGACCTGGCCGATCGGTTCGCGACCCTGACGACGGTCGAGCGTCCGGTGCAGGAAGGCGACTTCATCACCATCGACCTGGCGCTTGCCGCCGACGGTCAGCCGATCGAAGACGGCATCGCCAACGGCCTCTCCTACGAAGTCGGCAGCGGCAACTTGATCGAGGGACTCGACGCCGCCGTTGTTGGGCTGTCGGCGGGGGAGTCGGCCGAGTTCGACGCGCCGCTCGCGGGCGAGTACGCCGACAAATCGGGCCGCGCCACTGTCACGGTGAAGGCTGTGCGGGTCAAGGAGCTCCCGGCCATCGACGACGACTTCGCGCAGGAGGCTAGCGAGTTCGAGACGCTCGACGACTTGCGCGCCGATCTGCGGGAGCGGCTCGAGCGCGTACGCCGCCTCGAGCAGGGCATGCAGGCGCGCGATAAGGCACTCGAGGTCTTGCTCGGCAAAGTCGAGATTCCGCTGCCGGAGCGGGTCGTCGAGCGTGAGATCGAGGCACGCAACCGAAACCTCGACGAGCAGCTCGCCGCGCGCGGCCTCGACCTCGACGCTTACCTCGCGGCGCAAAACGAGACGCCCGAGGAGCACCAGGCACACATCGTCACCGACGTCGAGCGCGACATGCGGGCGCAGTTCGTGCTCGACGCGGTCGTGGCCAAAGAACAACTCAACGTCGAAGAGGCGGAGCTGAGCGAGTACATCGTGCGGCGGGCGGCGCGGGCCGGCATGAGCCCCGACGAGTACGCCAACCAGCTGATGCGAAGCGGTGCCGTGCCGCTCGCGGTCGCCGACGTGCTGCGGGGCAAGGCCCTGGCGAAGGTGCTCGAGAACGCTACGATCACCGACGCCTCCGGCCGTCCCGTCGACCTCGACCGGTTGGAGCAGGACGCCGCGTCCGCGCGGGCCTGACCTGCCCGCGCGGCCGAACCAGGTGGCCCTGCGCCCTCAGCGAACACCGCGCGAGAGTGTGCCGAACCGGGCCTTCCGCCGGTTAGGGTCGCATCAGCGGTATCCGATAACCAGAAGTGGAACGTCGGCGCGTTGGGCCTGGCCGGTAACGGCGCGGAGGTCCGGGCGCCGCCCGGCAGAAGACGAGCAGGTGACTGCGGTGGCGAACGAAAACCTCGGCGCTGAACCTCTTGGCGCTGGAACGAGCGCTGACAACCCGTTGATGCGGATGCCGTCGTCCGGCGTCTCCCCAGAAGACGACGTGTTCAACAAGCTGCTGAAGAACCGCATCATCTTCTTGGGTTCGGTGGTCGACGACGCGATCGCGAACAAGATTTGCGCGCAGCTCCTGCTCCTCGCGGCCGAAGACCCCGAGCGCGACATCTACCTGTACATCAACTCACCGGGTGGGTCGGTCGACGCCGGTATGGCGATTTACGACACGATGCAGTACGTGCAATGCGATGTCGCCACCGTCGGCATGGGTCTTGCCGCTTCGATGGGGCAGTTCTTGCTGTGCGCGGGCGAGCGTGGCAAACGTTACGCGCTGCCGCACGCGCGCATCATGATGCACCAGCCGCTCGGCGGCATCGGCGGTTCGGCGTCCCTCATCGCGATCCAGGCCGAGCAAATGCTTTACACCAAGAAGAAACTGCAGGAGCTCATCTCGCTGCACACCGGCCAAAGCATTGAGCAGATCGAGCGCGATTCCGACCGCGAGCGCTGGTTTTCCGCCGAAGAGGCGATGGAGTACGGCTTCGTCGACAATGTCGTGCGCAGCGCCCGCCAAGTTCCGACCGAGACCACCGCGGTCTCCTGAGATTCGAGGAGGAGTCGGTGCCAGACATGTGGGGTCTCGACCGGCCGACAAGCCGTTACATCGTCCCTGAGTTTCGCGAGCGCACCAGTCAGGGCGATCGCATCCACAACCCCTACACCAAGCTGTTCGAAGAGCGCATCATCTTCCTCGGCGTCCAGATCGACGACGTTTCGGCCAACGACGTGATGGCGCAGCTTCTCACGCTCGAGTCGATGGACCCAGACCGCGACATCCAGCTTTACATCAACTCGCCAGGCGGCTCGTTCACCGCTTTGACGGCGATCTACGACACGATGCAGTTCATCCGCCCCGAGGTGCAGACGATCTGCATGGGGCAGGCTGCCTCGGCCGCCGCCGTCCTGCTAGCCGCCGGCGCGAAGGGCAAGCGCATCGCGTTGCCGAACTCTCGCATCCTGATCCACCAACCGTCGAGTGAGGCGGGCGGGCAGGCGAGCGACATCGAAATCGCCGCGCGAGAAATTCTTCGCATGAAGGACCTCCTCGAAGAGATGTTGTCGAAGCACACCGGCCGCACGAAGGACCAGATCCGGCAAGACATCGAACGCGACAAGATTCTTACCGCCGATGAAGCCGTCGAGTACGGACTCATCGACGAGGTGATTACCAGCCGCAAGCTCACCCTGGCGGCGCATTAGCACGGCACGTAGTTACACCGACGTAGGGAGACAAGCGGAGCGTCGTCCGAAAAAGCCGCGTGATTTCGTGCGGCAGACGGATCGGACACGCGCAACAGGGCCGACAATCGACGCCTAAGGCGGTACCTTCTAAGGGGTCTGGCGGCTCGGATGGTCAGCAGGCGCGGCGACGGGGAAGACAGGAGACGGGTCGGGTGGCACGCATAGGCGACGGTGGTGACCTGCTCAAGTGCTCTTTTTGCGGAAAGAGCCAAAAGCAGGTCAAGAAACTCATCGCGGGCCCAGGCGTGTACATCTGCGACGAGTGCATCGACCTGTGCAACGAGATCATCGAAGAAGAGCTGTCCGAGTCGGCCGACCTGAAGTGGGACGATCTCCCGAAGCCTCGCGAGATTTTCGACTTCCTCGAGCAATACGTCATCGGCCAAGACGTCGCCAAGAAAGCCCTCTCGGTGGCCGTCTACAACCACTACAAGCGCATTCAAGCCGCCGGCAAAGAGCCGCGAGCCGGCTCAGGCGCTGGTCACGACGCTGTCGAGCTCGCCAAGTCCAACATTTTGTTGATCGGCCCGACTGGTTGCGGCAAGACGTACCTTGCGCAGACGCTCGCCCGCATGCTCAACGTGCCGTTCGCGATCGCCGATGCCACCGCGCTCACCGAAGCGGGTTACGTCGGCGAGGACGTCGAAAACATCCTGCTCAAGTTGATCCAGGCCGCTGACTACGACGTCAAGAAAGCCGAGACTGGCATCATCTACATCGACGAGATCGACAAGATCGCGCGCAAGAGCGAAAACCCGTCGATCACCCGCGACGTCTCCGGCGAGGGTGTGCAGCAGGCTCTACTCAAGATTCTGGAAGGCACGACCGCGAGCGTGCCGCCGCAGGGCGGTCGCAAGCATCCTCACCAGGAGTTCATCCAGATCGACACCACGAACGTGCTCTTCATCGTCGGTGGCGCGTTCGCCGGGCTAGAGAAGATCATCGAGGGCCGGGTAGGCAAGAAGGGCATCGGCTTCGCGGCCACCCTGCACACCAAGCGCGACGGCGACGCGGCCGACATCTTCGGCGAGGTTATGCCCGAAGATTTGTTGAAGTTCGGCATGATCCCCGAGTTCATCGGGCGCCTGCCCGTCATCACAACGGTCACCAACCTCGACCGCGACGCGCTCATTCGCATATTGACCGAGCCGAAGAACGCTCTGGTGCGGCAGTACCGTCGGCTATTCGAACTCGATTCCGTAGAGTTGGAGTTCACCGACGACGCGCTCGAGGCGATTGCTGATCAGGCCATCTTGCGCGGTACGGGCGCGCGTGGCCTGCGCGCGATCATGGAAGAGGTTTTGCTCTCCGTGATGTACGACATCCCGAGCCGCAAGGACGTCGCTCGGGTGGTCATCTCCCGCGAGGTCGTTCTCGACAACGTTAATCCCACGCTGGTGCCACGCGACGCGGCGGCCCCGAAGCGTGAGCGTCGCGAAAAGACCGCCTGAACCTCTTATTGCGCGAGTTCACGCGCCGGTTAGCCAATGGTGCCGTTTCCGGGCGGCGGTGACGGGAATTTTCACCTGGTTGCCGAACACCAGGAGGAAAGCCGTGTTAGCCGCCGTCATCGTGCTCGCCGTTGTGTTGGCGATCGCGATTTGTTTGCTTGCTGTACTTATGATGCGGGAGCGTACACGGGCCCGGAGCGCGCAGTTGCACGAGCAGTTCGGGCGCGAGTACGAGCGCACGTTGCACGATGCCGGAAACCGCCGAGGCGCCGAACGGGAGCTGGCAGATCGCCAGCGCCGTCACGACGAATTACACATCAGACCGCTCGACCCCATGCAGCGTCAAGCATTCGCGGCCTCGTGGCGTGAGGTTCAAGCCAGGTTCGTCGACGAGCCACGCGAAGCGGTCACCGACGCCGATCGTCTCGTGCGCGACGTCATGTCAGAACGCGGCTATCCGATGGCCGATTTCGACCGGCAGAGCGCGGATTTGTCGGTCGAGCATGCGGACGTCGTCGGCCATTACCGTGCCGCGCATGACATTCAGCTACGCGACCTGAGCGGTGAAGCGACGACCGAAGAGTTGCGCGAAGCGATGGTGCACTACCGCGCGTTGTTCGAGTCGTTGCTCGCACCGTCGGAGGAGACGACGTCGGGGCGCAGCGGGGCAAGGAGTAGCAGATGACCGCCGAATATCCGCGGCGTGCGGTCGATGTCGACGACCCGGCCGCGCCCGTAGTTTCTGAGACATCCGGCGACGCGGGTCGCGACGTTGACGCTTCGCGGCGAGCGACGACCCGCGACGACGATATGGCCGACGACGTCGACCTGCTGCCGAGTGAAACTCGACGCGACTTCGAATCACGTTGGCGTGAAATACAAGCGATGTTCGTCGATGATCCGCGCAAGGCAGTCGACGGCGCCGACGCGCTGGTTGCCGAAGTAGCGCAATCGTTGACAGCCGGGTTTTCCAAGCGCAAAGCCGCCTTGGAACAACATGCGGGTGCCGGCGGAGAACTCGAGACTGAAGAACTGCGCCGAGCGTTGCAGTCGTATCGCGCGCTTTTCGAGCGCGTGCTGCGGATCTAGCGCGTGGATCACGTTCGGGCAGGTAAGACGTCCTTTGCGACGTCCATATGCCTCGTAAGGGCCGAGTTACCTGCCCGAACGTGATCCACGCGAGAGTTCGACGTCTCCGGGGTTATTGCTGGTCGACAAGCTGCACGATTTGCTTCGCTTTTGTAAGGTTTTTGGCGTTGTCGGTGCCGACCACGCTGGTGAAAACGACCGCGTACCTGTCGACGTAGATACAGTCGGTGGTCGCCGGGACCGCGCCGTCGGCCTTGACGAAGCCACACCAAAGTTGGCCTTGACGTGCTGGAAACGCGACGTGCGCGAGTTTCTCGGGTTTGCCGCTGTCGGGCTTGAGTTTGTTGTCGATCTGGCGAATAAGCGAATCCTGCTCGGCCGCCGTTTTAGCCTCGATCGACGATGGCAGGAGACCGGCGCCGACCAAGAGTTGAGGCCCCTTGCCGTAAAAAGCGACCTTCACGTTCGCCAAGGCCGGTAGCGCCGCGCGAGCGTGCGTTTGCGCGGCCCGCACTGTTTTCAGGCTGTCGGCGTCCGTCGCCTTTACCGCGCTACCGAGTCGCGCGGGCAGCGTAATGGTCGGCGCTTTCGACGAATCGGACGAGTTCAGCAGTTTCGGCACGTACAGGTATGCCGCCGCACCGAGGACGATCACGAGTGGGACAGCGAGCAACGCCAGCCTCCGCTTCGACGAGCGAGGCCGGTCAGGTGTGCCGGAGGGGTCGCCGGCGTGGTCGTCCGGAAGCATGGGCGACCCGCCCGCCGACAGGTGATGCGGCTCGTACTGGTCAGCTGGTTGTGTGGGGAGCGCCGGAAATTCGGACGTCGCCTGCTCTCGTGCCGAGGTTGACGCGGGCGCCGCGGCTTGCGACGGGAAGCCTTGCGAGGGGGCGAGGCCGACTGCCGGCGACGCGGCCGGCGGAAAAGCCGGCGGACCGAAGCCCGGAACCGTTGGAGGCCGGAAGCCTTGAGGGGGCACTGGCGGTTGAAAGCCCTGCACGGGCGTCGGCGGTTGAAAACCCTGCACGGGTGCCGGGGAACCTTGCGGCGCGGCGGCAGCGAAGGCTGGAACCTGCGTTTCAGCGGGTGCGAAGCCAGCTTGCGGCGCGCCTGGAGCTCGAGAGGTTGACGGGCCGCCGGGAACGTCGTCCGTGCTCGTCTGTGGTTCGTCGCGCCTGCCTTTCCGGCCCTTTTGAGGCAGGATCGTGCGCGCGAAGGGCGACTCGAACGGCTCTACTTCCGGTTGGTTGCCACGCATCTGCGCTACCCCTTCGTGCGCCTCGCTCGGGCGCCCACCCAAGAGGTGTCGACGCGTTCTCGCCGAGGCTTGAACAACAAAAGCGTGATTGGGTGGTGGCGATGACGTGAGCGAGAAACCCCGATCTCGACCCGCCGCGCGATACCGGTTCGCCGCGCGCGGCGCGTCGTCCCTAAACTCGGCGTGTGACGAGCGCAGCAAATTCGGGTTTCACGGCGTCCGACCTGCCGTCGGTTTACGCCCCGGCGAGCGTTGAGTCACGCTTGTACGAGCAGTGGGTCGAGCGTGGCTACTTCACCGCCGACGCGACGAGCGACAAGCCGCCCTTTTGCATCGTGATCCCACCGCCGAACGTCACCGGCCAGTTGCACATGGGCCACGCGTTCGAGCACACGCTCATGGACACCCTGATTCGCCGCCGCCGCATGCAGGGTTACGAGACGCTGTGGCTGCCCGGCATGGACCACGCCGGCATCGCGACCCAAAACGTGGTCGAACGCGAGCTGGCCAAGCAGGGCACGTCGCGCTACGACCTTGGCCGCGAGGCCTTCGTCGAGCGCGTGTGGGAGTGGAAGGCCGAGTACGGCGGCAAGATCCTCGGTCAGATGCGTCGGCTCGGCGACTCGGTCGACTGGAGCCGCGAGCGCTTCACCATGGACGCCGGGCTCTCCGCCGCCGTCCGCACGATCTTCAAACGGCTCTACAACGACGGCCTGATCTACCGCGCCGAGCGCATCATCAACTGGTGTCCGCGCTGCCTGACCGCGCTTTCCGACATCGAGGTCGAGCACTTCGACGACGATGGCGAGCTCGTGTCGATCTCGTACGGGCCGATCACCGTCGCCACCACCCGGGTCGAGACCATGCTCGGCGACACCGCCGTCGCGGTTCATCCGGACGACGAGCGCTACGCGCATCTGGTCGGCACCGAGATCGAGTTGCCGCTGACCGGCCGGCGCATTCCGGTGGTGGCCGACGAGCACGTCGACCCGGCGTTCGGCACCGGCGCCGTGAAGGTGACGCCGGCCCACGACCCGAACGACTTCGAGATCGGCCAGCGGCACAACCTGCCGTCGATCACGATCATGGACGAGCGTGGCGTCATCACCGCGCCCGGCCCGTTCGAAGGCCTCGACCGCTTCGAGGCGCGCCCTGCCGTCACGGCGGCACTTCGCGAGCTCGGCCTGATCGTGGCCGAGAAGCGGCCGTATGTGCACGCCGTCGGGCACTGCTCGCGGTGCGACACGGTCGTCGAGCCGCGGCTTTCTTTGCAGTGGTTCGTGAAGGTCGAGTCGCTCGCGAAGGCCGCGGGTGACGCCGTCCGCGATGGCCGAACCCGCATTCATCCGGCGGAGTTGGAGCCGCGCTGGTTCGCCTGGGTCGACGACATGCACGACTGGTGCATCAGCCGCCAGTTGTGGTGGGGTCACCGGATTCCCGTCTGGTACGGGCCTGACGGCGAGCTGGTCGTGGTCGGCCCGGACGACGAAGAGCCCAAAGGCGAAGGCTGGAAACAAGACGAAGACGTGCTCGACACGTGGTTTTCCAGCGGACTTTGGCCGCTTTCGACCCTCGGCTGGCCTGACGAAACCGCCGACCTGAAGAAGTTTTACCCGACCTCGGTCTTGCTTACCGGCTACGACATTTTGTTCTTCTGGGTCGCCCGCATGATGATGTTCGGCCTGTACGCCACCGGTGGCGTACAGCCGTTCCACGCGGTCGCGCTGCACGGCATGGTGCGCGACGCGCACGGCAAGAAGATGTCGAAGTCGTTCGGCAACGTCGTCGATCCGCTCGACTGGATCGACAAATACGGCACAGACGCGCTTCGGTTCACGTTGGCCAAGGGCGCCAACCCCGGCACCGATGTGCCGGTGAGCGACGAGTGGGTGCAGGGCGCGCGCAACTTCGTCAACAAGCTCTGGAACGCGACGCGGTTTGCCGTCATGAACGGGGCCACTAGCGAAGGCGAATTGCCCAACCCACAAGCACTTTCGGCACTCGACCGCTGGATTCTCTCGCGCCTGGCGCGCACGGCCGCCGAGGTCGACGCCTACCTCGACGACTTCCAGTTCGCCAAGGCGTGCGATGAGCTGTTCCACTTCACCTGGGACGAATTCTGCGACTGGTACGTCGAACTTTCGAAGCTGCCACTAGAGCGCGGCGGCGCCGAAGCCGACACGACCCGGCGCGTGCTCGGCTACGTGCTTGACGTTCTGCTTCGACTTTGGCACCCGATAATTCCTTTTGCCACCGAGGAATTGTGGCGCAACCTCACCCACGGCGAATCGCTCGTCGTTGCCGCGTGGCCGTCCGGTCTGGTGACGGGCGGTGAAAAGCTACTCGACGTCGAGACAGTTTTCCCGGACGACGAAAAGCTGGCGGCTGACCTACGAGCGGTCGTAACCGAAGTGCGGCGGTTCCGCGCCGAGCAGGGTTTGCGGCCCGCGCAACGGGTTCCCGCCCGTCTCGAGGGGCTGGCTTCGACGGCGCTCGCGCCTTTCGAAAACCAGATTCGCTCTCTAGCCCGGCTGCAGGAGGCCGAGAGCGGTTTCAACGAAACGGCCGGCGTGGTCGTCGGTCTGGGTGGTCGCGAAATACGAGTTTCGCTCGACTTGTCAGGCACTATCGACGTCGCCAAGGAGCGGGCACGGCTGGCCAAGGCCCTCGACACCGCGTTGAACGAAGTGCGCATTGCCGAGGAGAAACTCGCGAACCCGCAATTCACCGGTAAGGCGCCGCGGCCGGTCATCGACAAGATGCGCGCGCGTCTCGAAGGCGCGCAAGGCGACGTCGTCCGGCTTCGTTCTCAACTCGACGCGCTGCCCCCTGAGCCATCGGGATGACGGCCGACCCCGCTTCTGAGCTCACCCGCGTCGAGAAAGAACTGCTCGGTCGCTGGCCGGAGTCGCGGATCGAATGGAAGCTCGAACGCATGGCGGCGCTCATGCACGCGCTTGGCGATCCGCAGCTGAGCTACCCGGCGGTGCACATCGCGGGCACGAACGGCAAGACGTCGACGGCGCGCATGGTCGACGCGTTGTGCCGCGCGCTCGGCTTGCGCGCGGGCCGCTACACGAGCCCGCACCTCGAATCGATCACCGAGCGCATCAGTCTCGACGGAGAGCCGATCTCCGCCGAGAAGTTCGTTGCCACGTATGACGAAACGGCACCGTTCTTCGATCTCGTCGACGCGCAATTCGACGTCCGGCTTTCGTTTTTCGAGGCGATGACCGGCATGGCGTTCGCCGCGTTCGCGGAGGCGCCGGTCGACGTCGCCGTCGTCGAGGTTGGCATGGGTGGGCGGCTCGACGCGACGAACGTCGTGCAGGCGCCGGTCTCGGT
The DNA here is from genome assembly GCA_040255675.1 of Actinomycetales bacterium. Lineage (GTDB taxonomy): Bacteria > Actinomycetota > Actinomycetes > Acidothermales > Acidothermaceae > JBDZVM01. The sequence goes on along the minus strand of JBDZVM010000014.1, from coordinate 29,210 downwards.
GGTGATGCCGGTCGACCTCGACCACATGAACTACCTGGGTGACACGATCGCGGAGATTGCCGGCGAAAAGGCGGGCATCATCAAGGCCGGCCAGACCGTGGTGCTTGCGCACCAGCAGGCCGACGCCGCCGAGGTTCTCTTGCGCAAGGCAGCGCAGGTGCAGGCGGTCGTCGCGCGCGAAGGCTTGGAATTCGGCGTGGTCTCGCGCGCCAACGCGGTCGGGGGCCAGCTCGTCACGCTGCGCGGGCTCCACGCGACCTACGACGAGGTTTTCGTCCCGCTGTACGGCGGTTACCAAGCGTCGAACGCGGCCTGTGCGCTCGCCGCCGTCGAAGCGTTCGCTGGCGGCAGCGGCGCGCTCGACGCCGACCTGGTGCGAGCCGGGTTCGCCGACGTCCGGTCGCCCGGCCGGCTCGAGGTGGTGCGCAGCTCGCCGACGATTCTGGTCGACGCCACCCACAATCCGGCCGGCGCCCGGGTCACGGTCGAGGCGCTCGCCGAGGGGTTCGCTTTTCGCCGTCTCGTCGGGGTGCTCGCGGTGTTGGCCGACAAAGACGCGCTCGGCATTCTCGAAGCGTTCGAGCCGTTTCTCGCCCACGTCGTCGTGACGCAAAACTCGTCGGCGCGCGCGATGCCGGCCGACGACCTGGCCGCGATCGCGGTCGACGTGTTCGGCGCCGACCGAGTCGACGTCGAGGTGAGCCTCGCCGACGCGATCAACGCGGCCGTCGAGCGAGCTGAAGAAGACTCCGACTTCGGCGGGGCCGGGGTGCTCGTGACCGGGTCGGTCGTCACCGCCGGGGAGGCGCGCACGCTCCTTCGGCGGTCGCCGTGAGCGTCAGATCCAGAAGTTACTGTGATGGGGTTGTGCCGTGAGTGACACGCCCACCCTGACGCCCGACGAGATTGCCGAGCGGGTTGCCGCCGTCCGACTCGATGCGATCAAGGGCAAGCGACGGCTGGCGTCGAGCGTGCTCGCGATGGAATTCGTCGTGTTCTGGTTGGCGATCATCGTGGCGGTCGTGATGTCGCACGTCGCCGTCGCGGTGGCTGCCTCGGTTGGGGGAGTGCTGGCGCTCGCCTGCCTCGTGATCGCGGCTCGCATCAAGAAGCGCTGGGCGTTCGCGGCCGGCTCAGTGCTGCAGGTACTCGCGATCGTGTGCGGGTTCGTCGTCCCGGTGATGTTTTTCGTCGGTGCGGTGTTCGCGTTGCTGTGGATCGCGGCGCTGCGCGTCGGAGACAGCGCGATTCGGGTGGCCGAGCGGTTCGCGGCAAGTGTTGAGCACCCGACAGTGTCGGCGGCGAAGCCGCGCGAGTAACGCGTCAAGACAGCGGCGGCAGTGATGTGGTCGCCGGCAAAGCGAACTCGCCGCTGAGCCGGAAATGCTCGACACCGGTCGGTGACGGTTCGCCCGACAGCGTGGTCCATGCCCAGGTCAAGAGATCGGGAAGGACGGCCCGCCACGCTGACGGCGTGTGTTGGCCACCAAAGAGGACGACGTAACGGATCGGCTCGCGAGTTTGTACGGCGGCCCGAAAGTCTTGAGCCAAGGTGAGATCGGTGCGATTACTGGCTCCCGCCATGATCCAAAATCGGGGGAGCGGTGCCGTTCGTGCCAGCGCGGCAGTCGGATCGTTCGCGATCAGCGCGCTGATGTTGCCGTTCAAGACGTGGCGCAGCACGCCGAGGTCAGCAGAAGCGGTGTAGAAGCCGTCCATCGAGGCCACAGCGCCGAAGCTGCCGCGGTGACGCAACGCGAGGTTCGCGGCGCAGTAGCCGCCGTCCGACAGGCCGCCGATTCCCCAGTTCATACCTGGAGGTAGCACCCGAAAATTCGCGGCGATATCCGCGGGCACATCGCGGCTGAGATAGGTGTCATTTCGGGCCGCCTTGCTGTCAACACAGTCGGTTCCGTGCGCGCCGCTGTACGTGGCAGGCATGACGACAACCATGGGCCCGACTCGCCCCGCGTTGATCTCGTCGTGCATGACCGTGGGTAGTCGCAGCGCGTAGATCCAGTTGCCGGGATCACCGGGCTGGCCGTGCAGCAATTCCAGGACCGGAAACCTGGCGTTCGCGTAGGCAGGTTCGAAGTACTGGGGAGGCAAGTAGACGAATCCGCTGCGATTGAGACCGCTGGCCGCCCCGGGCAATTGCAACTGCACGAGCCTTCCCCTTGCCGGGTCGGCAGTCGCACGCAGTGCGAGGCGAGGAATCACGAACGCCGTGGTGCCTTCGCCACCGACCGCGGCGCTCTTGCCAGGCGGCGCGCGCACCGCGCGTGTTACCCCTGCGACATGGCGGTGCTCGGCGGAGGCGAGGGCGGCCGGCGGATAGTCGACGGCGCCGGTGTTTGTAAGTGCGTCATATATGGCTCCCCACGATGTGTAGTACTGGTAGAAGTTGTTCACGAGACCGGCGCCGAACAGCGTGCTTATCGCGAAAGCAAGCGTGCCGGCCAGCAGTTTCACCGCGAGATGGCGGGCGCGTGCGAGCCATACCAGCAGGCCGGCGAAGGCGACCGCCAGTGTGATCAAAAACAGCCAGTTGTTCGGGCCGGACACAACTTCCTCGCTCGCGGACGACCCCTGTCTTCCACGGTACGTTCAGGCGCGCGTTATGACGAGCGGGCAAGAACCTGTTCGATGACGCACCGCGTCGCGCGGTAGCGTCGGGATCCATGACGGAAGCCTCCCCTGAGCCGCTGATTCGTGCCCGCGGCCTGGTGAAGCGCTTCGGCTCGTTCGTCGCGGTTGACGGCATCGATCTCGACGTCGCGCGCGGCGAAGCTTTCGGCTTTCTGGGGCCGAACGGCGCAGGCAAGTCGTCGACGATGCGCATGATCGGGTGCGTGTCGCCGCCGTCCGATGGCGAGTTGCGGATTTTGGGCCTCGACCCGCGCCGCGACGGCCCTCGCATTCGCGCCCGGCTCGGGGTCGTTCCGCAACTCGACACCCTCGATCTCGAACTCACCGTGCGTGAGAATTTGCTGATATACGGGCGGTATTTCGGGTTGCCGCGCGCTTTGATTCGCCGGCGCGCCGACGAACTGCTCGATTTCGTCCAGCTGCTCGACCGCGCCGACGACAAGGTCGAACCGCTGTCGGGCGGCATGAAACGTCGCCTCACGATTGCTCGCTCGCTCATCAACGAGCCCGAGATGCTGCTGCTCGACGAGCCCACCACCGGGCTCGACCCGCAAGCCCGCCACGTCGTATGGGATCGGCTGGTGCGCTTGAAGCATCGCGGCGTCACGCTCGTGCTGACGACGCATTACATGGACGAAGCCGAGCAGTTGTGCGACCGCCTCGTCGTCATGGACAAAGGCCGTATCGCGGCCGAGGGCTCGCCGCGCGCGCTGATCGAGCGCTATTCGAGCCGTGACGTCGTCGAGTTGCGCTTCGCGCTCGGAGAAAACGAAACTGCCGCCGAGAAACTCAGCGGTCTCGGCGACCGCATCGAAGTGTTGCCCGATCGCGTTTTGCTTTACGCGGACGACGGCGACGCAAGCCTTGAAGCCGTTCATTCGCGTGGCGTTCTGCCGGTCTCCGTACTGGTGCGGCGCAGCACGCTCGAAGACGTTTTCTTACGGTTGACCGGCCGGAGTCTCATCGAATGAGCGGCATCGGCGACATTCCCGCCGTCCGGTCGTACGCGTACTGGCTCTTGCAGTACCGGCGCACGTGGCGCGGCAGCGCGATCACGACGTTGCTCAGCCCGGTGCTTTATCTCGCGGCGATGGGAGTCGGGCTCGGGTCATTGGTGAAAACCGGCTCCGGGACCGGCGGATTGACATATCTCGAGTTCGTCGGGCCGGGCCTGCTGGCGGCGACGGCGATGCAGACAGGCGCCGCGGAGTCGACCTATCCGGTGCTCGGTTCTTTCAAGTGGATACGCAACTATCACGCGATGGCGGCGACCCCGCTGGGCCCGCGCGACATTCTCGTCGGCCACTTGCTGTGGATCGCTTCCCGCGTTGCGATGGCGTCGGGTGTTTACCTCGCGATCGTGGCCGCGTTCGGAGCGGTTCGTACACCGTTGGCGATTCTCGCGTTACCGGTGTGCGTGCTGATCGGGCTGGCTTTTGCCGCGCCCATCACCGCGTATTCGTCGACCCGTGAGACCGACTACGGGTTTGCCGCGATCCAGCGGTTCGGCATCGTGCCGATGTTCTTGTTTTCCGGCACGTTTTTCAGCGTCACACAGCTGCCGTGGGTGATTCGCCCGATCGCTTACATCACCCCGTTGTGGCACGGTGTGCAACTGTGCCGTGACCTCACGACGGGCAGCCTCGAGTCGGGCGGATGGTGGCTGGTCGGCGTCCACGTCGTCTACCTCCTCGTCGTTACCGGCGTCGGGTATTTCTTCGCGCTGAAGTTCTTTCGCAAGCGGCTGGCGGTGTAGCGATGACCGGCCTCGCGCTTCGCGTGCTGCCCGTCGACATGCTCGCCGGGTTGGGCGGACGACGCGGCCACGTTCTCGTCGAGCGAAGCCTCATGGTCTACCGGCGTACCTGGCTGACCATCGTGTCCGGCTTTTTCGAGCCGCTGTTCTATCTACTTTCGATCGGCGTGGGTCTCGGCAAGCTGGTGCCCGACCTTTCGTTCGCCGGCGAAATCGTGAGCTATACGGCGTTCGTCGCCCCGGCACTGCTGGCGTCGTCCGCCATGAACGGGGCTATCTACGACTCGACGTTCAACGTGTTCTGGAAGATCAAGTACGCGAAGGTGTACGACGCGGTGCTCGCCACGCCGCTCGGCCCGCTCGACGTCGCGGTCGGCGAAATCGCGTGGGCGCTATTGCGCGGCGTCATCTATTCGAGCGCGTTTTTGATTGTGATGGCGGCGATGGGCCTGCTGCATTCGTGGTGGGTGCTGCTGTCGTTGCCGTTCTCAATTCTCGAAGCGCTCGCGTTCGCGGCCTGCGGGATGGCGGCCACCACTTTTATGCGCAGCTGGCAAGACTTCGAATGGGTCACGTTGTCGATCCTGCCGATGTTCTTGTTCTCGGCGACGTTCTACCCGCTCTCGACTTATCCGGATGTGATCGGCCGCATCGTGCGTTGGACGCCGCTTTACCAAGCGGTCGACATCCAGCGAGCTCTGGTACTCGGTCATCCGCATCCGGCGCTCCTCGCCAACGTCGCCTACCTGGTCGCGATGGGGCTCGTCGGCGTCGTCATCTCGGCTCGGCGGTTGGGCCACCTGCTGCTGAAGTGACTGACGACCACCGAGAGATCGTCCACCGGACCAATACACTCGGCGCCACATACGCGTTCTTGCGTGTCCCGAGTTCGATGGAGCAGCCCGTGTCAGATTTCGAGCGCACGCTCGTGCTCGTCAAGCCAGATGGTGTGGCTCGCGGCCTGGTGGGGGAGGTGTTGCGGCGCATCGAGAGCAAAGGCCTCAGCCTGGCGGCGCTCGAGTTGCGCACACTCGACCGGGCGACGGCCGAGCGGCACTACGCCGAGCACGCTGGCAAGCCGTTCTTCGAGCCGCTGATCGAGTTCATCACCTCAGGCCCGCTCGTCGCCGCAGTCGCAGAAGGGCCGCGCGCGATCGAAACATGGCGAGCGATGATGGGCCCGACCGATCCGGTGAAGGCGCCGTCCGGCACGATTCGCGGCGACTACGGATTGATCGTTACCGAGAACCTTGTGCACGGCTCGGATTCGCCAGAGTCGGCGGCCCGCGAGATCGCGCTGTTCTTCCCGGAGCTGGCCTCGTAGCGGCCGCGCGGCCTCAGCGCTCGGCCACGGCGAATCGCGCGGGTTTTTCGGTATTGCAGGGTCGATCCCTTAGCATGGCTGCGCCGTTTCAGTGCTCGTCAGTGCTCGTCAGTGCTCGTTCAGTGCTCGCCAGTGCTCGTCGCGCGCTGTCGGCCGTAAGACCACGTCGATCGGAAGGTTCGCCGCCCATGTCAACCAACTTGTCGTTCCTCGGCCGAGACATGGCCGTCGACCTCGGCACCGCGAACACCCTCGTCTACGTCCGCGGCCGCGGCATCGTGCTGAACGAGCCGTCGGTGGTCGCGATCAACACCAACACCGGCGGCATCCTGGCGGTCGGCATCGAGGCCAAGCGCATGATCGGCCGCACGCCCGGCAACATCGTGGCGATCCGCCCCTTGAAGGACGGTGTCATCGCCGACTTCGACACCACCGAGCGCATGCTCCGGTACTTCATCCAGAAGGTGCACCGCCGCCGCTACCTGGCGCGCGGCCCGCGCGTCGTCGTGTGCGTGCCGAGCGGCATCACCGGCGTCGAGCAAAGAGCGGTGAAGGACGCCGGATACGCGGCCGGCGCCCGGCGCGTTTTCATCATCGAAGAGCCCATGGCGGCCGCTATCGGGGCGGGGCTTCCGGTGCACGAGCCCACCGGGAACATGGTGGTCGACATCGGCGGCGGCACCACCGAAGTCGCGGTCATCAGCCTCGGCGGCATCGTCACCAGCCAGTCGATTCGCATCGGCGGCGACGAACTCGACAGCTCGATCATCAATTACGTCAAGAAGGAATACTCGTTGATGCTCGGCGAGCGCACCGCCGAGGAGATCAAGATGGCCATCGGGTCGGCGTTTCCAGCCCCGGACGAGCCGCACGCCGAGATTCGCGGTCGCGACCTCGTGAGCGGCCTGCCGAAGACGATCGTGGTAAGCGCGGCCGAGATTCGCAAAGCCATCGACGAGCCGGTCAACGCCATCGTCGACGCCGTGAAGACCACCCTCGACAAGTGCCCACCCGAGCTCGCCGGCGACATCATGGACCGCGGCATCGTGCTCACCGGCGGCGGCGCGCTGCTGACCGGCCTCGACGAGCGGCTGCGCCACGAGACCGGCATGCCGATCCACATCACCGAGCGTCCGCTCGATTCGGTGGCCATGGGTTCGGGCAAGTGCATCGAGGAGTTCGAGGCCCTGCAGCAGGTTCTCATCTCCGAACCTCGCGGCCACTGACCCCCGCGTCGGCGTGCCGCTCCCGCACCGTTTTGTTTGCTGGCGACTTGACGTGAACCGTCGTGTGCGACCGTGAGAGACAGCCGTCGGACCAGACTCATCCTCGCGCTGTTGCTCTTGACCGCGTTCACCTTGATTACGCTCGACTACCGAGCTAATGGGCAGGGGGTCTTCGGGTCGGCCCGTCGCGCGGCGGCGTCGGTGTTCGGACCCGTCGAGCGGGTGGCGGCGGACGTCGTCCGGCCGGTGCGTCACGCGATCGGCGCCGTCGGGTCGATCGGCAGCAACCACAGTAAGATCAACAGCCTCCAAGACCAGATCTCGAAGTTGCGGTCAGAGCTGCGTCAACGGCCATTCGACCAGCGGCGCGTCGACGAACTGAACAAGTTGTTGCGGGTCTCCTCGGTCGGGCAGTACAAGCTCGTGCCGGCCCAGGTGATTGCGGTAGGAGCGGGTAGTGGTTTCGAGTGGACGGCGACGATCGACGCCGGGTCGATCGACGGGCTCAAGCCCGACATGACCGTGCTCAACGGCGACGGCCTGGTCGGGCGGCTCACCGTCGTCGGCAAGTCGACGTCGACCGTGCTGTTGGCAATCGACCCGCAGTTCCACGTCGGCGTCCGATTAGCCGACGGTTCGACGGGCGTCGTCACCGGCCGGCAAAAAGACGACATGGGCTTGGAACTCATCGATCCCGCGTCGCGGGTCAAGCCCGGCGACGGTTTGGTCACGCGCGGCTCGACCGACCAGACGCCGTTCGTCTGGGGGGTGCCGGTCGGCAGCGTGGCGACGGCGACGTCCCCGCTCGCGGGCGACGTCCAGCGCGGAACGGTGAAACCGTACGTGAACTTCACCGACCTCGACCTCGTCGGCGTCGTCGTCGAGCCGCCGCGAACCGACCCGCGCGACAGTCTGCTACAGCCGCCGCCCCCGACAGCCACCGTGACGGCCACGGTCACGGCGACGCCGACCGCGACGGTCACTGTCGCGCCGTCCGGTCAAAGCGGGACGTCGGGCACCCGAAGTCCGTCGCAAAGCGTCATCCCACACGTGAAGCCGAATCCGCCGCCGGCGCCCGCGTCGTCCGGGAGTGCCGGTGGCTAAGACGGCACAGGTCGCGTTCATCGCCGGCGTGATTTTGGTCGCGGCGCTGGTCGACGTCGTGGTGCTCGCCCCGCTCAACCTGCCAGGCGCGCCGCCCGATGTCGTGTTGCTCGTCGTCGCGGCACTCGCTTTAGTGCTCGGCCCGGTAGGAGGCTCGTTCGTCGGCTTTTTCGCCGGCCTCGCCGTCGACCTGCTGCCACCCGCCGATCACCTGATCGGCCGCTACGCATTGGTGTTCTGCCTGATCGGATATCTGGTCGGCCTGCTCCAAGAAGAAGCGCGCGACTCCGTGCTGCTCGCGCTGATTACTGTGGCGATTGCCGCGGGAGTCGCCACGTTGCTGTACGGCGTCGTCGGCGGAGTGCTCGGCGACGACCGCGTCGGGGCGCGCGGCCTGGTGGCTGACGTCCCGTATTCGATCGCGTACGACGTCTTGCTGGCGCCGTTCGTCGTGCCGTGGGTGATGTCGCTCACGCGCCGGTTGCAGTCGCAGGTGGTGCGCGCATGAACGACCGTTCGCGGCTTCGCCTGGTGATTCTCGCTGCCATCGTGTTTTCGCTGCCGATCACGCTGATCGGCCGGCTTTGGTACATGCAGGCACTCGCCGGTGACAAGTACAAGGCGGCACTCGACAACTCGATCACCCGCGAAGTGCAGACGGTCGCCCCGCGCGGAATGATCGTCGACGACGTCGGCCGCCCGTTGGCTCGCAACGACAGCGCGCTCGTCATCACCGCTCTGAGCACCGAGTTGCCGAAGGCGAACATCGGCACCGACAAGAATCCCCAGCCAAACCCGAAACGCGTCGACGAGTTCGAGCGGCTGTCGAAAATCGTCGGCGTACCCGCCGACCAGCTCGACGCTCGCGCGACGTTGTGCGACTACGCGAAATATCACGCTGACGCGCCCAAGAAAAACCCCGGTTGCTGGACGGGCTCGCCGTTGCAGCCGATCCCGCTTGTCACCATCGACAACAGCACCCCGGACGCCGCGCAGCGCGCCACCGACATCGCATTGCAAGTGTTGGAACAGCAGGAGGAATTCCCCGGGATTACGGCGCAGGTGCAAGACCTGCGCACCTACCCGGCGCCGCTCGGTGCCTCAGCGGCACAATTGCTCGGCCACGTAGGGAAAATCACCGCCGACGACATCAAGAACGCCAAGGACGACGCGGAGCAAACCGCACTCAAAGATGCCGCCGGCGCGGGTGGCGTGATCGGGCAAGACGGCCTCGAAGCCGAGTACAACCAGTATCTCGAAGGCACGATGGGCACCCGCACGGTGCGCGTCGATCCTGCTGGCAACCCAATCGAGACGGTGAAAGACGTCGCCCCCGTGCCCGGAGCCCAACTGGTGACGAGCATCGACGCGCGCGTGCAGGCGATCGCCGAGCAGGCGCTTGCTGACGCGGTCAACCGCGCGCGTACGGTGCCACAGCGGTTGTTCGGTCAAACCATGACGGTGCCTGCCGACGCCGGCGCGGCGGTCGTGGTTGACGTCCGCACCGGTCATGTCATCGCGGCCGCCAATTACCCGACCTACGATCCCGGAGTTTGGGACGGCACGGGCATCGACCCCAAGACCTACGACGCGCTGCTACACGCGCCCGGAAAACCGTTGTTCTCGCAGGCTATTCAGGGCCAGTACGCGCCCGGTTCGACGTTCAAGGTGATCAGCACGGCTGGCGCGGTCACCACGCCGTATTACTCCTTGTCGGGTACTTACGATTGCCCTAGCAAATATCTCGGCTACCAAAACTTCGAGGGCGAGTCCGGTTGGGGTTCCATCTCGTTTGCTCAGGCCCTCAAGATTTCCTGTGACACGTTCTTCTACAAAATTGCTGATACCTTGTGGCGCGCGGACGGCAGCATGAATCCGGTAGCGCACCCGCGTGACGCGCTGATAAACGAGGCAACGATTTGGGGTCTCGGGAAGGACACCGGCATCGACTTGCCGATCGACGCCACCGGGAGCATCGTCAGCCGGCAAGACAAGATCGACGCCTGGAACAAGAACCACGAGCTGTGGTGCGCGCAGGCATCGACAGAGCCTAACCCGACGTTCCGTCAATACGACGAGGAGAATTGCCAAGACGGCGCGAAGTACCGGCAGGGCGACGCGCTCAACTTTGCCGTCGGACAGGGAACGGTCACCGTCTCACCGCTCCAACTCGCGCTTGCTTACGCGGCGCTCGGCAATGGAGGCACGCTTTTCACCCCGCGCATCGGAAAAGCGATCGTCGCGCCCGACGGCAAGGTGCTGAAAACCATCGACGCGCCGTCACGCAAGCTCGACGTGTCGGCGGACGTCATTGGTTATTTGCAGAACGCGCTGCACAGTGTCGTGAGCGAACCACACGGCACCGGCTATGCGGCGTTTCTCGGTTTTCCGCTCGACCAGTACACGATCGGCGGCAAGACCGGAACCGCCGAAGTGCAAGGCAAGATCGACACCGCGTGGTTCGCGTCGTTCGGCGGTCCCAAGGATCAGCCGGCGCAGTACGCGGTCGTCGTCATGGTCTCGCAAGGCGGCCAGGGCGGCGTAACGGCGGCGCCCGCCGTCCGGCAAATTTACGACGGGCTGTTCGGCCTCGACGGCTCGCCGTCGTCGTCCGGCTACAACCCACACGACATGTTCGCGGCCGCCGGCCCGGCGATGCCGAACGGCGCCCCGCCCGCGACCTTGCCCAACCTGATGCCGAAGCCGGTGGCATCGGCGGCACCATCCTCGCCACCCGCGGCCGTGACGAGCGGTTCTGCTGTGCCCCAAGCGCTCGGTGCGCTCGGCGTGCTCGCCCCGCCGCCCGACCGTTACAGCGGCCCGCCCGGTCGGACGTGGGCGTCATGAGCGCACCCTGGAACCTGAACCGCGGGAACGTGCAGCGGGTGAGTTCGCTCGCGCGCCCTGACACGACGATCGCCAAGCGTGGTCTGACGCGGCCGCGCACCACACCGCCGCCGAGTGAGGGCCTGCTCGGCAAGGATTCGAAGCTGCGCTACAGCGACTGGGTGTTGTGGGCGGCTGTGTTGAGCCTTTCGATGCTCGGCGTTTTACTCGTCGCCGCCGCGACCAAGCCAGCGAACCCGACGCATCCGTTTCACGTGGCTGAGCACCAGGCGGTCTTTCTGGCCGTCGGGTTCGTGTTCGCGGTGTTGACCTCGCTCGCCGACTACCGCGCGATGCGATCGGCGGCCCCGGTCATCTATGTGCTCGGACTCCTCGGTGTGCTTGCGACGTTCGCCATCGGCACCGACGTCAACGGCGCCAAAGCCTGGATCAGGCTTCCCGGCGGCATCGGCGACATTCAGCCGGCGGAATTTTCGAAAGTGGCAATCATCGTGCTCGTCGCGATGCTCTTCAACGCGAAGAGACGCGAGCGCCTGGAGGTGGGCGACGTCGACGTCGTCCGCGCCTTGATTTTGGTGGCGATCCCGATGGGTTTGGTGCTGTTGCAAAACGACACCGGCACGATGTTGGTCTTGCTCGTCATCATGTTCGGGGTGCTGGCGATCGGCGGCGCGCCCACGAGGTGGCTCGCCGGGCTCGGCATCGCGATGGCGATCGGGGCGGTGCTGGTGGTCAAGCTGGGCATCTTGCACGGCTACCAGATGGACCGGTTGACCGGCTTCGTGCATCCCGATACAGACATCGCGGGCATCAACTACAACGCATATCAGGCTCGGGTCGCAATCGGCTCGGGCGGCATGACCGGCTCAGGGTTGTTCCACGGGCCGCAGATCAACGGCCAGCACGTGTACGCCGCGAGCACCGACTTCATTTTTTCGGTCGCCGGCGAAGAACTCGGCTTCATCGGCGGCGCGGCGATCATCCTGCTGTTCACCGTCATCATGTGGCGCGGGCTCCGGATCGCTTTGCGGGCGCCCGATCTGTTCGGCCGGGTGGTGGCGGCAGGCGTCGTCTGCTGGTTCGCCTTCGAGACGTTCGAGAACATCGGCATGAACCTCGGCATCATGCCGGTCACCGGCATCCCGCTTCAGTTCGTCTCGAACGGCGGCTCGTCGGTCTTCGCGAGCATGCTCGCGATCGGGTTGCTGCAAAACGTGCACATCCAGACCAAGGCCGGGCCGACTTCGGCCGTGCTGTAGCGGCGTCCGGCTCGGTGCGCTGAGCTGTCGCGGGCTACCCTGGAGCGGACGCCTAGCGTCTGACCGACGTCCCTGTCTGCCGGAGGGTTCGAATCGTGACTTCCACGCTTGAGCACGCCCAGTCGCCGCAGTCGGTGTTTCCCCGTCTCGAGCCGCTGCTGATGCGGGTAAGCAAGCCGGTGCAATACGTCGGGGGAGAGCTGAACGCGGTCGTCAAAGACTGGACGTCGTGTGACGTGCATTGGTGCTTGATGTACCCCGACGCTTACGAGGTGGGCCTGCCGAACCAGGGCGTGCAAATCCTGTATGAGGTTGTCAACGAGCTCGACTACGCGCTGGCCGAGCGCACGTACGCGGTGTGGCCCGACCTCGAGGCCTTGATGCGCGAGCACGGCATTCCGCAGTTCAGCGTCGACGCGCACCGGCCGGTCGGGGCTTTCGACGTCCTGGGCTTCTCGTTTTCGACCGAGCTCGGCTATACGAACATGCTGAATGCGCTGAGCCTCGCCGGCATCCCGCTCGAAGCGGCCGACCGCGGCGACGACCACCCGTTTGTCATCGCGGGTGGACACGCCGCGTTCAATCCCGAGCCGATCGCCGACTTTCTCGACGCCGTCGTGCTCGGCGACGGCGAGCAGGTTGTCGTCGCCATCAGCGAAATCTTGCGCGACTGGAAGCATGAGGGCCGCCCCGGCGGGCGTGAAGAATTGCTGTATCGGCTGGCAAAAACCGGCGGCATCTACGTTCCGCGGTTCTACGACGTGACGTACCGCGCCGACGGCCACATCGACGCCGTGACGCCGAATCGCGATGGCATTCCGGCGCGGGTCAGCAAGCACACGCTGATGGATCTCGACGCGTGGCCCTACCCGAAGAAACCGCTTGTGCCGCTGGCAGAAACGGTTCACGAGCGCTTCAGCGTCGAGATTTTCCGCGGCTGCACGAGGGGTTGCAGGTTCTGCCAAGCGGGCATGATCACCCGGCCGGTGCGCGAACGTTCGATCGATACGATCGGGTCGATGGTCGAGTGCGGGCTGCGCGAAAGCGGGTTTTCCGAAGTCGGCTTGTTGTCGCTGTCGAGCGCCGACCATTCCGAGATCGGCCAGATAGCCAAGCAATTGGGCGATCGCTACGAGCACACGAACACGTCATTGTCGCTGCCGTCGACCCGCGTCGACGCGTTCAACGTCGATTTGGCCAACGAATTTTCTCGTAACGGCAGGCGTTCTGGGCTTACCTTCGCCCCTGAGGGCGGCAGCGAGCGCATGCGTAAGGTCATCAACAAGATGGTCACCGAAGAAGATCTGATTCGCACCGTCACGACCGCCTACGCGCAAGGCTGGCGGCGGGTGAAGCTCTATTTCATGTGCGGGTTGCCGACCGAGACCGACGACGACGTCGTGCAAATCGCCGGGCTGGCACACAAGGTGATCGAGGCCGGCCGCAAGGCGAGCGGCAGCCGCGATATCGCGTGCACGGTGTCGATCGGCGCCTTCGTGCCGAAGCCGCACACGCCGTTTCAGTGGGCGGCCCAACTCGATCACGAGACCACCGACGTGCGGTTGGCGAAGCTGCGCGACGCCATTCGGGCCGACAAGCACTACGGCAAGGCGGTCGGTTTTCGCTACCACGACGGTAAACCCGGCATCGTCGAGGGCTTGCTTTCGCGTGGCGATCGCCGAGTCGGCCGTGTCATCAAGCAAGTGTGGCTCGATGGTGGCCGTTTCGACGGCTGGAGCGAGCACTTCTCCTTTGACCGCTGGATGAACGCCGCCGACGTCGCGTTGCGCGACGAGCCCGTTGATGTCGACTGGTTCACTACGCGTGAGCGCCGGCGCGACGAGATTCTTCCGTGGGATCACCTCGACTCAGGCCTCGACAAAGACTGGCTCTGGCAAGACTGGCAAGACGCGCTGTCGGAGGTCGAGGTTGACGACTGCCGCTGGACCCCGTGCTTCGACTGCGGGGTCTGCGACACGATGGGCACCGACATCCAGATCGGCCCCACCGGTCGTTCGCTGCTTCCCCTCACCGTCGTCGACAACCGGGCGCCGTGAGATGCCCCGAACACCAGACCGGGAAGTTGTACCGACCGTGCAGCGGCTGCGCGTGCACTACGCCAAGCGGGGGCGGCTGCGGTTCACCTCGCACCGCGACTTCCAGCGGGTGTTCGAGCGGGCGGTTCGGCGCGCGGGCGTTCCGATCGCCTACAGCGCGGGCTTCTCGCCGCACCCGAAGATTTCCTACGTCGGCGCCGCGTCGACCGGCGCGGCCAGCGAGGCCGAGTACCTCGAGATCGGCGTGACCCGGCGCTGCCAGCCCGACGACGTCCGGGCCGCGCTCGGCGATGCGCTGCCACCCGGGTTCGACGTGATCGACGTGGTCGAGGCGAGCGGCGATTCGCTGGCCGACCGCATCGACGCTTCGCACTGGCTGGTCGAGTTGCCTGGCGTGGCGCCCGAGGCAGCGCGGGAGGCGGTCGCCGCGTTTCTCGCCGCCGCCGAGGTTCCAGTTGAGCGCCTCCTCAAAGACGGACGCCGCACCCTCGACGCGCGTGGTCCCGTCGTCCGCGTCGATGTTCGCGCCGAATCCGGCGTGGTTGATTCGGACGAAGCGGGCGGCTGTGCGATACTCGACATGGTCGTGCGGCACGTCACACCTGCTGTTCGACCCGACGACGTTGTGACCGGTATTCGCTTGGTGGGTGACTTCCGCGACTCGCGAAATCCGGCGCCGCCGCTGTCACCGCTCGTGACGCGGCTCGCGCAGGGCCACCTCGACGATGCTGGTCGGCTCGCCGATCCGCTGGAGCCCGACAGGGAGCGTGCCGCCAGCTCGTCCTTTGAGCAGGCAGCCGTTCACCGCGCCGCAGCCAGCGCTTCGACCTGACGAGCGTCGTCGCCGAAGAGACTTGCGGCGCGACCTGCGCGGTTGGCACGAATCACGCGCCAACGGTCCGGTCGCGGTGCGAACCACACGAATTGCTCTCGTGCGGTGCCGCTTCGAGCGGCGCCCGGGAGCCCGACGGGAAGACTTTGTTCATGCTCGAAAACGAGCCTTACGACAACCAGCCTGATCTTTCGACGACGTCGAACTCCGCGGTTGCCGACGCCCCCGTATCGGAGGGTGCGCCGGCGCGTCGACGCCGCGTCACGAAGAAGGCAGCCGCGACGCCAGATTCGCCGCATGGCACGGCTGGCGCGGAGTCGGCGGCAGACGTCCCCGCGTTCGGCGCCGAGACCTCGGCGCCCGACCCAGGTGCGGCGCGGGCGCCGCGCAAGCGCGTGGCCAAGAAAACCGCCGAGGCTCCGCCGAAGGAGAAACCCGACGCTTCTGCCGAGGCGGCAGAGCCAGCAGAGCCAGCAGAGCTAGCAGGCCTAGCAGAGCAGTCACCCGCCAAGCGCACCGCGCGCCGGCGCGCCGGTGGTCGTTCCGATGCCGTGGTCGCCGGCGAGACCGCTGGCGCGGCGGGAGTTCTTGCAGGGGCAGTTGGCGCCGCTGAGCCGGCGCACTCCATCCCGACCGTGCTGTTCCAAGCGCCCGAGCCCGAGGCGGCGCTACCTCGGCGCGGGCGACGGGCGCCGGCAGCCGAAGCCACCGGCGAGCAGACCGCCGACCACGCCAGCGCCGAGGAATCCGGCGATGCGGGGCGCCGGCGGCGCCGAGGTGGCCGCGGCCGTCGCGGCCACGGCGAGCAAGCCACCGCGGAGCCGACGTCCAGCGATGCCGATCTTGCCGGCGCCGCTGATCTTGCCGGTGCTGAGCCCGGATCAGGCGAGGAAGCCGACGAGACGTCGCACGACTCGCGCGACGGCGAGTCGGGGGAGTCCACCCATCGTCGCCGTCGTCGCCGTCGCCGCGGCGCGGCCGGCGAGGTCGACGACCACGCGCCCGACGATCCACCGAACACGGTCGTCCGGATTCGTGAGCCGCGCGAGCACGAACGGGCCGGCGCGCAAGGCATCAAGGGCTCGACTCGGCTCGAAGCCAAGAAGCAGCGTCGCCGCGAGGGTCGCGAGCAGATTCGCCGGGGCCGCCGGGGTTTGGTGCTCACCGAGGCGGAGTTTCTCGCTCGCCGCGAGTCGGTCGACCGGGTGATGGCCGTTCGGCAGCGTGGCGATCGCACGCAGATCGGCGTCCTCGAAGACGGCATCCTCGTCGAGCACTTCGTGAGCACCGCCGCCGCCAACCGGATGGTCGGCAACGTCTACCTCGGTCGTGTGCAAAACGTGCTGCCTGGTATGGAGGCCGCGTTCGTCGACATCGGCAAGGGCCGCAACGCGGTGCTCTACGCCGGCGAAGTGAACTTCGACTTGACCGGGCTCGAAGGCCAGCCGCGCCGCATCGAGTCGGCGTTGAAGTCAGGTCAGGCCGTGCTCGTGCAGGTCACGAAGGATCCCATCGGGCACAAAGGGGCCCGGCTCACCAGCCAGGTCAGCTTGCCCGGCCGCTACCTCGTGTACGTGCCTGAGGGCTCCATGATGGGCATCAGCCGCAAGCTGCCTGACGTCGAGCGGTCGCGGCTGAAGTCAATCTTGAAGAAGGTCATGCCCGAAGGGGCCGGCGTCATCGTCCGCACGGCCGCGGAAGGTGCCTCCGAAGAAGAACTCGCGCGCGACGTGGCCCGGCTCAGCGCCCAATGGGACGACATCAAGCGCAAAGCCGAGGGCGGTAACGCGCCCACGCTGCTGTATTCAGAGCCCGACCTCACGATTCGCGTGATCCGCGACATCTTCAACGAAGATTTCAACGCACTCGTCGTGCAGGCGGAATCAGAGTGGGACACCGTCGAGGCGTATGTCGCGCACGTGGCGCCCGACCTGATGCAGCGCGTGTCGCGCTGGACCTCTGAAGAGGACATCTTCGCGCACTATCGCGTCGAAGAGCAGTTGGCGAAAGCGCTCGACCGCAAGGTGTGGCTGCCCAGTGGGGGCTATCTCATCATCGACCGCACCGAGGCGATGATCGTGATCGACGTCAACACCGGCCGCTTCATCGGCAAGGGCGGCAACTTGGAAGAGACGGTCACCAAGAACAATCTCGAAGCGGCGGAAGAGATCGTGCGCCAGCTCCGGTTGCGCGACATCGGCGGCATTATCGTCATCGACTTCATTGACATGGTGCTCGAAAGCAACCGCGACCTCGTGTTGCGTCGCCTCGTCGAATGTCTTGGCCGCGACCGCACCAAGCATCAGGTTGCCGAAGTGACCTCGCTCGGTCTCGTGCAGATGACCCGCAAGCGCGTCGGAACCGGTTTGCTGGAGGCGTTTTCGGAGGTCTGCGAGCACTGCAACGGTCGAGGCGTCATCGTGCACACTGACCCGGTGGTCCATCGGCCGCCGCGCGCGATAACACCGAAGCCGGCCCCGCCCCGAGGCGGCAGGCGTCCTTCTGAATCCGAGGCTACGGCGGCCGAGGTAGACGGAGCCATCGCGCAGGCGTCGGCGAGCACGCTTGATGCCGGCCCGGAGGTCGACTCGACGTCACCCGACGCCGAGCCTGTTCCGGTCGCCGCTTCTCATGGCGCGGCGGCTGGCGGTTCACGCACTCGCCGAGGCGGACGTCGCCGGGGCGGCTCGAGGGCGGCCGCCGCGGTCGCCGAGCCGGCGCCGAGCGACAGTTCCGTCTGACCCCGGCGACGCGCCTGCCGCGTAACTCATTTCCGCGCGATGTTTTCCGCGCACGAGCTTTTCCGCGTCAGTAAGTTTCGCGCGACGGATCGTTTCGAGGCCGGGGGAACGCGTCGTGCGGTTCAGCCGATGTCGTCTCCGGCGCCGACGTAGTTGGCGAACGTGATCGACGGCTGGCCGGTCACACCGCTCTTGGCCATCATGTCGTTGATGTCCGCCGAATTCTCGTCGAAGAATCGTTGAAACGCCTCGGCGCTCGGCCATTCGTCGACGACGAGCAGTTCGTCGTCGGTGCTGAAGAAGCGATGGCGCTCGACGCCGTGTTCGCGCGCCCGGTCAGCGATCTTCTTGATGGTCTGGGGATTTTTGTGCGCGAAGCTCTCAAGTTCTTTGCCGTTTCCCTGGGCCCGCAGCAGCACGAAAACGCTCACGGTGGCCCCCTTCCTGAAGCCAACGCCTAGGTGGCGCTTACTTGCGACCCTTGCATCGAGGGCCGTACGCCGCTAGAGGAAAACACACCCATGTTCGCTCGGCGATGTGTCGTACTCGACGAGTGACGAACGACACAGCCTGGCGGTCAGCTCACGATCGCTGAACTTTGCGCGGTATCGTTTCGGCCGTGATGGTGGTGCGAGTGTTTCAAGGCCTGGTACGCAAGGTCTTTCGCGCGTACTACTTCCAATGCGCGCGCGAAGATCTGCAGAAGTGGCGCGTCGTCATCCCCTCGGGTGTGTGGTTGTGCGAGCACTGCACGCACGTCGCATTCGACGTCGGCCGTCTGCGCGCGCACGTCAAACTCGCGCACGCATAGTCCTCGGTCAAGCGCTTAGTCGTCGTCAAGCGCCTTCCAGCGTCAAGCGAAGAACGCCGCGTCGCGTGAACGGCTGCCGTCAACGCATGCGGTGGGGGCCGCCGCGCGGCCCCACCCTCCTTCCTCAAGTTGCGCGGAAGCGCTGTGCGCGTGGGCGTTCCGTCGATGTGGCCGGCGGCGTCGTAATAGATCGGCGTCGAGATATCGCCGATCGTCTGACCGTGCGCCCAGACCGAGCTGATGTCGAAATACACCCGCGCGCTCATGTCGGTTTCGAAATGCGGCGGGTCGCTCGCCGTGTTGGTGATGTTCATGGTGAGTTGAGTACCTTAGTCGCTGTCTTGGTTCATCGTCGCCGTCGTGTAGTAGGAGTCGGTGACGGGCTCCGGCGGCGGTGTGAACGACGTCATCGGCTGGTTTTGCCCGTAGTACGCGTACAAGCCCGCGAGCGTGCCGACCATGGCGGCGTTGTAGTCGACGGCCACCTCCTTGAGCACGCCGACCGCTGAATCGCGACCGCCATAAGCCCGGCGGTCGCGACCGCCGCCGGCAACGTGATTTAGCGCCGTGAAAGAGTCGAAAATACGGGTAACAAACGCCACGCCCCTTCGGTTTGCAGCCACGTCGAGGCGCCGACAGACCTCGCGTGTTTTCGGCGACTCCGACGACGGCGAACGTGGCGGTTACGAGCCGGGTACCGGCGCGCCGTCCTGGAAAACGACGATGGCGCCGCTGTAGCAGGCGACCCAAACGTGGTGAGTCGCATTGTCATACGTGATGCCAATCGGCTTGTCGTAAGTTTTGACCGTCTGCATGACGCGCATATCGCTTGTGCGCACCTTGCTGACCGAGGCGGACAGGTAATTCACGACGTAAATGTATTTACCTTCCGGCGACATGGTCATGCTACGTGGAGCGTTGCCGGTCGCGACTCGTTTCACCACCTCGCGGCTCTTGAGGTCGATCTTGTCGACGACTCCGTCGCCGTTGATCGTCGCATACAGCCATCGGCCGTCGGGGCTGATGACGATGTGGCGCGGCGCGTCGCCGACGTGAGATATCCACGACACGGCAAAGGAATCCAGATCGACGACAGCGATCCGCGTGCTGCCCATCACGGCCACATATGCCGTGCGGCTCGTTGGGTCGACGGCGATGCCGCGAGGAAATGGTCCGAGCGGGACTTGTCGCAGCTCTTTACCGCTCGCGACATCGACCACGCTCAGCGAATACGAGCACCAATTCGACACGAGCAGGTATTTGCCGTCGGGGGTCACGTCGAGGAACTTTGGGACGGCCCCAACCTCGATGACTTGGTCGATGCGCAAGGTAGAAGTGTCGATTCGGTAGACGAAGCTGTTGGGGTAATGGTCGGTGCTCTTGCAAGTGTCGGAGCCTTCGCGGTCGAAAGGCGCGGCCCCGTCCATCGAATAATTCGACACGTAAACGTGCGAGCCGTCGGGAATCACCGCCGCCTCGACCGGCGCCCCCTTATACGTGCCCGGATACCCCGGGTATCCGAAGTCGGAAAGCCGCACGGTATCGGGAATTACCTTCACAAGCCGGTAGTCGCGGTCGTACACGTTGACCGTGTGCAGATACATCATGTTCTGGGCGAAGAACAGGCCGGTGTTCGTCGCCACGACCGATTTCGGGTCGAGGTGGTCGAGCATCGCGTGCACCCGTGTCATCGGTCCGTCGGGCGCCGGCAGCGACGACGGTGATGACGGTGATGACGATGCCGATGACGGCGACGACGACGCCGACGACGGCGATGACGAGCCAGTCGATGGGCTGGACGACGCGGCGCCGGCGCTCGTCGGCGGGCTGCTTTCGGACATCGTCGAGAAGACGCTTCGAGTCGGTGCAGGGGCGGATGGCTGGGCGGGAACCGCGGTGCAACTAACCGCTAACGCGGCTGGCAGGAGGAGGGCGGCCCACCAGTGGTCACGCGGCACCGGGCTATCTTGCCATCCCGGATCGGCATGGGGACGCTAATCGCGGATCGCCGCCTGAACTCGGCGCCGAAGGCGGTGCCCGTGACCGTGGCGCGCTGGCCCCGGTTTGACCCGCCACGCGCCCGATCCAGTACCCTTGGAACCCGGCGCGCCTTGGTGCGCTGTTCCTGCGTGCTCGATGCACTGATGTCGTTGATTCGCCGTCATCGGTTCGCCGGGCCCCGGGAGTCAACCCTCATGTCGAGCAGTCAGGAGTTGCGCGGTGTACGCGATCGTGCGTAGCGGCGGCACGCAGCACAAGGTGGCCGTCGGCGACGTCGTCGAGGTCGGCCGGGTCGATGGCGCCCCGGGCAGCACATTCACGCTGCCGGCGCTGCTCGTGGTCGACGGCGACACCGTGACGAGCGACGCGAAGGCGCTCGGCAAGGTGAAAGTCACCGCCGAGGTGGTCGACCACACCAAAGGCCCCAAGATCTCAATTCTCAAGTTCAAGAACAAGACCGGTTACCGCAAGCGGCAGGGCCACCGTCAGCAGCACAGCCGCGTGAAGGTCACTGGTATCGAGACCGGGAAGTAGGCCGAACGTGGCACACAAAAAAGGTGCTTCATCCAGCCGTAACGGCCGCGATTCCAATGCGCAGCGGCTTGGCGTGAAGCGGTTTGGCGGCCAGCAGGTCGGCGCCGGCGAAATCATCGTGCGCCAGCGCGGCACGCACTTCCACCCCGGCGCGAACGTCGGTCGCGGTAAAGACGACACGCTGTTCGCGCTCGCGGCGGGTGCCGTCGAGTTCGGCACCGCGCGGGGTCGCCGGGTCGTCAATGTCGTTGCTGCCGAGTAGGCACTCCACAACGGTCCGCCCGGGCGCCGTCTAGGCGCGATTCGTCTAGGCAAAAGTTCTAAGCGCGACTTCGTTTACCGGGCAAGCCAGGAGGGCGCGATGCCGACATTTGTCGACCGCGTCGTCTTGCACGCCAGCGCCGGGGATGGCGGCCACGGTTGCGCTTCGATCCGGCGCGAGAAGTACAAGCCGTTGGGCGGGCCCGACGGCGGCAACGGCGGCCGCGGTGGCGACGTCGCTCTTGTCGTTGATCCCGACACCACTACGTTGCTCGCGTTCCATCACGCGCCGCACCGGCGGGCGACCTCCGGAAAAGCAGGTCAGGGCAGTAACCGCGGCGGCGCTGACGGCGAAGACCTGGTGTTGCCGGTGCCTGACGGCACCGTCGTCAAAGACGATCAGGGCACCGTCCTCGCCGACCTGGTCGGCGTCGGCACGACGTACGTCGTGGCCAACGGCGGTCGCGGCGGCCTCGGCAACGCGGCTCTTGCCTCACCGCGCCGCAAGGCGCCCGGTTTCGCGCTGCTCGGCGAGCCTGGCGAGGTGAAGGACGTCGTCCTCGAACTCAAGACCGTCGCCGATATCGCCTTAGTCGGCTATCCGAATGCCGGGAAGTCGTCGCTGATCGCTGCCATGTCGGCTGCCAAACCGAAGATCGCCGACTATCCGTTCACCACGCTGATCCCGAATCTGGGTGTCGTCGAGGCAGGCGACGTCCGGTTCACCGTCGCCGATGTGCCCGGTTTGGTCAGAGGCGCGAGCGAGGGGCGGGGGCTGGGTCTCGAGTTCTTGCGCCACGTCGAGCGCTGCGCGGCTCTCGTGCACGTGATCGACTGCGCGAACATCGAGCCTGATCGCGATCCGGTCAGCGATTTTGAAGCGATCGAACACGAACTCGCCGCCTACGACGAGACAGACCTCGGCGGCGTGCCGCTGCACGAGCGGCCGAGATTGGTCGCGCTGAACAAGGTCGACGTGCCCGACGCGCGCGAACTTGCCGACATCGTGCGGCCCGAACTCGAGGCGCACGGCCTGAAAGTGGTCGAGGTCAGCGCGGCGACGCGCGAGGGGCTGCGCGAGTTGATGTTCGCGATGGCCGAGGTGGTCGAGCGCGCACGCGCGCAGCGGCCGATCCTCGAGCCGACGCGCATCGTGCTGCGGCCGAGAGCCGTCGACGACGCCGGCTTCTCCGTCGTCCGCGACGGTGATCGGTTCGTGGTGAGGGGCGAGCGGCCCGAACGTTGGATCAAGCAAACCGACTTCAGCAACGACGAGGCCGTCGGGTATCTGGCCGACCGGCTGAACCGGCTCGGCGTCGAAGACGCGTTGGCCAAATCGGGCGCGCTGCCCGGCGCCGAGGTCGTGATCGGCGACGTTTCGTTCGACTACGAACCCGGCTTGCTCTCCGGCCCCGAGCATCGGTTCGGGCCTCGCGGCTCCGACTCCCGGCTCGGCGGACGGTGAGTCAAACAGTGCCGAGTGCCGAAGACGTCCGTGCCGCGATCGCGCATGCCAAGCGGGTTGTCGTCAAGATCGGCTCGTCGTCGGTGACGAGACCCGCGGGCGGCGTCGACGAGGCCAACATCGCGTCACTTGCCGAAGCATTGGTCGCGCGCCGAGACGCCGGCAGCTCGTGCGTGCTGGTGTCGTCGGGCGCGATTGCCACCGGCATCGAGCCGCTCGGGTTGCGGCGGCGTCCGCGCGACCTTGCCACACAACAAGCAGCGGCGAGTGTCGGGCAAGGCCTGCTCGTCGAGGCGTACGCCCGGGCGTTCAGCCGTCACGACGTGCGCGTCGGGCAGCTTCTGCTGACCTCCTACGACGTCATCCGCCGAAGCCACTACCGCAACGCCGAGCGCACGTTGAACCGGCTGCTCGAGTTGGGCGTGCTGCCGATCGTCAACGAGAACGACACGGTCGTCACCGAAGAGCTGCGGTTCGGCGACAACGATCGGCTGGCCGCGCTCGTCGCGCATTTGGCGCACGCCGACTTGCTGGTGCTGCTGTCCGACGTCGACGCGCTCTACACCGCCCCGCCGAACCGTCCGGGGTCGCGGCGGATCGACGAGGTATTCGGCGAGCGCGACCTCGACGGCGTCGACGTCGGCGGTATCGGCAAGGCGGGTATCGGCACCGGCGGCATGGTGACCAAGATCGAGGCGGCGCGGCTCGCGACGTCAGCCGGAATCCCGGTGGTGCTCACGGCGACGGCGTCCGCGTCGAAAGCCCTCGCCGGCGATCGGGTGGGCACGTTGTTTCATCCGACCGGACGACGAAGGTCGTCACGGTTGCTGTGGCTCGCGCACGCGACCGCGTCGCGCGGAACGCTCACTCTCGATCCCGGGGCGGTCGCGGCCGTGGTCGAACGGCGGCTTTCGCTTCTCCCGGCGGGCATCACGACGGTCGCCGGCGACTTCACGTCGGGCGACCCGGTCGACCTCGTCGACGAGACCGGACGACGCGTGGCGCGCGGCTTGGTGAACTACGACTCCACGGAGTTGCCGACCATGCTCGGCAGGTCTACTCGGGAGTTGGCCAAACAGCTCGGCGCCGCTTACGAGCGCGAGGTCGTGCATCGTGACGACCTCGTCGTGCTCGTCCGGCGTTAGCGGATTCACATCCACGACTTCGGGAAAAACGCCTCCGCTCGCCCCGCGTAGCTGGTCAACTATGCACGTTGACCAGCGACGGAACGATCAGCGGGGCGACGCCCGAGGAGGCAGGGTGGCCAGGCCGCAGTCGAAGCTGTGGCACGTGATGCTCACCGTCGGCGGTGAGCCGATCGACAGCACCGTCGTGAAGGCGGCGCTCGAGCGGTTGTCAAGCGAGCAACCCTTCTTGTTGTCGGGGCGTTACAGCAACAGTCGAGCCGAAGTCCGCTACTGGGAAGAAGCTTCCGATTGCGCCGACGCGGCCGCGATGGCGCTGCGGCTTTGGGGCGAGCACCGTCATACGGCCGGGCTCCCGGCGTGGCAGGTGCTCGGCGTCGAGGTGGTCGAGCGCGAGCTTTTCCAAAGTCGCGGCGGTGATTCCGCGGTGCCGTTGGTGGCGCCGGCTGGTGGCTGGCGGCCGTTCTAATCAGGCTTTCGCCGTATTCTTATGGCCATGCCAGCCGACGAAGCCGCTGAATTCCTGCACGTAGCCCGACGCGCCCGGGCGGCCGCGTCGACGATCGTTGCCGCGTCACGACAGACCAAAGACACCGCGCTCCTCGCTGTCGCCGACGCGCTCCTCGCGCGAACGGCCGAGGTGCTGACCGCGAACCAAGCCGACGTCGATCGGGCCGCCGCGACCGGCGCGACTTCCGCGTATCTCGACCGCCTCCGGCTCGACGAGAGACGCGTAGCGGCGATCGCCGACGACGTTCGCAAGACGGCCGGTTTGCCCGACCCGGTTGGCGAGGTGGTTCGTGGCAGCGTGTTGGCGAATGGCCTGGAACTACGGCAAATCAGGGTGCCATTCGGCGTCGTCGGCATCATTTACGAGGGGCGTCCGAACGTCACGGTCGACGCCGCCTCGCTGTGTCTCAAGAGCGGCAACGCGGTGTTGCTGCGCGGTTCGTCGTCCGCGCAATCGTCGAATGAAGCGCTGGTGGCGGTGTTGCGCGACGCGATCGAGTCGGTGGGCATGGCGCCCGACGTCGTGCAGCTTGTACCGGGCTCGGGGCACGAGTCGGCGAAGCATTTGATGCGCGCGCGTGGGCTCGTCGACGTGCTGATTCCGCGTGGGGGAGCGGCGCTTATTCGCAGCGTGGTCGACGAGTCGACCGTGCCGGTGATCGAGACGGGCGTAGGCAACTGCCACGTTTACGTCGACGCTGACGCCGACCTCGAGATGGCACTGTCCATCCTGCTCAATGCCAAGACCTCGCGACCGAGCGTGTGCAACGCGGCCGAGACGCTGCTCGTGCACGCCGATGTTGCCGACGCGTTCTTGCCGCTCGCGCTTTCGACGTTGCGCGACGCCGGTGTGACCGTGCACGGCGACGAACAGGTCGCGCGGGTCGATCCGGCGGTGGTGCCGGCGAACGACGACGACTGGGACACCGAATATCTGTCGCTCGACATCGCCGCGGCGGTCGTGCCGTCGCTCGACGCCGCGATCGAGCACATCAGCGAGCACGGCACCGGCCACAGCGAAGCGATCGTCACGCGCTCGCAGGCCACCGCCCGCGAATTCGTGGCTCGCGTCGACGCGGCAGCCGTGCTGGTCAACGCGTCCACTCGGTTCGTCGACGGCGGCGAGTTCGGTTTCGGTGCCGAGATCGGCATTTCGACGCAGAAGTTGCACGCGCGCGGCCCGATGGCTCTTCCTGAGCTGACCTCGACGAAGTTCGTCGTGGTTGGCGACGGCCACGTGCGCTGAGTATCCGGCGTCCGCGCGCTAACGTCGGCGCCATGACCGCACGGCGCATCGGTGTGATGGGCGGCACCTTCGATCCGATCCACCACGGGCACTTGGTCGCAGCGAGCGAGGTGGCAAGCGAGTTCCACCTCGACGAAGTGATTTTCGTGCCGACCGGCGAGCCGTGGCAGAAGGCCGACCGAGTGGTATCACCACGCGAAGACCGCTACCTCATGACCGTGATCGCGACCGCCTCGAACCCGCGGTTTTCGGTGAGCCGCATCGATATCGACCGGCCCGGCTTGACCTACACCTACGACACACTTCTCGAACTGCGCCGGCACTTCGCCGGGGCCGGCGAGCCCGACGTCGAACTCTTCTTCATCACCGGTGCCGATGCGCTCGCGCAGATCATGACATGGAACAACGCCGACAAACTGGTCGAACTAGCTCATTTTGTCGGCTGCACTCGACCTGGACACACTCTTGATGGGCCATCCGGCCTACCCGATGAGGCAGTCAGCCTCCTCGAAATTCCCGCACTTGCCATATCTTCCACCGAATGTCGCGAAAGAGTTCGGCGGAATCAGCCGATCTGGTATCTCGTGCCAGACGGAATAGTTCAGTACATCTCCAAGCGGGGGCTCTATCGCGACACGGTCGGTGCGCGGTGAGCGGCAAGCACGGCCGCCATCGCGGCAGCGTCGGCCGACACGACACCGCGGTTTTCGCTGACGCCGGTCACGAAGCGTTACCGGACGTCGAGACACCAGAGCTGCCCCGCTCGACGCGGACGGCAACCCTCGATCGCCCAGGGCCGACAGCGTCCGCGGCTTTCGAGTCGATCGTGCCCGGTGGGGGCAGCGGCACCCGCCGCGCTGCCCGGCTGGAAAAGCGGCAGCGCCGACGCAAGCAGCTCTTGATCGCCGTTGCCGTCGCTTGCGTGGTGGCACTGATCGCCTGGGCGGTCGCGAGTCACGGCGGCGGAGCGAAAGAACACACCACCAGCTCTGACGTGTCGACCGGACGCACCCAAAGCACGCTGCTCGTACAAGTCAAGGGCGACCTCGGGGCGGCCGTCGATAGCGCTTTGATCGCGCACGACTCCGCGGCGAAGACCGGCGTCGTGGTGCTCGTGCCGTCGACGGTCATCTCGCAAGTGCCGGGTTTCGGCTCGATGCCGTTCGGCCAGGCTTCGACGCTCGGCCAAGCGAACCTGCCTCGCATGACCTTGTCCGATCTCATGCACGTCGACGTCGACGGTTCGTGGGTCTTGTCGACGAAGGGCCTGCAAGCGCTCGTCGACAAACTCGGCGGCGTCACGGTCGACGTCGACAAAGACGTCACCAGGCCGGGTCCGAACGGTACGACGACGATCGTCATTCCAGCCGGCAATCAGCGGCTGGACGGCGCCGGAGCCAACGCGTTCGCGACCTTCCTCGACGACGGTGAAAGCGACGACGCTCGCCTGGCGCGGTTCAACGAGGTATTCAACGCCGTGCTCGGCAAGCTCCCGCGGGAGCCGGCGCAAGTCGCGTCGCTGCTCACCGGTGTGGGCGGTGGATCGACGTCGTCGTTTTCGACGTCGAAGCTCGCCGACCTGCTTGCCGGACTCGCGGCAGACAGCGCGGCGAACTCGACGTTCAGCACGATCCTGCCCGTCAAGCCGCTCGACACCGGCGACGGCCCGACCGCGTTCAGCGTCGACGCCGCCAAGACCGCGACGCTGGTGAGCCAGCAACTGGCTCAGTCGGTGCCGGCCAACCACAAGACGACCGGCAACCGAGTCATGGTCGAAAACCAGGTCGGTACCCCGGGTATAGGAGAGACCACTCGGCAAAAGCTGATCGACGCGGGCTTCGTCTACATCCCCGGCCAAAACGCGCCCGGCATGCCGAACGCGACCGCGCCGTCCGTCGTCTTGATCCAAGGCACCACCGCCGCCGAGATCGAGAAAGGCAACCAGGTCGCCAAGGCGCTGGGGTTGCCGGCGTCCGACGTCAAGGTGTCGCAGCAACACGTGAGCGTGGCCGACGTCATCGTGTTGGTCGGTGCCGACTACAAGCCCTAATGCTCGACTCTTAATGCGCGGCGCCTCGAGCCGCACTCGGTGAGACCATGGGGTGGTGGCCGCCGTCCGCGCGGCCGAGAAGGCAGGAGCACCCGCAGGTATGGCGCAATGACCGCATCGCCCCGAGCGATCGAACTCGTGAATGCCGCCGCGATCGCCGCGGCCGACAAACTCGCCCACCACATCCAAGCGTTCGACGTCAGCGACCGGCTCGCTATCACCGACGCGTTCTTGCTGGCGTCCGCGCCGAACGATCGTCAGGTGCGCTCAATCGTCGACGCGATCGAAGAAAAGGCACGCGCGCTCGGCGCCAAACCGTTGCGGCGCGAAGGTGAGCGCGAAGGGCGCTGGGTGCTGCTCGACTACGGCGAGATCGTCGTGCACGTGCAGCACAACGAGGATCGCGTGTTCTACAGCCTCGAGCGGTTGTGGAAAGACTGCCCGCGGCTGCCGTTGCCCATCGCCGACGAGTACGAGGTCGACGATGAGTCAGCGGCGGCCGGCGGAAACTGACGTGCCGGCATCGATGTCGTACTCGTCGGCGCGCCGGCGCATCGTCGTGTGGCGCCACGGCCAAACGCTTTTCAACGCCGAGCGCCGTTTTCAAGGCCACCTCGACATCGAGCTGGACGACGCCGGGCGGGCGCAAGCTCTGCGTGCCGCGCGACTGCTGGCCGCGATGTCGCCGTCCGGGCTGGTGTCGTCCGATCTGGCGCGGGCTAGGGCTACTGCGGACGAACTCGCACGGTTGACCGGCTTGCCGGTTTCTATCGACAAGCGGCTTCGCGAGATCGACGTCGGCGCGTGGCAGGGCCTCACGCTCGAGGAGGTCGCTGCCCAGTTCCCGGAGGAGGTCGCGCAGTGGCGCGACGGCGGGGAAGGACGCCGCGGCGGCGGCGAAACGTTGATCGAAGTCGGAACGCGGGCGACCGCGGCGGTTCGTGACGCGCTCGTCGCGCTGCCCGCCGGCGGGGTGTTGGTGGTGGTCACCCATGGCGCCGCGGGGCGAGCCTTGGTGGCGTCGCTGATCGGGCTCGACACGTCGTCGTGGCACGCGCTGGGGTCGCTCGCCAACTGCTGCTGGTCGGTCGTGGGGGAGAGCGGCACCGGGTGGCGACTATGGGAACACAACGCCGGCAGCCTTCCGGAAGAGGTGCTCGGCGACGACCGGTAGCGGGGTGTTTCGTTTGCCCGGGCCGTCGACGCGGGCCGTGGCTTGCGTCCGCTAGACTGCTCCGCGTTGTGAGGGCCCCGAAGCGGGCTCGTTTTGGGGCTATAGCTCAGTTGGTAGAGCACTTGCTCGGCAGGCAAGGGGTCAGGGGTTCGAATCCCCTTAGCTCCACAATGTGGTGAGTCGCGACATCGTTGCAGGTGGGGTACGAGGTCACCATG
>JBDZVM010000051.1:15686-24320 GCA_040255675.1 Actinomycetales bacterium | reverse complement strand
TCGTCCATGACCACACCGTAACCACCACCACCGACACTTCCAGCCGAGCACAAAAGCCACCACGTTCAGCTGAACGCGGGCCCCGACGAGGGCCGTGGCCAAAACGCTCTGCAGCTGAACGCAACTCTGAGTCCGGGCGGGCGAGGGCGGCTAGCGCGAGCGGGTCGCGCTCTGCTCGATGCGTCCGTCACGCAGCTGCACAACTCGATCGGCGGCCGCGGCCAGGCGCTTGTCGTGGGTCACGACCACCATCGTGAGATCGGACCGCTCGTCACGTAACCGCGCGAACAACGCGAGTATCCGGTCGACGCTGTGCTCGTCGAGGCTTCCCGTCGGCTCGTCAGCGAGCATCAACGTCGGCTCGTTGGCCAATGCCCGCGCGATCGCGACGCGCTGGCGTTCGCCGCCAGACAGCTTTGTGGGCGGGCGTTTCTCGCGCCCCGCGAGGTCGACGTCCGCCAGTAATCCGAGCGCCCGCTGCCGGCGCTCCGTTCGTGACAGGCCGGTGCCGAACATCGCGATTTCAACGTTTTGCGCGGCGGTAAGCTGCGGCAGCAGGTTGTGCAATTGAAACACCAGGCCGATTTGTTCGCGGCGATACGCGGCCGGGTCTTTGATGTGCGCGATGTCGAACCCGCCCACGCAAACAGTTCCGGACGTCGGCCGGTCGAGCGCGGCGATCAGGTGCAGCATCGTCGATTTCCCACCGCCGGACGGGCCGGTTACCGCGAGGAATTCGCCGCGCGGAACGGTGAGATTGACGCCGTCCAGCGCTTTCACTTCGCCGTTGTCGAAATATTTCCGGACGTCGACCAGCTGCAGTGCTGGTGCTTCATCGGGGTGCGACTCATTCATGGCGTAACGCCTCGAGGGGTGCGGTGAGCGCGGCTCGCAACGCCGGGTACAAGGCACCGAGCAGGCTCATCGCGGCGGCGGTGTAAAGCGCGCGGCCGAACACCGCGGGGGTGTACTGCGGTTCCAAAATACCCGTGAGTGAAGGAAGATTCTGCACGACGACGACCGCGGCGAACGACAATGCCGAGCCCAGCGCGGCGCCGAGCAACCCCATGGTCAAAGCCTCGGCCAAAATCATCACCAGTACTCGCCACCGTGCCCACCCGACGGCGGCGAGCACGCCGAACTCGCGAATGCGTTCGACGAACGACATGCTCATCGCGCTCATCACGACAACCGCTCCGATGACGATCGCGAGGATTGTGCTGCCGCGGTCGGCCGCCTGAATCAAGGTGAAACTGCGATCCGCGCGGCCGAAATCGGAGAGTGTACGGATCGTCACGAGCTGCGGGTTCGCGTCTTCGATGCTCTTGCGCACCTGATCGCCGTTGGCTCCTGCCTTGAGTTGCACGAACAGCAACGTGTACTGGCTCGGCTGGCGCTGGTAGGTCTGGAACGGATGTAGTGGCAGCATCGCGCCGGCGTCGCCGAGCGCCTGGCCGGTCGAATAGATGCCGACGACGCGCGACGTGCCGCCGTTGATTTTGATGCCGTCTCCGACGTGCGCGCCGAGATTCTCGGCCGCACGCCAGCCCAGCATCAGCTCGTCTTGCGCGTTCGCCGTGAACGCACGGCCCTTGACCACGGTGACGCCGAATTGATCGAGATGCGTCGGCTCGATACCGATCTCGAGAAACTGCGGGTTGCTCTTGTCGAGCTTTGTCGTCCCGATCAGCACGCCAACCACGCTTCGCACACCTGGCGTCTGCGCGACGCGGGGGAGCTGCGAGCCGTCGATACTGCTGTTGACGATGTCGGAGACGCCCTTTTGCGCCACCGTGAAGTCGGCGCGGCCGGTCTGCAAAATAGCGAGCGCGCTGCTTTCGAGGCTGTGCGTGACCACCCCGAGCGACACGACTGACAGCACTCCGATCGCGATCGCCAGCGTGGTGAAAGCCAGGCGCACCTTCTTTACGCCGACGTTGTGCGCGATCAAAGCGAGGAACGACACGACATCAGTAAGCCGGACGGCGTGGGGTCCGCGCCAGTTCCGAAGGTCACTGGTGTGTCGCCTTAGCGTCCGTTTGGCGGGATGGCAGCTGGCCGGCTCGGCGTAGGCTGTTTGGGTGGAGACCATCCGGTCGTGGATCGACTACTCCCTCGCGCGCCGCGCGACGCTTGCCTCGCTATTCCATGGCCTGGCGACCACGACCGACGTCTGCGACGCCGACCCCTACCTGTTGCGGGCAGCGAAGTTTCACGGCGAGGCCACCAAGAAGCAGTGCCCGGTGTGCCGTCGCGAGATGTTGACCCACGTCACCTACACGTACGGTGACGCGCTCGGTCAGTACAGCGGGCGCATCAAGGCGACCCGCGAGCTTGCCCAGATGGAGACCGAAATCCACGAGTTCACCGTGTATGTGGTCGAGGTCTGCCAGGGCTGCGCCTGGAACCACCTCGTGGAGTCGTACGTTTTGGGTCACGGGCAGGCGCCCGAGCCGCGCAGTTCGCAGCGGCGCAAGCGCGCGCTCCCGGAGTGACCCAAACCGCTGCGTGACCTAAACCGCTCTCGACCCGGGCTAGGTCGCCTCCGAAACGGGTAGATCGACGGCGATTACCCTTGGCGACGAGGCGCCCGCGGTCGGCGTCCGACGACATCTTGCGTGAGGTTGCCCTGAAGATCGACTATCCGCGCGCCGGCAAGTCCGGCGTCCGTCGATTCATCCCATCGTGGCGCCTCACGCTGGGGCTTTGCGGCATCGGCGTGTTGTTGCTCGTGGGGTTGTTCTGGCTCGGGTACGCGCTCGTCGACGTGCCTTCGCCGTCGAGCATCTCGCTGGCTCAGTCAGGTGCCGTCTACTACAGCGACGGCACGACACAGCTTGGTGAGGTGGGCGCGCGCAACCGCGAGTCGGTGCCTTTGAAGCAGGTGCCGGTGCCCGTGCAGCACGCCGTGCTGGCCGCTGAAGACCGCAACTTCTACTCCGAGCCCGGTGTGTCGCCGATCGGCATCGTGCGCGCGGCGCTGGTCGATCTAAAGCACCGAGACTTCGTCGAAGGCGGCTCGACCATCACGCAGCAATACGTGAAGAACGCCTACCTGACGCAAGAGCGCACGGTCACCCGCAAGGTCAAGGAATTCTTCATCTCCATCAAGATTGGGCAGACGCATTCGAAAGACCAAATCCTCGAGGATTATCTGAACACGATCTATTTCGGACGCGGAGCATATGGTATTCAGGCGGCGGCCAAGGCCTACTTCGGCAAGGACGTCTCGGCGCTGACTCCCGAAGAGGGCGCCGTGTTGGCGGCGTCGATTCAGGCGCCGTCGTACCTCGATCCGGCCAAGCATCCGCAGGCCGCGCACGATCGCTGGAATTACGTGCTCGACGGCATGGTCAAGAAGAAGTGGATGACGCCCGAGCAGCGCGCCGCGGCCCAATACCCGACGAACTTCGCGGCGTTGGGCAGCGCCCGCGGCCTGAGTGGCCCCAACGGATACCTCGTTGCCGCGGTCGAGAGCGAGCTCGAGGCGCACGGCATCTCTGAGAACCAGGTCAACCGCGGCGGCCTGAAAATCGTGACCACCTTCGACGCCGGCATGCAAAACGCCGCCGTCAACGCGGTAAATTCTTTAGTAGGTAACGGAAAAGTACCCGCCGACGTGCGAACCGCTCTGGTCGCCGTTCAGCCTGGTACCGGCAAGGTGCTCGCCATGTACGGCGGCGCCGACTACCTGACCCGGCCCTTCAACGACGCGACGCAGTCGATTCCCCCGATGGGGTCGACGTTCAAGCCGTTCGTGCTGGCCGCCGCCCTGAAGTCGGGCATTCCGTTGAGCGAGCGGTTCAACGGCCGCTCGCCGCAAACGATCGCCGGGCAGAAGTACGTCAACGACAGCGGCGAACAGTTCGGCGACATCGACCTCGTGACGGCAACCGAGCACTCCGTCAACACGGTGTTCGTGCAACTCGGTGAGAAAGTCGGCGTCCAAAAAGTTATCGCGGCCGCGCACGCCGCCGGCCTGCCCGACTCCACCAAGCTGTCGGCCAACGGCTCGATGCTCCTCGGCAGCGACTCGACGCACCCGATCGATGAAGCCGGCGCCTACGCGACTTTCGCTGCCGGCGGCGTTTACGCGAAGCCGTACATGGTCGACAAAGTTACCGACGCCAGCGGGAAAGTGTTGTACCAAGCGAAGCAGCAAGCCAAGCAAGCCTTTTCCGCCGGCGTCGCGGCCGACGTGAGCTACGCGTTGCAGCAAGTCATCAAGTCGGGCACCGGCACGTCGGCGGCGATCGGGCGGCCCGCGGCGGGCAAGACAGGGACGACGTCCGGCAACGTCTCTGCCTGGTTCACGGGATACACGCCGCGGCTTTCCGCGGCGGTGACCATGTTTCGCGACAAGAACGCGCCGCTGCAGGGCATTGCGGGTTACGGCCAGATTTACGGTGGCACGCTACCCGCCAAGATGTGGGCGGCGTTCATGAAAGCCGCGCTCGCACACGTGCCGGCGAAGAACTTCCCGCCCCCCGCCCACGTCGGGGCACCGCCGTCGCCGCCGCCGTCGTCGTCCGCGCCGGCCTCCTCGGTGGCACCTCAATCGTCGCCGGCGTCGTCAACGCCGACCGAGCCGACTAGCCCGGCACCCAGTGGCGGAGGCTCGCCGACTCCGTCGCCGAGTGCGAGTCCCACGCCGAGCCCGACGGCGACGTCCACCCGGCAGGCGGTGCGGGTCACGCCAACGGCCACGCCCGCCGTGGGCTAAGTTTCGTCGCATGAATGACGCCTTGACGGGTGAGGCGCCCGGCGGTCGTGCGGCCGGCGACACCGACGTCGTCTCGCCGACCCGTGAAGATCCGGTCGTTCGAGGGTGGAGTGCCGGGTTCGGCGGCCGGCTCGGGCGGCACGCGGCGCAAGGCATGTCGTGGTGGACGCCACTGCGCGTGCTGCTCGCGTTCGCCCTCGCGTCGTCCGTGCTGATGTACGCGCAGAAGCTGCCGTGCCGCAGTCAGAACTGGAACGGCTTCCAGTACAGCCACGCCTGCTACAACGACGTCTACCCGCTCTACTTCGGCGAAGGACTCGACCAAGGCAAGGTTCCGTACCTCGATACGCACGGCCCGAACAACGAGAACGTCGAGTACCCGGTGCTGATCGGCGCGGCGATGTTCACGACGGCCAAGGTCGTCGACTGGCTTTCTCCCGAGGGGACGAACAGTACAGACAAGGGACGTCGATTCCTCGACCTCACCTGGTTCATGTTGATGATTGCGGCCGTCGTGACGGTTATCGCCACGGCGCTCACGAACCGGCGACGCATATGGGACGCCGCGATGGTGGCGCTGGCGCCGTCGCTGATTTTGGCCGGCCTCATCAACTGGGATTTGCTCGCCGTGGCGCTCACCGCGTTGGCGATGCTCGCGTGGGCTCGAAAACGCACGTTCACGTCCGGATTGTTGTTCGGCTTGGCGATCGCGACCAAGTTTTATCCGCTGCTGCTCTTCGTGCCGTTGTTCGTGCTCTGCTTCCGGGCGCGGCAGTTGCGGGCCTTTGGCACTGCGCTGGGCGGTGCCGCGGTGTCGTGGGCGATCGTCGACGTCCCGGTCTGGATCGCTTCGCCGGCAGGCTTCGGAAGGTTCTATTCGTTCAACCAGGAGCGGGGCGCCGATTGGGGGTCGATCTGGTTCGCCTTCGAGAAAATGTTCGGCTGGAACCTCGACATGAAGTCGAAGGTGAGCATCGCCGGCCACGAGGTCGCGCGGTTGAACGTCTACGAGGGCGCACTCACGATCATCGTGTTACTGGGTGTAGCCGCGCTCACCCTCGGGGCGAAGAGGCGACCGCGGCTTCCGCAGGTGTTCTTCCTTTCGCTGGCGCTGTTTCTCGTCGTCAACAAGGTCTATTCGCCGCAGTACGTCTTGTGGTTGTTGCCGCTGTTCGTGCTGGCGCGGCCCCGGTGGCGGGCGTTTCTCGTCTGGCAGTTCGCCGAAATCCTCTATTTCCTCGGTATTTGGCTGTATCTGCTCGAGTTTTCGCACCCTGGCGAAGGCCTGGAGTGGCAGCCGTACCTCTTGTCGCTGTGGATTCGCGACATCGCCGTTCTTGCCATGTGCGTGCTCGTGATTATCGACATCTTGCGGCCCTCGCACGACGTCGTGCGCGCGGGTGGTGTCGACGACCCGGCCGGAGGCGTACTCGACGGCGCCGACGACATATTCGAAAAGCACGAGGTCTACGACGAACCCGTGGCGGTCGCCAACGCTTGACGAGGGTTCGGTCAGGCGTCGGCGGAGACCGTCTCGGCGGTGCGCGCCGGCGTGGTGCGGCGCAAATGGCTGGGGCGGGCGAAGAAGAGGCTCGCGAGCAACCCGATGAGCACGACCGCCGCCGGCAGCAGCAGTGACTGTGCCATCGCGTCGGCGAAACCGCCGCGCAGCGCGACCGGCAACCGCCCGGCCACGCCGGCCGCCGCGCCGCTCGGGATGCCCGGCAGTTCGGCCGTGAGCCGCGACTGCATCAGCACGGCGATGGCGGCGCTGCCGAGAACCGCGCCGATTTGGCGGGTGGTGTTGTACACGCCCGACCCCGCGCCAGCCTGGGCCATCGGCAGGTTGCGCGTCGCGGTCGTCGACAGCGGCGACCACATGAAACCGTTCGCGACACCGAGTAGCGCGATCGGCAGCAGGAGCGCCCAGATTGCGGCGTCCGGCTTCATGACGAGGCTCAACCAAACCATCGACAAGGGGAAGCAGAGCAAGCCGAAGCCGGCGATGTAGCGCGGGTGCGTCCGGTCGGCCATGCGGCCCACGAATGGCGCGAGCGCACCTGACAGCACGGCCATAGGCACAAGGAGCAACGCGGAGCGGGTAGGGCTGAGCCCCCGGACGTCTTGCGCGTAGAGCATGAGCGGGAAGCCGAGCGCGGTAATCGCGAAGCCCACCGCGGTAATCGCGACGTTGGCGAGGGAAAAGTTGCGGTCGCGGAAAAGGCCGAGCGGCACCAAAGGCTCGCCGGTGTTGCGGCGCTGCCAATAGACGAAGCCGAGGAAGATGGCGATGCCGATGCCGATAAACGCCCACACGGTGGCCGACCAGTCGTAGGTCTGGCCCTCTTGAATGCCGAAGACAAGGAGAAACATCCCCGCCGCACTGAGCGCGACGCCCGCGATGTCGAATCGGTGCGGGTGCGTCGGGAGCTTCGGAACGAGGCGCCACGCCAGCAGCAAGCCGACGATGCCGACGGGCACGTTGATGAAGAAGATCCACTCCCAGCCGAGCGCATCGACGAGTACACCGCCGAGGATCGGGCCGACCAGGGCGGCCACGCCCGCGACCGCGCCCCACATGCCCATCGCCTGCCCGCGTCTTGCCGGCGGGAAGATGCGCGTGATGATCGCCATGGTTTGCGGCGTCATCAGCGCGGCGCCGAGGCCCTGGAACACCCGCGCGATGATGAGCTGATCAATGGTGCCGGTGAAGCCGCACCACGCCGACGAAACCGTGAAGAGAGCGAGCCCGGCCAGGTAGAGGTTCTTCGGCCCGAATCGGTCGCCGAGCCGGCCGGTGATGAGCAGCGGGACGGCGTAGGCCAGCAGGTAGGCGCTGGTGACCCAGACGACGCTGTTGACGTCGGTGTGCAGGCCTCGCACGAGCGCGGGTGTGGCGACAGAGACGATCGTCATGTCGACGAGGAGCATGAAGAAGCCGAGGCAGATCGCCCACATCGCCCACCAGGGGCGGAAGTGGGGGTCGTCGACCGGGTTCGCGGATGTGGCGCTCATGCGTCGATCCTCACCTGCGGATGGGACGTGCGGCCAATCGTTTTTACGGGCGCTCGGCCGGTTAGCCGAGGTGTTTGCGCAAGTACGCGATGTCGGCGGCTTGCCCCGCGGCGCCGTTCGGCGTCTCGCACACCACCGGGGCGTTGGCCGCTCGGACGACGTCGACGATCAGCGCCGGATCGATCTCACCATCGTCGAGGTTGGCGTGGCGATCCGCGCCAGAACCTCGCGGGTCGCGTGAGCCGTTGGCGTGCACGAGGTCGATTCGCCCGGTGATCGCCTTCACCTGCTCGACGACCGTGGCGAGGTCGATGCCCGCCGCGTGGGCGTGACAGGTATCGAGGCAAAAGCCCGGGCCGAACTCGCCGACGGCGTCCCACAGCATCGCGAGCCGGTCGAGTTGGCGGGCCATCGCGTTGTCGCCGCCCGCGGTGTTCTCGATGAGGATCGGGAGGGGCGGCGTCCAGCGTTCGAAGGTCTTGCGCCAGTTCTCGACGCCGGCCTTCGGGTCGTCGGCCTTCAGCACGTGGCCGCCGTGCACGATCAGCGCCTTCGCGCCGATGCCGGCCGCCGCGTCGGCGTGCTGGGCGAGCAGCTTGCGGCTCGGGATCCGGATGCGGTTGTTCGTGGTCGCGACGTTGATCACATAGGGCGAGTGCACGTACAGGTCGATGTCCGCTTCTTTCAAGCGCTCGGCGCCCGCGCGGACTTCCGGGCCTTTCCAGCCCTGGGGATCGCCGAGAAAGAACTGCGACAGGTCGGCGTCGCGCGCCCGGGCCTCGGCGATCGGGTCTTCTTGATCGACGTGCGCGCCGATCTTCGGGATGCTCACGCTTTCCAAGCCTAGGCATGCGGTGACCGCACGGGCTGGCGGCGTCGGGCTGGCGGCGTCGGGC
>JBDZVM010000051.1:0-15586 GCA_040255675.1 Actinomycetales bacterium | reverse complement strand
GCCTAGGCATGCGGTGACCGCACGGGCTGGCGGCGTCGGGCTGGCGGCGTCGGGCGAGCCCCCTTGAGCCCTTGCGCGTCAGAGTCGCCCCTTGCGGCGCCCAGAGGCCTCGCAAGGGACGACGTTGCCCCCCGAGCGTGATCCGCGCGGACGGTGCGTCGGGTCATCAGCCGGTGGTTGCTATCCTGGCTCGACGCGCTGGGCGAAGTCCCGGCGCTCGTGCCCTCCTGTCACGGAAAGACCGTGACCGCCTTAGTCCGAAGGAGGCTGGTGCACGCATGCGTCGTTACGAACTGATGGTGCTGATCGACCCCGACGTCGAAGAGCGCACTGTCGCCCCATCTCTCGAGCAGTACCTCGGCGTCGTC
This sequence comes from Actinomycetales bacterium, assembly GCA_040255675.1. GTDB lineage: Bacteria > Actinomycetota > Actinomycetes > Acidothermales > Acidothermaceae > JBDZVM01. Next base: position 15,218 of record JBDZVM010000051.1, on the reverse strand, counting down.
CGCCAAAACGGTGGCACGGTCGAGAAGGTCGACATCTGGGGTCGCCGCCGGCTCGCGTACGAGATCGCCAAGAAATCCGAAGGCATCTACGCGGTCATCGATCTGGTCGCCGAACCGGCGTCCGTGAAAGAACTCGACCGCCAGCTCGGCCTCAACGAGACTGTGCTGCGCACGAAGCTCATCCGCCCCGACGCGAGGTAGGCAGCCATGGCAGCCGGAGACACCGTCATAACGCTGGTCGGCAATCTGGTCGACGATCCGGAGCTGCGGTTCACGCCGTCCGGCCAAGCGGTCGCGAAATTTCGCATCGCCTCGACGCCGCGTTACCTCGACCGCAACACCAATGAATGGAAGGACGGCGAAAGCCTCTTCCTCACTTGTAACGTGTGGCGGCAGGCGGCCGAGAACGTGGCTGAATCGCTTACGCGTGGCATGCGGGTGATCGTGCAGGGCAGGCTGAAGCAGCGCTCGTACGAGACCAAAGAAGGCGAGAAGCGCACGGTTTTCGAGGTCGAGGTCGACGAAGTCGGCCCGTCCCTGCGCAACGCGTCGGCGAAGGTCACCAAGGCATCGCGCGGTGGCGGCGGTGGCGGCTTCGGCAGCAGCGGCGGCAGTAGCGGCGCCGCTCCGGCAGACGACCCGTGGTCGACCCCCGCGGCTGCCGCCGGCAACTACTCAGACGAGCCACCTTTCTAAAGACACCTAACCCGGACGACGCGCGGGCGCCGCGCGCCCGCGAAACGCCGTCCGTCTCGATGAGAATTTGGAGCGAACGAACATGGCGAAAGCCCCGATCCGCAAGCCAAAGAAGAAGGTTTGCGTGTTCTGCAAGGAAAAGATTTCGTACGTCGACTACAAAGACACCAACCTGCTGCGCAAGTTCATTTCCGATCGCGGCAAGATTCGGGCCCGCCGAGTTACCGGAAACTGCACGCAGCACCAGCGCGACGTCGCGACCGCGGTGAAAAACAGCCGCGAGATGGCGCTGCTGCCCTACACCAGCTCGGTGCGCTAGGAGGTTTGGCGAAATGAAGCTGATCCTTACTTCTGAGGTTGCCGGTCTCGGCGGCCCCGGCGACGTCGTCGAGGTGAAAGACGGTTACGGCCGGAATTTCCTTGTGCCGCGTGGTCTTGCGATGCGCGCCACTCGGGGTGCCGAGAAAGAAGTCGCGCTGATCAAGCGGGCGCGCGAGGTTCGCGAGGTGCGCGACCTCGGCCACGCACGCGAGATCAAGACGCAGCTCGAGGGTCTTTCGGTGTCGCTGCAGACTCGCGCGGGCGCCGGCGGGCGGCTGTTCGGCTCGGTAACGGCCTCCGACATTGTCGACGCGGTGAAGAAGGCGGGTGGCCCGGTGCTCGACAAGCGTCGCGTCGAACTTGCCTCGCCGATCAAGATGGTGGGGTCGCACCAGGTCGTCGTGCGCATTCATCCCGAGGTTTCCGCCAAGGTCGCGATCGACGTGGTTGCCGCCTCGTAGCCAGTAAGTCGATCACGTAAACGTGATCAAACCCCCCGAGGACAGGGTTCCTGGCCTGTCTTTGGGGGGTTTGGCCTGTCCAGGGCCGGCGTCTAGAGAGGCCGAACGCCACGTTATGGCGCGCTCACGCCCAGGCGAGTCCGGTGAGCCGTTCGTAGGCCTCGATGTATTTCTCGCGCGTCTTCGCGACGACGTCGTGGGGCAATGCCGGCGGCGTTTGGCCTGACGAGCGATGCCAACCGGAGGCCGGCGAGAGTAGCCAGTCGCGCACGAATTGCTTGTCGAACGACGGCTGAGCATGCCCCGGCTCCCATTGGTCGGCCGGCCAAAAGCGCGAAGAATCGGGCGTGAGCACTTCGTCGGCCAGCACGATGGTGCCGTCGGGCCGACGTCCGAATTCGAACTTCGTGTCGGCCACAATGATGCCGCGACCGCGCGCGATCGATTCGGCTCGTGAATACACCGCCAGTGTGAGTCGCGCGAGCTCGGCGGCGCCGCCGGCGCCGACGGTATTCTCGACGTCCGAGAAAGAAATGTTCTCGTCGTGCTCGCCGCGCGGAGCTTTCGTGGACGGCGTGAACAGCGGCTCGGGCAGCCGTGATCCGTCAAGAAGCCCTGCGGGCAAAGGGATTCCGCAGACCGTACCGGTGCGCTGGTAATCGAGCAGGCCTGAGCCGGTGAGGTATCCGCGCGCGACGCATTCGATCGGCAGCATTTCGAGCTGCTCGCAAATCATCGCCCGCCCGGCAAACTCCGGGGGCACGTCGGTAGAGAGCAGATGATTCGGGACGACGTCGGCGAGTTGCTCGAACCACCAGACCGACATGGCCGTGAGCACGCGCCCCTTGTCGGGAATCTCGGTGGGCAGCACGTAGTCGAAGGCGGAGATGCGATCGCTGGCGACGAAGAGCAGCCGCCCGTCGGAGAGTCGGTAGAGCTCGCGTACCTTGCCGGAGGCGATGTGGGTGTACTCAGCCGATTCGGTCACCCTGTCAGTCTGGCAGAGCCCGTAAACCGCGGGCGAAGGGCCACCGGCGAGTCGTCCGGAGGTACCCCAAACGCTTCGCGATCACGCGTGCGCTGGGCGCACCTACAAGATACCGGACGGCGAATAAGCTGCCGCGTCGGGAAAGCGTGCGGTGATTTTGCTTACCTGGTTGCAGAATTCGACTACTTGGGCTGTGGCGGCGCCGGTGAAGCCGATCGGGGCTGACACGAGGTCGGCGAGGTCGGAGCCGCTCAGCTTCAGCCGCTCGTCGTTCGCCAGCCGTTCGAACAGGTCGTTGCGGTCGATGCCCTTCTCCCGCATCGCGAGAGCGACAGACACTGCGTGCTCCTTGATGGCTTCGTGCGCGGTTTCACGACCGACGCCCCGGCGCACCGCTGCCATCAACACCTTGGTGGTTGCCAAGAAAGGCAAGTACCGGTCGAGTTCGCGCTGAATAACGGCGGGGTAAGCACCGAATTCGTCAAGCACGGTAAGGAAAGTCTGGTAGAGACCGTCGATTGCGAAGAAGGCGCCGGGGAGCGCGACGCGGCGAACGACCGAGCACGAGACGTCGCCTTCGTTCCACTGGTCGCCGGCCAATTCGCCTGTCATGGCAGAGAATCCGCGAAGCACGACGGCGAGACCGTTGACGCGTTCACATGAGCGCGTGTTCATCTTGTGCGGCATCGCGCTCGAACCGACCTGGCCGGGTTTGAACCCTTCGGTGACGAGTTCGTTGCCCGCCATCAGCCGGATCGTGGTGGCAAGGCTTGATGGCCCGGCGGCCGCCTGCACCAAGGCCGAAAGCACCTCGTAGTCGAGGGATCTCGGGTACACCTGACCGACGCTGTTGAGCACGCTTTCGAAACCGAGATGGGCGGCGATGCGTTGCTCGAGTTGCGCGAGCTTGCTCGCGTCGCCGTCCAGCAAATCGAGCATGTCTTGCGACGTGCCCATCGGGCCTTTGATGCCGCGCAGCGGGTAACGGGCCAGCGTGCTCTCGAGCCGCTCGAAGGCGATGACCAACTCCGAGCCGGCGGAGGCGAAGCGCTTGCCGAGCGTGGTGGCTTGCGCCGCGACATTGTGGCTGCGCCCGACCATCACCAGATCGGAGTGTTCGGCGGCCAGTCGGGCCAGCCGCGCGAGTGCCGCCACCATGCGGTCTCGTACCAAGAGCAGCGACTCGCGCACCTGCAACTGCTCGACGTTCTCGGTCAGGTCGCGCGAGGTCATGCCTTTGTGGATGTGCTCGTGGCCGGCCAGAGCACAGAATTCTTCGATGCGCGCCTTCACGTCGTGCCGGGTGACGCGTTCACGTGAACGGATCGAGTCGAGGTCGACGTCCGAGATCACTTTCTCGTAGTCGTCGATCACCCCGGGCGGGACGGCAATTCCGAGTTCGGCTTGCGCGCGCAGTACGGCGATCCACAGCCGTCGCTCGAGGATCACCTTGGTGCGCGGCGACCACAGGTCGGAGAGCTCTGTTGAGGCGTAGCGCGTGGCGAGCACGTCAGGAATCTCGGTCATGGCCTGCCCATTCTCGCGTATTGAAGGAGGTTCGTGACTAGGCGACCACACGCACCCGGCGGTCGACGGCCCCGAGCCGTCGGTCGGCAGTCAGTACCACATCGGCTTCGGCCGTTGCTGCCGTGGCCAAAATCAACGCGTCGGGCAGCCGGATCGTCGGGTGCTCAGCACGAATGCCGGCCGCCGCACGGGCGACGGCGCGGTCAACTGGACAGACCTGGTCGACGATTACGTCGACCCGAGCCTCGGCTGCGGCAACTGCATCGCCACCTAAGCGGCTTGCGCCGACGAGTACCTCTGCGAGCGCGCTCGTCGACGTAATGTGCCGCGAACCCGGAACCGGATATGCGGCGCGACAAGCCAGATGATGCGCGTCATGCGGATCGAGCAGCGCCAGCAGGACGCTGCTGTCGAGCACTACAGTTCCCATTCGTCGCGCAAGGCTTCGAGATTGGTGGCGGCCGAGAGCCCGGGCATGCTGCCGATGATGTCTTCGAGCGGGTCTCGTTCTCTCACGATCACGATCCTGCCATCGCCACCGGATTCAATGCGCACGTTATCCCCAGCCTCGATGCGCGAGGCCGCCAGCACCGCAACCGGCAGTGTGACCTGGTTCTTGCTGGAGACGCGAGTCAGTCGCCTAACCTTTACTTTCCGCACCATGAGTAAAGGCTACCGCCGCGGTGCTAGAACCGCGTCGCGATGTCTTGAGCTAGATAGGGCTGCCACGTAGGGGCGACGGCGGGCTCATTGCGAAAGGCAGCGCTTCCGCTCGAACGTCGCACGTACAAGCATCTTTCGCACGTACGCGTCGAGGCTTTCGCGCCGTTGGATTCGTTGCCAGTTGCAGTACAGCTTGGTCAGCACGTTTTGGACGACGTCGTCTGCGTGCCAGTCACCGCACAGCAGAAAGGCGGTACGGCGCAGTCCCCGAATGTTCGACGAGGCGAAACCCCGGAACTCCGCCTCGTCGTCCGCGTTCACTCTTGTGCGCCTCCCGCCCTCTGCCGTCACTGCTTACAGGCAACGACACCCGCGCCAGGTTGCACGGTAGGGCGTGACGCCGCTACGACCCGGCGAGGGTAGCCGCCGCCCCGTGGACGGTGACGCCTGGTGACCCCAGAACGGGGGCGCCGGTACGCAAAGAACGGTTATCGCTCAAGCAGCCCGACGCGAGTATGCCCTCCTGCACTGGCCACGCTACGTCGGGCTGCTTGACTGAGCATTTCGCTGCCTTCGCGGACGACGCTCAGACGTCGCGTTTTATGCCGCCATCGCGGCGGGTTCAGCGACGAGGCTGGGCTGGCCTCGCAGCGCGAGCCACACCAGCGCCGCGCCGAGCAGTATTTGGCCCGGCAGCATCGGCACGAGGCACAGCACGGCCGCCACGACCAGGCCGATAGCAGGACCGCGAGCCACCGCGCGTGACCGCAGCAACGCGATCCCGAAAAGGAGCCAACCGAGCGCGAGACCTATCACGCCGAGCAGCCAGCCCGCCGCCATCGACGCCGGTTGTGAATCTCCGTCGAGCAGCGCCGGCGCCGCCGTCGCGATTGCTGGATTCGCGGCCGCGACCGCGTACGTGAGTCCGAGTGCGAGGCCCGAACCGATCGCGGCGGCGGCGGCCGAAAGCCGTTCCCAGGAAAGCCGCCCGTCGGCCCGCACATGCAGTTGCCACACCGCGAAGATGAGCGCCAGAAAGCCGACGACCAACACCCACGAGCCGACTTGAAACGGCGTCTGTCGCACCGTCTCGCTGTAGGTCGACTTGTGCGCGATGTTTTGCAAAATGGTGCCGAGAGCTAGCAGAGTTCCGGCCGTCGCCAAGACGGTTCGATACATGCGTGTCGCTTCCATCGTGAGGTCTCCTTTCAGCCGCGGCAAAGGCCGGGACCGGCCGCCGCGAGGCACTGGTTGTGCACGAATGTGTTGGCAAATCCGCTGCCGTCGTAGAGCAGGTCGAACGGCGCATTTCCGGTGACCTCGTTGTAGGCAACCGTGTTGCCGGACGGCGCGGCGCCGCCGGTCAACCCAGCCGCGTCGAGCACCGCCAACCCGCCGAACGAAACCATCGCGGGTTCACCGTTTTGCGGGTTCGACGTCCCGGCGTTGTCGCGAATTCGGTTGTGAGACACGACGGAATCGCTGGCGCCGACGAGCGCAACCCCGACGCCGCTGATCGACGGCTGCCCCTCGTCGTCGGCTGGGCAGAAGCGGTTGTTCGCCTCGATGTCGTTGTAGCTGACGTCGACGGCGGACGTGCCGTGGTCGCCGGGCAGCGCCAAGTCGATAAGCAGGACGCCGAGGCAATTGTCGCTGACGCGGTTATGCGCGATGAGGCCCTGTTCGCTGTCGCCGGCAAATAGAGCCTCGCCTTGATTACCGGAAATGAGGCTATCCACCACCGTGAAGCTCGAATTCTGCCGATGCAGGTTGATGCCGTTCGAGCCGTTCGATACGACGGTGAGCGACCGCAGCAGAGCGCCGTGCGTCTGGTCGGCGAACACGCCACCTCCCGGGTTGCCGGTGATCCGCAGACGGTCCAAGACGAGATCGTCGGCGCCGTAGATTTCGACGCCGCCCAGGCCGAAGCCGGTGATCGTGAGTTCGCTGATCCGCACGCCTGTGACGGGCTCGGTCACCGAAGGTGCCTCCACCCGCGGGTCGCTAACTCGGCCGGCGACACAGATGCCGGGCATCCGGCCTGGTTCGGCGTCCGGATCGAGAGTGCACAGGTTCACCGGTATGGCGGACGGCGGAGTGAGGACGACGTGTCCAACGCCGACCAAGCTCACCGGCTTGGTGATCGTGAGGCTTTCGTCGTACGTGCCGGGGGCGATGCGAATCGTCGTACCGGGCGCGGCATCATCGATCGCGTTCTGGATCGACTGCCCCGGCCGCACGGTGACGGTGCTTGCGGTCGCACCGGCCGACGTTGCCGTGAGGGCCAAGCTCCCGGTCGCGACTGCCACAGTTACGGCAGCCGCCGCGAAGCGTTGCATTGGCGTGTTTCCCTTCCTCGACTGGGCGCCGTTCGCCCAGGTCGCCAAGACGCTAGGGCGGCGATGCCATCGCGGGCGTCGGCCCGCGGCTTCGACCGGGTCGGCGGGTGGGTTGATCTGCGCGAGCTACGGCGTCCACCCGCGGTTGGAGTGTGTTCGACCCGCAAGTCGATGCGAGCGGCGTGCGATGCGCGTAGCGTTCCGGCCGTGATCCGCGCCTCGAGTCGCTCGCTGTTCGGTGGTTTGCGCCGTGCGGCGAGCCTGCCCCGCCTCGACGCCGCGATGGCAGCGGTGCTCGTCGTGGTCAGCCAGTGCGAGGTCTGGCTGAATTCGCTGATCGTGCCTAAGGCACCGAACGCCGCGCTCGAGTTGGTGGCCGCGATCGCGGTCGCGTGGCGCCGGCGCGCGCCCCTCACGGCGGCGACGGTTGTGGCACTTTCCGGCATGGCACAGGCTGCCACGGGCGTGCCGATGAATCAGCCCAGCATCCCGACGGTCACCGCCGTGATGATGGCGTACGCCGTTATCTCCTACCTCGAGTTGCGTCGGGCGATCGTCGGGACGGCGATTATCACGCTCGGGGTGTCAGCCGAGGTTTTGCTAGCCGGCCAAAGCGTCGGCGCGCTCGGATTCGTCTATACCTTCGTCGGTCTGGCATGGGCGCTCGGTCGCGTTGTACGGATTCGCACGAACCAGGCGGTGCATGCGGAGTTGGAAATCGAGCGCCTGCGCAGCGAAAAAGAGCAGCAAGCACGACAGGTCGCCGCCCAAGAGCGTGCGCGCATCGCGCGCGAGTTGCACGACGTCATCGCGCATTCGGTCAGCGTCATGGTCATTCAGGCCGGTGCCGCGCAAAAAACCTTGCGACACAACGCCTCTGACGCCGAACGAGCGCTCGACTTCGTGCGCGACACCGGTCAACAGGCGATCGGCGAACTCGGCAGACTGCTCGGCGTATTACGCGACGACAGCGCTGAGATAGGGCTCGCTCCGCAGCCCACGCTGGCGGAGTTGCCGACGCTCATTGCCGAAACGTGCCGGGCCGGCCTGCCGGTGTCGCTGCGCACCGAGGGCACGCCCCGACCGTTCGCGGCAGGCGTCGAGCTGGCGGTTTATCGCATCGTGCAAGAGGCGTTGACCAACACGCGCAAACACGCGGGCCCCGCGTCGTCGGCGTCGGTGCTGTTGCGGTACGGCCCCGGCGAGGTCGCCGTCGAGATAACCGACGACGGTACAGGCACGTCGAACGGATACGGCGGCGGCCACGGGCTCGTCGGAATGCGTGAACGCGTTACTGCTTACGGCGGTACGTTCGCCGCGGGGCGAAGCACGGACGGCGGTTTCGCGGTCACCGCGCGAATTCCGGTGCAGGTGAGCGAGTGAGTCCCGTTGACGACAAGGTGATTCGGGTTGCCATCGCTGATGACCAGGAGTTGGTGCGCGCCGGGTTTCGGATGATCCTCAACGCTAATTCTGACATCGACGTCGTCGGTGAAGCCGCCGACGGCGCTGCTGCCGTGACGATGGTTGCCGAGTGCGCACCCGACGTCGTCCTCATGGATATTCGGATGCCAGGTATCGACGGGTTGGAAGCCACCCGGCGACTGACGGCAGGAGTCTCGCCCGCGCCGCGCATTCTCGTACTCACGACGTTCGACACCGAGGAGTACATCTACGAGGCGCTGCGGGCGGGGGCAGCTGGGTTTCTGCTCAAAACCGCCGCGCCTGACCGGTTGGTCGAAGCGGTGCGCCTTGTCGTGAGCGGTGAGGCCCTGCTTGCGCCGTCCGTTACCCGCCGGTTGATCGAGACCTACGTCAGGCTGCCACCGCCCGGGCACGTCGTCCCCACGCGTTTGCAGTCATTGACCGAGCGCGAGCTCGAAGTGTTGCGATTGATCGGTCGCGGGCTTTCCAATACCGAGATCGCCGCCGAGCTCGTGGTGAGCGAAGCGACCGTCAAAACGCATGTCAACCGGCTGTTCGCGAAGCTGGCGTTGCGCGATCGCGTGCAGGCGGTCGTGCTCGCGTACGAGTCCGGACTCATCCGGGCCGGCGACACATCGGCCGGCTAGCGGCGGCGTATCAACCGGTTAGCGGCGGCGGGCGCGGAACGCGGCGACGTTGACCCGGTTCGAGCAGGCGGTGCCGCAGTAGCGGCGCGACCGGTTTTTCGACAGGTCGACCAGGACGTCGTCGCAGTCGTCGGCACCGCACACGTGCAGTCGGTCGAGTTCGTCTTGGCGGACGACGTCGACAAAAGCCATCGCCGTCTCGACCGCCATCCGGTCGGCGAGCGGCACCTCGGGCGAGGTCGCGTGCAGGTGGTAGTCCCATTCATCGTGGCGCACGAGTCGCGGCAGTGCCTGGGCGGTGCGGAGCATCTCGTTCACCTGCTCGACGACGTCGCCCTTGTCGAGTTGCCACAGTTGTCGCAACTTCGGTCGCAGCGCTCGCACCTGCTCGAGTTCGCGGTGGTCGCCTTGCCGTGAGCCGGTCCACCCCCATTCCCGCACGAACCGGTCGAGGGCATCGAGATCGGCGAGTTCATCGCCGCCAGGTTGGTCGGTGTTGACGAGGGCGGCGGCGGCTCGGAGCGCCATCTCGGTGTCATGGGCAAAAACCACCTTGACCCCTTTCATCGCCGGGCGTAGGCTGTCGCGTGTAAGTAGTGTACAACGTATTGCTCATTACACCAGAGCACTGAGTTCGGAGGAGAGGCGCGTGCCGCGCCGGTCGATCAGTAACACGGGTCTCGCGTTCGGCTTGCTGTCGGGGGCCGCGTTCTCGACGTCCGGATCGTTCGCTTCGAGCCTTATCGCCGTTGGCTGGACGCCGGGGGCAGCCGTGGCCGCTCGCCTTACCGTCGCGGCGGTCGTTTTGACGTTGCCGGCGCTTCTTTTGCTGCGGTCGCGCGGCGTCACGGCGAGCGCGATGCGCGGCGCCGTGCTCTACGGAGTGGTCGCCGTCGCCGCCGGGCAATTGTGTTACTTCAACGCGGTCGAGCATTTGTCCGTCGCCGTGGCACTGCTGATCGAATACTCGGGCATTCTGCTCGTCATCGTCTGGATGTGGGCGCGCCACGGTCATCGTCCGCGTCAGCTGACTATCGCCGGCGGATCGGTGGCGTTAGCGGGTCTCGTGCTCGTGCTCGATCTCGTCGGCTCGCACCAGTTCGACGCCGTCGGCGTCTTGTGGGCACTCGGCGCCGCGGTCGCACTCGCGGTCTACTTCGTGATGTCGGCAACCACCGACGATTCGATGCCGCCGCTGGTCATGGCGTGGGGTGGGTTAGCCGTCGGTGCGGTCACCCTCGGCGGCGCCGCGCTCGTCGGGGCGTTGCCCATGCATGCGACGCGCGCCGACGTCACGCTGCTCGGTACCCAGGTGAACTGGCTGGTGCCTGTGTTGGGTCTGGCGCTCGTCGCGGCCGCTTTCGCTTATGTAGCAGGCATTATGGCGGCGCGACTGCTCGGCGCGAAGGTGGCGTCGTTCGTAGGGCTCACCGAGGTGCTCTTTGCGGTCGTTTTCGCGTGGTTGCTGCTCGACCAGCGGCTCGACCTCGCGCAAGGCGTCGGGGCGGCACTCGTTATCGCGGGCATCGCGCTTGTGCGACTCGACGAACTGCATCAGCCTTCGCCGGTTCAACAGATGCTGCCAGAACCGGTCGCGGCCGGCGATTGCCAAGGCGAGCCTGAGCAAACTACGACGGCAGCGTGATCTCGCCGCGAATTGCTCGTAGCGCAATGTCGGCGCGGTGGTGCGAGCCGTCGAGCTTCACGGCCGCCACTCCGTTGTACGCCGCGTCGCGGGCGGCGGCGAGCGTGTCGCCGGTCGCCGTCACTGACAGCACTCGACCGCCGTGCGAGACGACGGCGCCGTCTTCGCGCGCCGTGCCGGCGTGCAGCACGTACGCGGGCGAGGGCACGGCATCGAGTCCGCTGATGACATCGCCCGTCTTCGGCTTTTCGGGATAACCCCGCGCCGCGACCACGACCGTGACGGCGAACCCGCCGCGCCAGCGCAGCGCCGGGTGTCGCGCGAGACTTTCAGTCGCGGCCGCGTGCAGCAGACCTGCCAGCGGCGTTTCCAAAAGTGCAAGCACTACTTGGGTTTCTGGGTCGCCGAACCGCGCGTTGAACTCGACGACACGCACGCCCCTGCTCGTGAGCGCAAGCCCGGCGTAAAGCAAGCCGGCAAACGGTGTGCCGCGCCGGCGCATTTCGTCGATCGTCGGCTGCAGCACCGTTTTCGTCACGTCGTCGACCAGCCCGGACGGCGCCCACGGCAGCGGTGCGTACGCGCCCATTCCACCGGTGTTGGGGCCGGTGTCGTCGTCGCCTACCCGCTTGAAATCCTGCGCCGGAACAAGGGGGACGACGGCCTCGCCGTCGGTGACGGCGAACAACGAAACCTCGGGGCCGTCGAGGAATTCTTCGATGACGACGCGTTCGCATCGGGCGGCGTGCTCCAAAGCCGCCTGGCGGTCGGTGGTGACAAGAACTCCTTTGCCCGCGGCTAAGCCGTCGTCCTTGACGACGTAGGGCGCGCCGAATTCATCGAGCGCCGCGGCCACCTGCCGGGCATCGGCGCACACCCGCGACGCCGCGGTCGGCACGCCGGCAGCCGCCATGACTTCTTTGGCAAACGCTTTGCTGCCTTCGAGCTGTGCCGCGGCCTTCGAAGGGCCGAAACAGGCGATGCCCGAGGCTTGGACGGCGTCGACGGCTCCGGCCACCAGGGGAATTTCGGGGCCAATCACAACCAAGTCGAAACCGGCGGCGAGGGCTGCAATGGCCCGCGGATCACGCACGTCGACGGGTTGTGTCGCGGCGATCGCGGCAATACCGGCATTGCCGGGCGCACACGTGAGATCGCTGACCGAGGGATCCTTCGACAACGCAAGGCACAGCGCATGTTCGCGTGCGCCGCCGCCGACGACGAGCACCTTCATACGTTAGCTCCAGTCCGCACGGGCGTCGTCGACGTCGTCAGGCGAGTGCGCGCAGTTGCAACGTCTCGTCGCGCGCGGGCCCGACGCCGACGACGCTGAACGGCGCGCCCGACATTTCCTGCAACGCCTCGATGTATTTCTGCGCGTTCTTCGGCAAATCGTCGAAGTCGCGGGCTTTCGAGATGTCTTCGCGCCAACCGGGAAATTCTTCGTACACCGGAACCGCGTGATGGAAGTCGGTCTGGGTCATCGGCAAGTCGCTAATGACACTGCCGTCGGGCAACCGGTACGCGACGCACACCGGAATGCGATCGAATTCGGAGAGCACGTCGAGTTTCGTGAGCACGAAATCGGTGACGCCGTTGACCCTCGCCGCATAGCGGGCAACGACCGCGTCGTACCACCCGCAGCGGCGCGGGCGGCCCGTTGTCACACCGAATTCCGCGCCGGTGGCGCGCAGCTTTTCGCCGTCCGCGTCTTCGAGCTCTGTCGGGAACGGGCCGCTGCCGACCCGCGTGGTGTAAGCCTTGACGACGGCGATCACTCGGTCGATACGAGTTGGTCCGATGCCTGAGCCAGTGCACGCGCCGCCCGCCGTCGCGTTCGAGGACGTGACGAACGGGTACGTGCCGTGATCGACGTCGAGCATCGTCGCCTGACCGGCCTCCAGCAGCACGGTTTTGCCGTCGTCCAAAGCTTTGTTGAGCAACAAGCTGGTGTCTTGAACCATCGGGTGCAGCCGGTCGGCGTATTCGAGAAGCTCCGCGACAACCGCGTCGACTTCGATGGCACGGCGGTTGTAGGTCTTCAGCAGGAGCTGGTTTTTCTGGTCGAGCGCGCCTTCAACCTTCTGCCGCAGGATCTTCTCGTCGAACAGGTCTTGAACGCGCACGCCGACCCGCGAAATCTTGTCTGCGTAGGTCGGACCGATACCCCGCCCGGTCGTGCCGATCTTCGCCTTGCCGAGAAACCGCTCGCTGACCTTGTCGATCGTTCGGTGGTAGCTCGCGATGATGTGCGCGTTCGCGCTCACCACGAGGCGGCTGGTGTCGATGCCTCGCTCGGTGAGCATGTCGATCTCGTGGAACAACACTCCGAGGTCGATCACCACGCCGTTGCCGATCACCGGCGTGACAGTTGGGGTCAAGACGCCGCTCGGCAGCAGGTGCACGGCGTACTTCTCGCCGCCCACCACGATGGTGTGGCCGGCGTTGTTGCCGCCGTTGAACCGGGCGCAGTAGTCGATTCGATCGCCGAGCAGGTCGGTGGCCTTGCCCTTTCCCTCGTCACCCCATTGGGCTCCGACGAGCACAATCGCGGGCATGTCGCATCTGGCCTTTCTCGCCACGAAGGCCCCAAGATCGCAAGCGCGACGGGGCCTCTTGCGAACCGAGATTACCCGATCGAGGCACTCGGGCGGGAATCCGCCGTCCGCGTTGATCACGCTCGGGGGGCAAAGGGGTCCTTTGCAACATCTGTGGAGGTGTGGTCGGACAGCTTTGTCACGCAAAGGAGATCGTTATTTGGGAGTGGGGGAGCTTAGCCGCCCAGCGCGGCCGCCGCGGCCGGGCTGGAGTCGCGGAGGAACTGGGCACAGCGTGCTGCCTCGTCGTTCTCACCGATAGTCGCGGCCGCCCTCGCGAGCGCGTGCAGGCTTCGCAAGAACCCCCGGTTGGGCTCGTGCTCCCAAGGCACCGGTCCGTAGCCCTTCCAACCGGCGCGCCGGAGCTGGTCGAGAGAGCGGTGGTAGCCAGTGCGGGCGTAGGCGTAGGCGGCAACGACCTCACCGGTTGAGAGCGCGTCTTCGGCCAGCTGCGCCCAAGCCGCGGCGTAGGCAGGATGGGCCGCGGCCACTTCGGCGGCGGGCATACCCGCCTTGAGCGCAGCGCGCGCTGCTTCGTCGTCCGGCAAAAGCGTTGCCGGCGGCTCACCGAGCAGGTTGGTCATGCGTCCATGGTGTCGCGTCGTGCTGGTTCAATACGCGCCGGGTCGCCGCGTGTCGTCGGTGCCCCGGCTATCGCGGCGGCGGTTGGAACTTGGCGCGGTACGCGCGTTTCACTGTCGACCGTTCGGCGCGGCCGAAGGCGGCGAAGGCCTTGCGGCGAACTGACGGAGACTTCGCGCGCGACTCACGCCAATAGATACGGAATACCTCGACTCCCGCCTCGCGAAGTCGGTCTTCGCGCTCTTTCTCCTTGATTAACACATCGCCGTCGACATATTTCTTCTTGCCGTCGAACTCACCGACGGTGTGGTGGTCTTTCCAGTAATAGTCGGACCGCGCAATGAACCCGTGGTCGTCGAAAATCAGCACTTGCTGATCGGGTTGCGGAACACCGAGCTCGTCAAACGCGATGCGGCCGAGCGTCTCACCCGGAGATTCCGAATATGGCGACGCGAACGACACGACGCGCGCCGCGTTACGGGCACCGGGCCAGTCGACGCAAAATGCCAAGACCTCTTGTAGCTCGGCTATCGTCAAGAGCCCCTGGTTGAGAGCTGATTCTGCCGCGACAAGCGCTTGTTCGTACGATACGTGACGTGCGAAGTCGATAATCGTACGGGCCGCGGACGTCACCAAAATGTCGTCAATCTTTGTGAGATGTTCGGTCGGCAGCGCCGCATTATGGTGACAAATTTCTGCGCTGGTGCGCGAAGTGCCGGCGGCCTCGCGGGTGACGTGCAAGAGGGAGAGATCAGGCTCGAGCAAGGCCGCGCCGTGCAGCGCCACTGCTGTGACATGGCTCGCCGCAATTGGGCCCTTGAGCGTGAGCAATGCCGCGCGCAATTGCAAAAGGTGCCGGGCTGTTTCGTCGTCCGGCAAGAATCGCCTTTCGACGTAGACGCCATGGCGCAGCCGTACCCAGCTGCCGCGGCGGCGCAAACGGGCTATCTCGTCACGGTTGTATCCGGCTGCGATTGCTTGGGAGGTCGTGAACGCTCCGCCTTGGGCGGCGGCAATCGCGGCCAATCTCGGGGCTAACGTCATGCACCGAATCCTGATGGCCAGACGCAGCGACGGTGCCGTTGTCCACAGGACTTTTCTAGCGGACGCGTTTATGCACAAGTTCGGGATGGCAACGCTGATGCGTGGCACGGCCCTTAAGACGCAAACTCGTCCCTTGCGCGTTCTCTAGACGTCGCAAGGGACGAGTTACCCCCCCGAACGTGATCCACGCCGCGCCCGGCTGGGCGCTACTTCAGCTTCGTGCCGGTTGAGCGCAGGTTTTCGCAAGCCTCGACGACGCGGGCGGCCATGCCGTTCTCGGCAG
>JBDZVM010000050.1:0-24593 GCA_040255675.1 Actinomycetales bacterium | reverse complement strand
CCATCGGGTCGCGGCGCGACAGCGCCATCGGGTCGCGGCGCGACCAAACTCTCGATCCGCTCGACCGGACGTGCCGCCGCCTCCCACGGCGCCTCGAGCGCGGCCGTCACGTCGAGCTGGAACGCGGGCCTTGGCCGCGCGTCGAGTGCCGACCACAGGTCGCCGACCGTGCGGTTGTTTCGGTCGGCGAGCGACAGTTGCACCGAACCTTCGATAGCGCGCGGCAGATCGGCGGGCGGCAGCACCGGATTCGACAACAGGCAACGCAAGACGTCACCCAGCAGCTGGTGCTCGTCGCTGGTGTTGCCCGCCCAGGCCGTCACCAGGTAGCTGAGCTGCACGAGCGGCATGGGCGGACGACGCTCGACCGCGCCGTCGCGCAGGGTGCGCTGAGCCGGCGCGCGCGGCGGCTGGGGGCTGCGCGTGATGTCGAATAAGAAGAGGTTGACCGTGACCCGGCTCAGTTGCGCGCCCCAGCTGCGGTCGGGGGCGGTGAACGAGATGTCGCCCAGGTCAGCGGGCAGCGGAAGCGAACGCCGAAGCAGTTGCTCCAAACCGCTGTCGATGGCGGTGATCACCATCGCTCCCATCTGCTGCTGACGCCGCGCGTGTTGCCGGTGTGCCGAATCATGCAGGCACAGATCAAAAGGAGCTTAGAGGAGTAAGCACCACGCCGATGGGCGGTTCGCGATTTCGCGGTCCCGTGTCCGGGTGAATTCACTCACCTGTTGTAGCGTGACGACGAGTCAGCCAGCGAACGATGTCCGGGCGATCTCGTCCCTTGGCGCGCGACCGACATCACAATCGCGTCAACGGTTGAACGGATGAATCTGGGGCCGAAACCGGGTCAACGTTGACCATGAGCGCGTACCCTCGTCACATTCGTGCCCGAAGCAGTGGAGGACGCTCGTGGACGTCGCTGTCGGACGACGGCAACCTGCGCGGCGGCGCGCCGGTCACGCCGTCACCGCGCCCACAGAACTCGACGACGAGATGCGGGCCCCCGAACGCCCGTCGACAGAACGGCTGGCGACAGCGGTGGCCGGTCTGGTCGGCGGGCTGCCCGTGCAGCGAAAGCTTGCGGTCGGTGCCGCCCACGACCCGTGCGAACACGAAGCGGACCAAGTGGCGCGCGACATCGTCGCGGCCTTGCGCGGCAGCTCCGCCCCCGCGGTCGCCGGTTCGGCGGGCTCAGGCGGCGAAACGGACGCGGCCGATCAGGGCCGGGTCGACGCCGTCCGGGCGCTTCGGCGAACCGACACCATCGGTGCCGCTGGCGGCGAACTCGACCGTTCGAGCGAAGACGCCATCCGCGCGGCGAGGGGATCCGGCCGGCCGCTCGATTCCGGCGTCCGATCGCAAATCGAGCCGTTGCTCGGCGCCGACCTGTCGGCGGTGCGGCTGCACAGCGGCCCGCAGGCAAAAGCGTTGAACGAAGGCATGCAGGCGCGGGCGTTCACGGTCGGCTCCGACGTGTTCTTCCACGGGGGAATTCCCGACACTCGCAGCAACGCGGGGCTCGAGTTGCTGGCGCATGAGTTGACGCACACGGTGCAGCAGACTTCATCGGTTGGCCGGGCCCTGGTGGCTCCGACGTCGATTCAGCGCAACGGCGGCACGACCACAGCGCCATCAGGACCCGCGCCGAGCGGGCCCAGCGACCGCGACATCGAAACCGCCCTCGACAAGTTCGCCACGTGTGATGGCAAAAAGGTCGCGGCCGCCATCGGCGCCTACGCCTCAAAGAAAAAGGATTCGGGTGAAGAGCGCGACCTCGGCATGGGGTTCTCCGGCAAAGGCAAAATCGAAGGTGGCGCGCAAGTGGGCGCGTTTGGCGGTATCGAAGTTCGCGAGCTTGAAAACGCCTACGCCGTTCTCGCCGAGGCGGGGCTCGTCGCCGGCGCGTCGATCAAGATTGAAGGCGAACTCAAGCGCAAATTCGGCAAGCTGGCGGTGAAAGCGAAGGGCACGTTCTCGGCGTTTGTCGGCGCGATGGTGAAGGCGTACGGCAAGGTGATGATCGGCGCCGACGGCATCTCTCTCGAAGGCTCAGCCAAAGGCTTGGCCGGCGTCGAGTCGGTACAGAACGGGTCTTTGCAGTTCGGCGTCGGTGATTACGGCGTCAAGGCCGAAGCCGAGGCGCGTGAGATGGCCGGCGCCGAGTTCGACGCCGAAGGTTCGTTCGCGTTGAAGAAGGGCGAGATTGCGCTCGGCGGATCGTTCTCGGCATTCGCCGGCGCGAAAGTCGATGGCAAGGTCAAAACCTCCGGCACGCTCTACGGGCGCGACGCGGTGTCGCTCGAGCTGACCGGCTCGGCGAAGGCCGGTGCGGGTGCCTCGGCAAAAGGCGAGTTCTCGATCAAGCGTGGCGTGCTGAAAGTGAAACTCGGTGGCGACCTGGCGGTCGGCCTCGGGGGCGGCGGCGGTGCCAACTTGATGACCGACTTCAAGCCCATCGCGGTGTGGATAATTCGTAAGGCCTATCGGCAATACTGGAAGAGTCACCAAACTGAAGCCGACGACGTGCTCGCCAACCCCGACAAGGCCAAGCAGGGCATCATCGACGACCTCGCCGAATACGGCAAGTTCAAGCGCCAACAACTCTCCCTTGGCAAGGCCGACAACTACGTAAAAGAAGAGAAAATCCAGCAGTACGTCAACAAGCACGTACCGCGCGCGATGGTCAAGAAGCATTCCAATGCCTCAGCCATAGACCAGATGATCAAAGAAGCGGTCGAAGAGGCGTTCACCGAAGGCGGCGTCAAGACCGTCGAGGTGACTGTCAAAGACGGCAAGGTGAAGGTCACCAAGAGCAAGCCGGCGAGCGAGTACGCAAAGGCGAAGAACGTTGTCACGAGCGAAAAGACCGGTAAGGGCCTGATGACCGTGACCAGCTCGTCGAAAGGCTGACCGGGCGTGGCGAATGATCTGACCGTCGTCGTCTTCGAGCCGATGGGCTTGGCCATACCGCTTCCCGAAGGGTGGCCGGTGCGGGCGGCCGAAGACGGCTCGACGCTCGCGGCAGTCGGCAACGACGACCTCGGTAACGACTTGCTCAACCCGTCGGTCACCGTCGAGCGCAAGGCATGGTCGAGCGAGTGGCCAGAACTCGTGCGACTAGCCGCCGAATCTCTTGACCAGATGCGAGACGAATACGACAGCTTCGAACTGCTGTGGTCGAAGGAGCATCTCGACACCGGCCGCGTCGTTCGCGCGTACTCCTACAAACACCGGCAGTTGGGCGCCGTCACGCAGGTGCAGGCGCTCGTGCAAGCGGAGCGTTTGGTGATGGTCACCTGCACCGCGCCGCGCGAAACCTACGAGCAGCTCGCCGAGACGTTCGAGCGCATTGTGCTCGGAGTCGAACCCGTCGATCCCGACGACATCGTCGAAGAGCCGGACGACGACTGACGCGCGCCCCGCGACCGGTATGCACATCAGTGGCCGGGCGGCGGTACCCGGCGTCCGAGCTTTCTTAGTTCGCGTTCTACCGCGGTCGTGAGATGTCGCATGCCGATAGGCCGACCATCGTCAGCCGCGGCATAAGCGGCCGCCATCACGATGTTGCGAATGTCGCCACCGGCCAGCTCTACCGTGCGCGCGAGCTGGTCGACGTCGACCGGGTCGTCGGCGTCGAGCGGCTCGAAGCCTTGCAAATGTCGCGACCACAGGTGGCGCCGAGTTGGTTCGTCAGGATCCGGAAAATGCACGATGAACTGCAGCCGCCGCGAAAACGCGACGTCGAGGTTGCCGCGCAAGTTCGTGGCGAGAATCGCGATTCCGTCGAACTGCTCCATGCGCTGCAGCAAGTAAGCGACCTCGATGTTGGCGTAACGGTCGCGGGAATCACGCACCTCCGACCGCGCGCCGAACAACGAATCGGCCTCGTCGAAGAACAGCACGGCGTTGAGATTTTCGGCTTCCTGAAACACGCGTTGCAGGTTTTTCTCGGTTTCACCGATGTACTTGTCGATGACAGTCGGCAATTCGACCTGGTACAGGTCGAGATTCAGCGTATCGGCGACGACGTGCGCGGCCAGCGTCTTACCGGTGCCGGAAGCCCCCGCGAACAAAGCGGAAACGCCACGCCCTTTGCCCCCGGCAACCAGTCGCGGATTCGCCGCGAGCACGCTGTCGCGGCGCCGTGCCCAGGAAATGAGTTGGCGAATCGACTCGAGAGTGGCGTCGGGCAACACGAGGTCGTCGAGTGACGCCGACGGTTTCGCCGCCCGCGCACCGGTTCCGCGCGTCGAACCGACCCGGCGCGCTGCCGACAGCAGCGCCGCGACCGAAACCGGCGCGCCGTCCGCCGTCCGCGTCACAAAGCGCCCGGCCTGCGCGATTTGCTCGGGCGTCAGGCGCAAGTTCACGACGTCCGGCCAAACCGGGTCGTCGACCGGCGCGTCGCGCACGCTCGCCCGCCACAGCAGATCGCGCAATTCGGCGGACGACGCCGGTGCCGTCACCGACACCGGGAGAAAGTCGAGCCACGCCGCCCGCCATGGCGCGTCGGCGACGGCAATGACCGGCACGGCGACGTCGAGCAACCGGCGCGTGAGCCAGGTCGCTCCCTCCTCCGCAAGCAACTCGGCCCCGGCAAGCACCAGCCCGCGGCGCTGTAACGCGGCTTCGCGGCCAGCCCCGCGCAACGCGTCGTCGAGCGCGACATCGGCCGGGCAGCGGCGCAGATCGACCACCAACGCGGCGATGTCGAGCGCGCCGAATGCCGCCGCCGCCAAGGCGATGCCGATCGTGCCCGGCCGGGCGTGCACCCAAGCCAGCGGCTCGCCGCGCTCGATCGCGGCTGAGAGAACACGAGCAACGGGGAGGTCGGCGAGTTCGCCGGCAGCACCGAGGTCGAGGCGCATCGCCGCGACAGCCGGATCGTACGAGTCGTCGCCCAGCAAATGCGCCACAACTCGGTCGGCAACCCGAAGAGGGCGGCGGGGCGCCGGCTCGCTGCCGTCGACGTCGAGCAACCCGTAGCGGCGAAGCGGCGCGGACGGCGAAAGCCGAGCCCTGCCGGCGGCCGACATGATCGGGACGTCGCACAGCTCGAGGGCCAGCGCTACCGTTGGACGCGCGGCGTTCGGATTGCCTTGCAGCAGCGCGAAAGCCAGGCCGAAGTTGGGGTCGAGCTCGACACTGGCGGCCACCGTGAGCAGGTCGAGTTCGACCGCCTCGAGCGCGAAAATCTCGGAAATGGCCGCGAGCGCGTCGGTATCCGTATCGGCCGGCATCGGATGGTCGGCCCGCAGCACGGCGATCGTCGCGCTGAATGGCTCAGCTGCCGTATCGTCCCAACGACGTTTTCCCGCGAGCGTCATCTGCTCGACGAGCCTGGCCAGCCGATCCCGCATACCGCGCTCTTTCCCTCGCGTCATCTCTTACGTCGCCTTCAATCGACGTCATCTCTTACGTCCTTGAAGCGACAACGCTAGCGCGCGGATACGTGTAAAGCCGGAATATCCGGCCAACGAACTCCAACACCGCGAGGCGAACGGTTCGTGGCACGTCCACGATGGGTAAGAGCGGCACGCGGGGAAATGATCGCCCGAAAGAGGTAGCCGCCCGATGGCTGCTCAGGATCCGCCCGTTGGCATCGACCGCGACCGGCACCTTCGCCTGCACGGGCGCACGCGGCATGTGTGGCAACGTCGCGCCGCACTCGCGGTCTTCACCGCAGTGCCGATACTTGCTTTACTCAACGTGTTCGGCCAGGCATCGACCACTGATCACGTGAGTTCGCCGAAGGCATCGATGACTGTCGACTCTCCATCGCATGTGCGCAGCGGGCTCATCTTCACAACGCGGATAACGGTGCGCACCACCGAGCACATCAGCGATATGCAGCTGACGTTCGATCGTGGGTGGTTCGAAAGCATGACCTTCAACGGGATCGTCCCTCAGCCGTCGAATGAGTTTGCCGGAAGCGGCAAGGTGGTGTTCGACTTCGGTTCGGTGCCAAGCGGCACAGAGTTTCCCATCTGGATTTCGTTCGCGACCAATCCCACCAATGCCGGTCGGCATCCGCAGACCGTCGCACTAAGCGATGGAGACAAGAAACTCATGAGCGTGCAACGCACACTGACGGTGTTTCCGTAGCCATGGACCTCGTATTTCGCGCCCTCATTATCTACGTCGTCGTCTTCACCTTCACCCGCGTGATCGGACGACGAGAACTGTCGACCCTCCAGCCGTTCGATTTCATCTTGCTTGTGGTGATCGGAGACTTGATCCAGCAGGGCGTCACGCAAAATGACATGTCGGTGACCGGGGTCGTTATCGTGCTCACGACGCTCGCCCTTACTCAGGTAGCGACGTCCTACGTTAGTTTTCGTTTCAAGCGGATGCGCCCGCTGCTCGAGGGTGAGCCGATCGTACTGGTGCAAAACGGCCGGATCATCGAGCAGAACCTGCGCCGCGAACGGTTGACCACCGATGATCTCGCGGAGCAGGCGCGCAGGTCAGAAATCGAATCGCTCGACCAAGTCAAGTGGGCAGTGCTCGAGACCAACGGCGAGATCAGCTTTATCAAGGCCGGCGGCTGAAGCTATCCGTTCTTGACGGCGTCGACGGCAACCGCGACGGACGGGCAGACGGCGTAAAAGTCGCTGAGCTGAGAGGGCCCGACGACGTCGTGGCTGCCAGCGCTGACCACAATCAGCAGCCGGCCGTCGACCGCCGCCGTCGCGCGGCTCGCGCTGAGAAAGATCGACGATGCTGTCGAATCGATGATCCGTGCCTCGTCGAGATCGACGATCAGTTGGGTCTCACCGGTCGAGATGGCGGCGATCAGCGCCTCCAACAGCAAGCCGCCCGTCGCGGCATCGATCTCGCCCACCGGTGAAATGACCAGGACCCCGTCGACACGATCGACATGCACCTCGAGCGCATGGCGGTGCCCGGTATTCGCCGTATCGACGTTCGCCGGATCGACGACAACACCGGCCACATCGGAGGGCCGGTGCAAGACATCTTCACTCATCGCGTCCCCCGTGCGCGAACCAGTAACGAAGGACGCATGTGCCGATATTTCCCCGGCAGGAGCCGTTCAAAGCTGTGACGCGCGTCACAGCCGGTTTAGCGGGCGGCTGCCTCCAAGGCAGCAATGTCGAGTTTGCGCATCTCGAACATCGCTTTGGCAACCCGCTCTGCCTTCTCAGGATCACCGAGCAGCCTCGGCAAGACCTCCGGCACGACCTGCCACCACAGGCCGAACCTGTCGCGCACCCAGCCGCACTGCCCTTCGGCGCCGCCGTCGGCGAGCAGCGCCGTCCAGTACCGGTCGACCTCGTCTTGGTCAGCGCAGTCGATCTGGATCGAGAACGATTCGTTGAGCTGGAACGCCGGGCCGCCGTTGAGGGCAAAGAACTCGCGCCCGTCGAGTTCGAACACCACGCCGAGCGCACTGCCCGCCGGGCCTGGTCCGGCCTCGCTGTAGCGCGAAACTTCAGTAATCTTGGAGTTCTTGAACAGCGACGTGTAGAACGTCGCCGCTTGCTCGGCCTGGTTGTCGAACCACAGGCACGGTCTGAGCTTTTGCATAACGCCTCACTTCAAAGGTCTTACCCGTATTGACTCCGGAAGCGGCCACGATTCATCTGTCGACCGATCAGCTTTTCGGCCCGTTCGCCACGTCTCCACGACGAGCGGCACTCCGGGGCGATACGCAACGTAGACATATGACGGCGCGTCGAGCACCGCGAAGTCAGCGCGAGCCCCGATACGGATCACGCCGATGTCGTCGCGCCGAAGGGCGCGCGCACCGCCTGCCGTCGCGGCCCACAAGGCCTCGGCGGGTGTGAGCCGCATGTCGCGGACGGCGATCGCAACGCACAACGGCATGTTGGTCGTGTACGACGTGCCGGGGTTGCAGTCTGTGGCGATAGCTACGGTGATTCCGGCGTCGAGCATGCTTCGCGCGTCGGCGTAAACGCTTCGCGTCGAAAAATCGGCACCGGGCAGCACGACCGCGACCGTGTCTGACTCAGCAAGCGCGGCGAGGTCGTCGTCGTCGATGTGATTGCAGTGATCGACCGACGCCGCGCCGAGTTCGACGGCAAGCCTTGCGGCGCCGAGGTTTTCGAGCTGACCGGCGTGCACTCGTGGCGTAAGGCCGGCGGTGATCCCGGCGCGGAAGATGCGACGCGCCTCGTCGACGTCAAACGCGCCGCGGTCGCAAAAAACGTCGATCCAACGCGCGTGCGGCGCGCACTGACGCAACATGTCGCCGCACACCAAATCCACGTAGTCGTCGCGCGCGTAGTCGGGCGGCACAACGTGCGCGCCAAGAAACGTCTTTTCGTTCGTGAACTCACCGGCAATTTCGAGAATGCGTCGCTCGTCGTCAGCGGAAAGGCCATAGCCGCTTTTAATTTCGAACGTGGTCGTGCCTGCCGCCGTCATTTCGGCAACAAGCTTGGCCGTGTGGCGACGAAGTCGGTCGCTGCTCGCTTGCCTCGTGGCTTCGACCGTCGTCGCAATTCCGCCTGCGGTGTAAGGCTTTCCAGCCATCCGCGCGGCAAACTCGCCACCGCGGTCGCCGGCGAAGACCAGGTGCGTGTGGCAATCGACGAATCCCGGGATCACCGCGCGTCCGCCAAGGTCGCGCCGGTCGTCGGCGTCCGGGCTTTGACTCGCCTTCCCCACCCACGCGATCGTTTCGCCGTCGACGACGAACGCCGCGTCACTGATGACGCCGAGTTCGCTGCCGTCACCCCGCGCTACATCGTTGGTGACGAGCTGCCCGATATTGGTGATCAGCGTGGTCATGGCAGTACCGCGGCAACAGCTCGCTCGAGCGCAAGGCCGACGTCATGTATTCGCACGTGGGCGCGGTCTCGTACGATCACTTCGCCACCGACGACAACGTCGGTGACGTCGGCCGCTGTCGCGGCGAAAACCGCGGTGTCGACCGTTGCGCCGCAGCCGGCCGTTCGCGGCGATGCCAAATCGACGGCGACTAGATCAGCCCGCATGCCGACGGCGATCTCACCCGCATCTGTCCACCCCAAAGCGCGATGCCCGTTCACCGCCGCGGCTTTCATCAGCGCGGACGGCGAAAGGCAACCGCGCCTTTGGCTGGCGAGTCTTTCGCCCAGTTCGACCGCTCGCGCCTCTTCGAAAAGGTCGACGACGGCTTGGCTGTCACTTCCGACAGACAGCGAAATTCCGTGCCGCGCGAGCGGCGCGGCTGGGCCGATGCCGTCGCCCAAATCGCGCTCCGTCGTCGGGCACAGGCACACACCCGACCCGCTATCGGCGAGAAGCGCGATGTCAGCCGCATCGACATGCGTGGCGTGAACAGCGGTCGTCATCGAACTCAACACGCCCTCGTCGGCGAGCACGCGCGTCGGCGTACGCCCATATTTGACGAGGCAGCCGTCGTTTTCAGCCAGCTGTTCCGAAAGATGCGCGTGCAGCGGACGTTTCTCGGCAGCCTTGACGACCACCGGCATCTGCTCGATCGGCACGGCGCGTACCGAATGAATCGCCGCCCCTATGCGCACCGTCGGCGTCTCGCGCAGCGCACCGGCTCTCGCGGCCCAACGCTCGGCGTCGCCATCACTGAAGCGGCGCCGCACACCGTCGGGCGGTTGGTCGAAACCGCCTGCCAGATAACAGGTATCGAGCAACGTCAGCCGGATACCGGCACGCGCCGCAGCTTGTATCAGTGCGCTGCCCATGATGTTCGGGTCGGCGTAGCGGCGTCCGTCGTTGTCGTGGTGCAGGTAGTGGAACTCGCCGACGCAGGTGATGCCCGCGAGCGCCATTTCGGCAAAGACTGCTGTGGCCAGCACAAGGTAGGTATCGGGATCTAGCCGCTCGGCGACGGTGTACATCGCTTGCCGCCACGACCAAAAGTCGCTGCTGCCCCGGTGAGTGCGGGCCCGCAACGCGCGGTGGAAGGCGTGCGAATGCGTATTGGCCAGACCCGGCAGCACCAGGCCCGCGAGGCGGCGGGCATCTGAAGGCGGATCAATTCCGGCGACAACGGCTTCGATCACACCGTTGCTGACCTCGACGAGCACGCCGTCGGCCACGCGCCCCCCGGGCAGCCAGGCGTGCTCGCACCACCACGTGGTCATCGGCACAACCAATCGGCCATGACATCGGCCAACGCCTCGATACCAGCGACACAGTCGGCACGTTCGGCGAACTCCACCGGGCTGTGCGAAGTACCGGTGGGATTGCGCACGAAAAGCATGCCGGTCGGAACCGTCGCGGCCAGCACGCCGGCGTCATGTCCCGCGCCAGTCGGGATTGCGGGGACGTCGCCCAACACGCCGCGCAAGTGCGCTCTTAGGTCGTCCGAGAACTCGACCGAGGGTGTGAGCGACTCGTTCACCAGCACCGACTCGACCTGCTCGACACTGGCACGTCGTCCGGCGCGTTCGGCGACTCCGATCAGCATCTTGTCGAGCGTTGCCTGATCAGGCGCGCGGGCGTCGAGCCACGCGTCGACACGAGACGCGATGCCGTTGGTGGCGTTGGGTTCGACGTGCACCCGCGCAACCGTCGCAAGGCCTCCGTATTGCTGAGCCTGCAAGCGTGCCGAGAGCACCACTTCGGCCAAGCAAAGCATGGGGTCGCGCCGGTCGTCGAGCTGCGTGGTGCCAGCATGATCTGCCCTGCCGATAAAGGAAAAGCGCCATCTTCCGTGCGGCCAGATGCGGGTCGCGATGCCGATCGGCGCATCGAGGTCGACCAACTGCCGGCCCTGTTCGATGTGCAGCTCGACGAACATACCTATTCGGCGAAGCGCTTCGTCGTCACGGCCCGCATTCGCGCTTTCGATGCCGGCCTCGGCCATCGCGTCGCGCATCGTGACACCACCCGCATCGGTCAGACTTAACGCTTGCTCTGGCTCGGCAACGCCTGTCATGAGGCGCGAGCCGACACAGGGCAGACCGAACCGAGCACCTTCCTCTTCGGCAAAAGCGACGACGGCGACGGGCCTGCGTGACCCGATGCCACGTTGGCGGAGGAGGTCGATCGCGCAGAAACCCGAGACGATGCCGAGTGGCCCGTCGAAAGCACCGCCGTCAGGCACCGAATCGAGATGCGATCCCGTCACGAAAGCATCGTGCGCGTCGGCAAAGTCGCCCGTCGGCAGCCACCACGCCCACAGATTTCCGTTGCGATCAGTCCGCACGGCAAGCCTACGTTCGATCGCGGCACCGATGAACCATTCGCGCATGACGACATATGACGGCGTCCAGGAAAAGCGGCAATAGCCGCCCGATGCGGTGCGGCCGATCGGCGCGAGTGCCGTCCACATCGACTCGAACGTGGCCGCGACGTCCATGCCTACGCCTCCCGCATCGGCACGCGAATGCCTTTGTTCTCAGCCACTTCGCGGGCGCGGTCGTATCCGGCGTCGACATGGCGAAGGACACCCGTCGCGGGGTCGTTGGTCAGCACACGCTCGATTTTCGCCCCGGCTAAAGGGGTTCCGTCGGCAACACATACCTGGCCCGCGTGGATGGCGCGGCCGATCCCAACGCCGCCGCCGTCATGGATCGACACCCACGACGCGCCAGATGCGGTGTTCACCAGCGCATTCAGCAGCGGCCAGTCGGCAATGGCATCGGACCCGTCGGCCATGGCCTCGGTCTCGCGATACGGCGAGGCCACGGAGCCGGCGTCGAGATGGTCCCGGCCGATCACGATGGGCGCGCTGACCTCGCCGCGTGCGACAAGCTCGTTGAACCGCAGCCCCGCGAGGTGGCGCTCGCCGTAACCGAGCCAGCAGATGCGGGCCGGCAGGCCTTGAAACGCAACCCTCTCCTGAGCCGCGTTGATCCAGCGCGCCAGGGGCTCGTTCTCGGGAAAAAGGTCAAGCACCGCCCTGTCAGTGGCTTCGATGTCTTTCGGGTCACCGGAGAGCGCCGCCCAGCGGAACGGGCCCTTACCTTCGCAGAACAATGGCCTGATGTAGGCGGGCACAAACCCGGGAAAAGCAAAGGCTCGGTCGTAGCCGCCGAGGTGTGCCTCGCCGCGAATGGAGTTTCCGTAGTCGAAGACCTCGGCGCCGGCGTCGAGAAACCCGACCATCGCCTCGACGTGTTTGGCCATCGACTGCCTCGCCCGATCGGTGAATTCTTCTGGCTTTGCCGATGCGTACGCGCGCCACTCCTCCAGTGCCACCCCTTCAGGCAGGTACGCCAGCGGGTCGTGGGCGCTGGTCTGGTCGGTAACGACGTCCGCCGGCACACCCCCGCGCAGCAACTCTGGCAGCACAGTCGCGCAGTTGCCGACCAGCCCGACCGACAATGCGGCGCGTTCTTGCTTTGCCCGCACAATTTTGTCGACCGCATCATCGATATTCGACGTCCATTCGTCGAGGTAGCGGTGGTCGACTCGTCGCTGTAGCCGCGCGGGATCGACCTCGACGACAAGGACCGCACCACCGTTCAAGGTGACGGCGAGCGGCTGCGCGCCGCCCATACCGCCACAACCGCCGGTAATTGTGAGCGTTCCGGCGAGTGACGCGCCGTCGGCGTCCAAACCTCGACGTAACGCGAGAGCGCGTGCGACGGCGGCAAACGTCTCGTACGTACCCTGCAGAATTCCTTGCGTGCCGATGTAAATCCACGAGCCGGCGGTCATCTGCCCATACATGGTGAGGCCGAGCTTCTCGAGCCGACGAAACTCGGGCCAGGTATCCCATTCACCCACGAGATTCGCGTTCGCGATAAGCACGCGCGGCGCCCACTCATGAGTGCGCAGCACGCCGATCGGGCGGCCCGACTGCACGAGCATCGTCTCGTCGTTGCGCAGAGTTCGCAGCGTGCGCACGATGGCGTCGAAGCTTTGCCAGTCGCGCGCGGCTTTTCCGCTGCCGCCGTACACAACGAGGTCGTCGGGGCGTTCGGCGACATGGGGATCGAGATTGTTCATCAGCATGCGCATCGCCGCCTCTTGCGGCCAGCCGAGACAGCTGAGCGTGCTTCCACGCGGCGCCCGCACAATCCGTCGTCCGGCCATGTCGAACCACTCCCCTCAGGCGAGCGCTCCTACCACTTCCTCGGCTGCCGCGATAAAGCTGCCGTCTCGTGTCATGCCCACTGCCGCCTCGATATCCGGGGCAAGAAAGCGGTCGGGGCCCGGCGCGGCTACCCGTTCGCGCAATGCGTGGAGCACCGCGCCCGTTGCTCCTGCCGGTTGCAAGGGTTGGCGCAGATCAAGGGCGCGGGCCGCGGTGAGAATCTCGATGGCCAGCACGCGGGTCAACGCGTCGATCGAGCGCCGCAACTTGCGCGCTGCCGACCAGCCCATCGACACGTGGTCTTCTTGCATCGCGGACGACGGGATCGAGTCGACGCTGGCCGGCGTCGCCAACCGCTTGAGTTCGTTGACCAGCGCGGCCTGCGTGTACTGGGCAATCATGTGGCCGGAATCGACGCCGGGGTCGTCGGCGAGAAAGGCCGGCAGCCCACGTGAGCGGGCGACGTCGAGCAACCGGTCGGTGCGGCGTTCGCTTATCGAGGCGAGATCAGCCGCGGCAATCGCGAGAAAGTCGAGCACGTACGCGAGCGGCGCACCGTGAAAGTTGCCGCAAGATTCCACACGTCCGTCAGCCAGGACGACGGGATTGTCGATGGCTGCGGCTAATTCTCGTTCGGCAACCGTCTTCGCGTGGGCGAGAGTGTCGCGAAAAGCGCCCGCGACTTGAGGCGCGCAGCGTAGCGAGTAGGCGTCCTGCACGACGCGATGATTGTTGCGGTGCGAGGCGACGATTGACGAGCCGTGGAGCAATGCACGCATGTTGCGCGCGGCGGCTGCTTGGCCGGGATGAGGCCGCAGGTTGATCAAGTCTTCGGCGAACACGCGATCGGTGCCAAGAATCGCCTCGACCGTCATGGCGGCGGCGATGTCGGCGTTCTTCGCCAGCCGCGCCAGGTCGTGACAGGCAAGCACCAGCATGCCGAGCATGCCGTCGGTGCCGTTGATGAGCGCCAGCCCTTCCTTCGCGGTAAGCGTCAGGGGCGCGATTCCGGCGTCCGACAAGGCTTTGGAGGCTGGCATGAGGACGCCGCTTGCGTCGCGCACCTGACCTTCGCCGGTGAGTGCGAGGGCGCAGTGGGCAAGCGGCGCGAGGTCGCCGGAACAGCCGAGCGAGCCGAACTCGGGCACCACCGGCGTAATGCCATGGTTGATCAGTTGTGCATATGTTTCGGCCGTTTCGACACGCACGCCGGTTCGTCCCGTGGCCATTGTGCGCAACCGCAGCAGCATCATGGCCCGCACGACCTCGCGTTCGACCTCGGCGCCGCTGCCCGCCGCGTGCGAGCGGACGACGGCCTGCTGGAGCTCGGCCCGCAGGTCGGGCTCGATGTAGCGGACGGCGAGGGCCCCGAAACCGGTCGAAACGCCGTAAATGGGCTCGCCGCTCGCGGCCAACGCATCGACGTGCGCCCGGGCAGCGTTGATCGCCTTGATGGCGTCGTCGGCTAGCTTGACGTGAGCGCCGTCGCGGGCGACCGCGACGACGTCGTCCGGCGATAGCGGGTGGGCGCCGATGGCGACCGGCGCGGGTTGCGGCCTGTTTTGAGCTGTTGACGCTTGCGTCATAGCTGCTAGTTGACCGCGATCACGCGTCGCTCGCCACCCGGCGCGCCTACCGCTTGTCGTTATTCGGTTCGTCTGGTGATCGCAGGAGGGGCGCGATCAACAGGAGATCAGGTCCAGTGCGTGGTTCGCACCACCATCACCTCCCCTCGCTGATTCCGGGTAGACGCCACGACGAGCGATCGGGCACCGAAGCTCGATCCTGCCTATAACCCGACGTCGCGGGTGAAGCACTTGAGGGGTGCACCGCCGCGCGATCAAACGGTCGTCCCCACCTTTTGCAAGAACATTCAATCCGTTCCCCCTAGTGACACATTGGCCGAGACGACCTAGGCTGGCCGCATCGTCCCGTTCGCGTAGAACTGAGATCGGTGGGCGACTAGTGAGGGGGCCTAGTTGGCAAGACGACTGATCCGCCGAGGCGAGTCTGGCTTACCAGTTCCGATCCGCTTATGGGTACTGACGGTCGTCACCGCCTACGTAGCAGTCATCGGATATGGGCTGGGTACCGTGAGGATCGCCCACGGCGCCCTGACCACAACCGCCATCTTCGCCGCTGCCACTGTTCTAAGCCTAGAACTGTCCATGCGATTCGCTTGGCCGCGAACAAGAAAAGATCGCATGAGCCGAGACTTTCTTGGTGTCTGGACATTGCCAGTCGCGCTTCTGCTTCCGCCGGTCTACGTCGCTGTCATGGTGCTCGTACCGATGGCTTATCTCCAGCTTCGAGTGTGGCGCAACGATCGAATCAAGTTCGCGTACAACGTCGCCGTTGCAGGACTCTCGTTCGCTGGAGCTTCAACTGTCTTACGGGCTATCGTCTCTACACCGGGCGAGCACCCCTTGGGCATCGCCGCAAGCGCAGGTATCGAGCAGGTGCTGGGGGTCACTGCCGCCGCAGCCTCATGGTGGTTACTCAACAACGGCTTGGTGGCCGTGGTGGTCGCGGCAACCGCGGGAAGGCACGGATTCTTGCCGTTCTTTCGCGACCGCGAGGGCCACATGCTCGACCTCGTCGACGTGTGCGCGGGTATCGCCGCAACTGTGTTGTGGCTCGTCAGCCCGTTCGTCGTCCTGCTGCTTGTTCCGCCGGTTCTGCTGATGCAGCACCAGCTTTTCAGCGGACTGCGCCACGCCGTCCGCACCGACTTGCTTACCGAAGTGGCCAACCCGCAGTACTGGCGGGAGACGGCGTCCCGCGAGATCGACCGCGCGTGGGCGAGTGGTGGCAACCTTTCGCTGCTGATGATCGACATCGACTACTTCAAAGAAGTCAACGATCGCTACGGACATCTCGCGGGCGACGAAGTGCTGGCCGCGGTCGCACGCACCATTTCGAAGGCGCTACGGCCGGGCGACCTGATCGGACGTCTGGGCGGCGAGGAGTTCGGCGCTGTGCTTACCGGGCTCAATCTCCTCGACGCCGAGGGTGCTGCCGAGCGACTTCGTGCTCAAGTGGCTGAGTTACTGGTGCGTTCTGACCGCGGTGACTGGATTGCGGTCACTGTCTCTGTTGGAGTGGCCGAACTGTCGGTGACGGGCGGCGACCTGCGACACCTGCTCGACGCCGCCGACACCGCCCTCTACGCCGCGAAACAGGCAGGCCGCAACTGTGTGCGGGTCGCCGGGCCTCAGCGTCGCGTCATCGACCTCACCCAACCGGCCCCCGTCGCGCCGGACGACGCTTCCGCGCTCGGGTACGGTAAGGCGCCGGCTTCACCAATGCCGCCAACGGACGCCTCGAGCCGGTAGTTCGGCAACTCCCCGGTTCGACGTCGCGGCGGCTTCATCTGCGCCTATGATCGACACGCGATGAACCCGCTAGACAGAAGGCCGTCGTGGCTGAGCCGCTAATCCCGGCCGACGTGCGGGCACTATACGAGAAGTTGCTCGGCCAAGGCTTCAAGTCTGGCCCGCGCGACGATGCGATGTGGCAGGAGCCAAAAGTCCAGGTGCTGCTCAGATCGGGGCTGGCGTTCGCCGTTCCCCGGGTGCCTCCCACGCTCACTCCCACGATGCCCGATACAGCATTCGCCAAAGTTATGCTGCGGTGGCAAATCGAGATGGACGAGCTCCGTCACACATTCAGCAGGCTGCAAAAGGCCGCTGTGCGAGCCGCGCGGTTCGAAGTGCGCAGCCGACAGCGGCGCAACCCTCGCTCCTCGTGCACAGTGGTCACGAATCGCAAGCACGTGACGGGTCTGCACGCAGTGTTGTCCCAAAGTGCCAAAGAGTACGCTCTCGCCTTGTCCACGGGCCCCTACGGTGAGGAAATTGTGCTGCCGAGCGGTCACACAGAGGATGTTCGCGACATCTACCTTCCGCCCGAACCAGCGTTGTTCCGCCGCGGCGGCTCATATCGGCACATCATCGACGAGCACCTTCTGCGCGAATCTCCTGAGGCTGCCGCTTCAAGCTTCCATGACGGAGAGAAAATCCGCGTCATCTCCGACAAGCTTCCGACGAAGATGCTTATCGTTGACGGGCACACCGCAGTGGTCGCACTCGGACCCTACGGCCACCCGTGCCTGCTCATCCGCGACCAGGGCATCGTCAACGCACTCGTCGCGTATTTCGAACTGAAGTGGGCTAAGGCCAGGCCGTGGGCGCCACCGGGAGTTCCGCTTAGAGAAAAGGCAAACGGCCAGCGCGAGCGCATTCTTGAGGCACTGGCGGCTGGACTCAAAGACGAGGCCATCGCACGTCAGCAAGGCATCAGCGTCAAAACAGTCCGCCGCCACATCAGCGCCCTGATGCAAGAACTCGGTGCGACGACGCGATTTGCGGCAGGCGTAGCTGCCGTCCGCCGCGGCTGGCTCAGCCCAGCGTCGTGAACCAATCTCACATCGACCACCGCTCACGGACTCAGGCCGGATAACTCAGAACAAGTTGATGGCGCGCTCAGCCGTGGATGCCTCCACTCGAACGCTTTTGCTATCCACAGCATTGGATCGCAAAGAAGGCGGTTTTCCACATTGGTCGAGCCATCCACAAAGCCTTTGCTGGCAGGGATTTTTGTCGGTAGCTGGGTCTAGGCTTTGAGCATCGAACTCGAACGGACGGGGGGTGAACTGGTTTGACTTCGGCAATCGCACGGTTGACAACGGCGATCGACGATCTGCAGAAGATGTCGAACGATGCCGCGCCAGCCGAAGCGATGCTCGAGGAAGTGCGCGAGTTGGGCCGTCAACTTGCGCGATTGGAGTCACTGTTCACCCGCAAGGTCACCGCAGCACATCGCGCGGGAGCCGCGGCAGTGCAAGGATTTGCCAGCACTAAAGCCTTCCTACGGCACGCGTGCCGAATGAGTGCAGGGTCGGCAGGCGCGCACGTCGAGGTCGGCATCCGGCTAGACGAGCGCCCCGCTATCGGCGACGATTTCGCTGCGGGCACTATTTCGTTCGCCCACGTCAGGGCGATCGCCGACGGTTTGGCGCCGCTACCCGAGCAGATGCAGGCCGATGCCGAGCGTGTATTGCTCGAGGTGGCGCGCGCCTTCGATCCTGCTCGGGTACATCAGGCAGCGCGCCGCCTTCGCCATATCGTCGACCCTGACGGGCAGGTAGATATCGACCAAAGGCACTACGAAAGCCGCTGGGTCGAGCTGGCAATCAGCTACCAGGGCACCGGACTGCTGCGGGGAGTGCTCGATCCGGA
Source organism: Actinomycetales bacterium (assembly GCA_040255675.1). Taxonomy (GTDB): domain Bacteria; phylum Actinomycetota; class Actinomycetes; order Acidothermales; family Acidothermaceae; genus JBDZVM01. The sequence goes on along the minus strand of JBDZVM010000050.1, from coordinate 6,359 downwards.
ATCGGCCGCGGTGGTGCGTACGGCACTTGACGCACTAGCGACTCCGGCTGGCGACATCGACCCCCGCACACCGGCTCAACGCCGCGCCGATGCGCTTGTCGAGCTCGCCGGCCACGTCCTGAACTCCGGGGAGCTGCCAGAAGTGGGCGGCGAACGCCCGCACCTGTCCGTGAATGTCGATTACGCAAGCTTGAAGCGCGAGTGCACAATTCCGGCCGAGATGAACGATGGCGGGCAGCTCGGCGTCAACGCGGCACGGCGTATCGCTTGCGACGCCGTCGTCACGCGGATCGTCACCGCCAAAGCAGCGTCTGTGACATCGGCAAACCTGCCAACCGGCCTCGCGGCGGCTATCGGCATTGAGCGCGAAGACCGCCGAGCACCGCAACGGGTCGCAACACCGCGATGCCTCGACGCGTTGCCACATCGATTTCTCGACGCGCTGCCACCCCCGCTTCGAGGGCCGCGGCAAATTCTCGACGTCGGCCGCAGCGCTCGGATAGCGACCCTGGCTATCCGAAAAGCGCTCGCGGCACGTGACAAGGGCTGCGTTATGCCCGGCTGCGATCGACCGCCGTCCCGTTGCGAAGCTCATCACGTCATCCACTGGGCGGACGGCGGCGTCACCGCGCTCCACAACATGGTGTTGTTATGCAGCTACCACCATCACTTCGTCCACGAGTACGGCTGGCGCATCAGCATCAACAACGACGGCACCGTCAGCGTTAGACCACCGCCCGCCCGGGCCGCGTAACCCGCGGCAACGAGCACCACGTCACCATCGGTCTACCGGGTATTCGTAACGCTCGGTCGAGCGCGGCCGGCGCCGTCCGCCACGACCCGCTCGAGCTTGCTACCTGACTTCGTTCGAGCTGGCAGCAATCTCTGACATCTGTAGGCCGAGCGCCGCAAAGACCCGACAGCGCAACAACTCATATTGCAAATTCTTGGACCGACGACGGCCGAGCGAGCGGGTTTCCTCCCGCCGCAACGCGAAGTAGCGTTGCCAAGCATGACCGACACGCAGCCGTTCCCGGAACCTCCGGTCGCAGGCGACGAAGTGGCTACGTTGCTCGGCTCGCTCGAGCGGCAGCGCGCGACGTTCGCCTGGAAATGCGGCGGCCTTGACCGAAAAGGCCTCTCGCAGACGGTCGGTGCATCGTCGATGACCCTCGGCGGCTTGCTCAAACACCTCGCCCTCGTCGAGGACGAGTACTTCACGCACCGGTTACGCGGTCGAAACCTGCAAGCGCCCTGGAGCGAGGGTGACTGGGATAAGGACCCGGACTGGGAATGGCACTCGGCCGCCCACGACACGCCAGAAGAGCTCATGAACCTTTGGCGCGACGCGGTCACGAGGTCGCGAGCAGCAACCACCGAGGCGCTCGCCGAGGGCGGTCTCGACCAGCCGGGCAAGTTCACGTGGCCCGACGGACGCACACCTAGTATGCGGCGCATCCTTATCGACTTGATCGAGGAGTACGCCCGCCACGTCGGTCACGCCGACCTGATCAGGGAGTCGGTCGACGGGCTCACCGGCGAGGATCCGCCGCGCGACTAACACAGCGGACGCCGCAAACCCGGACGCCGCGAAACCCGGGACGCCGCAAGACCCCGGGACGCCGCAAACCCGGTCGCGGAACCCCTACTCCCAGCGACGATGCGCCGCCACGAACCACGGCCCGTCGAACACCACCGAGCCGCCGATCTCGTCGGCCAACTGAGTCGCCGTCAGGTACCGCTTGAACACGCGGTGCCGCGAGCCGTCGTTCAGCACGCGTTCTTCCCACTGCTCCGGCTCCACACCCGCTCGCAACGCCGAATCGATCACGATCAACTCCCGACCCACGCGCTGCGCCTCCGCCAAGAACACGTCTCGCTCGTCAGCCGGCAAATGGCCATAGAAATGCGCGGTCAGTACGCGATCGAATGCCTTGTCGGCGAAAGGCAGGTCAAGTGCGTCGCCTTTCAAAGCCACGCCGAAATGCAGCCGCGACTGTGCCAGCGCCACCATCGATGAACTTTGATCGAGCCCCACCACGAACCCATGCAGCCATCGGGTCAGAAATCCGCTCCCGCAGGCAACGTCAAGCGTGCGTGCAGCGGGCAGGGTACCCACGAATGCCACAAGCCGCTCGACCTCAGCTTCCCAAACTGGTCGGTCGCGCTGAGCGAATCGCCCTTCGTTCTCGTACCACTCGTCGTATTCGGCAGCGCGCTGGTCGTAGTAGGCGGCGGTCGCGGTATCACGCGCGAATCCGTTCATGATCGCAAGTCTGGCACAGGCGACGACGAACGGTGCTGGTACCCCTAGCCGCGATCGCTTAGAACTCGCGGTCGAATCGCCCCCGAGCGCACAACATCTGCCCGGCTAAACGTCGTCCGCGCTCGTCTCACCCTCGACGCCGCCGTGCGGAACCGGCGCTTGCTCAGCGGGAATCGAGCCGAGCAAGCCCTTTTGGTAATCCTCGAACGCCTGCATAAGTTCGGCTTTCGTGTTCATCACGAACGGGCCATACATGGCAACTGGCTCGCGAATCGGCTGTCCACCAAGAATCAGGACGTCGAACGTCGGGCTACGAGATTCTTGCGACGCGGCCGCGCCGATTGTGATGGTGTCGCCAGCACCGAAAACCGCAAGCTGCCCCATACGAACCGGACGACGATCAGCCCCGACCGAGCCGATACCGCCCAGGGCGTAAACCAAGGCGTTGAAATCAGGCCGCCACGGAATCGTGACCGAAGCACCGGGCGACAAAGTGGCGTGCACCAAAGAAATCGGCGTGTGTGTAACTCCAGGGCCCGGGTGCCCGGCAACGTCGCCGGCTATCACGCGCAGCAGCGCGCCGCCGTCCGGTGAAGTAAGAAGCGAAACCGCGGACGCGCGGATGTCTTGATACCGCGGCGGTGAGAACTTCTTGGATTTCGGCAAGTTCACCCAGAGTTGGAAGCCGTGAAAGAGGCCGCCACTAGCAACCAAGTAATCGGGTGGCGTTTCGATGTGCAAGATGCCCGCACCGGCGGTCATCCATTGGGTGTCGCCGTTGGTGATGAGTCCGCCGCCGCCGTTGGAGTCGTGGTGTTCGAACAATCCGTCGATCATGTAGGTGACGGTCTCGAAACCGCGGTGCGGATGCCACGGCGTGCCCTTGGGCTCACCGGGCGCGTATTCGACCTCGCCCATCTGGTCCATGTGCACGAACGGGTCGAGCGCGCGCAAGTCGACGCCCGCGAACGCACGCCGCACCGGAAACCCTTCGCCCTCGAACCCGGAGGGCGCGGTCGTGACCGACACAACCGGCCGGTCGGCGTCGACCGCCGGGTCGGTCAGCGGCAGGCGCGGAAGGGCGAGTGTGCTTTCGACGGTGACGGCCGGCATCGGATCCTCCTGAAAACGCTGTGTCTGCGACCACAACACAGCGAGGCGCTCAACCCTTCCCCGAGATCACGACTGCGTCGTCGCCTATCTTCTACTCGGATTGGCTCGGCGGGGCGTGCGGAGTCGCGGCGCGCGGAAGGAAGGTCGCCAGAGGTGGCAGATCCATGGGTGGTGCTCCAGCACGTGCCCTTCGAGGGTCCGGGCCTCATCGCCTCGGCCGTAGAACGAGCCGGTAAAAAAATCGAGATCCGCCGGATGGATCGGGGCGAGCCCGTTCCCCGCGCCGACGAGGTTGCCGGCCTCGTCGTCATGGGAGGCCCGATGGGTGCGCTCGACGACGACGCCTACCCTCATCTCCTTGCCGAACGCGAACTGCTCAGCTCCTGCGTCGAACGTGAAGTGCCCGTCGTCGCCGTGTGCCTCGGCGCCCAACTGCTTGCCGCCGCGCTCGGTGCCAAGGTGTTTCGAGGAGCCGAGCCGGAAGCCGGTTTGGGCGTCGTCACGTTGACCAACGAAGGCCGCCGCGACCCGGTCTTCGGCCCGGCGGGTCGCACATTGCCGGTATTCCATTGGCACGGCGACACCTTCGATCTCCCGCCCGGCGCAAGCCTGCTCGCGTCAAGTGACGCGTATGCGCATCAGGCATTTCGGGTCGGCAACGCGTACGCCATGCAGTTTCACGGTGAACTCGCTGGCGAGCACATGGCGGACGTCGAGCCGCACCTGCCGCCCGGCATCTCGATCAACCGGCGCCATCTCGCTCTCGTGGCGCGAGCCGGAACTCAGCTGCTCGACCGCTTGATCGCTACCCTTGCCCGGGACGGCGAAAAGCGCGGCTAGACATCGCCCAGTAGCGCGAGCAAATGACGCGGCGGCGGGTTGCCATGCGCCAGCATGGCGTCGTGCACGGCCCGTTCGGTCCAATCGGGGTGCGCCGCCCGCACACGATCAGCAATCTCGGCGACCTGCGTCGCGCCCACGTGATAGGTCGACAGCTGCGCGCTCGTCAGCAACGCGCGGCGCCACTTGCCGGTCGCCTCGCCCTCCTCCTGGTAGCCACGACCGGTCATCAACGCCATCGCCTCTTCGCGCGGCAACCCGTCGCAATGCACCCGGACGTCGAGCACCGCGTTGATCGCCGAGCGCAACCGCATCTTCAGCTGCTGCAAATGCACCGGCGCGCCGCCGAACCCGTGCCGGGCCATCTGCTCCTCGACGTAAACGGCCCAGCCCTCCACGAACGGACCGCTCCAAAACGTCTGGTGCACCTTCGTCGGTGCCGGGCCGCGCCTGCTGTGCGCGAGCTGCAACATGTGCCCGGGCATCGCCTCGTGGATCACCAGGTTCCGCAAGGCGTAGTTGTTGTATTCGCGGTAGAACGACGCGACTCGCTCGGCGGGCCAGCCGGCGGGCGTCGGAGAAATAGCGAAAAACGTCGGCGCGGACGGCGGGTCGAGCGGCCCGGGCGGATCGCAATAGGCGACCGCGACGCCACGATGAATTTCGGGCATCACGATGATCTCGACGGGATCGTCGTAGATCGTGACCAAATCATGCGCGAGCACGAAGGCGGTCGCTTCGGTCAAGGCGTCGCGGGCGATCGCCACCACCGTGTCGTCGGTTGGCGCGTCGGCCGCCAGCCGGTCGAGCACCTCGCGCGGCCCCCCGCCCAGCGTGCCCGCCACGTGGGCAAGCGCGTCTTCAACACGCTCGAGGTCGGCTAACGCCGCCGCCAGCACTTGGTCTGGCGAACGCTCGATGTCAAGCACGAGAGCCAGCTTGCGGGCGTACAGGTCGGGGCCGAGCCTCGCGTCACCGGACGCCGATTCGACGCATGACCGCAGCCATTCGATGTGCGCCGCGACCGCCTCGCGGGCCCTGGCCAGAGCGGGTTCGACGACGGATTTCACCTCGGGTGCCGACTCGAGTTGGCGTGGGATCTCACCGTCGAGCATGGCGAGCGTGCCGCCGAACTGGTCGACGGCGGTCTCGACGTGCACGCGCGGCATCGCGGCCGGCGCGAGCACCGCCCGCGCGGCGTCGAGCTGTTCGGGCACCGAGGCAAGGCGTGCCGCGACGTTTCGCAGCCGCTCCGCGAGCGGCGCGAAGTCGCGCGCGAGCAGCAAGTAAAGCGCGGTGCCCGGGTTGGCGACGAGCGGGTTCCACGTGTGTTCGTGGGTGACCGACAGCTCGAACAGTCGCTCGCGCAGCCGCGTGCGCAGCACCTCGAGATCGACCCGATGCCCGACCGGCAGGGCGGCGTCGTCAAAAGCCGCGAGCCCGTCGAGTCGTGCCGACAGCGCCCTGATCTCGTCGTCGACGGCGGCAGGTCGCAAATCGTCGAGCCGGTCGTCGAAACGATGGTCGCCGAGAGAGGTGGCAAGCGACGGCTGGTGGATCAAGATATCGTCGACAGCGGCGGCGGCAAAGGCTTCCGCGGCGGCAAGATCGAGCGGCTCGTTCATGCCGCCAACCTAGCGCCGCGGCCGCTCACTCGCCGCGGTCTTCGATCTCCCACGCGTGGTCGAGCACGTGCCAGGCGATGCGCCGCGCCGCGTATCGCAGCGGCCACGGCTCACTCTTGCCCTGCCCCTGCCCCTGCCTCTGCCTCTGCCTCTGCCCCAGCTTCATATCGGACGCCGGCAACCTGCCGGCCCGCAGCACGGCCACGATGTCGGCCCGCAGCGCTTCGACCGCGACTCGATCAGCAAAGCTGGGCTGCTTGTGGTTGACGCCGATCTTGCGCGCGTACGACGCCTCAGCGCCCATCACGTGCGCGGCGATCTTGTCGCGATCGCGGCCACCGCCACGAGGACCTTTGCGCAACTCGGCCGGCGCACCCGCCACGACGTCGTCGAACACGGCCCACGCGGCTTCGACGATCGCGGCCAGCCGCTTGGACGGCGGCGCATTCTGCTGGGCCTCATCGTGCTCGCACGGTGACATATCGTGCTCGCACGGTGACATATCGTGCTCGCAC
>JBDZVM010000074.1:0-4594 GCA_040255675.1 Actinomycetales bacterium | reverse complement strand
GTCTATCGTGTCGACGCTCGCGGCCAGCTGGGGTGTCGATCGACGCGATGCTGAGACGACGGTCTGGGCGATCGTGCCGGTGCCGACTCGTTCGCTTAGCCGCGTGTAAGTGCGCTGGTGACGCCGCTACGCTCGCGAACATGACTTCAGACATCCCCGTTGTGGGTGCGCGCGAGCCGTGCTCGTGCGGTTCCGGGCGCCGCTACAAGGCGTGTCACGGCAAGGCGGGTCACGACAGCCGCACTCAGCGCATCGTCACGCGGCCGTTCGATGGCCTGCCCGGTGAGTGCGACTGGGTGGCCTTGCGCGAGATCGTGCCGGCCGCGACCGCGTCGCTCCAGCTACGCGCGGACGTCGAACACACGGGCGGCCCCGTCACGGTCGCGACCGTGCTGCCGCTGGCGTGGCCGGCGATGGTGCGCACCGACGGTTCGATCTATCTGGGTGTGCAGACAGCGACCCACGCGACCGATCTGAGCCGCGATCTCGCCGCGGCCTTGTTGCTGGCGCTACGAGCGGAGCCTGGCACGCCCGTCGACGCCGCGGACGTCGCGGCCGCTTCACCAGACGGCCCTCGCCTGCAGGACGTCGTAGCACCGCTGCCATTCGAGGTCAGCGTGCACGACGGTTTCGGCTTTTGGGGCGAGGACATGCCAGACCCCGACGGCGAACTCGCGGCGTCGCTCGAGCGGGCGTCCGCCGCCGTCGTTCCGACGGCGCGGCTGCGCTCGGTGGAGGCCGCGTACTGGTGTCGCATCGGCAGCCGGACGCATCTTCGATGGGTCGTGCCGGACGCCGAAAAGCCGCTGCTCGACGCGCTCGCCAAGCTGCACGCCGCTCGCGACCTCGCACTCGGTGACGGCAGCAAGTACGTCGGCGCCTTTCGCGCGCACGGGCTGGTGGTGCCGGTGTGGGATCTGTCACCTGACGCGGAAGCCGAGGACGTCGAGGAGCCGGCCATGGCACTGCGAAAGCGGCTCGACGACGCTCTTGCCGATACGGCGCCGCTTACGGCAGCGGAGCGACGGTCGCGGGCGGGCTTGCTGTCTCGCCAGGTCACCTTGCGCTAGTTCGGCACGCGCCGAAAGTTTTTTTCTCCAAACTCTTGGGCTAGCGGCTATCTCGTTGTAGGCTTCCCTAGCCCGGGTGCCGCTGCATCCCCCGTCGGCGGCACCTGGGCCTCCATATTCTTCCGGACCCGTCTTTAGCGTCTCTCGTTTGACGAGAAGCAGTCAGGAGTCCGCATTCGCCGTCCTCGCGCTGTGATCACGGGGGGAGCTGGCTTCCTCGGTTCTCATCTGTGCGAGCGCTTACTCGGCGAAGGTTTCGAGGTGTTGTGCCTCGACAATTTCTTGACCGGCACTCCCGCGAACGTCGAGCATCTGTTCGGCCACGACGGCTTCCGGCTGATTCGAGCCGACGTCACGGAGTACGTCTACATCGGCGGGCCGATCGACGCCGTCCTGCATTTCGCGTCGCCGGCCTCGCCGATCGATTACTTGCACCTTCCGATCCACACGCTCAAAGTCGGTTCAATCGGCACGTCGCACGCGCTCGGCCTTGCTCGCGAGAAGAACGCGCGATTCATGCTCGCGTCGACGTCGGAGGTCTACGGCGACCCGCAGGTGCATCCGCAGCCCGAGACGTACTGGGGCCACGTCAATCCTGTCGGCCCACGAGGTGTTTACGACGAAGCGAAACGTTTTGCCGAAGCCATGACCGTCGCGTATCGGCAAACCCACGGCGTTGACACCGCCATCGTTCGGATTTTCAACACCTTCGGCCCACGCATGAGACCGGACGACGGGCGGGCGATCCCCACCTTCATCAACCAGGCGTTGCACGGCGATCCGCTGACCGTCGCGGGAACCGGCCAGCAGACACGCTCCGTCTGCTACGTCGACGACCTGGTCGAGGGCATCGTTCGCCTGCTCGGTTCCGACCTTGGCGGACCCGTGAACATCGGCAACCCCCGCGAGTACTCGATCCTCGACCTTGCCCGCCTCATCAGCGACTTGGTCGGTTCCGGCTCCACCATTGAGTCGATTCCGCTACCCCAAGACGATCCGTTGGTTCGCCGTCCCGACATCACGCTCGCCCGTACTCGACTCGGCTGGGAACCCAAGATCGACGTTGAAGATGGCCTGCGACGAACGATCACCTGGTTTCGCGAGATCACCGGCCTCACGGCGTAATATCGCGGCCGGCTTGCACGAGGAACCGGCGGATGCCTCTGATCGTTGCCGCGATGTCAAGTCCAGCGCTCTCGCGGCCTCGCACAAGGAGCGTGCGCGACAGCGCTTGACGGGGCATAGGCCAAGCAGCACGGCCAAGCAGCACGGTTAAGCAGCACGGTTAAGCAGCAACGTCGAAGCAACAGGGAGTTCAACCGTCGTCCGCTGCCGGAAAAGTGTGATCTCTATACTCAAGTCCGGCCCGAGCGACACAAATCGCGCACGAAGCTCACGGTTCCGCACGACGCGCCTCGTACGGCGCGGTTCCGCAAGACATCGGGTGAGGAGACGACGACGTGGAGGGCATCGACCGGTTCCAGGTCGATACGCCGGTCGATACGCCGAAGGTCGCGCCTGAGCTAGCGCCCGAGTTCACGGCCGCGTCGCCGCACGACGTGCGAGTTCCTGACGGTCAGCCTCCGGTCGGGGTGCCTGAGCGCCAGTCGTCCGCACGCCATGACGCGATTGCGTCGCGCCGTCCGCACGGGCCGGGCTTTTTGCACGGGCCAGGCATGGTGCGTCGCGCGATACACGGCGGACGCCGGGCACCGCTCGCCACGTTGCTTGCCGTCGTCGTCGTGCTGCTCGTGGTGGGGCCGATGTTGTGGAGTCGGCTGTACGAGCCCATCGCTTTTCGCATGGTCGATCTCGACGTTTATCGTTCGGCGGGCGAGTCGTTGCTGCTTGGGCGGCCGCTGTACCAGTTCTTGACGCCGGTTCCGCAACTGCTGCCGTTCACGTACCCACCGTTTTCGGCGATTGTGGCTGTTCCCCTCGCGTTCATGGGCGCGCAAGTCACGAACTGGGTGTGGACGCTCGGCTCGCTCGCCGTCCTCAGCTGGCTTGTTCTTGTAGCATTTCGGCCTTTCGTACGACGATTCTCGGTATCGACGCGGCCGCTCATGGTCGCCGGCGCGGTAGCCGCGATGGCCTGGACCGAACCGGTCCGTGACTGCTTCTCATTCGGCCAGGTCGGGATTTTCCTTGCCGCGCTGTGCCTTCTCGATTGCGTACTGCCAAAAACACGATGGCCTCGCGGCATGATGGTCGGCTTCGCGGCCGCTATCAAACTCGTACCGGGCGTCTTCATTCCGTACCTGTGGTTGACCGGACGTCGCCGCGCCGCGGCGGTCGCGACAGCGTGGTTCGTAGGCCTTAGCGTTGCCTCGGCCGTTGCCATGCCAGACGCGAGCCGGCAGTACTGGACCAGCACGATCTTCGAAAGCAACCGGCTCGGCAACAACGCGGGTACGTCGAACCAGTCGATTCGTGGACTGCTGCTGCGCGCGCTGCCCGGTTTCGGTGGTACAGCGCTGTGGTTGTTGTGCGTCGTCATCATCGTGGTCGCCGGTTATCGCTGGGCACGCAAGGCATCTTTGACGGGTTTCGAAGTGCGCGGCGTCGCCATAGTCGGTCTGGTTTCCGTGCTTGTGTCGCCGGTTTCGTGGATCCATCACATGGCCGGATGGTTGCCGCTAGCAATTGGCGTGCTACTTGGCGACGGGCGAAATCTGCGGCGAATCCTTTATGCGGTAGTGGGCACCGTTTTCTTCATATTGAGGCTGCCTTGGTGGGGCAGCACCATCGCCGGCAAGGACGCGGATTGGCATTTCGTCGGCCGGCTGCTGCAAGATTCCTTCGGCGTGGGTGCGCTGATTGCGGTATGGCTCTTGGGCCGGATGGGCCAACGCAGGAGGCTCCGGTCGTCGGCTTCCGCTCGGCCCCAACCCGTGCCACGCTGAAATAGTGATCTCGTAGGGGGGTCCAAGTGTCAGATATCGGCGTCGTCGCCCTTCCTGAAAGCAGGAAGGACGGTATGTCGTACCTGCTTATCCCGCTCGTGCAACGCCCGTCACCGGAGTTAGCTCCTCTCCGCGAGACATTGCGCGCGTGGGTGAGCGTGGTCGCGACGTCCGCCGACGCCTGCCTTGTGCTCGACCGCGACGGCCGGGTCGCGGGGCTTTCCGCCAGTGCCGCGGCTTTGGTCAACGAGGAGCCGGCCGCCGTGGTGGGTCGCCGGTTGGTGGGCGACGTCTTCGTCATCATCGACTTTTCCAGCGCGGCCGAGCCCGTCGGCGATCACGCGATAGTGCCGCCGACACAGGCGTTGCACTCGGGTGTGCTGAGTCGCGGCCTGATGCGGCTTCGTCGCGGCGATGGCGTCACGGTGACCATCGATGCGATTGCCGCTCCGCTGCATGCCGCCGACGGCTCGCTCATCGGCTCACTCACCTTCTTCGCGCCGCTTGCCTCGCACTAAGACCATGGTTCGCGGCTTGGCCGCTTATGTGCGCGGTGTCTCGCCGTACGGCGTCTCGCCGTGCGGTGTGTCGTTGTACGGCGTCTCGCCGTGCGGTGTG
>JBDZVM010000013.1:8862-95795 GCA_040255675.1 Actinomycetales bacterium | reverse complement strand
CGTCGCGGGCACCAAACCCATCAACCGAAACCGTGAACATGCCAACAACGCTAACCACCGGGTCTGACAAAAACCCACGCCAGCAAAGCAAAAACAGCCAGCGCAGGTCACAAGCAGATAACACTTTCGAGCACGACGGCAGTGAAAGACCAGCCACAGCCGAGCACCGAAGATCACGCGGCGAGACGCAGGAGGAATACACCAAAAACGCGAGCCAGCGGAGCCACCCCAAAGCCCGAAGCACCATCTGCGACGAAACCTTGGGGCTCTCCAGGCGCGCCTACGCGTTAGCTGGCGTAGCCGAGCTCCTGAACGTGCTTGTCCTGGAAGGATGTATCCCAGGTCTTCGCGATCAGTTCAGCTGTCCACGTAATAGTTTGGTCAGGAAGATTCGAGTATTCTTCCGCAAGGTTCGCGAACTCTGCGTCAGTGGGCGAAGTCAAAACGATATTCTCAGCCATCGCCTTGAGGAAGTTCATCGCCTGGTCATGAGTCAGATCAAACTCTTTCTCGATGTAAGGCGCCGCTTTGTCCGGCTCATTTTTCATCATGTGAGCGGCTTGCAATGAAGACTTGACGAGCGCGGAGACCACCTCCGGCTTGTCATCGACAAGCTTTTGCGCAACACCAAGGCCGACGGCTGGCATGTCTGGCAACGAGCTGTTATCGAGAATGATCGTCGAACCCGAGCGCTTTCCGCTGTCGGTAATTGCCTGGTTCAACGCGACGTACTCGGCGTCGGCCTGACCGCTGATGAACATCGCCGATGTCGCGGCCGTCGAGGTAAGACCGACAACCTTGATCTTGTCTGTGAGGCCGGCGGCTTTGACCAGGTTGGCGGTCTGCGTGCCTGGCGTCTGGGTCGGAGTGCCCGTCACGATCGATTTACCCACCAGGTCCTGCAAAGTCTTGATACCCGGGGCTGCAAGCAGCACGAACGGTTCGTGCGTCGCGGTCGCGATCACATTGACGACACCCAGACCCTTGGCCCTCGCCTTGGTGGTCGTACCGGTAAAGGCCGCGGCTTGAATACTGCCTCGGATCAGCGCGGCGGGAGTGTCGGGAGGCGCTATTCCGGTCGCAATAGTCACGTCGAGCCCATTCGCCTTGAAGATGCCGGCATCGCGCGCGACGAAGACGAAACTGGAGGAGGCCGCCACACCAGGCGTGGCGATCTGCAGGCTGCCGAGATCTTTGGCGGGTGCCGATTCAGAAGGGGCCACCGACTGTGAACCTTGCGCGACATCGTTGCCGCTTGGTGTCGACGGGCCCTGGGAATCCGGATTCGACGAGCCGCAGGCCGTCGTCAACAGCGCGGCAATCACGCCCGCCGACATGAAGGTAAACCACTTTCGGCTACTCACTAGTTACTCCACCCTGTCGTTACCGAACGCAAATTGCCTTTGCGAAACTCGATCGGCGAGCCGCATGCGCGGATGACGAGAAGAAACAACACCGGGAACACCCTCGAGAGGCAGCCGGTAAGCTAAGCGCGGTGCCGCCGAGGCTACGGCTAACCCTGGGTTCTTGCTTAATGTTGGTGCGCTAGTTGGTCGCAGTCATCGTGATCGAACGGACAATATCGTGAGTCACTCCATCGTGGGGTGGGCACGTCACGCGCGCGCTTCCTGCCTATGGTCGTGGACGTTACGGACGATCTGATGGCACCCGAGTATGGCGGTAAACTGTATCCAGCGCAAGAGCCGACCGAACAGATAGCGGCCGGGTGGTGCCCAAAGTCAGCGGATACCCGAAACCTCGTTGAATGTGCGAACTACCGAGGGCCCGTCCGGGTAGTACGCGATCTCGGTGACACTGGTCGGGTCGACGTGCAATCGGTAAATCGACTCCGCCGGCGCGGCGAGGGCGTTCGCGACGAACATGGCGACAGGCCGCGAGTGAGTCACGACACAAACGGTGAGACCACGATGCCGGTTCACCACTCGCTGCTGGGCAACCGAAACGCGGTACCGCAATGCCTCGTAGCTTTCGCCACCCGGCGGCGAAATCGACATGTCACCAAGCCACAAGTCGAGTTCGCGTGGCCAACGTTCTTGAACAGCGGTGAACGTCAAGCCTTCCCACGCGCCGAAGTCGGTCTCGCGCAAGTCGTCGTCGTACTCGACGGGTACACCAGCGACCGCCGCGACAGCGGCAGCGGTCTGCCGGCATCGAGCCAGCGGCGACGAAACAATCAAGTCGATACGGCACCGCGCCACCAGACGCTCGCCAAGAGCCTTTGCCTGCAATCGCCCCTGTTCGGCGAGTGGTGGATCGCTCACACCGCAAAACCGCTTTTCCAGCGTGAATGCCGTCACCCCGTGCCGTACCAAAAGGAGCGTGGTCGGATCAGGCATGGGCACCCAGCCGACCAGGTGGTTGCGCGTGCCCCCAGCCGGCGCCGCCTCGATAGGGAGAGTTTCGGCAAGGCCACAAGATTCTGCCGGCGGGCGAACGGGTTTACCGGTTCCGGCGTCCATCGCTTCGTTGGCGAGCCGATCGGCCGCCTTGTTGCGTTCGCGCGGGATCCATGTATAAGACACACCCGAAAAAGACGAAGCGAGAGAAGCGGCTTCGCGAACCAAGGGCCGCAAGTCAGGATGTTTGACCTGCCAACGGCCAGACATCTGTTCGATGACGAGGCGTGAGTCCATGCGTACCTCCACGAACGCATGGGCATCGACCTCGTGCGCCAGTCGAAGCCCCGCCAGCAAACCGTTGTATTCGGCAACGTTGTTGGTAACGACACCGAGAAACTCAGCGGCCTCGCGCAGTACCTCACCCGTTGAAGCATCGCGCACGAGAGCGCCGTACCCCGCGGGGCCGGGGTTGTTACGCGACCCGCCGTCCGCTTCGACGATCAGCCGACGAGCGGGCGACCCTGGCACACTCACAGTCCGGATTCCGGCGTCCGAACGAGAATGCGCCGGCATTCTTCACAGCGCAAAACCGCATCGGGTGCCGCGTCGCGTATGTGCGCGAGATCGCCCGGGTTCAACGTGAGATGACAGCCTTCGCACCGCCCGCGAGACAGGGCGGCGGCGCCGACACCACCCGACGAGGAACGGATTTTTTCGTACAGCGCAAGCAAGTCGGCGGGTATATCGCGCGCAACCGCGGCACGAGCGGACGTCGTCGACGCTACCTCGGCGTCGATCTCGGCAAACAGGTCGTCGCGACGCGCAATCGCCGCCGCATGCTCACCCGAGATTTTTTCGCGCTCGACGGTCAAAGACGCGATGTCGGTCTGCGCCGCTTCACGGCGCTCCATGATTTCGAGGACGACGTCCTCCAGATCCGAGCGCCGCTTGGCGAGCGAGGCGATCTCCGACTGCAAGTTCTCGAGTTCTCGCGGCGAACCGACAGAGCCGGCGTCGAGGCGCTGCTGATCGCGCTCAGCACGAACTCGCACCTGGTCGACGTCCGCTTCAGCTTTGAGCTGATCTCGAGCTAGGTCTGATTCCGACGTCTGGGCGACGACGAGCGCGTCGTCGACCTCGCGCAAGCGAGCGGCCAGCGCTTCGATGGCCGCCAGCTCGGGCAACGTGGCGCGGCGGTGCGCCAAGCGGTCGAGCCCGGAGTCGAGCCCCTGCAGATCGAGCAGGCGCACCTGGCTTTGCGGTTCGGCGTTCAGCGCGGTTCCTTTCGCTGGTCTACCCGACCGCTCCACGGATCGGTCGGGAGCATCGAGACTTCTGTGCTTACCGTAGTGCCGTCCAAAGATGCTCGCAGTTGCGCCTCGGCATGCCGAAGCCACGGCCACTCGGTCGCCCAGTGCGGCATCTCGACGATCGCGCACCCGCCGTCAGCCAGGTGCTCGGACACGACATGGTGGCGCAAGTCAGCCGTGACGTAGACGTCGGCACCGGACGACGTCGCCTGCCGCAGGTACGCGTCGCCCGCTCCACCGCAAACCGCGACGGTGCGGACCATTCCACCGAGGTCACCCGCCACGCGGCCACCGGCAGCCGTCGCGGGCAGCGAATTCCCAACGACCGCAGCAAAATCACCCAACGACATCGACGACGGCAACACTCCGACGCGGCCGGTTCCGGCCTCCCCCGGCCAGCCCGCGAGTTCGTACACGTCGAACGCCGGCTCCTCGTACGGGTGCGCGGCGCGCAGCGCGGCAATCACGGCCGAGCGTCGCCCGCGATCGAGCACCATCTCGAGGCGGGTCTCGGCGACCGACTCGACCGAGCCCACGGCGCCGATCGTCGGGTGCGCGCCCGAGCCCGGCAAGAAAGTTCCGATCCCGGACGTCGTCCACGCGCACCGCGAGTAATCGCCGATCGCGCCGGCACCGGCGGCGGCGAGGGCGTCGAGCACTTTGCCGGCGTCCGCTTCAGGAACGAACGTCACGACCTTGTCGAGCGGCGGCGCGGGCAGCGGGTCGAGCGGCCGGACGTCGGTCAGGCCCACGGCGGCCGCGAGAGCGTCGGAAACGCCCGGCTTGGCGTGGTCGGCGTTGGTGTGCGCCACGTGCAACGCGATGCCCGCGCGAATCAGCCGATGGACGACGCGACCCTTCGCTGTCGTCGCCGCGACCGACGACGTGCCGCGCAGGTACAGCGGGTGGTGCGTCACGAGCAGGTCGGCGCCGAACGCGATCGCTTCGTCGACCACCGCCTCGACCGGGTCGATGGCAAACAGCACCCGCCGCACCGGTGCGTCCGGCTCGCCGCACACCGTGCCGACGGCGTCCCACGAGGCGGCCAACCTTGGCGGGTACAACGCCTCCAAGACGTCGACCACGCGCGCGAGGGTTAGGGTTTCCACGCTCGCAGGCTAGCAACCTAGCCACAATCGATGAGTGGCTCGCCGACCATGAATCTCGCGATCGACCGGCTTGGCCGTTGCGGTCGGTGGTCCAGATGTCGTATCGCCGAACGACACAGCTGGCACGCTGACGAACCCACTGCCGTGACGGGCAAAGCGTAGTAACCTACCGGCGCCAACAAGCCGAGTCGTCCCGGGGGAATCGATGCGCAGCCGACGAGTCTTTCTGCCGCTTTGCCTTGCCGTCGGCGGTATCGCCACGGTGATAACGGCGCCCGCCGCGGGCGCGTGGACCGTAGCGCCGATCCCCGAGTTGGCATATGCGCAGATCGACCCGAACGGCAACGCTACGACCGGCACGCTCCACTTCATCACAAAAACCATGGGATCGGTCAACGACACGACGCTGCCCGTCGGCGTGCCGGTCACCCCCGAAGTGGCGATGAACGGCGGCGAACAGATCGCGTTCACCGCTCTCGACCCCGACGGCAAACCACGGGTCTACGTCGTTCAGAGCGACGGCAGCGCGCTGACGGCCGTCACGCCAGCCGGTTATCACGATCCCGTCTGGTCGCCCGACGGATCCAAGCTCGCCGTCGTGCAAGCCGACGCGCTCACAACTGACGGCAGCGCGGTCGCGGTCGTCGATTTGATGGACGCCGACAAGCTCACGACGATCCCGTTCGCGAACCCCTCGCAACAGGTCAACGGCGCGCCCGCGTGGTCGCCCGACGGCGCACGACTCGCGTTCTACGCCTTCACGCCACCCAAGACGCCGCCGCCCAGCAGCCCCAACGGCGAGGTCGATATAGCGGACGCCGACGGCACGGCGACTGCAGCGTTGAACGGCACGCTGAGCTGGCCCTCGGGAGGTGACAATCGCCTGGTGGCGTGGTCGCCCGACGGCACTCGAATCACGTTCGTTGCCACCGTGGGTGGCGCACTGCCGGCGGTGCTGCCCACACCCGGCGTGTACACGGTGCCCGCCGACGGCTCCGGCGGCATCACCCCACCGCTGCCCGGCCCTTACTCGGAGTTTGGGTCCCTCGCCTACTCACCCGACGGCTCGAAGTTGGCTTACACCGTTTCGACGCCCGCACCAAGTGTTCTCGTCATGAGCGCCGACGGATCGGCGGCCATGAGCCCGCACACCGACGGTTCGTCGAGCGGCCCACGGTGGGTGCCTGGCGGCAATTACTTGGTGATGTGCGTCGCATCGACGTCTGCCGACGGCGCACTGCTTTCCAACCTGGTGGTAAACGACACCACGACGAACACCACCACCGAGGTCACCACCTCCGGCCAGGCGTGCAGTGCGGCGGTCGCTCCACGCACGGTTCGATACGCTGGCGCGACCCGCGTCGGCACATCAATTTCCCTGTCACGCCAGCAAAAGCAAGCCACGACAGTGGTAATTGCGCGCTCCGACCTCTATCCCGACGCACTCGCCGCCGCACCGCTCGCGGCAAAACTCGGCGCGTCGTTGCTGCTTTCACCGCCGTCCGGACTCACTCCCGAACTGAAAGCGGAAATAGGTCGACTCGGCGCGACGACCGCCTATGTCATCGGCAGTACTGCCGCGCTTTCCCCGCAGGTCGAGACCGACCTGCGGGCAGGCGGCATCGCGACCGTCAGCCGCATCGGTGGGGCGACCCGCTACGAAACCGCCGCGAAAATCGCCGAACTGGTCGGCGGAACGAATGCGTTCGTCGCGCGCGGCGACGATTGGCCGGACGCCGCCAGCGTCTCGCAACTTGCCGCAGCCCTGGGCGAGCCGATCCTGCTTACGCCGAAGGATTCACTCGACCCTTCAGTGACCGACGCGCTGTCGAACCTCGCCATCACGTCGGTCACGATCGTCGGCGGCGAGGCGGCAGTCACGCCGTCCGTCGCGAATGCCATCCAAGACTCGGGTGTTACGACGTCACGGCTCGCCGGAGCCGACCGCTACGCGACCTCGGTCGCGGTCGTCGGCCAGTTGCCCGGGCAGGCGGACGACCACGGCGTCACGTTGGTGAGCGGGCGCAACTGGCCCGACGCGATCGCCGCCGGCGCCAGCGTCACGCATCCGATGGTGCTGGTCGACCCGACCACCTTGGCGAACTCGCCGGCAAGCCTTTCGTGGCTAACGGCACGTTCGACGAACCTGGTCGTTGCGGTCGGCGGACCGAACGCGATTTCACCCGGCGACGCGGCGGAGGCGTTGACGAGCCCGTTCGGCGGCTGACGATCACGCGTCGAGGTAGTGCGCGAGCGCCGCGTACGTCGTCTCCCAATAGGGCGCGGCCGCGGCCCGGTCTTCGTCATCGATGACGCCGAACGCCTCGAAGCGTCCATGCAACACCGTGCGCCGATGGTTTTCGGCGTCCAACTTCACACTCCAAGTCGCGATGATCGGCGAAGCGAACCCGAACGACCCTTGGATCGCGAGATCTACCGGCATGATCAGCTGTACCACGTGGCCGAGCAAGATGCCGCAACCGTCGTCGCAGTTTTCGAAGAACCGGCCTCCGACACGCGGCTCCATCACGATCGACGTGCCGCGACGCACGCGGTGCGGCCACCATGCCGAGATATGCAGCAGCGCGTCGAAAACGCGGCGACGCGCGGTTTCGAGAACAACATCAGTGCGGACGTCGAGCAAGCCAGGGGCGAAGCGCACTTCGACGACTCCGGCGGACGCCGACATAACCCCCGTGCCGGCCCCGGCCTGCGTCACAGCTCCATGGTGCTCCCGGATCGGCGGCTTGACCAGGCCTTTCGAGTGGGTGTCACGATCGAAGGCGCCGGGCAGGGGTTATGAGTCAAAAAGTCAGGCTCAACCGCCGGAGGATCCCATGGCGAATAAACCGCTGACCGGAAAGACCGTCGCGTTTCTCGTGGCCAACGAGGGCGTCGAAGAAGTCGAGCTGACCGAGCCGTGGAAGGCCGTCGAAGACGCGGGCGGCACGCCGAAGCTGATCTCGCTCAAGTCAGGTAAGGCACAGGCGTTCAACCACCTCGACAAGGGCGCGACGTTCTCCGTCGACGAGACCGTGGCGAAAGCCAAGCCCGATAGCTATGACGCGCTCGTGCTGCCCGGCGGGGTCGCCAACCCGGATCGGCTGCGCACTGACCCGAAAGCGGTCGCGTTCGCGAAAGCCTTTGCCAGCAGCGGAAAACCGATCGCTGTGATCTGCCACGGACCGTGGACGCTCGTCGAGGCCGACGTCCTTCGCGGTCGCACCATCACGTCGTGGCCGAGTCTCAAGACCGACATCGTCAACGCGGGCGGCACCTGGGTCGACGAGGAGGTTCACGTCGATACGAACGGGCCGGGTGCGATCGTGTCGAGCCGCAAGCCCGACGACCTCAAAGCGTTCAGCCAAGAACTGATCGACACGTTCGCGGCGGCCACCACCACGCGCTGAGCAACTCGCCTTTGGAAGCGTGACAGCGCAGGGCGAGGGAAGGAAGTAAAAGTAACGAGCGCCCGGGGGTGGCACGTGGGCGCTCGGTTTTCGGTCGGGATCAGACGTAGAGGTTTCGCATACGGAGGGGGCGCCGGACGTGGCGGATGAGGCCGTATGAAACCTCGTCGTTCACTCAAAGGCTTGAGTTCTTACGTCGGCCATGAGCGCTGGCCGATCGGTGCGCTAGCGCTATCCGCGCTGATCGGCGGCATCTTCGAAGCGGCGGCTTTCCTGCTCATCGTCAAAGTCGCGCTCGCCGTCGCTACTCACGACGGTTACGTCGATCTCGGCCCGCTCACCCTGACGCCCGGCCGAGCGCTCCTGCTAACCGTTGGAATGGTTGTGGCGTCGTTGGCGGCCAACCTCTTCAACTCGTGGATCAGCGCCCGCATCACCGCCCGAGTTATCGCGAGCTCTCGCAAACGGCTGGCCGCCGCGTTTCTGGCGGCCTCGTGGGAGGTGCAGTCGCGCGAGCGCCAAGGCAACCTGCACCAAATCCTGACCGGCCACGTATCGCAGATCTCGTCGGCGATCAGCAACCTCGCGACGGGATTGTCAAGTGCCTCGAGCTTCATAGCGTTCACGATCTCGGCCGCGATCGTCAGCCTCGGCTCGTTCGCCGTGATCGTCGCGGCCATCGCGCTGATGGCGGCGATGCTGGTGCCGATCAGCAAGCTGACCAAGCGCCGCGGGGCCGAGGTTGGCCGCGCGAACATCAAGTACGCCACCCAACTCGCTCAAACCACGAGCGTGGCGAGTGAACTGCACGTCTTCGACGTCGCCGGGCCGGCCGCGAAGAAGTTGGCGGACGACGCCGACACCGTCGCCACGACGATGTTTCGCACGACGCTCATTTCTCGGCTGACCACCAACGTCTACAAGGGCATGATGCTCGGCTTGTTGTTGCTCGGGTTGACCGCGGTCTACCTCGTTGGCGCGCGCGACATCGGGAGTCTCGGCGCGGTGGTGGTGCTGCTCGTGCGCGCGATGAGCTACAGCCAGGGGTTCACGAGCGCCTTCCAACAACTCCACGTCGTGACGCCGATGCTCGACCAAGCGCGCGAGCAGGAGATCGAATACCAGGAGAACGTGCAGGTCTGTGGTGACGAAACCCTGCCGGTTGTCGGATCGCTCGCGATGGAGGATGTCTCCTTCTCGTACACTCCGGGCGCCAAGGTCTTGCACGGAATCACGTTCGGGGTGCGATGCGGCGAGATGGTAGGCCTGGTCGGACGATCGGGCAGCGGAAAGTCCACGCTCGCGCAACTGCTGCTGCGGCTACGCGTACCCGACTCGGGCTCCTACCTCGTCAACGGAAAGCCAGCCCAGCGTTACACCGCGACGTCGTGGGCGCAGCACGTCGGTCTCGTGCCGCAAGACGTCGTGGTCATGCACGGCACAGTCGCCGACAACATTCGTTTCTTCCGCGACGGGTTGACGGACGACCAGATTATGGCGGCCGCGCAAGCCGCGCACATTCACGACGAGATCATGGCGCTGCCCGATGGCTACGCCACGGTCATCGGGTCTGGCGCGCGAACGTTGTCGGGTGGTCAGCGGCAGCGGATCGGTTTCGCTCGTGCGCTCGCCGCGCGCCCAGACGTGATCGTGCTCGACGAGCCGACGAGCGCTCTTGACATGCACTCGGAAGCGCTCATCCAACGAACTCTTCGCTCGTTGAAAGGCTCGGTGACCACGTTCATCATCGCGCACCGAATGTCGACGATCGCCGATTGCAGCAAGATTCTGGTGCTCGACGCCGGCACCGTCGCCGCTTTCGGTTCGCCGTCCGAGGTAGCGAGGAAGAACGAGTTTTTGCAAGAAGCGCTTCGACTTTCTCGAGTGCCCGCCGAGCCCACCGAAGCCGCGCGGCAAGCCCAATAATTCCGTGTCGTCGCCGCTAAAAGCGGCTGCGTGTTGTCGCCGCTAAAAGCGGCTGCGTGTTGTCGCGAGCCAGCGCCGAGTGGTGCGCGTGACCACCGCGGCGGACGCGCGCGTGACGCCCCACGGTCCGACGATTCGGCGGGCGAGATCGGCCGCGTTGAAATCCGACTCGAGGATGCGGCGCGCGGCCGCGGGTCGGACGATGTCGGCACGCCGGGCCGGCATTCGCTTTCGGCCCGACATCGTCGTCCAATGATTGTCACCGTGGTTGACGACGTAGACGCCCGCCGGAAAGGGAAAAACCTCGGGAGGTTTACCTATTTCATTCGCGATCCGCGGATAGTCCGGGTGACCGTATTTTCCGAACAGACTAAATCGCGCGTCGAGGTCGTCCCACGACGACGGCAACTCACTCGTATCGAACTGGCAAACGAACGAACTACCGCAGGTGAGGTAATACCGGTCGCGGCGCCTGAGTAATAAGCCTCGGTCAGCGTCCAGTAAATACCCGGTTTCGACAACATACGATCTCGCCGGGTGACTGAGCGCATAACTGACGATGTCGCGATGCACCAGGTCGTCAGCGTCTAGGAACATGACGAAGACATTGTCGGCGATATCGCGACGCAGCCACGCGCCGATGAATCGGCGCTTGTTATCTCTGTCACACATCGCGGTCGAAGGGTCTTCCTGCGGAGGAAACGGCACTGAGCGGACATGCACGTTCTCATGAAAAAGCTCGCCAAGCTCGGGCTCGTCATGGCAAGCGATGTAAACGTCGGCGGCATGGCCGCTCGCGGCGCCGAGCACTGAGCGAACCGTTCGGCGCAGGTTCAGCTGTACTTGCTCCCAGTCCGCGGCGGCCGCCCGCGGCATCAAGGGAATAGCAAAGGCGAACTTCGGAGCGGGCCCGACATGTTCGCACGGCGGATTCATAGGTCGCGAGTCCAACGCGGTACCACCCCTGCCGTTCCTCCCGGACGTGCGTACGACACTCTATTCCGAAAGTGCGTTACCGCGGTAGGAATGTGTTCGTGCATCTCGATTCCAACCCGCGGTCGTGGCGTGTGCTCGACTGGCGCTTTCTCTTGCCCGATCCGCGATTAGGCCGGGTGTGGGTAGCACCTGAGTGCCAGCAAGAGGCGACGACTATGGAAGCGCTTGGCATCGAACTCGTAGATCAGTTGGACGAATCGGTCGACACCGCCCTCGTCGAAAGTCGCGCATTCGACGTGCGCGCCATGGAGCGAGCACTATCGCCGGGCCATTTGGTGCGGATCGCCATAACAACCGACCGAGTCGGCCTTTCTGCCGCGAGGCTTCGGCCGTTCGCCTCGTGGCGCCGCGTCTTGGAGGAGCGCGGCTGGGAAACGCTGAGCTGCGCGTGGGCGGCGCCCACGTCGGCGTGGACTCGCGCTTTCGTTGACGTCGAGAACCGGCGTGCCGTAAGCCACACGCTGACGCTCATCAACGACCAACGCGGGCGCATGGCTCGACTCAAACTGCGGGCCACTCAGGCAATCGTGCTTCTCGGCGGACAAGAACTCATCTGCCGCGACGGCATCGTCTTGGCGCGCACACCGTCATGAACCTCGTCGAAGACTTTCTTGCCAGCGCGGACTTGTCGACCGCGCCAGCCTCGGTGCGGCATTTTCAGCCGGCTGGATCGATCGTGCTGACTCCTCGCTTTCGCCACTCGCGCTACGTCGTCACGCTGTTGTGCGACGCCGCCGGACGACCGCGGCTGGTCGGCAAGACGTCGCGAGTTCCGCACGACCCGGGCACGCTAGGCGACGAGTTCGAGATGCTCGGCGCGGTGGCCGCCCGAGCCGGCGAGGGTTTCGCGCCGACGCCGATCGCCCTGGCGCGGCATCGGGGACACTGGACGCTTCTGCAGACGGCAATGTCCGGCCGCGCAATGGCTCACGGCGGGCCGAGCCCCGCCAAGGTGTGGACACTCGTCGATGCTTGGCTGCTCCGGCTGGCACGAGCGAGCGCGACCGTCGAACCCGCGAACTGGTTCGACCAAGCCACCGCCGACCTCATACACGCCCTGTCGGGGTCCGTGCTGGCGCGCGACGGAGCTCGCTTTTGCTTGACCGAACAGCTGGCGCGGCCGTTTCAAGACATTTGCGTGCCGAGACCTGTCGAGCATGGCGACTTGATCGCGTCGAATGTGCTCCTGACGCACCGCCGCGCGGTCGCCGTCATCGACTGGGAACTCGGCCGCCTGCGCGGCATTCCTGGGGCCGACGCCACGTTGTTCCTCGCCAGCCAACAGTTCTTCGCTGACGGAGCCGACGCTGCCCCCGACAAGGTCGCGTCGTACCGTCGGCATTTCCTCGGATCAGACGGTCGCGGGCGGATGCGTCTCGCTTCACACTTGGAGGCCCAAGGGGTCGATCCGGTCTGGATCGACCAGATCTTGCTCGCCACGTGGGTGCGATACACGCTCACGGCGTTCGCGAGGGCGATGCCTGGCCTTTCGACCGCCGCCGAAGAAGCGTTGGTCGTGGAGGCAGTGCCCCCCGGCGCCTGGTGGGGGGCCGCCCTTTGGCTCGCGACCCTCGATCATTTGGCCGGCACGGGCGTGGGCTGACGGCTGTGGGTGGGCACTGTGGGGTGGGCACGACAGGGTTCGAACCTGTGACCCCCCGGTTGTAAGCCGGGTGCTCTTCCGCTGAGCTACGCGCCCCGAATAGACGGGCTGGGTTTACGGGCGGCAAGCCTACCGACTTTTGTTCCAGAGCCGTGCGAGTGCGTCGCTCACCTCTTTCGACAGCCCAGACGACGCGCGGGACGGCGAAACCCGCGGCGGCCCAGGGGGCAGTTCGTCGTCCGGGTTGATCGTCGTATTGCAAGCCCGGCACGTCACCTGGCCGAGTTGCCGCACCAGCCGCCACGAACCACACGACGGGCAGTGGTCGAGGTCAACTGTCCAGTCGCGATCGTGCTGGCAGTCGGGGCAGACGAGAACGTGCAGGCCGCCGCGAACGGCGCGCTTCCACGGCGACGGCCCCCGAACGGGGTCGACCTCGCGCGCGCCACAACGCCAGCAGGGCAACCCGGCCTCACTCGAGAGCGGCCAGCGCCCGCGCATAGGCGGCAGGGTCGCGCCCCTCGCCGATGCCGTGTACGACCGACCAGCGCACCACGCCCGAACGGTCGATCACGAACGTGCCTCGCAGCGCGGCGCCTGCCTGGTCGTCGAAAACACCGTAGCGGCGGGCCACCTCGCCGTGCGGCCAAAAATCAGCCAGCAGCGGAAAGACGTACCCACGATGTTCGGCGAACACCCGCTGAGTGAACGTCGAGTCGATCGAGACGGCCAGCAGTTGCGTGGTGTCGTTGACGAAGGCGCCAAGGTCGTCGCGAAGAGCGTCGAGTTCGCCCGTGCAGATGCTCGAGAACGCCCACGGGAAGAACACCAGGACGACGCTTCGCCGGTCGCGAAATGACGATAACCGCGTCGGCGTGCCGTGCTGGTCGGCCAACTCGAAGTCGGGCGCGGCCTGGCCGACGGCAGGGATCACCGCTTCCGCGAGTTGCGAGGCGCGACCAGCCGGGCGCCCGACCAGTCGCGGCCGGCACTGACCGAACTGGTTTGACTCAGCCCAGCGGTGGGTGCCGCTTCGGTGATGTCGCTTGGTTCGACGTGGCCCTCCCGACCCGATTTCGGGGTGAGCAGCCAGATCGTGCCGCCGTCGGCGAGCGAGGTCAGCGCGTCGACCAACGCGTCGACCAAGTCGCCGTCGCCGTCGCGCCACCACAAGACGACCGCGTCGACGACGTCGTCGTACGTCTCGTCGACCAGCGCGCCGCCAGCCACCTCTTCGATCTCGCGACGAAGATCGTCGTCGCAGTCATCGTCGTAACCGATTTCCTGGACCACCTGGCCGGATGAGAAGCCCAGCTTCTCCGCGCGGCTGCGCTGTCCCTCCGGGGTGCGCTGTCCCTCCGCGTGGTCCGCGGTCGCGCTCACGAACGTCCTCCCTGTTCTCGCGGTGTAACGTCCCGCGGTCTGCATGCTGTGCGGTGATGGTGCTGACTGGTGCTGGCTGGTGCTGACTGCTGATAGTGCTGACTCTGCCATGAGATGGGCTGGTCGGAGTAGTCCACACGTACCAGGGTCCACGTGCAAGCGGCGCGCCGCAAAGCCGGGGGTCATGATGGCCAAGCCGCGCTCCGCCGCGACGGCGCTCAGCCGAGAGACCACACCAGCACCTCGGCGGCACCGATCACGTGCAGACCCGAAGCGTCGACGACGCGGGCGGCATCGCCTTCGAAAAGTTTTTCGCCGTCCAGCGTCAAGGCCCCAGACGCGACGAAGACATGCAGATACGAAGCATCGGGAAGGACGATGGTGCCGTTCAGCCGGCACACCGAGAAGGTGGCTTCACACGACAGCCGAAGTGGCGCGGCTACCGAACCTGACGCGACAGGCACCAGGCCGCCCTCGCTGACCTCGGCCGAAACGTCGGCGGTGGCGTACCCAGGCGCGCTCGCGACGTCCGACATGACCCACATCTGCACGTACCGCGTGACGTCCGACGATGCGCTCGCTTCGGCGTGGCGCACTCCCGAACCGGCCCGCAGCACCTGAGCTTCGCCGGGCCGGACGACGCCCGAGCCGCCGGCGTCGTCGTGATGACGCAAGGCGCCCGACAGCACCCAGCTCACGATGTCGATGCCTTGGTGGGGATGCGCGTCGAAGCCGCCGCCAGGCAAGAGAACGTCCTCGTTGTGCGCGACCAACGCGCCGAAGCGGGTGTTGTCAGGGTCGTAATGAGGACCGAACGAAAACGAGTGGCGCGACTCGACGCGATCGGTTCGAGTCACGAACCGCGACGACGAGCGCCGGACGTCCACCCACATGGTCCCTCCCGATCAAACCATCATGTCCGGATCAGGTGACCATAGCCTCCGCGAACCACGTCGGGTGGCATTGAGGAGTGGTTTGTCACAAAAGACCTGGTCCGTGCCATGTCAGTGCGCCACCATGGACGGCGTTCCCCCGTCCTTTGGAGGCCGCCGCATGCCGTCTGTGCCCTGGCTCCCCTGGCGCCGACGCGTCGCTTACACGAGCGCCCAGGAGCATCCGAATCTCTCCGAGATCGTGGGCATTCTCGGCAAGGTGCCACACCTGTCGGATCGCGAGATCGCCCGCCTAGCTCGCGGTTGGCGCGACAACCTGTTTCTCGCCAGCGCGCGAGACCACGCCCTTGGCCTCGACTCCCCGCTGATCCTCGACGTTCTGGTCGCCTTCGACCGCATCGACGTCGCGTTCGCCGACGAACTTCATGCCGACGCGTACAGCGAGGCGTTCCCCGACTCAGCGATCGACTCCGGCTCGACAAGTGACTCGGCTTCGGTAAGTGATTCGGCGACGGCGGTTCGGTCGCAGCAGGTGACGATCGCGCTCAAGGCGATCCGCGACGCGGTCGCCGCCGCCTATGCCAAACCGATCCTGACCCGCGCCGAATACATCGCGCTGATGGGCCCGTGGCGCTGCACGTTCGCCACTGACCCGACGTCGCGGGCGCTACCGCCGCAGCGGCGCCCGCTCGCCGACTGACGCACCACGCGAACCGACCGCGCCGTCACAAGCGCGGTACCGACCCGCGGCACACTATGCGGGTGAGCGCCATCCCGTCGTCGTCGGCACGAACCCGGACGGCGCGCGCCCTCGAACGAGCCACCGGCGACCTCGCGCGCGCGGCAATCGCGCGTATGGACGAAACGCTGCCCTGGTATCGCGCGATGTCCGCGGAGAGCCGCTCGTGGGTCGGCCTGGTCGCGCAGGCCGGCATCGCCGCGTTCGTCGAATGGTTCAAGCATCCCGACGGACGGCGCGAAATCACCGGCGAGATTTTCGGTACCGCGCCACGCGAACTTGCCCGCACCGTGAGCTTGGGGCAAACGGTAGAGATGGTGCGCATCACGATCGAGGTGGTCGAGGAAGCCGCCGAGACGATCGCGGCCCAAGGCGGCTCCGCCGAGTTGCGCGAGGCCGTGCTGGTCTACGCCAGGGAGGTCGCCTTCGCTGCCGCGCAGGTCTACGCCCAGGCCGCCGAGTCACGCGGCGCCTGGGACGCCCGGCTCGAGGCCATGGTCGTCGACGCGTTGCTTCGCGGCGACTCCGATGGCGGCACCGCCGATTCCGACACGGGCGACGAAGCGTTGCGTTCGCGGGCAGCGGCACTCGGATGGGGCTCGCCGTCGTCCGTGATAGTGGTCGTCGGCACCCCCCCGGACGACGAGCCGGAGGCGGTGGTCGACGGCGTCCGCCGGGCCGCGCGGCACGCCAGCCTCGACGTGATGGCCGCCGTGCAAGGTGATCGGCTCGTCGCGGTGATCGGCGGCGCCGACGACCCGCTGCACGCCTCCCGCGCGCTGCTCGCTCAGTTCGGTCCGGGGCCCATCGTGATCGGCCCACCCGTGCCCGACGTGCTGTCGGCGCGCATATCGGCGCAGGCCGCCATCGCCGGCCTTCATGCCTGTCGCGGCCGCACCGCGTTGCCGCGGCCGGTGCTGGCGGTCGACCTGCTTCCCGAACGCGCCATCGACGGCGACGCGATCGCCCGCCGCAAGCTCATCGACGAGATTTACGTACCGCTGGTCGCCGCGGGATCCGCGCTCGTCGAGACGGTAGGCGCGTACTTGGAGCAGGCCGGGTCGCTGGAGGCGACCGCCCGCTCGCTGTACGTCCACGCCAATACGGTGCGCTACCGGCTACGCCGGGCGGAGGAGATCACCGGTTACGCGGCGACCGACCCACGCGACGCTTTCACGTTGCACCTTGCGTTGGTGCTCGGCCGGCTGTCTGAAGCCGGGCCGGTGTAGGACACGCGTCTTGTAGGGTTCCTACAATGTCGCGGTAACGGATTGGTTTCGCTGATCAGCGACTCGATGGCCGTTTACCGGCACAGTGGAAACGTGCTCGCGATTCTTGCTCCAGGTCAAGGTGCTCAAGTTCCCGGTTTTCTCTCCCCATGGCTCGAGGTTCCCGGCGTCGCCGACGCGGTCGCTTGGTGGTCGGCAGTGCTCGACCTCGACCTCGCCCGGCTCGGCACCACCGCCGACGCCGACGAAATCAAAGACACGGCGATCGCCCAGCCGCTGCTGGTTGGCGCCGGCCTGGCCGCCGCGGCAACGATGTGCGAGCGCCGCAACCCGCAAGCGGCACTCGACGAGCTCTCCACCAAGGTGGGCGTGGCCGCCGGGCACAGCGTCGGCGAGCTGACCGCTGCCGCGCTCGCGGGAGTGTTGACGCCGGAAGCCGCACTCGTGCTCGTGCGCGAGCGCGGCCGGGCGATGGCAAAGGCGGCGGCTGTCACCCCTACCGGCATGACAGCGATTTTGGGCGGCGAGCCCAAACAGGTACTCGAGCGGCTGGCCGAGCTCGGCCTCACACCAGCGAACGTCAACGCCGCCGGCCAGGTCGTCGCCGCCGGCACCCTCGAGCAACTCGAAGCGCTCGCCGCCAATCCGCCCGAAGGCACG
Source organism: Actinomycetales bacterium (assembly GCA_040255675.1). GTDB lineage: Bacteria > Actinomycetota > Actinomycetes > Acidothermales > Acidothermaceae > JBDZVM01. The sequence continues at coordinate 78,177 of JBDZVM010000013.1, read as the reverse complement.
CGGCTGCGGCCGCTGGCGGTCGCCGGCGCGTTCCACACCTCCCACATGGCTCCCGCGGTCGGCCGGCTCCGCGAGCTCGCGGTCGCGATCCCGACGTCCGAGCCGACGATGCGACTGCTGCAAAACGCCGACGGTGTCGTCGTGCAATACGGCCAAGACTTCGTCGGGCGGCTCGTCGACCAGGTGGCGGCGCCCGTCCGGTGGGACGCCTGCATGAAGACCCTCGGCAACCTCGGTGTCACGGCAGTCATCGAGTTGCCGCCGGCAGGCACGCTGGTCGGCCTCGTGAAGCGGGCGCTGCCCGGCGTCGAAACGCTGGCGCTGAAAACCCCCGACGACCTCGACGCCGCTCGCGCGTTGATTGCCAAACATCAGCAAAACATCGAAGTGAGCGCGACGCCGTCGTGGCGACTGCTCGTCGCTCCGCTCGCCGGCACGTTCGAGGCCACCACGACCAGCCCCGGCGACGCGTTGGCTGCCGGAACGGTGCTCGGCCGAGTGGTCACCAAGCGCGAAGCGCGCGACGTCATTGCCATGCACGGCGGAACCTTGGTCGAATGGCTTGTCGAGGACGGCGATCCCGTCTCCCCCGGCCAGCCACTCGCCCGCTTGCACCCGGAGGTCGTGCTCGCATGAAACTGTCCGCTGGGGCGCCCGGCGCCCGCATCGTCGCACTCGGCGCGCACCGGCCCAGCCGCGTGGTCACGAACGAGGAAATCTGCCAGCAGATCGACTCGAGCGACGAGTGGATTCGCGAGCGCAGCGGCATCGTCACCCGGCGGTTCGCGGCACCCGACGAAACCGTTGTCGACATGGCTGTCAGCGCCAGCGAGAAGGCGTTGGCCTCGTCCGGCGTCGCCGCGGCCGACCTCGACCTCGTGTTGCTCGCCACCTGCAGCCACCCGTTCCAGACACCCGGCGGCTCGAGCCAAGTGCAAGACCGCGTCGGTGCTACCAAAGCCGGCGCGATGGACATCAACGCCGCGTGCGCCGGTTTCAGCTACGCGCTCTCGGTCGCGGCCGACGCGGTTCGATCAGGCAGCGCACGGCACGTCCTGGTCGCTGGCGCCGAGAAGATGACCGACTTCATCGACCCGCACGATCGCGGCATGGCGTTCTTGTTCGGCGACGGCGCGGGTGCCGTCGTCGTGTCGGGATCTGAGACCCCAGGCATCGGCCCGGTGGTGTGGGGCAGCGACGGCTCGCTGTCACACACGATCACCCAGGTGCCCACGTACGTCGAGGTGCAGCACGCGCTGGCGCGCGGTCAGCCGCTCGAGCCGGTTGCGCTTCGCATGGCGGGGCAAACCGTCTTTCGCTGGGCCGTCACGAAGATGGGTGCCGTCGCCAAGCGAGCGCTCGAGCTGGCCGGCGTCGAGCCCGAAGAACTGGGCGCGTTCATCCCGCACCAAGCCAATCTGCGCATCGTCGAGTCGCTTGTGAAAACCTTGAAGCTCCCGAGCAGCGTTGTCGTGGCTCGCGACATCGAGACGCAAGGCAACACGTCGTCCGCCTCGATCCCGCTCGCGATGTCGGCGCTGCTCGAGCGCGGCGAGGTCGAGAGCGGCCAGACCGCGTTGCTCATCGGCTTCGGCGCCGGCCTCACGCACGCCGCCCAGGTCGTCGAGATTCCCTGATCCGTCCAACCCACCAAACGCTCACCGAAGGAGAACGCTCATGGCCCTGTCGCAGGACGAAATCCTCGCCGGTCTCGCCGAGATCGTGAACGAGGTGGCCGGCATCCCCACTGCCGACGTCCAGCTCGACAAGAGCTTCACCGACGATCTCGACGTCGACTCGCTGTCGATGGTCGAGGTGGTCGTGGCAGCCGAAGAGAAGTTCGGCGTGCGCATTCCCGACGACGACGTCAAGAACCTGAAGACCGTGGGCGACGCGGTCAGCTACATCGAAAAGGCCGGCGTCACCGCGTGACGCCCGACAGGCAGCGCGTTTCTGCCTGAGCCTGCCAATCGCAAGGAGAGCAGTGAGCACAACACCCAGCGGCGAAACCCCTCGCCGGGTGCGCCGGGTCGTGATCACCGGACTCGGCGCCACCACCCCACTCGGCGGCGACGTCGCGACCACCTGGTCAGGATTGCTGGAAGGACGCTCGGGCGTCGGGCGACTCACCGACGAATGGGCGGCTCCCCTGCCATGCCAGATCGCCGCCCGCGCGGCGGTCGACCCGCTCGACGTGCTCGAGCGCGTCGAAGCGCGCACCCTCGACCGGTCTCAGCAGTTCGCGCTCATCGCCGGGCGCGAGGCCTGGGCGCACGCTGGCAAGCCGGACATCGACAAAGAACGGCTAGCCGTCGTGTTCGCGTCGGGGATCGGCGGCGTCACCACGCTGCTGAACGCCTACGACGTGCTCAAGGAAAAAGGCCCGCGGCGCGTCTCGCCGCACACGGTGCCGATGCTGATGCCGAACGGTCCGGCTGTCGCGGTAGGGCTCGACCTCGGTGCGCGAGCCGGCGTGCACACCCCGGTCAGCGCCTGCGCTTCGGGCGCGGAAGCGATCGCGTACGGCTTGCAAATGATTCGGTCTGGCCGTGCCGACGTCGTCGTTTGCGGCGGCACCGAAGCGGCGATCCACGAACTGCCGCTCGCCGCGTTCGCCTCGATGCGCGCCATGTCGACCCGCAATGACGAGCCCGAGAGAGCCTCGCGCCCGTACGACAAGGCGCGCGACGGGTTCGTCATGGGTGAAGGCGCGGGAGCTGTCGTACTCGAGTCGGAGGAGTACGCCAAGGCGAGGGGCGCGCACATCCTCGCCGAGCTTTCGGGAGCCGGCCTTTCGTCCGACGGCTACCATTTCGCCGCCCCCGAACCGGAAGGACTCGGGGTTGCCCGCGCCTTGCGGCTCGCGCTGGCCGACGCCGGGCTGACGACGTCCGACATCGTGCACATCAACGCGCACGCGACGTCCACGCCGCAAGGCGACGCCGCCGAAGCGAAGGCCATTCGCGACGTTTTCGGCGCCGACGCCGACCATGTCGCGGTGAGCGCGCCGAAGTCGAGTCACGGCCACCTGCTCGGCGCGGCAGGGGCAGTCGAGGCGGTTGCCACCGTGCTCGCCGTCCGCGAGCGGGTCGCCCCGCCCACGCTGAACCTCGAAGACAAGGACGACGACATCGACCTCGACGTCGTCACCGTCGACCCGCGGGCGATCCCGAGCGGGCCGGCGCTGTCGAACGCATTCGGGTTCGGCGGCCACAACGTCGTGCTCGCAATCTCGCCCGTGTGAAGGGATATTCGTTGACTAACGCCGCCGAAACCGCCCTCGATCCCCGCTCACCGACCGCTCGGCTCGCTGTCCTGTTCGATGAGGGAACCTTCGAGCCGATCACAGACATCGACGACAGCGGCGTACTCGCCGGAGTCGGACGCATGCTCGGTACACCGGCCGTCGCGTTCGCCAGCGACCCGACGATTCAAGGCGGTGCGTTGGGTAGCGCCGGCTGCACAGCGGTCGTGACTGCCTACGACCGGGCGCTCGCGGACGGCGTGCCGATCGTCGGCCTCTGGCATTCGGGCGGCGCGCGCCTGCGTGAAGGTGCCGAGAGCCTCGACGGCATCGGCCGGGTGTTCGCCGCCATGACCCGCGCGTCCGGAAAAGTGCCGCAAATTTCAGTGGTGCTCGGACCTTCCGCCGGCGGCGCGGCCTACGGGCCGGCGCTCACCGACATCGTCATCATGGCGCCGAACGGGCGCATCTTCGTCACCGGTCCCGACGTCGTCCGCAGCGTCACCGGCGAGGACGTCGACATGGAGCGCCTCGGCGGCGCCGAAGTGCACGGACGCCGCAGCGGCGTCGTGCATCTGCTCGCCGACTCCGACACCGACGCGTTCGCCCAAGCCCGCGAGCTGGCTGATCTGCTTGGAAACCAAGGAAAACTCGGTGACACCGAGTTGGTCGACATCGACCTCGAGGGGCTGCTGCCCGAGGGCGCGAAGCGTGCCTACGACGTGCACCCGCTCGTCGCCGGCCTGCTCGACTCCCCTGGCGTCGAACTGCACGCGAAGTGGGCGCCGAACATCGTCACCACGCTCGGGCGGCTCTCCGGGCGCACGGTCGGCGTCATCGCGAACAACCCGCTGCGCCTCGGCGGTTGCCTCGACGCGACGTCAGCCGAAAAGGCAGCTCGTTTCGTGCGCATGTGCGACGCGTTCGGCGTTCCGCTGATCGTCGTCGTCGACGTGCCCGGCTATCTGCCAGGGCTCGGCCAAGAATGGGACGGCGTGGTGCGCCGCGGCGCGAAACTGCTGCACGCCTTTGCCGAAGCCGTCGTGCCGCGGGTCACGCTGATCACCCGCAAGTCGTATGGCGGCGCCTACATCGCGATGAACTCGCGAGCGCTCGGCGCCACGAAGGTGCTGGCCTGGCCGGGGGCGGAGATCGCGGTCATGGGATCCGTCGCGGCGGTTCGCATCTTGCATCGCCGCAAGCTGGCCGAGGTCGGCGAGGCGCTGCGGCCCTCACTCGAACTCGAGTTAGCCGCCGAGCACGAGAAATTCTCGGGCGGCATCGACAAGGCAGTCGCGTTGGGCGTTGTCGACGAAGTCGTCGCGCCGGCGAAAACACGGTCCGAAATCGCGAGTGCTATCGCGGCCGCCGCCGCCGTGCTACCCCAAGACCGCGGGGCGCACGGCAACATTCCTCTATAGACGACATCACCAGCGAGTCGGGTCACCACCGACATCGCGAGGCCGCGGTTCGTGGCGTCGATCGTCGTGAGACCGCATGCGCAAGGCGAGCAGGTCGGCGTCGGCGAGGAGCACGAGCTGGCGAGGCGATGATGGGCGGCCGCGAGCCTGCCCGCGACGGAAGCGACGACGCAGTGCCGGTACGTGCGCAACCATTCGCATGAGCGCCTACACCACCTGGTGCAACCAGCGCACCTGAGCACCGTCGCCCGCGTGGCGGAACGTCTCCAGCTCGGCGTCCCATGGCGCGCCGAGCACACGATGGATCTCGGCGCCGATGTCGGCTGCCGACGACAGTAGCTGGCGTAGCCGGTTTTCCGGGACGACGAGGTCGCCGTTAGCAGCGGTCGTCGCGTGGAACATGCCAAGACTCGGGGTGAACGAATAGCGCTCACCGTCGAAACCAAGACTCGGATCTTCGGTGACCTCGAAGCGGATCGGCCACCCGGCGAGGGCAGACGCCATGCGGGCGGCGCATCCCGGCTCGCCCACCCACGCCGACTCGGTACGCACCGTGCCGGGCGACACCGGTTGCGGTTGCCAGTCGAGACGCACAGGCATGCCGAGAATGCCGGCCACAGCCCATTCGACGTGCGGGCTGAGCGCCGGCATAGCGGAGTGGACGTACAAGACGCCGCGTGTTGCCACCGGAACCTCCGTGAGACGTGAACCGAGGTACGCCTTCCCCGACGTCCTCTTTCGTCTCTTTGGTACCGGTGGTCACATTGTGCATCAAAGGTCGCGGACGACGCTAGCCCAACGTCGCGCGTGTTGCTTACTCGTGGCGTAACACCAAGATGGTGATGTCGTCGTCGTCGCGAGCACGCTGCATGGAGCCCGCGTTGAGCAGCCGGCTCAAAACAGCCCGCGCAGTCGCCATGGCTGGCGCGCTTGTCGCGTCGAGCAGCCGGTTGATACCGACGTCGATGTCTTCGCCGCGACGCTCGACGAGGCCGTCAGTGATCGCGACGAGCGCGGTACCCGAAGGCACCCCTACGGTAGTCGCGATGCGTTCGTCGGGCCCGCAACCGAAGGGCAAACCACGAGGGACGTCGACGAGTCTGGCCTGGCCCGCCGACACGAGGAGCGGCGGCAGGTGGCCGGCGCTGATGATCTCAACAATCCCACGGCCGGGTTCGACCAAGAAGTACAGCACGGTGGCGAGCTGTCCGTAATCGACCGCATCGCAGAAGGCGTCGACCCGACGAAACACCGTCGCGGGATCGGGATCGTCGACGACGTACGCCCTCGTGACCGATCGAAGCTCCGCCATCGCGGCCGCCGCCTGCACACCGCGGCCCATGACGTCGCCGACGATCGCGGCGATCCTGCCGTCGGGAGTGGGCACCACATCGTAGAAATCGCCGCCGACCTCTTGACCGCCCGCGGGGTTGTAATACGCGGCGACATCCCAATCGGGTACCTCGGCCACGGCTTGCGGGAGCAACGCGCGCTGCAGCCCGAGCGCCGCCTCGCGTTCGGCCTCGTAAGTCTCCGTGCGCAGCAGCGTCTGCGCGGTTTGGGTGGCGAGCGCGGTAACGAAACTCCGTTCGGCTTCGTCGAACAACTTCGACGTGCTGAAACTGAAACGGAGTGCTCCGAGCGTGCGCTGCCCGACGACGAGTGGCACTGTGCACATGGCTACGGTGGCGGGTTCGAAGCCTCGCAGCGCGGGAAACTGCTCGTCGCGTTCCTCGCGCGACTCGAGCCAGATCGGCCTTCCTTCGCGGATCGCCGTGGCCGCGGGTAGCGGCGCGTCGAGCGGCTCCGCGCGAAACTGGCCGACGAGTTGGTCGCCGTAACCGATCACTCCCGGTACGGCGAGATGTTCGCCGTCCGCCGCGGGCAGGAGCAGACCGCCGCCGGAGGCACCGAGTGCCGAGACCGCTTCGAACACCACTACCGAAGCGACGTCTTCGGGCGTACGGGCTCGGGCCAGCGCCGCGGTCACCCGCTGCAGGCGGGCAGCGCGGTCGGTGATCCGCTGCGCGGCCGATAGCGTGCGTACTTCGGCGAGCAGCCGGCGCTCGAACGGCTCGATCTCCCCCGGCGGCTCACCAGCGGCGACGCTTCGCAGTTGCCGGACCAGGGCCTCGACGTACCAGCGGCGAAACAACCGATGCTCGGGCGGGGTCTCGAGAGTGAGCAACCGTGACGCTCGGGCGTAGGCGTCGGCTTCATCGAGAGCGGCTAGGTAAGCCTCGCCCGCGTCGGCCGCCGACAACGGCACGTGCAGGGTCAGCATGGCGCGCGGCAAATCGTGCTGCGCGGCAGCTAACGCTTGTCGCTTGATCGCCTCCCGCGCGTCAGAAAATCCATGGACGACGGTCGTAATGAGGTTCGCCAAGTGCTCGGGAATATCGGGTGCGCGCGTCGACCGCTCACCGGTGCCCGCCGCGAGGGAAAACTCGCGAACAAGGTTGTCGACGTGTGCCTTGGCGTCGATGAGCAAGCGGGTAGGCACATCACCCAAGACGATCGTGTAACGCGGTTCAGCGATCGGAACTTCCTCGTCGCCAGCGAGCAGCGCGTCGATGTCGATCGCGGCCGCCGGACACGTATCAGCAGCACGTGATAACTCGCACCAGATCGTCTTGCCGCCCTCCTCTTCTCGCCGAACGCCCCAGCTCGCGCTCACCGAGTCGACGAGGGTGAGTCCGCGACCCGTCATGCTCGACACGTTGGCGGGGCCGACGATCGGCCAGCGCGGACTCGCGTCGCTCACTTCGAGGCGTACGCGATCAGCGTCGGTCGCGAGCCGAACCGTGACAGGCGGAGCGCCGTGCTGGTGCGCGTTGGCCAACAACTCCCCGGCAACAAGCGCGGCGTCAACAGCAAGATCGTCGCCGCAGTTTTTCGCGACCCATTGCTCGACATGCTTGCGGCCGGCACGCACGCCATCGGGCCCGGGCACAACCGCGTACGTCTCGACGAGATCTACGGAGTCGGTCCAGTCACGACTGCGGCGTCGTGACCGGCGGAGATTCATACGTCCCAGTCTCGCAGCGGCTACGCCACGCGCTCAACCATCGACCGACAATTCTTCCTTTACCGGACCTTATGACCGGGCCTTTCAGGGCATCGCGAGGGCCGCGTCGCCGCTTTCGAGCACGATCAGTTGGCCGGCAACACCCGTCGTGAACGGCCACTCACGGTTCGCCGAGATCGCGGCGGATCTGATCGATTGGGCGGCCTGCTCGGCTTGCGAGGTCCAACCCAAGCGAAGCAACGCCCAGCCGGCGACCGGCCAGTAACCGACCGTAGCGCCGGCCGTGATCGCGTCGGGTTGGTCCCACAACGGCTGAAACGACTCGACCGATCGCGCGAGCTGACGGGCACGCGCGTCGCTGATCGCGGGCGACGCGGCGATCCAGGCCTGCTCCATCGCGTCCGGATAGAGGACGCTCCAGTCGGTGGTGTTGACGCCGCTGCTCTTCGCCCAGTCGTACGCGCCGGTCGGGGCGTCCCACAGCGAGGCGATGCCGGCCTTCATCGCGCCCGCATCAGTGTCGGCGGCCGCGGCCAGCTCGCTGTCGCCAAGATCGCTCGCGAGTTCAGCCGCGCTCACCAAGCCGTCGTACGTCTCCGCTTGGTCCATGAGGTATTTGACGTGCCAGGTCGGCTTGGCCCACGTGAGCCCGTCGACGTCCAGGGTCGTCTCGATCGCGTGGACGGCGCCCGCGATGCCTGCGCGCACCTCCTGGAGCTTACCGAGGTCGGGGTCGACGAGATACGTCGCGCGAACGGCGGACAAGAACGTGCCGGCGTACGCGTCGGTCGAGTCTTCGTCGCCGGTCGATGTCTCGATGCCGTCGGCGTCGACGTCGTAGTCGGTGACGTAGCCGTTCGAATCCTCGTGCGCCGCGTACCACGAAAGCCATGCCCAGGCGGCGCGCGAATACGTTGGGTCACCGGTTTGCTTCGCGGCTTCGGCAAGACCGATCGCGGCGTAGTTCGCCTGGTACGGCGAGATGTGCCGCCTATCGATGTACCAGGCGATCGCGCCGTCCGGAAGCTGAGCTTGCAGCAGCCAGCTGGCGTCGCTCGCGATCACGGACGGCGTCACCGCGCGAGCCTGCGATCGCGGCGTCGCGGAGGCGGACGTGGCGGGGCCGGCGACAGCGGTGACCGCGGTGAACGCGGCCAGCGAGGACACAACCGAGACAACGCGGGCCGAGACAAGACGGGCCCTGATACGTGGTGCGCGCATGGACGACAGCCTGGCCACGTGATGATCAGAAGCGGTAGGGGCCAAAAAGGTCAGTGACGTTATGTGCTCGGGTCACCACACTGCGCTTACGTATTTGCGTGCTTTGCCGTGTTTGCCCGCGTAGACCGGCAGCGCCTCCTGCAAGATCACCCGTTTAGCGCAGCGCGCTTAGCCGGGCTGCTTACCGGGGTCGGACGAGTGGCCGGGGAACAGCTTGCGCGAGGGGTCGATCGCCACCGCCGCGTTGTTCACCGCGATCGCCGCTTCGCCCAGGCCCACCGAGATGAGCTTGACCTTGCCCGGATACTCGGTGATGTCACCGGCGGCGAATACCCGCGGCAGGCTCGTCGCCATCGTCGTGTCGACCACGATCTGGCGCCGGCTCAACTCCATGCCCCAGTCGGCAAGCGGCCCCAGTTCGGCGACGAAACCCAGGGCGGCGACCACTTCGTCGACGTCCAGCTTCTCGGTTTCTCCGGTGTCGTGGTTCTTGACCTCCACCGCTTCGACGGCGTCGGCGCCGAGCACCGCGTTCACCTGGTAGGGCGTCATGATGCGCACCGACGACTCACGCATCTTCCGCACCGACGCTTCGTGCGCGCGGAAGGCGTCGCGGCGATGGCAGACCGTGACGGACGCCGCCACGTGCTCGAGCATGAGCGCGTAGTCGACCGCGCTGTCACCGCCGCCAACGACGAGAATTCGTTTGCCGCGCAAGGCATTGGGGTCAGGCACGAAATAGCGCAAACCCTTGCCCTCGTACTGTGCGCCAGCCGGCAGTGGCCGTGGGGTGAAGATTCCGATTCCGGCGGTCACGAGGATGGCCTTGGCGCGAATCGTGAGCCCGGTGTCGGTGGCGACCGTCATGGTGCCGTCGTCGAGCCGGGTCAGCGCGCCCGCGCTGTGGCCGAGCAGGACGGTCGGGTTGTACGTCTGGGCTTGCTTGTACAGGTCTGCCGCAAGCTCGCGGCCGAGAATCGACGGGATGCCGCCGACATCGAAGATCTCTTTCTCGGGGTAGAGCGCGGCGAGCTGGCCTCCGGGTTCGGTCAGCGAATCGACGACCACCACCGACAACGCGCGAAAACCCGCGTAATAAGCCGCATAAAGGCCGGACGGGCCCGCCCCCACGATCAGCAGATCGACGTCATGGTCGACGTAGCGGTCGACGTCATGGTCGGCGTTGGTCACTGGGGTCGACGTCACGATCCTCAACTCCTAGGCGAGGCGAGTCTTTGCCTGACGCTATTACGTGAGGACGGTCGCGCGCAGGACCAGCACGCCAACTCCTCACGCGGGTTTGTGCTCGATCAACACGTCGTCGACGCGGCGACGAGGCTCGCCGCACGACGCCCGGCCGTATCCGAGCCGCAGCAGGATCTGCGGGTATCCGACACCGCCGAAGGCCTCGGCCAACCGCGGGCGAAGGCCTTCCACCTCGACTGGCTGGTTCAAAAAACTCGCTCCCACCCCGTGGGCGGTGCACCGCAGCAAGATGCGCTCCAAAGCCTGGCCGGTGCGCAGCCACGCCGACTGATCGTCAGCGGCAGTGCCCAACATCGCGAGCACCGGCGATCTGCCCGCAAGGTATTCGTCGAACGCGGCGCGTCCGTTTCCGAGGTCGAAGGTGCGGACGACGAACGGGCCCGCAAGCGTCATGACGTCGTGCGGCCCGAGTCCGGCACCGTGCATGCCGTCGCGGCGATGGCTGCGGGCCGTTCGCAACCAGGAGGCAAGCTCGCGCCTGAATCTGCGATCGCCCAACTGTTCACGATCCGCGCGCCCGACCAGATTTCCGATGGCCGCCTTCTCGTCCGAATCGGTGATGACGTGGAGGACGACGTTTTCACGGCCCGCGTCCGCGGCGAGATGCTCGAGCAATTCCCGTGGCACCAAGCGCTCGTCGAACCGCGCGCGATTGGTGTGCCGACGCGCGATCTGCGAGAACAATTGCCGATCGTCGTCACTGATCGTCACCGACGTATCGATGAGCACCCGCGCCAGCAGCGAAGGATCGTCGCGACGTGGCAACAGATTCACCCACGACCAATAGCCGAAATATGCCAGCGCCAGCCGCAAATTGAGCAATGCCGCGCCGCAACTGATGACCATTTCCCGATCGTCCGGATCGACGACAGGCAGCCCGCGGCTTTCGTCGAGGTAGAGATCGATGTGCGAGTCGTCGATGCGAAACTGCCACGGCTGCGTGTTATACGTGCTCGGTGCGAGCACGGCGTAGCGCACGACGAACCGCGCTACGTCAGGAATACCGCCGCCGATGGGAAAATCAGCCGCGTCGACCCTGAGGTCGTCGACGCCACCCGCCGTTTCGACGTCGATGCCACCCGTCGTCGCGACGCTGGACGGCGCGCCGCGTGCGCGTGAGCCGCTGTCGGCGATCGTCATCATGGTGCGCTCCCTGTGCGAGTGCTCCAGCGCTTTGGGATTGCTCCGACGTTGTCACGCCGGCATGCGCGACAACAGGGTCCTACGGCCCGGGCGGGCACGGCTATCGCGCGCGTAAGCAACCTAGACTCACCCGTATGGCGGCGCGATCCTCGGCGGCTCGACGACCGCTTGATCGACCGCTACTTGCCATGCACGGCGTGGTCGGATGCATCATCGCCGCCGCGTCAGCGGGCGTCGTAATCCTCGGCGCGCGTTACGCGGGCGCGCACCGAGCCGGGCGTGTTGACGCGGCCGTCGACGCGCGAGTGCGCCATCACCTGGGCGGTCACCTCGACTTCTTGCATTTCCTGGTGTCGCTAGCCGATCCGGCGTCGGTGATCGCGGCATGTGCCGCACTCGCCTGCCTGTTCTTCTTTACCGGACGACGACGAGCGGCCCTGCTTGCCGTGCTCGGGCCGCCGGTGGCCGCCGGCTTCACCGAGTTCGTGCTGAAACCTCTCATCGATCGACGGCTTGCCGACAGCTTGTCCTTTCCCAGCGGCCACACGACCGCCGCGGTCTCGGTCGCCATGGTGGTCGTGGTGGCGCTTCTCGGCCCGAGTCGACCGAGCTGGCCGCCGTTCGCACGCTGGGGCCTTTCCGCCCTGGCGCTGTTGGGCGCGGCCGCCGTGGCGACCGCCCTCGTCGGCTCGGGTTATCACTACGCGACTGACACCGTAGGCGGGTTTTGCGTGGCCGCGGCTTCGGTCTTGGCGGTGGCGTGGATAATCGATCTCCTCGCTCACCGGCGTCACGAAGAAGCCGGGCCGTACGAGGGGGAAAATCGTGAATTCACTCGCACGCGTTGAGCGCGCGGCGATCTGCGACTCATTCGACAAGCTTGGCCCCGATGCTCCGACGCTTTGCGCCGGATGGAAGACGCGCGACCTCGCGGCCCATCTGGTGTTGCGCGAAACCAGGCCGGACGCCGCCGCGGGCGTCGTGGTGCCGGTTCTCGCGGGCTGGACCAAGCGCGTGCAGAGCCGTCTCGCGGCGGGTGATTTCACCGCGCTGATACGGCGGTTGCGAAACGGACCACCGACACTGTCGTGGTGTCGGCCGCCGCTACTCGACGCCGCCGGCAACGGCGTCGAATTCTTCGTGCACCACGAGGATGTGCGACGTGCCCAACCCGGGTGGCAACCACGAACGCTCGATGCCGCAACCACCGAGTACCTGTGGCGCCGCGCTTGCCGAATGGCCAATTTTGCTTTACGGCGCGAGAATCAGGCGATCGAGTTCGTTCGCGACGACACCGGTGAGCGACAACTCGTTCGGCGTCCGCGCTCTTCGTCACCGACGGCCAGCGAAAGGACGACGATCAGCGGTGCGCCCGCCGAACTGTTGATGTTCGTGTTCGGACGCCGCGACCACGCGCTCGTTCACTCGTCCGCCGTGCGCTAGCCCGCGTTGCTGCGCGACACGGCCTCGTCGAGGTCGATGTGGTGTCGTGGCAACTGCGCGGTCACGCGGCTTGCCGATTGCGGCCGGGCGAACAGATACCCTTGCGCGGCGCGGCATCCCATCCGAACGAGTTGCAGTGCGTGCTCTTCTTTTTCGACCCCTTCGGCAACCACGTGCAGCCCGAGCGCGTGCGCGAGCGCGACCACGGCGGCAACCAGGTTGCGGTCGGCGGCATTGTCGAGACCGCCGACGAACGAGCGGTCGATCTTCAGTTCGTCGACTGGGAAACGCTGCAGGTAGGCAAGCGACGAATATCCCGTACCGAAGTCGTCGATGCTGATGCTCACGCCGTGTCCCTTGAGCGCGTGCAGCGCGGTGGAGATGCGGAGCACGTCTTCCATCAACGTCGATTCGGTGAGTTCGAGACACAAGAGGTCGGGTGCCAGCTGGGTGTGTGCCAGCACGTCGGTGACTTGTTCCGCGAAGTTCCCGGTCAACAGTTGGTGCGCCGAGACATTCACCGAAATGCGCATGGGATAGCCGAGTTCGTACCAGGCCATTGCCTGCTCGCAAGCCTTTTCGAGAGCGAAGCGACCGAGCTGGTTGATGAGTCCGATCTCTTCGGCAATTGGCACGAATGTCGACGGCGGCACGATGCCGTGCACCGAGTTTTGCCAACGCAATAAGGCTTCCGCTCCAGTAATGCGACGGCTCGGCAAGCTGACGATCGGCTGGTACTCGAGATAGAACTCGCCGCGCTCGAGTGCTCGGCTAAGTTCGTTTTCGAGCCGCAGCCTGGTGTTCGCTCGCACGCGCAAGCTCGGCTCGAAGAACTGGCAGCGGGCACCGCCACGCTCTTTCGCGCTATGCATCGCCGTCGTCGCGTTTCGCAGCAACTCCTCAGCGCTCCACCCGCGCTCGGCAACCGCGACGCCGATCGAGGCGGTCAGCGTCAAACTCGCGCCGGCGGCATCGACGACTTGGGCGACGATGCGCGAAACGGCGGCCGCTTCGGCGAGAGCGGTGTCGCGGTCGCCCGCGTCAGGCAGCGAGACCGCGAATTCGCCTCCACCCAGGCGGGCTAGCGTCTGCCGCGGCCGCAAGGCTCCCTCGAGGCGGCTCGCGAGCGCTATCAGCGCGTGGTCGCCGACCCGATAACCCAAGCTGGTGTTCACCAACTCGAATCGGTCGATGCCGATGACGAGCAGCGCCGCGCGGGTGTTTGCCTCGGCCGCCGTTTCGCATGCGGTCGCCAACCGATCCAAAAGCAGAGCCTGGTTCGGCAGGCCGGTCAGGGGGTCGTGCAAAGCGTCGTGCGAGAGCTTGTCCTCGAACGACACCCGCGCCGCGATCATCGCGTTCATTCGTTCGGCGACCTGGCGAAGCTCGGCCGGGCCGCCGACCTCGACCGGCTGGGGCGTGACCTCGCGGCCAAGCCGGCCGGCGGCCAAGGCGAGTTTTCGCAGTGGTACGGCGATCCGCCGGTTGGCGACGGCGAGCAGCACGAACGCGACCAAGAACGCCACTGCTGCCACCACCGTCTCGGAGATCAGCAACGACCGCGTCGGCGCCAGTGCCGCCGCCGTTCGGCGTCCGGAGACGAGTTGCCAGCCGGGCACTGCGAGGTCGGTGCTCGACTCGATCCACCCGGCATGCGAGCCGATGACGGGCATCGCCTTTTGCGATGTCGAAATGACCCGGTCGCCGGCGGTGACGGCGAAGTCGAAATGCTCCGGACCACCGTACGCGGCGGCGATGTCACTCGCCAGGGAGTCGACCGGCAGCACCAAGACGACAAATCCTGCCGTTCCGACACCCCCGACGGCAGCCACGAGCGCCACTGACGTGCGGCTGGTCAGGCCGTCCGTGAAAAGGCCAGACATCGACGGCCCGGACGGCGTCGTGGTGAGCCAAGGAGCGCCCGCCTGGCTCGCGCCGCTCGGCGCGCCGTGCCCGGAAAGCGACGAGCAGGGCACTCGGCCGTCGGGCGCGACGACATCGAGGTGCCCACTCGTGAACGGCCCGAGCGACGAAAACGACAGGCTGCACTTGTCGGGTGCCGCGAGGATGGCGTCGACCGATAGCGTGCGAGCAACGCCGGAAATCGCCGTCTTCCCTTGGTCGAGCGCGGTCTTGATCGCTGCCGTCGCCACCGTGGTCGCGTAGTCGGCGCGCTGCGCCGCCTTGTGACGCGCGTTCGAGAGACTGCGCACGGCCACGATTGCCTCGGCGATCAGCAAGATCACTAGCGCGGCGACGACGCAACCGACAAGGTAGGTGCGGACGCTGAATACCGCGGGGCGGCGTGCGTCGCGGGCGGTCGAACGTTGACCGCCCATCGCACCCACCCCTTAGAGCAAAGCTGGCCGCCCGCGCTGGAATCGCCCGGCGCGTCGAGCCTTGGAGTCGCGTAGCTAGATATGTCGGATCGCGAGACCGCGATCTTTAAGCGCCCTTCGTGTGATCAAGATAACCAAACGAAGAATATCCTGCTTTGTGTGGGTTCTAGAGGGTAGCGCGGCCCGTACACGAGGCGATTGCTCCGGCTGCGCGATCAGCGGGCACCCGATGGTCCAGGACCTACTTGGCGGGCGGCCCATCGCCACAGGCTGCTTCGTGCCGATTATCCCGTTGTGCCGAAATCTCGCGACCACGCATGGTGGAGCTTCGTCACGTGGTCGATGCTGCTCCTCCTCGTGACGGGGAGCGTGGTGGCCGGCGTGCGATGGAGATCGGACGTCGATCGGGAGCGCACCACCGTCTTTCGAACCACGGCATCAGCGATCGCGTCGTCCGTCGCGACAACTCTTCGCCGCCAGACGGACCTGACGACCGTCGAGCGAGCGCTCATCGCGATCAACCCGAACGTCACCAATAAGGAGTTCGGGCGCTGGTTCGACCACCTTGACGCCGCGGAGCGCTACCCGGGCGGCCTCGGATTCGGCTTCGTGCAACTCGTGCCCGCAGCCGACCTCGGCGCGTTCGCCGCGTTGGTCAAGTCCGACCCGGCAAACGCGCTCGACATCAACGGCGCCTACCAAGTATTTCCTCCAGGAGCGCGGCCGTCGTATTGCCTGCTGCGCCTGATCGTATGGACGGGACCGCCGAACCAGTTGCCGCCGACGATGGATTACTGCGCTCCGACCGTGCCCGGGTTCGGCATGTCGCCGACCGCAAACACGTTCGCGGCGGCACGCGACAGCGGCAACCTCGCGCTCGCCTACCCGGTCGCCCTGTATCCCGGCGAAATCTTCGCCTTTCTGCCCGTCTACAAGAGCGGCACGACACCCGCCACCGTCGCTGAACGGCGAGCAGACCTCATCGGGTGGGTGGCCGGCACTTTCGACGGCAAGGCGATCATCGAGGCGGCCCGGCAAGGACACCCCGAGATGCGCGTCGAGGTGCTCGGCGTGATCGCCGGCGCGCAGGTCTCGCTCGCTGCGGACGGCCCGGCGACGTCGGCGCACGCGCCTTCGCTAACAGTCCCCGTCGACAAGGGCGGCACCTGGTCAGTGCGTGTCACCGGCAGCCCGATCTCGGAGGGGCTCTCAGCCACTGGGCAAGGCGTCGTCATCGGCGCGCTCGGGATCGTCATCGCCTTGCTCGTCTTCGGCGTCATCGAAGTGCTGCTGCGTAGTCGCGATCGCGCCTATCGCCTGGTGCGCGAGCAAACCGACGAGCTGCGTTACCGAGCGCTGCACGACGATCTGACCGGCCTGCCGAATCGAGCGTTGATCATGGACCGGCTCGACCACCTGCTGTCACGATCGCGACGCAAGGGCATACCGGCCGCCGTCTTATTCATCGACCTCGACGGCTTCAAGGACGTCAACGACAGCTACGGACATGCGGTCGGCGACGCACTCTTGCGGGCGGTCGCCGGCCGGTTGACGGCGTCGCTTCGCGAGAGCGACACCGCCGGACGGATCGGCGGCGACGAATTCGTCGTCCTGGCTGAAGGGACGTCGCTCGACGAAGGCGCGGCCAAGGTAGGGGCGCGGGTGCTCGACGTCCTTCGCGAACCCTTCCGTCTAGCGGAGCTGCCGGACGTCGCGTTGGACGTGCGGGCAAGCGTCGGCGTGGCGGTCGTCGGCGACGGGACGGCGGACGACGTGCTGCGCAACGCGGATATCGCGTTGTACGAGGCGAAGGCGGCCGGGAAAGCCCGGTACATGGTGTACAGCGGCTAGTCCGATCGACGGTGGCATCCGCGCCCGAGAAAGCGGATCGTGGCGTTCGCGGTGTCGTGGGCTGTAGTAATGTCGGGCCGCGCAGGGCACCGTACAGCCGAGACCGCGGCGGACGCGGTAGTTCGACGCTTCTGGAGCGCATGTGATCCCGACGACTGGCAGCGTGGCGCCGTGACGTTCGCCATCGCGGTGACGGCGATCGACGTTCCCGGGGGTCCGCTCGGGTCGGGCGGCTTTCGCGACGTCAACGACTTTGCCAAAGACACCAGCTGGCTGCACTCGGTACTCGCCGACTACGCCCGCTACGGGGTGTTCTTGTTCGCGCTGCTGCTGGTGATCGGCTTCTTGCGGGCACGAGCGACCGGTTCCTTGCCGCGCGTCGCAGGCTCGTTGTGGGCCGCGCTCGGCATGGGTATCGCGCTAGCGTTCGCCCAACTCATCGCGCACGCGGTCGACGAGCCGCGCCCCTTCGAGGCCCTCCCGAACGTGCTGTTGCTGATTCCGCACGGTGCCGACGCCGGCTTTCCGTCCGACCATTCCGTGATGGCTGGCGCTATCGCCGCCGGACTGTTCTTGGTGTGGCGCGCGCTCGGTTGGGTGACGTCGTTCTTCGCTTTGCTGCTGGCGTTCGCGCGGGTGTACGTCGGTGTTCACTATCCGCAAGACGTACTCGCCGGGCTGGCGCTTGGGGTAGTCGTCGTCGTGTTGCTGGGCTTCTTGGTGCGGCCGCTGCTGGTCGCGATCATCACGGCGATGGCGCGTTCGCCGCTGCGCATGATGGTCACGTCGCACCGGCCGGTCGTGTCGCTGCAGCCGCGGGTGAAGTGATCGCGCGTTCAGCGATCTTGGAACTAGTGGGGCGGGCGAGACTCGAACTCGCGACCGATGGATTATGAGTCCACTGCTCTAACCGGCTGAGCTACCGCCCCGGTACCGGTCGAGCGTACCGGTCGTTGGTTTGGCCAACATTGAGGCGGTAGCCCGCTCAATGCCGCCGGGATTGCTGGGGACCACAAGCAAACAGGCCCGGATGCGAAACCGCACGCGGGCCTGTTTGCGTTCGTGCTCTACGGATTCACGTCGGTCTGGATGCCGGTCTGCACGCTGTCACTCACGGCAGCCTTACCTCCGAACACGTGCGCAGTTGTGACAGTGGCCTGAACACTCTTCAAGTAAGTATCAAGGCTGTTTGGCAGCGTCGTCGTCTCAGTGAGTAGCATCGGCGCGCCAAAGCTCGCCAGCAACGCGCCGCCCGACAAGGCGTCCGGGAAGTTCATCCCGGTACTCACCCCGAGCGTGCTCGGGTTAGAGAAGAACTGCTTCGCGACCTCGACCGCTGTCGCGTACCTGTCAGACCCGGCGAGCGCGGTGGCGTCTGGATCAGCAACCGCCGCCGGGCCACCGATTGCGTACACCGTCGCCGCGTGCGCCGAGAGGTACGCGCTCGTGGCAGCGGGAAGTATCGAACCCGCGGTCAGCAACACGACACCTCCAGCCTTGGCGGCCGCAACACCCGCCGCATTCGCGTCCGGGAAGTTAATCCCCGTCGCAAGGAGCACTGTGCCTGGATCGCCGAGGGCGTCCGCGACCGCAACCGCGGTTGCATACCGATCCGCACCCTGGTAACGGGTCACGTGGTAGCCGAGGTTTTCCAACTGCGTAACAACGCTGGCCGGTACCGCATCGGTGCCGCCGAGGATGTATACCGTGCCGCCATTGTTGAGAACTCGCTTGATCTCGTTCGCTGTTACCGTCGGGAGCTGCGGGCCCGTCGTAAGCAGCAGCGGAGCATTCTTGGCCGCGGCCAACGGCACACCGACCAAAGCATCGGGGTACATGTCGCCACGAGCCAGGACGACGGCATCCGCGCCGCCGTTCGGGAACTGCGCCTGCGAAGCGGCAGCCGCGGTTGCGTACCGGTCGGTACCCGCCACACGACCGACCTTCGCAGCCTCCATGTCCCACGTGCTGGCGTGCGACGACAGCACAGTAAACGTCGCTACCCCATTTGCGATGGACGACGCGCTAATGCACGGGTCAGGGCTAGCAGTCGTCGCTCCGAGACACCTCTCGACCGCAACGCCGTCACGGAATACGGTCACATCGGTCGCATACAAGCCAGCTGGCAAGTTACCGAGGTAGACCTGGAACGTGAGCTTCAATGGCGCGTCAGCTGTCGCCGCCGGCGCTGTAATTTGCGCGCCGATATTCAGCGGCTGATAGCCGCTAATCGCTGTGTTCGTCGTCGTCTTGGTGACGCTCACCGAACCCGCAACTGGGCTAGTGACCGAAACGACCACAGGGTTACTTGCGGTCGGCGCTGTACCACTCGGATCCGAGGAGAAAGTGCCGCCGGAGGTCACCGTGCCACTGGTCGTGGCCGTGCCACCACCGCCCGTGCTGGTCGGCGCGGTGATGTTAAACGTGCTTGACGTCGCCGCCGTCAACGCGCTATCAGTCGCGGTCAACGTGTAACTGCCGGACTTGTCGATCGCGCACCCGGCGAACGTCGCCACCCCCGACACCGCACTGACCGGATTCGCCGTGCAGGAAAGCGCCGCACCCGCCGTGCCCGACGCGATCGCCAACGTCACCGCCGACGTGTCAGCCGTCACGACATTCCCGCCAGCATCTACCACCTGCACCACCGGCTGCGTCGACCACGCGCTCCCGCCAGCACCACCACCCGGCTGCGTGCTGAACACCAACTTCGCCGCCGAACCAACCGACACCGTGAAACTCATCGACGTCGCCGCCGTCAACGCGCTATCAGTCGCGGTCAACGTGTAACTGCCGGACTTGTCGATCGCGCACCCGGCGAACGTCGCCACCCCCGACACCGCACTGACCGGATTCGCCGTGCAGGAAAGCGCCGCACCCGCCGTGCCCGACGCGATCGCCAACGTCACCGCCGACGTGTCAGCCGTCACGACATTCCCGCCAGCATCTACCACCTGCACCACCGGCTGCGTCGACCACGCGCTCCCGCCAGCACCACCACCCGGCTGCGTGCTGAACACCAACTTCGCCGCCGAACCAACCGTGATGGCATACGTGCCGCTCGCCACGTCGGTCGTCTCTTGCGACGTGTGAACCTGCAACGTGTAAGAGGACCCTGCAGTAGACGGGTTAGTCGCATTGTTCGCGACTACCGAGACAGCACCTACTGCGACGTCTGCGCCAACAGTGAGCGTCACAGTGTTTGTGCCGCCCCCGGTGACGCTGGAGGCCGCAGTCCCGGCGATGGTGTAGTCCCCCGCAGTAGACGAAAAGGCTGTACCAGAGGGACCCGTCAGAGTTATCGAGTCGGATGAGGAGGCAGCAAGCGCCACTGTGGTGCTGAAGTTTATGGTGTAGGTGACGGGTGTCGCGCCCGCCGTCGAATCCGACAGAGTCACCGATGCGGTGCTCACGTTAGCTAACGCCGGAACAGCCGTACCCAAGATTCCGCCGGTCATGGCAGCGACAGACAGGGAGAGTCCTCCCGCTAACCGCCTGAGCCATCTCTTCGCTCCAACGCCGAAACTATTCGCCGGCCCGATGTCGGACATGCCGCCTCCATCTCGCAATCCATGGGTGTCACCGTCCCAGATCGGCAGCACCGTGCCCTGCTGAAGCGCTTCCGGAATCCTAGGTCGTAAAGGGTCGTTTCGCGAAGTTAAATGATGAAATCGCGGTAAAGTCCTTGCTTCAGGCAAGTTGCGTCGTCTGGCGGAAAGAGGTAGTGGAGGCGGTGGTGTGCTGAGCTCATAGCTTGAACACCCTGCAAGATCCCACCGAGCGGATCACGCATGCGAAAGACATCACGCAACAGAGAAATGCACAGGGAACCGTTCGAGATTCTGCTCAGCAAGGATTGAGTCGAGCACGCGGCTTAATCTGCGTCTGCCCTTGCCGCGACACCGAAATGCCTGCAGCAAACGCAACACGCCGCTCGGCAGCCCAAAAGTCAGATTGACCAAAATGATCAGGTGGCTCCTGCGATAGGACTCGAACCTATAACCTGCCGGTTAACAGCCGGCTGCTCTGCCAATTGAGCTACGCAGGATCGGCATCGGCGACCAGCCGGGGCGGGTCACCATGCGCTCGCGCTAGGGTACCTCACCGCCCCGGGCTCCCTCGACCGACTCACCCTCCGGTGGGAGATCCCGGCGTCCGGGTTGCAAGGCACGCGAAGGGCGACCAGGGTAGAGGGTGCCACCCACTACGACGAGGGAGCCTCCCATGGCACACAAAGCCGCGTTCGTGATCGGACTCGCCACCGGCTATGTCCTCGGGTCCAAGGCGGGCCGCGAGCGCTACGACCAGATCGTGAAGGCCGCCAAGAAGGTGTCGGAGAACCCGTCCGTGAAGCGTTCGACCGACGCCGTCCAGGCACAGGCCACCAACCTGAGCGCTCAGGCGAAGCGGATGATGCAGGAGAAGGCCGGCACGATCGGGCACGACGTGATGGAGAAGGTGACCAACCGGCTCCCCGAAGGCATGCGCCCGGCGAAGCGGCAGGTCGATCTCGACGCCGCCAGCCGAACCGAAGGGGCGATGACCTGACGCCCGCCTAGTCGATGAGGTAGTCGCGCAGCTGCATTGCCCAGACTGGCTGGCGAAGCTTGGCGAGCGTCTTGTTCTCGATTTGACGCACTCGCTCGCGCGTGACGCCGAACTGGCGCCCGACCTCTTCGAGCGTGTGAAAAAGTCCGTCTGTCAGCCCGAAGCGCATCATCAACACGTGCTGCTCGCGTTCGCCGAGCGAACTTAGCACGGCACGTAACTGCTCGAACATCAACATTTGGGACGCCGCGTCGAAGGGGGTGACGGCGTCGGCGTCCTCGATCAGGTCGCCGAGGATGCCGTCGTCCTCGCCGATCGGAGTCTGGAACGACACCGGCTCCTGGGCGATCGACAACACCTCTTGCACGCGCGCGGGTGTCATTTCTACCTCGGCGGCAAGTTCTTCTGGCGTCGGGGCCCGGCCGTGCGCCTGTACGAACTGTCGCTGCGTACGCAACAACTTGTTGATCGAGTCGACGACGTGTACAGGCACGCGAATCGTGCGCCCTTGATCGGCCATGGCGCGCGTGATGGCTTGGCGAATCCACCACATGGCGTAGGTCGAGAACTTGTAGCCCTTGGCGTAGTCGAATTTCTCAACTGCCCTGATCAGGCCGAGGTTGCCTTCTTGGATGAGATCGAGCAGGGCCATCCCTCGCCCGGTGTAACGCTTCGCCAGCGAGACGACGAGGCGAAGGTTCGCTTCGATCAATTGGCTTTTCGCCACTCGGCCGTCACGTTCGATCTCTTCGAGCTCGCGACGTAACGACGGTGAAATCGAGACGCCGCTCGTCAATTTCTCGCGCGCGAAAAGGCCTGCCTCGATTCGCTTGGCGAGGTCGACTTCCTGTTCGGCCGTGAGAAGCGGGATACGGCCGATCTCTTTGAGATATGCCCGCACCGAGTCGGCTGACGGGCCGGCCGATTCGGTTGTGCGGCCGGCCGTTTCGGCCGTCACGGCCGCCGCGTCGTCCGCATCGTCAAGTGCCGCTTCGTCAACCGCTTCTGGGTCGAATTCGGCGTCGGAATCTTGGTTAAGCGCTTCGCCGGTCGGCACCAAACGCATGACGGGCGCGGCTTCCGAAGAATCAGTCCGGGTTGGCAAACCGCGTAGCTGGCTTTCCCCCGTCGACGTTGACGCTTGGACGTAACCCACGTCCATCAGTGTGCGCCGAAAGACCCCTGTCGCGTGGGAACTATCGAAAACTCAACCGGTGCCAAGGCTGTTTTCGAGGTCGTCGCGCCGGCGCTTTTCAAGCATGACCAGTTCGCCGAACAGCTTGTTGTGCCGCGCGCTATCGTCGACCGGGTTCAGCCGTTGCAGCCGGGACTTCAACTCGGCGATCTGCCGATCGAGTGCCCTGACGCGCAATCGGGCCAACTGCGCCGCCGCATAGCGCACATCGGGCTCACCCATCGAGAGCACCGGCTCTACAACCAGTTCGGTGATCAGGTGGCGCACGCCGTCATCGGCCGCGCAGTCGAGCACGGCATTTACCCACGACTCTCCCCCCGCCGTCGACGCGGTGCCGCCGGCTTTGGCGATTGCTTCGCGCATCTCGCCGTACGCGGGCGAGGTGAACGCCAGGGGGTCGAGCGCGTCGAACGCCGGCCCGAGCAAGGCCGGACGTTGCACAGCGAGTTTCAGCGCCTCGCGCTCTACCTGCAGCGTCGGATCGCGCGGGTCGGGCCGTTCGTCGGCCGGACGGCGCGTCGCTGCCCTCGCGCCCGAGTGACCCGCCGTCCGCCGCACCCGCTCGACGACCGCGAGTTCGTCCGGCGCGCCGACCCACCCGGCCAGGCGCCGAGCGTATTCGTCGCGCAGCGACGCGTCCTTGATCCGCGCAACCAGCGGTACGGTGCGTTCGAGCGCGGCGACGCGGCCCTCCGGAATTTCCAAATCGAAAGCGGAAAGCACACTGCGGACGGCGAATTCGAACAATGGCTGGCGTCTCGCGACGAGATCGCGCACCGCGGCGTCGCCTTTCGCCAACCGCAACTCGCAAGGGTCCATGTTGTCGGGGCTGACCGCGACGAACGTATGGGTGACGAACTTCTGGTCGCTCTCGAACGCGCGCAGCGCTGCCTTCTGACCGGCCGCGTCGCCGTCGAAGGTAAAGATCACCTCGCCGGCGTATTCAGCGGTGTCGAGGAGTAGTCGCCGCAACATGCGCACGTGGTCGTCGCCGAAAGCGGTTCCGCACGTCGCGACCGCGGTCGTCACGCCCGCGAGATGGCACGCCATCACGTCGGTATAACCCTCCACCACGACGGCCTGCCGCGCTTTCGCCATGTCTCGTTTCGCCAGATCGATGCCGTACAGCACCTGGCTTTTCTTGTACAGCGGCGTTTCGGGCGTATTCAGGTACTTGGGGCCGTCGTCGTCCTCACGTAGTCTGCGCGCGCCGAAGCCGACGACATCGCCCGTGACGTCGCGGATCGGCCAGACGAGCCGGCCGCGAAACCGGTCGATGAGGCCGCGCTGACCACGACTGGCGAGGCCGCCCGTCAGCAGCTCGTTGTCGGAAAAACCCTTGCTACGCAGGTGTTTGACGAGATTCTCCCAGCCGTTCGGCGCGTAGCCGACGCCGAAATGGGCGGCGGCTGACGCGTCGAAGCCACGTTCGTCGAGGAAGCGGCGTCCGATCACTGCTTCAGGTGTTTCGAGCCGCTCGACGAAGAACTGCGCGGCAAGCTTGTGCGCTTCAACCAGCCGTGCCCGTTGACCCTGCTGCCCGCGCGGCGCGGCGCCGCCTTGCTCGTAGTGCAACTCGTAGTTCGCCCGGGCCGCCAGCCGCTCGACTGCCTCGGTGAACGAGAGCTGGTCGATCTTTTGCACGAACGTGATGACGTCGCCACCCTCGCCGCAGCCGAAACAATGCCAAAAGCCGCGGGCGGGAGTGACGTTGAACGACGGCGTGCGCTCGTCGTGGAACGGGCACAGGCCTTTGAGCGAGCCGCCACCCGCGCCGCGAAGCGTGACGTGCTCCCCGATCACGTCGGCGATCGGCGACAGCTCACGCACACGCGCGATGTCACTGTCAGGGATGCGGCCGGCCACGCGCCTGAGTTTAGAAGGCTCGCGCAAAGCAGCGGCGGCAGTGTCAGAGATCGCATCGTGGCGGTGATTGTCAGGGACGCCGTGAAGGTGATATCCGTGACGTATCGCTGGGCGATCAACGCCGCGCGATCAAGCTGTGCGATCAAGGAAGGAGGCCTCCGAACAGACGTCGAGCTGGTCGCCCACGGACGAGACGTCGCTTCTACCGGTCACCGTTCGGCTCGCGCGCGAGCCGACGAGGAAGGAGCAGTCCCGTGTTGCGAAAGCTCAAGGCTTTGGGTATCGCCGCCGTCGCGGCATTCATGTCAGTCAGTTCGATCGGGGTACCGGCAACGGGGGCATCAGCGGCGTCGACGACGCCGATCCAGGTCTATGGCGCATGGTTGTGTAGCAACGACGAATGCACCTGGGGGGCCGTGCGCGACATGACCGACTTCGACTACAACAACCATTGGCTCATCGACCGAGGTGACGGTCAGCCGTCGGTCAACCTCGTCGTGTTCGCCTTCGTCAATCCCCTGAAACTGCTGAATCAGACCACCGATTCGCAAACGCTCAACGGCGTGCCGCGCGGCATGACGCAAGACGTGGTCAATTACTTCACCAGCCACGGCGTGCGCGTCATGCTTTCGATCGGCGGTATCACTTACGTCGACGACTGGAACACGGCGCTTTCGACGAACGCCACGCAGCTCGGCCTCAACGCGGCCGCGGTCGCCGAGCAACTCGGCGTCGGGATCGAAATCGACTACGAAGAAAGCAGCTCACCGGATACCGCCGGCTTGCAGGCGTTTATCGATGCCTACCGATCGCAACTCCCCTATGACGCGACCGGCGCGAACCCCGCCGCACGCCTCACCATCGACGTCGCTGCCGGCGACCGCTGGCTGATCGCCCTCGACCGCTACGCCACGCAAAACTGGCTGACGACATCGAACCCGGTGCTCGACTACGCCAATGCGATGGTGCCGAGCAAGCAACCGAGCACCTCCGGCGCGGAATCGAACTGGCAGGAACACATCGACGGCAAGTCGAACTACAGCCCGCCAATTCCGCCGCTCGCGCCGGCGAAGTTCACCGGCGGTCTCTACATCACCGACGGGAAGCAGCCAATCCCTGAGTGCATCAACTTCTCGACCTCGCTGGAGAACTCGACCGGCAGCTACGTGCAATCGGTAGCACCCAACGGTGCGGGGACGACGAACGGCATGCTCGGCTACATGTTTTGGGCAGCCGAGAAGCCGTCGAGCCGAAACATCTCCACCGACCCACCGAACACCTGCGAAGGCGGCGTGGGCGTCGGATCGTCGAGCTACTCGATCCCGGTGCCCATGCCCGCGTTGCGGCAAAGCTAGGTGAAGATCGCGGGGTTGGACCGATCACCGGCCGCGGCCGCTGAGGCGGCGAGGAACGCACCGGCCAACCCCGCGATCGTCACGACATCCACCGGCTTCTACAGCGGCGTCGCGGGTCACGCCACCAAGGACACAGTCGGGGCCAGGCGATCGAATCCGCACAAGCTCCAGCAGCGGCGCACGGTCGACGAAGCACCCAAAATCCGCAACGATATCCGGAGACGACGTGCAGTCTCGGCAAGCACCCTCATGCTCGCCACATCGATGAAAGAAAGCTCGGCCATGTCGATCGAGCAGTCGCCGACCGACGCGGCCGCGGCAATCACGACGTCGAAGGTTGGCCGGGACGCGAGATCGAGCTCACCCGACAAGCGCCAGGTGCCGGGCGCGTCGGCCAAAAGAACGAACTCGGGGTCGGCCAATAGACCGAACCGGGTCGGGTGCACGGATGCGTTACCCGACACCGCGAGTGTGTCGAACGAGTCGCGACGGTACGCGCAGACGACCGTCGCACCAACTTCCCTCACCACGCGATCGAGCATGAGCTCGAAGGCGATGAGTTGCGCAGTGGTAAGCGCCGCGGGTAGCAGCCAATCCATGTCGGCGACTACCCGGAGGCCGTCGTAACCCTGCGAGCGGGCCAGCATCGACTGCTCTCGGAACATGGCGAACATCCGCGTGGAGTCGAAAGCGCCGCCCAGAAAAGCGACCCGAGGGTCAGTGTCGAAGACGGCAGCCGCACGCAGCCGCGCGCGCTCGGCACTGTCGTCGGGGCCAAAGAGCACGCATTTCTGATTCCACTGCCGGCCGCCTTGAAAGATCGCCTCGGCGAGGTCAACGTAGTCTCGTGGCTGGTCGAGGGCCAAGAACACATGATCGCCGGGCCGGAGGTCGAGCGCACTCTTGTCGCTAGTCATCGCTCGCTCCGCCTCGAATCTTTGCCCATGTGAGCTTTCCGTCGGGTAGCGGTTCGATAGCCCATTCGTCAGCAAGGGCAGAGACCACACCGAGCCCATGGTCAGGTGCTACTTCGAAAGGTGCGCCCTGACTTCGAGGAGCTAGCGGTGTGTGATCGCGAACCTCGATACGCAAAGACACGGACCCAGACAACTCAAGACACGTCAGAGCAACAGAGAATGCCGAGCGAGCGTGCAAGACGGCGTTCGTGCAGAGTTCCGTCGCGACGAGCGCGGCATCGTGCACCAATTCACCGTGACCCCACTCGCCTAGGGTTTGGACGACGAAATGCCGAGCTGCCCGCGGCGACTTAGCGTCGGCCGCGAATTCGACGACCGCCCTATGCGAGGCCCGATGCATTGTTGGTAGTTCATGTTGGCTCCCCTCGCCGACCACATCTGAATGCAGCTGACAGATTTCTTCGAAGAACGCGCGCCGGTCTTCACCAACGACTGACGCGGATGGATACGAGCACACGAGCGAGAACGACAATTCCTCGCCGAGCTCATTCCAAAGTGATTCAAGTTCGAGGGCCGCGTTGAGCTGCCCGTCGTCACACAGCAGGCTAACCATCTCGCCAAAAACCTCGACGTGACGCCCGCCGCGCCCGCTGTGCTCGATCAGTTCGCCGACGGTGGCGCGAAACATCGATGGATCAAGCCTATTGCCTACCAGAAAGCGACTCATGAGATCTTCGGCGTCGAGGGCCAGATACCTCCCCTGCTCCTCAGCCGTCGAAATGTCGACGCCCAAGCGGGCGATCTCTGTCCTGATAGTCGCTCGGTGAGCGGGTGTCGCTACCACGATGGCAGCGCGCCCTGACCGCAACGTGCCCGCGAAATAGCCCCCGAGCTGTGACGTCAGTTCCGCATCGGTGCCGTAAAAGTGAACAACATGCATCCGATCGGCAAGATCGTATTCCTTCTCGCGTTCGAGAACGGGCACGGTCGGTATCCATTTCACTCACGGAACATCCTGAGCCGTACCTTACCCGTGCGCCAGCACCTTATTCCTACGACGGTCGGTCTCGTACTCCATCAAGAAGTGCGGCCCGATCGGGTCGATCACGAATTCATCGCTCACCACGGTGAAACCCAGGTGTTCGTAGAACCACACGGCATTTGACCGCGCGTTGCACCACACGAGGCTGGCACCACGTAAACGCACGACCTCGAGACCGAAACGCAACGTTCGCGAGCCGTAGCCTTGGCCCCGCACTTCCGGCGCGGTCGCCATCGCCCGAAGCCGCCAACCGTCACGACCGTCGGGAGTCTCCTCCGGATAAAACGTCGCGCAGGCAAGGGTTTCGCCCTCGGCGTCGAACGCCCCTACGTGCACCGTTCGCGGCCAGTGGTCGTGCTCGTGATCGACGCTGCTCAGCGGTTGCCCCGGACGCAACACTCTCAGCCGCAGGCTGTGCAAGCGCTTCGGCTCGCACAGCTCGATACGAACACTTGAGCTCATGACGTGAGCTCGGAAATTGCGACCCCTGCATCGGATAAGCGCAAGCTGTCGACTGGTTGACCCGACTTGATCAGCGCCCGGATGTCGGAGTGCACATCCCAGACGTTCACGTTCATGCCGGCGATAACTCGCTGTTCTGACAACCAAAACACGCAGAACTCTCGCGTTGCCGGATCGCCCCGGTAAATGACCGTGTCGTACGCGCCAGGGCTGTGTAACCCGGAGTACTCCATTCCGACGTCGTATTGGTCGGAAAAGAAATACGGCACCTTAACGTAGGGCTCGTCGACACCGAGCATCGAACGCCCCGCCGCCGCCCCCTGGTCTTGTGCGTTGGCCCAGTGCTGCACACGAATGTGCTTGCCCAACCAGGGATTACGAGCGTTCGCCACATCTCCGGCGGCGAAAATGTCGGGATCGGTAGACCGCAGGTACTCGTCGACCACGATGCCGTCGTCGACGAGTAAACCCGCCGCGGCCGCGAGCTCGACGTTCGGCCTGATGCCGACGCCAACCACAACGATGTCGGCCGGTATCTCGCTGCCGTCGCTCGCGACGACGCTCTTCACGACACCATTCGCGCCTTTGAATTCGGTGACGCCGACGCCGAGCCGCACATCGACGCCGTGGTCGCGGTGCACCTGGGCGTAGAACTCGCCTAATTCGGGCCCAAGGACGGCAAAAAGCGGCGTCTGCTGAGGCTCGATCACCACGACGCTGTTACCGTAATGCCGTGCGGCCGAGGCAACTTCCAGACCTATCCAGCCGGCGCCGACGATGACGACCTGGCCACCGGCGGCCAACGCTTGCTTCAGCGCCGTGCTGTCGCCGAGTGTGCGCAAATAATGCACGCCGCCGAGTTCGCCGCCGGGAATTTTCAGCCGCACGACCGACGAGCCGGTCGTCAAGAGCAACTTGTCGAAACGCAGACGTTCGCCGGAGTCGAACCGCACCTCGCGAGCTTCTCGGTCGATGCTTGTGGCGCGAACGCCGAGCCGAAGGTCGATGTCGTGGTCGACGTAGAACTTTTCTTCGTGCACGTAAGCCTTCTCGGCGGCGTCTTTGCCGAGGAGGTAGCCCTTTGACAGCGGAGGCCGCTCGTAAGGCCGGCTCGCGTCGTCGCCTGCCAGAACGATCCGGCCCTCGAAGGCGCCTTCGCGCATCGCTTCGGCCGCTTTCGCGCCGGCCAAACTTGCTCCGACTACGACGAAAACCTGGTTGTCGCTCATGCACGCCACCTTCCGCTTGTATGAGGTTTTGGTTGCACTGCGTTACGTGCTATTTCGTCGATGCCACCTCAACGCCGACGTATCGGTCAGCGACGCGACTTGGTCGATCACCACGCGACGGCGCGCGTTGTCGTCGTCCGCGTTGCTCCACATCGCGGCGAACACCGGCTGCAACGCCTCGCCACCGCGCCTCACCAAATCGTCGACGAGTTCAAGCAACACCTCGCGCTGATGAGCGCGAATAGCGGTAACGCCTTCGCGATTCATCACATAGTGCGCGGTGACCGCCTTCAGCAAACCGCATTCGACTCTCGCGAACGACGGCACCACCAAATCGACGTCGTAACGGATCAACGGGCCGCGCCCGTACGCTTCGCGCGTGGCCGCCTCCGCCGCCTGACAAAACCGGCCGATCAGCTGGCTTGTGAAATTCTTCAACGCGGCGAGCGACGCGAGATTGCCGTCATGCGAGGCCGGCCAGTACGGCAAGGTGATCAGCCGATCGACCGCTTCTTCGACGTCACCGCGATCGACATCCGGGAGGTACAACCGCGCGGCCACGTCGACGACATCACGCCAGGCGGAGGGGTCGGCCAACTCGACGAGCTTGATGTAGCCGGCTTCGACACCGTCCTCCAAGTCATGCACCGAGTAGGCGATGTCGTCGGCCCAGTCCATCACTTGCGCTTCGAGGCAGCGCCGGTTTTCTCGGGCGTCGTTCGGCGCGCCCGAACGCATCCAGGTGAACACGTCGAGATCGTCGGCGTAGACACCGAACTTCGAATACCCCTCGCGGCGAGGCCATGGATATTTCGTCGCGGCGTCGAGACTCGCCCGCGTGAGGTTCAGCCCCGCGCCGCGACCGTCTGCGCGCACGGTCTTCGCTTCGAGCCTGGTCAACAGTCGAAACGACTGCGCATTGCCCTCGAAGCCGCCGATGCTCTCCGCCGCGATGGCGAGCGCCGTCTCGCCGTTGTGACCGAACGGCGGATGCCCCAAGTCGTGCGCCAGACACGCAGTCTCGACCAGGTTGGGATCGCAACCGAGCGCGGCGCCGAGTTCTCGCCCGACTTGGGCGCACTCGAGCGAATGAGTAAGACGAGTGCGAGGAAAGTCACTGTCGACATCGGCCGGCCCGACGACCTGTGTCTTGGCGCCGAGACGCCGCAGCGCGGCGCTATGCAACACCCTCGCGCGGTCGCGCTCGAAAGCCGTACGCCCCGGGCGTTTGGCCGGCTCGTCGACCCATCGCTCACGGGCGCTGTCGTCATAGCGCGCTACGGGTTCGGTCACGCTTCCGACGCTACCGTGCCCGGATGACGAGGCCCGGATGACGAGCCCCGCACGACGAGGCCCGGATGACGAGCCCAGCCGGCGAATGTGGCTTAGCTCACCACACGACCACTTCGCCCGTGCGAAGCACCGAGCCTTGGCGAAGCAAACTCGGCCTTTATGACAGTCACCGATGTCATAA
Organism: Actinomycetales bacterium; assembly: GCA_040255675.1. Taxonomy (GTDB): domain Bacteria; phylum Actinomycetota; class Actinomycetes; order Acidothermales; family Acidothermaceae; genus JBDZVM01. Next base: position 47,133 of record JBDZVM010000013.1, on the reverse strand, counting down.
AGGCCGAGTTTCCTGCCCGAACGTGATCGACGCGGATGTGCGTCAGCGGGTGTCGGAACCTGCCGTTTCGATGGCGGCGCGGCCGGCCTCGAGACGGGCGACCGGAATGCGGAACGGCGAGCACGAGACGTAGTCGAGGCCGGCCTCGTGGCAGAAGTGCACGGAGTCGGGGTCGCCGCCGTGCTCGCCACAGATACCAATCTTCAGGTCGGGACGGGTCTTGCGACCTTCCTCGACGGCGATCCGCACCAGCCGGCCGACGCCGTCGCGGTCGAGCGTCTCGAACGGCGACACACCGAAGATGCCGAGGTCCATGTAGCGGCTGAAGAACGCGCCTTCGACGTCGTCGCGGCTAAAACCCCAACCCATTTGCGTGAGGTCGTTGGTGCCGAAGCTGAAGAACTCCGCCGCCTCGGCGATCTGACCAGCGGTCAACGCGGCGCGCGGCACCTCGATCATCGTGCCGATCAGGGTGTGCACCTCGACGCCGGTCTCTTCGGCGACCTGCTTCAAGATCGCCTCGGCTTCTTCCTTAACGACCTCGAGCTCCTGAATCGCCCCGACGAGCGGCACCATGATTTCGGGCATCGGGTTCTTGCCCTGCTTCTTCAGGTGCGCGGCGGCTTCGGCGATCGCGCGCACCTGCAGTGCGAACAGACCGGGGATCACCAGGCCGAGGCGCACGCCGCGCAGGCCGAGCATCGGGTTCTGCTCGTGCAACCGGCGGACGGCGTCGAGCAACTGCCGGTCCTTCTCGGACACCGTCTCGCCCTTGGCCTCGGCAACCGCGATCTTGACGGACAGCTCGGTGATATCGGGCAGGAACTCGTGCAGCGGCGGGTCGATCAACCGCACCGTGACGGGCAAGGCGTCCATCGCGTCGAAAATGCCGATGAAGTCACCCCGCTGCAGCGGAAGCAGCTCGGCCAGCGCGGCCTCGCGTTCTCCCGCGCCCTGGGCGAGAATCAGCCGCTCGACGTTCTTGCGCCGCTCACCGAGAAACATGTGCTCGGTGCGGCAAAGACCAATACCCTCCGCACCGAAACGCCGCGCGCGCTGTGAGTCTTCGGGCGTGTCGGCGTTCGCCTCGACGCCCAACCGGCGGGCGCCGTCGGCGTGGGTGATGATGCGGTGCACAGCCGCCACCAGCGGGTCGGCGTCCGGCTTCAAGTTGCCTTCGAAGTATTCGACGACGGGGCTCGGCACGACCGGCACTTCGCCGAGGTAGACGACACCGCTGGTGCCGTCGATCGAAATGACGTCGCCTTCGTTCACCACTTCGCCGTTCGGACCGGTGAACTTGCGGTTCTTGACGTCGACGTCGAGCTGGTCGGCGCCGGAAACGCAGGTCTTGCCCATGCCACGCGCCACCACGGCGGCGTGCGAGGTCTTGCCGCCACGAGCGGTCAGAATTCCTTGCGCGGCAATCATTCCGGGCAGGTCGTCGGGGTTGGTCTCGCGCCGCACCAAGATGACATTTTCGCCGCGAGCCGCGTATTCGGCGGCAGTCGCGGAATCGAAGACCGCCTTGCCGACCGCCGCGCCGGGTGAAGCGTTGACCGCTTTGGTGATTTTCTTGCCGGCGGCCTTCTCGTCGAAGCGCGGGAACATCAGCTGGGCAAGCTGAGCGCCGGTAACTCGATGCAAAGCTTCGTTCTCGTCGATGAGGCCTTCGTCGACGAGTTGGGTGGCGATGCGAAACGCCGCCGCGGCAGTGCGCTTGCCGACGCGGGTTTGCAGCATCCAGAGCTTGTTGCGCTCGATGGTGAACTCGATGTCGCACAAATCCTTGTAGTGCTTTTCGAGCGTATTCATGATTTGCAGCAACTCGTCATACGCCGGCTTGTCGATGTTTTCGAGCTCGTTCAGGTGCACGGTGTTGCGAATACCGGCGACGACGTCTTCACCTTGCGCGTTTTGCAGGTAGTCGCCGTAAATGCCCTGGTCGCCGGAGCCCGGGTCGCGGGTGAACGCCACACCGGTGCCGGAATCGAGGCCGATGTTGCCGAACACCATCGTGACGATGTTGACCGCCGTACCGAGGTCGGCTGGAATGCGCTCCTGACGGCGGTAAAGCCGCGCGCGCTCACCGTTCCACGAATCGAACACCGCGTTGACAGCGAGGTCGAGCTGCTCGCGCGGCGACTGCGGAAACTCACGGCCCGCGTGCTCGCGAATGATGCCCTTGTAGGTCTCGACCAGGCCCTGGAAATCGACGGCGTCGAGGTCGAGGTCGTTCGTCGTGCCCTTCGCCTTCTTGGCTTCGTCGAGCGCGTGCTCGAAAAGGTCGCCGTCGACGCCCAGCACCGTCTTGCCAAACATGCTCAGCAGGCGGCGGTACGAATCCCACGCGAAGCGCTCGTTGCCGCCCTGCTTGGCCAGGCCGTTCACGCTGGAATCGTTGAGGCCGATGTTGAGGACGGTGTCCATCATGCCGGGCATCGAGAACTTCGCGCCCGACCGCACGCTGACCAGCAGCGGGTCGTCGGCGTCGCCGAGCTTCTTGCCCATCGTCTTCTCGAGACTCGCCAGGTGCTGGCTGATCTCACTCGCCAGCGCGGCAGGCGGTTGCCCCTCGGCGAGATAGGCGCGGCAAGCCTCGGTCGTGATCACGAAACCGGGAGGCACCGGCAAGCCGAGGTTGGTCATCTCGGCGAGGTTCGCACCTTTGCCACCGAGAAGATCCTTCATGTCTCGGTTGCCCTCGCTGAAGTCATACACGTACTTAGGCACTTGAGCGCTCCTCGTAAGGCATGGCACTTGGGATTCGTCGATCCCCAAGCCTACCGAGCGAATGGTTATCCACAGACCGCGCGGTCGACGTCCGCACGAAGGGACGGCGCCAGGCTAGCGTCGTCCGTGATCTTTCATGTCGATCACGGGAGGAAACGCACATGCCGGACGCCGGAAGCTTCGCCGTCCGCCCTGACGAGCTGCGCGAGCTCGCGGGCGCGGTGTCGAGGATTCGCGACCAGCTCGACGCCACGCGCGACCTTGTCGACGACGTCTCGCCCGCGTTGGGGTCGCCGGTGGTCGAGTCGGCGCTGCACCATTTCGTGTCGGGCTGGCGCGACGGGCGCAAACAAATCTCGACCGAGGTCTCAAAGCTCTCTGACATGCTGGCGCAGGCCGCGACGGCGTACTCCGACACCGACTCCTCGATCGCCTCGGCGATCCCGGCCGGCGCGTCGTGACGGCATTGGTCGCGGCGCGGATCGTCACCCCTGGTGACTGGGCCGATCTCGACCTCGATCCGTCGAATCGGCACGGATCGATCGTGCGCGCGGTACGCCAAGCGGTTTCGCGAGACCCGCGGCTGGCTGGCCATCAGGTGCGGCTGATCGGCCTGCTCGACGACGTTGCCCGGCGCGCCCACGACTCGGGCGCGTTTTTCTGCTCGTCGTTAGTTCTTTCGTCGGACGCCGACACCAGCCGCGCCAGTGCCGGCACCGACCTGCTCGCCGCCAATCTGCTGATGCAGGTCGCGCCGATGCCAGAGTCTGGTGGGCCGCCGCCGGGTGGTTTTGATGCCTGCGCCGGTCTCGCGGCCGCCATAAGTTGCGACCCGGATTGGGAAGACGCCGACGTCACCGTCGTCACGGTGCCGGCCGGACCGGTTGTTCGTGTCGAGATAGTGGCGGGCGGAGTTTGCCTGCAATATCTCGTGCCGGTGCGAGATTCTTCGTCGTACGTCATTTTGACATTCACGTCGCCGTGCCCGCCCTACGTCTCCGCTCTTCTCAGGCTTTTCGATTCGATAGCGGAAAGCCTCGTGCTCGAATACGAAACGGCCTCCGGCGCCATCGACTAAGGTCGAGGCGTCGGGATCGAGCAAGGAGCGGCGTCCATGGAGTACACGAGGCTAGGCCGGACGGGGCTTGAAGTATCGCGGATCTGCTTGGGTTGCATGAGCTACGGCGAGCCGAGTCGCGGGGGGCAGCCGTGGTCGCTCGACGAAGAATCAAGCAAGCCGTTCTTCCGACAGGCGCTCGACGCCGGCATCAACTTCTTCGACACGGCCAACGTCTATTCACGCGGCAGCAGTGAAGAGATCACCGGCCGTGCGCTACTCACCATGACGGCTCGCGAGAACGTGGTCATCGCGACGAAGGTCAACGGCGTCATGCGCGAAGGCCCCAACGGCCGCGGCCTGTCACGCCGGGCCGTCATGACCGAAATCGACAACAGCCTGCGCAGGCTCGGCACCGACTACGTCGACCTTTACCAAATCCATCGGTGGGACTACAACACGCCGATCGAAGAGACGCTCGAAGCGCTCAACGACGTCGTCCGGGCCGGAAAAGCGCTCTACATCGGCGCGTCGTCGATGCACGCGTGGCAGTTCACGAAAGCCCTATACCTAAGCGATCTGCAAGGCTGGGCGCGGTTTGTCAGCATGCAAAACCACTACAACTTGCTGTACCGCGAGGAAGAACGCGAGATGATTCCGCTCTGCCTCGACCAAGGCATCGGGCTCATTCCGTGGAGCCCGCTCGCGCGAGGCAGGCTCGCCCGGCCGTGGGACGAAACCACCAACCGCTCAACCAGTGATGATTTCGGTCGCAGGCTCTACGCCGAAAGTGATCGGCCCGTCGTCGACGCCGTAAGCCGCATCGCCGAAGACAAAGGCATTCCTCGCGCCCAGATCGCGCTCGCCTGGATGTTGAGCAAGCCCGGCGTCGTCGCACCGATCGTCGGCGCCACCAAGCCACATCATCTGGACGACGCCGTGGCGAGCCTCGATATCGAACTCACGCCTGACGAGATAGCGGCGCTCGAAAAGCCGTATCAGCCTCACCCGGTGCTCGGCTTTCAGTAGCGGATCGGGTCAGGAGGCGTCTGGCTCTGCCGGCACCGCCACCGGCTCGGGCACCCTTTCACGGTTCGATGCGCGTTGTCGGCGTCCGGGCGAAAGGGCGCCCAGACCGGCCGCGAACACGCACGACGCCGCGCCGACGGCGACTGCGATGCGCGCACCCGCCGCGCTCGCGATATACCCGACCAAAGGACCGCCGACGGGCGTCGAGCCTTGCATCGCCACTCCCCACAAACTCATCACGCGACCTCGCATGTGAGGGTCGGCCTCCAGCTGAATCGTCGTGTTAGCCGTGACAGACATGCTCGTCGCGAAAAACCCGACGACCGCCATCAGCACCACTGCCGACACTAAATTCGGAGACAAGCTGACCAGCGTCATCGACGCGCCGAATCCGAGCGCGTGGAGTACGAGCGTGCGCCGACCAGACCGGTGAAACGCGGCAACGGCCAGCCCACCGAAAATGGCTCCTATGCCCTGCGCGGCTGTCATCGCTCCGTATGCGGTCGCTCCGCCGTGAAGAACCTCCGCCGCCAACGGCGGAAGCGTGGTTTGAAACTCCCAGGCAAACGTGCCGACCAAAGCCATCATCGCGAGGGGCACCCACAATGGCGGGCTGCTGCGCACGTAGGAAAGACCCTCACGAAGCTGGCCTCGCTTCCGGGGAACCAGCGCGGCCCGCTGCAACCGCGACGGGTCGATCACGAACAGCGAGTAGATCACCGCGGCGAAACTAGCCGCGTTGAACAAGAAACAAAGCCCGAGTCCGACGGTCGCTACTAACACGGCGCCCAAAGCGGGGCCGGCGGCCCGCGCGATATTGTTCAGCACGCTGTTGAGCCCCACGGCATTCGAAAGCTGCTTCGGCCCGACCATCTCGAAAACGAATACCTGGCGAGCTGGATTCTCGAATGTTTCGCAAACGCCCAGCATGAGCGCGAGTACGTAAACCTGCCAGAGTTCGACCAGCTTCGTCACCGTCAGCAGGCCGAGAACGAGCGCCAAGACGGCCATCATCGTTTGCAACAAAATCATGATGCGCCGCTTGTCGAACCTGTCGGCGACAACACCGCCGTACGGTCCCATCAACAGCATGGGGGCCGCCTGTAGAGCAACGACGACGCCGACGATGGTCGCGTTATGCGACAGTTCGTACACGAGCCACGACTGCGCGAACTTTTGCATCCACGTGCCGGCCCGCGAAACGACCTGGCCCAAAAACCATCGGCGGTAGTTCGGGATGGACAGCGACTCGAACGCCCGTCGACCGCCGCCCCGCAGCCCGCCGAAGCGGCGGTTTCCCGGCCCCGCGGATGTCGTTATGGCCTGCCCCGATCGCTCGCAAGCGCTTCGAGCGCGGGAAGCGCGGCAGCTAAGGCGTCGTCCTGGTCTTTGGTCAGGGCCGCGAGCCGTTCGGCGAGCAGCGCCGTCCGGCGTTGATTGATTCGCTCCTTCGCGCGGCGACCGGCGGCTGTCGGCTCGATCAACGCCGCCCGCTTGTCGGAGGGATCGGGCACCCTGCGGATCAACCCGGCGTCGTCGAGTTTGCCGATGACCCGCGACAACATCGTCGGGTTCACACCCTCTTTGGCCGCGAGTTCACTGATGCCGACCGAGCCGTGGCGCACGATCGACGCCAGCACCCAGACCTGCGTCGGTGTCAACCCTGACTCTTGTGACGCGGCGGTGTTCAGTCGCCGGTCGAGCCGGCCAACCGCCGCGCGCAGCCGTGCTACGCCGTCCGCATCCATCTCGTCCCTCACATAGTTGCCTGTCGGCAAGCATATACGGAAGGCGGACGACGGGCACCATCGCGTCGTCCATTCGGTTTTCCACAGGGACGACGCGGACGCGGGCCCGGTACCGCGAAAGTTCAGTAGCGTCGCGCCGTGCCCACAAAATCGTCAACCCCTATCGCCGGCGATCCCACCCAGGTCATTCGCGCCGCCACGGCGTTCGAATCGATCGCGACAGAGATTGCGTCGGCATCGGCGCGATTGCGCTCGCTGGCGACGGGCGTGAGCGGCTGGTCCGGCGCCGCCGCGTCAAATGCTCGCGCGCGGTCGATCACCGTGCCTCCAAAGCTCGACAAGGCACATGCGTCATACCGCGACGCCGCTCGCGCGCTACGCGACTACGCCACCGCGCTCGGATCGGCCCAACGACACTCGGCTGTCGCCGCCAGAGCGGCCGCGATGGCTCAAACAGCGCTGAATGACGCGAAATCAGCTCACGAAGCAGCTATTGCGCGCGACACCGAAGCAGCCAAGGCCGCGGCGACGGCGGGCTTGCCGCCGCCGACGCCCACCGCCCGATCGTTCGAGCAAGACATCGACGACGCCTCGCGCCAGCTAAGGCGCGCCCAACAGGCTTACGAGGACGCTCGCGACGAGGCAGAACACGCGGCGCGAGTCGCGGCGGCGTCACTTCACCGCGCCTCGCGCGAAGGAATCCACAACAAACCCTGGTGGCGCCATGTGCTGCGCGACGCTGGCCACTGGACGCACGCCGCTTGGGTCGGCACACTGCGTTTCGTTTCCAAAGTCGCGGTCACGGTTTCCGCCGTCGCCGGACTCGCCGCCCTCGTGCTTTCGGTCGCCGGGCTTTTCTTCGCGCCGCTAGAGGTCGCGGCGGGCGCCCTCGAGACCGTCTCTTTCGCCGCGGGCAGCATCGCGCTGGCATCGCAAGCTGCGCTCGCCATAACCGGCGACGCCTCATGGGTAAGCGTCGGCCTCGACGCCTTAGCGCTCCTACCGGCGGTCGGCTCAAAAGGAACACGGGCGCTGGCCGGTCGGCTTAGACAGCTGAAGATTTCTCGAAACACCGCCGGCTCGGCGAAGCCCGTCGAACACGTTGGCGTGAACAGTCGCGGCGCTGGACCGGTGAACCTTCCGAAGGAGCACTCATGGGGTGCGCCTCAGACATTGGCAGACCACCTCGCACGACATGGCGCTGATTTCGGAACAACGTCGGCCGATACGTACGCTGATACGGCGTCGGAGTTCCTCCAGCACGCGCTCAAGAGACGCCTGCCGGTAAAGATTGACGAGAAAGGCATCATTCGGGTTTACGACCCCAGCACCAATACATTCGGCTCCTACAATGCGGACGGGACGACGAAAACTTTGTATAAACCAGATACCGCGAAGCATCGTCGATCTACCAACTGGGCATACTGGCTCGATCAACCTGGAAAGGACATAGGGGTTGCCAACAAATGAGCTGACCTGTCCGGTCTGTGGTTACAACGGACTTTTGAGTGAGGCCTGGGACGGCGATAGTCCGTCGGACGAGATTTGTCCGTGCTGCGGAACGCAATTCGGGTACGACGATTTTGCGACATCGGCCGAAGCCCGCGTCGCACGCCACCGCGACCTGCGCGAGGAGTGGGTAACGTCCGGCTTCCCTTGGTTTTCGACGACCCGAGTACGCCCTGATGCATGGGACCCGGTAGAACAGCTGCGCACGCTCGACGAAGCCACCGACTGTTGAACGAATGACGTCCGCGAAAGTCCTGCGGCGACTACAGGTCGGCGAGGCGCTCTGCCAAGTAACCCTCGACGGCGTCGAGGCCGATGCGCTCTTGCTTCATCGAGTCGCGTTCGCGAATGGTGACGGCCTGGTCGTCGAGCGTGTCGAAATCGACCGTCACACAATACGGCGTGCCGATCTCGTCTTGGCGGCGGTAGCGACGTCCGATCGCTGAAGCGTCGTCGAAGTCGACGTTCCAGCGACGACGAAGCGCGGCAGCCAAATCACGGGCCTTAGGCGACAGGTCGGGATTGCGTGACAACGGGAGCACAGCGACCTTCACCGGCGCCAGCCGGTGGTCGAGCCGCAAGACGGTGCGCTTCTCGGGTTCTCCCTTGGCATTGGGAGCTTCGTCTTCGCTGTAGGCGTCGAGGAGGAACACCAACACACAGCGGTCGACGCCAACCGCGGGCTCGATGACGTAAGGAATCCAGCGTTCGCCCGACTCTTGGTCGAAGTACGACAGGTCGACGCCGGAAGCGGCACTGTGCGATTTCAAGTCGAAGTCGGTTCGGTTCGCGATGCCCTCGAGTTCGCCCCACTCGGAGCCCTGGAAACCGAAACGGTATTCGATGTCGACCGTGCGCTTGGAATAGTGCGAGAGCTTTTCCTTCGGATGCTCGTACAAGCGAAGGTTCTCCGCCTTAAGACCTAGGTCGGTGAACCAGGTGAGGCGAGTGTCGATCCAGTACTGGTGCCATTCTTCGTCGCTACCCGGCTGGACGAAGAACTCCATCTCCATCTGCTCGAACTCGCGCGTGCGGAAGATGAAGTTGCCGGGCGTGATTTCGTTGCGAAAACTCTTGCCCTGCTGCGCGATGCCGAACGGCGGCTTCTTGCGCGACGACTGCTGCACATTGAGGTAGTTGACGAAAATGCCCTGCGCGGTCTCGGGCCGCAGGTAGGCCAGTCCCGATTCGTCTTCGACAGGGCCGAGATACGTCTTCAACAAGCCGTTGAACATGCGCGGCTCTGTAAACGAGCCTTTGGTGCCGCAGTTCGGGCAGTTGACGTCGGCAAGACCTTGCGCTGGCGGCCGCCCGTGCTTCTCGGCGTACGCCTCTTCGAGCTGGTCGGCGCGAAAACGGCGGTGGCACGACATGCATTCGGTCAACGGGTCAACGAACGCGGTGATGTGCCCGCTTGTTTGCCAGACGACCGGGTTCAAGATCACTGACGAGTCGAGCCCCACGATGTCGTCGCGGCCCTGGACCATCGACTTCCACCATTGGCGTTTGACGTTGTTCTTCAACTCGACCCCGAGGGGGCCATAGTCCCACGCGGCGCGCAAGCCGCCGTAGATCTCACTGCTCGGGAACACGATGCCCCGGCGCTTGCTGAGGTTGACGATGACGTCGAGACGGTCGTCGTGCTTTGTCTTCGCGGCCACGGAAATCTCCATCCGGCTGGCGGTCGGTGAGGCGACCCAGCGTACCGGTTAGCCGCCGACGCTTATCGCGCGACCTCGGGTCTTACGGCTCACGTCCAAAGCGCGAACGGATTCGCGCCGACCGCCGCGAGCACGAACCACGCCGTCGTGCCGACGTGCTGGTTTGGGAAATAGCCGAACCCGTAGCCGGTGTCGAGCGGGCTCGAGGCCGCGACGATGCCGGCGCCGGGTGGCAACGCGATGCCCGTCACCGTGCCGCCTTCGGCGGGGTCGCAGAGCGCTCCGTCGTCCCTCGACGTCGGTCCGACGGTTTGTACGGCCCGTCGCCGGTCAGGCGCCGTGGTGCCCAAGACAGCTTGCGCCAGCACGAGGTTCGCGAGCGCTTCGTGGGCGCGAGCAAAATCGCTCGACACACCCTGGCCGAAACCCTGCCCGTGCCGGCCGCGCTTGTGCCGCGCCATGAGCGCGGCCGCGAGGTGCGCCGTACCCTCGAGCCAAACCGCGTCGCGGTCGCTTCGCCGGTCGCTCCCGGGGACGACGCCCGCAAGGGTTTTGCCGCGGTCGCTGAACGTGATGCCCGAAATCGCGTGCCCTGCCGGCAGTTCGTTGTGCGCCGAGGCCGACGTGTCGGACGTCGACAGGTGCGCCAGCGCCCAGTCGAGCGAGCGGCAGTACCGGTATTCGCCGAGCGCGAGATACGACCAGGTTTGCGCGTCGGCTGGGATTTGTGCCTTGTTCACGGCGTCCGGATCGCCATGCAACTCCACGGCGGAAAGGCCGGCCAGCGGGTCGGGGTAGGGCCGAGCCGAATCCTGGGTGCCCGTGTGGAAGAACCGGTCGTGCCACATCGCCTCGACGAACGTCAGCGCGTTCATCGCCTTGGCTTGCCACGAAGGCCGCCCCGTAAGGCGAGCCAGCATCCGGAAAAGCCCGTAGCAATCGATGTTGTGTTCGGTGGAGGCCCATTGGTGGGGGGTGACGCCGTCCGCCGCGAAACCACCCAGATAGCCGCCGAATCGATAGGGCGACGCGGCCGTTTCACAAATGAAGTTGCCGATGGCGACGGCGCCATCGAGGAACCGTTGCTCGTTCGTTTGCGAATAAAGATGGGCTAGCGCCATTCCGACCCAGGCGGCGTCGCCGGTGGCCGTGCCGGTGAGGCCGAGAAGGTACGCGGGTACGGCGGCGTCCGACCGAACGAAACCTGGAACGAGCGGGCCGCCACCGTGCCAGATCAGCGGACCGGTGAAATATGCCTGCCGAACCCTGCCGTCGCCGGCGGCATCGGTGCGTTGCGCGAAAAGCAGCGAGTCGCCGAGGATTTTCGCGCGGCGCAAGTGGTCGGCCGTCGGATTCGCCAGGTAGGCGATGACCGCCAGCGCGTTGTCGTAGACGAATCCGGTCGTGAGAAGACCCGCCTCGTTGTTGTAGCTCTGCAAGAGGCGCGGCGCCCCGCCGTGGTCGTAGGCATCCATGACGAAGTTCAGATACCCGTACGCCCTCTTGATCGAGGCGGGAAGGCTGCGATCCACCGGCGAGGCGAGTTGGCGACCGCCGCTCGGCAGATGGTCGTCGGACACCACCGTATTGATCGACACGCGAGAACCTCCGATGGAACGGTGCGTTCGGCGCAGGTGTGAGAGCGCTCTCATGACTACGACGTGACTATTAAGCCGCTCAGCTGACGGTTGCGCAACTAGCCGACGACAACGGATCGGTTACGAACGCCGGTCAAATCTGGCGTTTCAGGACGGCAGCCCGTTCGGCAGCGCACCGCCGTAACGCCGATCACGGCTTGCGTAGATCTCGATGGCTCGCCATAGATCGCGTCGATCGAAGTCCGGCCAGAGCGTGTCGAGGAAGACCATCTCGGCATACGCCGACTGCCACGGCAAGAAGTTCGACGTCCGCTGCTCCCCCGACGACCGCACGAACAAGTCGACGTCGGGCATCGCGGGTTCGTCGAGGTAGCGGGCAAACACCCGCTCGTCGACTCGGGCCGGATCGAGCTTTCCGGCCGCGACGTCGAGGGCTAGCGCCCGTGCCGCGTCGGCGATTTCGGCACGGCCTCCGTAGTTGACGCACATCGTCAACGTGAGAACGTCATTGCTGGAAGTCAGCTCCTCGGCGATCTCCAGCTCGCGAATCACGCTTCCCCAAAGGCGCGGACGGCGCCCCGCCCAGCGCACCCGCACGCCTAGCTCGTTCATGTAGTCGCGGCGGCGGCGAATGACGTCTCGGTTGAAGCCCATCAGAAACCGCACTTCGTCGGGCGAGCGTTTCCAGTTCTCGGTCGAGAACGCGTACGCCGACAGCCAGCGCACCCCGATTTCGACGGCGCCTTCGACGACGTCGAGCAAAGATGCTTCGCCGCGCTCGTGGCCCGCGGTGCGAGGCAGGCCTCGCGCCTTCGCCCACCGGCCGTTGCCGTCCATGACGATCGCGACGTGCTTCGGCACCAGCGCCGGTGGAATCGACGGCGGTCGCGCACCCGACGGATGAGCGGACGGCACGCGAAAGTCGCGACGGCTGGCTCGAGCCATCAGGCGTGCTCGACCAGACGTAGCGACCGAACCCCACGCTCGAGATGCCACTGCAGATACGCGGCCGACAAACCGCTGGCCTCCCGGCGATGCCGCACCTCGCTCGCGTCGGCGATCGCCCAATCAGCCGCGAGCAGCGCCTGAAGCAGGGCGACCGCCTCGGCACTCGGGGTCACCGACCCGGGTGGACGGCATTGCCCGCACACGCTGCCACCCGCCTGCACGGAAAACCAGCGATGCGGGCCAGGCGTGCCGCAGCGCGCGCATTCGATCAGCGCCGGCGAATAGCCTGAGACTGCCAGCGCGCGCAACACGAACGCGTCGAGCACCAGCCGCGCGTCGTGCGCGTCTTCGGTCAACGCCCGCAACCCCCCAACCAGCAGCAGGTACAGGCGAAGCGCCGGCTCACGTTCTTCGGCAGTGAGCTTCTCCGCCGTCTCGAGCATCGCGGTGCCCGACGTGTAACGCGGATAGTCAGCCGCGAGCCGATCGCCGAACGCCGCATGCGTCTCCACCTGGGTCACGATGTCGAGCGACCTGCTGTCGCGCTGCGCACTCGAATATCGAGAGTAGAGCTGAACATCAACGTGCGAGAACGGTTCCAGACGGGCGCCGAACTTCGATCGCGTGCGTCGAATCCCTTTGGCCACCGCGCGAACTCGCCCGCTTCGCCGCGTGAGCAACGTGACGATCCGGTCTGCCTCACCGAGCTTTTGGGTGCGCAGCACGACGGCATCGTCGCGGTAGAGATTCACCTCGTCATTCTCGCCGATGCGCGGCCTCAGCGTCGCCCGCACCACGCCGGGCGGACGGCGCTTTACGCGGCGCGGCTCGCCCGGTTCACCGCGCTGATCACGGCCTTGAGCGACGCGGTGACGATGTTGGGGTCGACGCCTACGCCCCACCAGACGTCGCCGTCGATGACGCACTCGACGTAGGCAGCAGCCGAGGCGTCGCCGCCAGCCGACAACGCGTGCTCGGTGTAATCGAGCACCCTTACGTCGACGCCCGTCTCTGATAGCGCGTCGACGAACGCGGCGATCGGCCCGTTGCCCGAGCCCTCGAGCAAACGCTTCTCGCCGTTGTAGCGCACCTCGACCGAAAGACCGTCCTTCGCGTCGACGGCCGACGACGTGTGATGCGCCAACAAGGCGAGCGGCTCGGTCGCCGTCAGATATTCGGCCTCGAAAATCTTCCACATATCGGACGGCGACACCTCGCCACCCGCCTCGTCGGTGTGGAGTTGCACGACCCGCGAGAATTCGATTTGCAGCCGGCGCGGCAGTTCGAGGTGATATTCGGTCTTCATGACGTACGAGACGCCGCCCTTGCCGGACTGGCTGTTGACGCGGATGACGGCCTCGTACGAACGACCGACGTCCTTGGGATCGATCGGCAGATAGGGCACCGCCCACATCATCTCGTCGACCGACTTGCCGGCCTCTTTCGCCTCCGCCTCGAACGCCTCGAAACCTTTCTTGATGGCGTCTTGATGCGAGCCTGAAAACGCGGTGTAGACGAGGTCGCCGGCGTATGGATGGCGCGGGTGTACCGGCAACTGCGTGCAGTACTCGACCGTGCGGCGAACCTCGTCGATTTCGGAGAAGTCGATCTGCGGGTCGATGCCTTGGCTGAACAGGTTCATGCCGAGAGTGACCAGGTCAACGTTGCCGGTGCGCTCACCGTGACCGAACAGACAGCCCTCGATACGATCGGCACCGGCCATCACCGCGAGTTCGGACGCCGCGACCGCGCACCCCCTGTCGTTGTGCGGGTGCACCGACAGGCAGACGAACTCACGACGAGTGAGGTGGCGCCCCATCCACTCGATCTGGTCGGCGTAGACGTTCGGGGTCGACCGCTCGATGGTGGCCGGCAGGTTCAGGATGATTTCGCGGTCGGCGTCAGGCTGCCAGACATCCATCACCGCGTCGCAAATCTCGACGACGAAGTCGAGTTCGGTGTCGATGAAAATCTCCGGCGAATATTCGTAGCCGAAGACCTCGGTGCTCTTCAGATACTCGTCGGCGAATTTCATGACGGCTTTGGTGCCGTCGACGGCGAGCGCCACAGTTTCTTCTTTGCTATTACGAAAAACGACTCGCCTGAACAACGGTGCGGTCGCGTTGTACAGGTGCACGGTGGCGCGCTTGGCACCAACCAGGCTTTGCACCGTGCGCTCGATCAGGTCTTCGCGAGCCTGCGTGAGCACCGAAATGGTGACGTCGTCAGGAACCTCGTCGTTTTCGACGATGCCGCGCACGAAGTCGAAGTCGGTCTGGCTCGCCGCCGGGAAGCCGACCTCGATCTCCTTGTAGCCCATCTTCACAAGCAGCTGAAACATAGTCAGCTTGCGCGCGGGACTCATGGGGTCGATCAACGCCTGGTTGCCGTCGCGCAGGTCGGTCGAGAGCCAGCGCGGCGCCTTGGTGATCGTCTTGGTCGGCCAGGTGCGGTCGGGAAGGTCGATGGCGGCAAACCGCGCGTAGCGGTGGATCGGCATGCCGCTGCGCTGCTGGAAGTTGTGATGACGCGAAAGAACGTGTTGGTTGGTCACTGCTGCTCCTCTAAGTCGCGGGCTTGGCGAACGGCCGGCACGCAGCGATCCCGCGGCGAGGAGACCGGCCTTAGAGGGTCTCGCCGCGGCAGCTAAGGAGCAGTGCCCGCAACATCGTCATCGACTATAGCGGACGCCGACCACCGAGCGCGGCCAAACCCGGTTGCGCCCGCCGCGCGCGTCACGTACCAAGAGACGATGGACGCGGTTCCTCTCGACGCCGACACCCCCGGGCATCTTCTTCGCTCATGGCACGCGTTGCGCGCGGCAACCGATCGCGAACTCGAGCCGTACGTGCCCCCGACGCCGTTCGACGAAGCGCTCGCGGGCGCCCTCTCCGACGACCTCATGGCGCGTCGAGGCTGGCTACTTGTCGACGCGAGCTCCGTTGTCGCCGCGACCGTCTTGGAGCTTCCGCTGCTCGACAACCCGCAGCTCGCGATGCTCGACGTCCGTGTCGATGAATCGCGCCGGCGGGCCGGCCTCGGCAAGACCTTGATCGGCATGGCCGCGCGCGCGGCGAGCGACGACGGCAGACGCAGCCTCCTCGTGGAAGCGCCCGACGATTCACCAGGCGCCGCCACACTCGCCGCCCTCGGCGCGAAGCCGGCGTTAGGCAGCACCGCGAGCCTGTTGCGGCTCGCCGATCTCGACCGCCCGCTCGTCGACCGATGGATCGCGCGCCGAAGCGAACGCGCGTCCGACTATTCGGTGACGCGCTGGATCGACCGATGCCCCGACGATCTGGTCGAGGCAACCGCCAAGCTACGAGAGGCCATGAACACGGCGCCGCTTGGCGAACTCGACCTGGTGATCGAATGGTCGCCGGAAAGGATCAGGGCCGACGAGCGCGCTGCGCTGCGCCGTGGCTGGCGCAGCTATGTGGTGGTCGCCCGCCACGACCCGACCGGCGAACTCGCGGGGCTCACCTGTGTCAATCTTCCGCTCGGCCGCCCGTCAGCGGCGTATCAGGAAGACACCGTCGTCCAGCCTGAGCACCGAAATCGCGGTCTGGGTCGCTGGGTGAAAGCCGAAATGTTGCGCTGGCTCGCCGGCGAAGAACCGCGACTAGAGGCAATCCTTACCTGGAACGCCACAGAAAACGCGGCGATGCGCCACATCAACACGGAACTCGGATTCAAGCCGGTCGCCACCTGGAACGAATGGCAATTCGACGTCGCGAGCCTGTGCCGCGGCCCGCGCGTCGCGACGCCTGCCAGGGCGGCTCGCCGCTAGAACCCAAGGCGCCGCAACTTCGCGGGATCGCGCTGCCAATCCTTGGCGACCTTAACCCGCAAATCCAAAAACACCTTTGTTCCGAGCAACTTTTCCGCTTGCTGGCGGGCCTTCGTGCCCACCTCACGAAGTCGCGCACCGCCCGTCCCGATCACGATAGCTTTCTGACTCGCCCGCTCGACGTACATGACGGCGTGGACGTCGATGAGGTCAGCACGCTCCTCTCGGGGTGCCATTTCTTCGACGACGACGGCCAAACTGTGCGGAAGCTCGTCGCGCACGCCGGCCAGCGCCGCCTCGCGGATGAATTCCGCGACCAGCACCTGCTCGGGCTCGTCGGTGAGCTCCCCCTCGGGATAAAGGGCCGGGCCCTCGGGCAGCCGAGCCACTAGCAACTCCGTCAGCAGGTCGACCTGATCACCGGCGATTGCCGACACCGGCACGATTTCAGCCCATTCCCCCAGCTGGGAAACGGCGAGCAGCCGCTCCGCGATGGTGGCCGGATCGGAGAGGTCGGTTTTCGTGGCGACCGCAAGCGCAGGCGTGCGCTTCACCTTCGCCAGCTCAGCGGCGATGAACCGGTCGCCCGGACCGATTTTTTCGTTGGCGGGCAAGCAAAACACGATGACGTCGACCTCGGCGAGCGTTGTCCGGACGACGTCGTTGAGGCGTTCGCCGAGTAGCGTGCGCGGCTTGTGCAAGCCTGGCGTGTCGACGACCACGAGTTGAGCGTCGGGCCGGTGCACGATGCCGCGAACCGCGTGCCGGGTGGTCTGCGGTCGATCGCTAGTGATCGCGACCTTCTGCCCCACCATCGCGTTGAGCAGGGTCGACTTGCCGGCATTCGGCCGCCCGACGACACAGACGAAGCCGGACCGGTGGGTGGGGGTCACGCCGCAAGTCTCCCGTACCTCGACCTGGCGTGCGGAAACGGCGTGCGGAAACGGCGTCAGGCCGGGCGGGTCACTGCCCGAGCAACCCACCAAGCAGGCCGCCGCTCGAGGTATCTCCATCGGACGGCGAGGGCGAGGCCGTACTCGAAGGATCAGAGCCGCCAGTGAGGCCGCTCAACGTGTCGGTGAGCCCGCCCGTGACTGAGTCAACCGTGCCGCTCACCGTGCTTGTGACGGGATCGGTGAGCCCGCCCGTGAGCGTGTCGAGAGTGTTACCGACTCCATCGGTTACCTGGCCTACGGTACTGCCGACCGCCCCAGCGAGCTGATCGACAGTTCCGGTCACGCTGGTCACGGCGTTGGTCACGGTGTTGGTCACCGCGTCGGAGCCGGCCGAGTTCGCCGATCCGGTCGGCGACGGTGACGCCGCGGGCTGGACGCCGGACTGCGCGCCAGAGCGGACGGCCGCGGGCGACGAGGGCGAAGGGGATGGCGCGAGCGGCGCCACGTTCCGGACGGGCATCGTTCCCGTGCTCGTCACAACCGATCCGGTGGACGACTGATCGTGCGCCGCCGGGCGGTAGGGCATCGTGGTCACCGGCTGATCGGTGCCGGACGGCGGTAACCCGCCACCGCCCACACCGCCGACGCCCACACCGCCGACGCCCACACCGCCGGCCACGACGGCGCTCGCGACTCCGCCGAGCATCACCGTGCCCGCGCCGCGGGCGACGCTGGTCGCGACGGCTGGAATGCCGCCGCCCGGCGCCGTCCCTACGACCGGAATCTGGCCGATCCAACTTGCCGGGCCAAGCGCACGGCGAAGCCGAGGCGTCGAAACGGCGAGGAGCGCCCGGACGACGTCCGGATCGAAATGCGTGCCGCTGCACTCGATGACCTCGCGCAACGCTTGCACCCGGGAGAACGCGCGCTTGTACGGACGCGGCGCTGTCATCACCTCGAAGGCGTCGGCCAGCCCGACGATCCGCGCGCCAAGGCTGATCTCGTTGCCCGTCAAACCCGCCGGATACCCGCTGCCGTCGAAATGCTCGTGATGCTGGACGACGACTTTGGCATATTCGCCAAGCCAGGACGCGAGCGGCGCCGTGAGCCGCGCGCCGACCTCCGGGTGCATGCGCAGCCGGCGCCATTCCGAGGCTGTCGGCTTCGCGGGCTTGCGAAGCAGGCGAGCCGGCACGTCGAGCTTGCCGATGTCGTGGATCAGGGCGGCCCAGCGCAACCGGTCACGATCGACTTTCGGCAGCTTCATTTCCTCCGCGATCATGTCCGTGAACACGCGTACCCGATCGGAGTGCCCCCGGGTCACCCGGTCGTGCTTCGCGAGCGAAGCCACCAGCGCGAGGATCGTCACGGCCGCCTTGGTCGGCTCGGCTTCGGGAACGCCGTTCGCCAAGAGTTCGAGATGCCGCACTGAACCGGCTTCGCGGGCGACCTTCCATCGCGTGGGCGCTTCGCCGGGGAAGAGGATCGACAGTTCCAAAAGCGCGGCCATCGGAAGTAGCCGCCGCAACTGCCGCCGGGCGGGCCAGGCGAGCAGGCTGCAGCCAAGAACGACGCCGATCAGCCAGACGGCCCGAGGCGCGCCACCCGACGGCGAGGGCAACAGCCTCGTGACGATGAACGCCGCGCCGATCGAGGCCAAAACCGGAGCCAGCAGCACGAGGAGCCGGATGACCAGTGCGCCGGTTGTCCGCGACTCCCATCTGTCGGCAGGGTCATCGTGGGCTGGGAAGCACGGCGAACGCTGCGCTGTTTAGTGCGCACCGTTCGAATTTCGTCGGGAATCAGCAACCGCGCAAGAGCCCGAATGGCGTCACACACGTGCTATTCGGCCTAAACACAGCGGGAGTTCAGGCCTCCTTTACCCAGTTCGTGCCAATACAAGAGCGATGCCCGAATCGGCTGCACCTCACGCGATGGCGTGCACGACGCCGTCGGTCGCGGCGACGAAGACCGGGATTCCAGGGGTCAGGTCGGAAAGAACCGTGCGGTCGTCGTCGCGAAGCGCCGTGACGGCCGGCGCGGACGGCGTGACCACCGCCGCGGCCTCGAGACCGCCCGCACCGCTGGCCACCGCCATCACGACCGCTGCCTGCAGGGCGGATAGCCGAAGCGACGGCAAGGCGACCGAGGTGGCCACATACGTACGCCCGGTCTCGTCGCGCACTGCCGCACCCTCGGCCGCGGCGTTGCGCGCTCGCGCCGACCGCGCGAGTGTGACGAGTTTCGCGTCGTCGGCTTCGAGCACCACCGGTTCAGGCATCGAACCCTCCTCGTGCCGGGTTGGCTTGAGCGGCTTCGCTGCTGTCGACCACGACATCTGGTGTGGTCAACGACGCTTCGCCGGCCGCGTCACCGTTACGCTCCGCGCCGTCTACGTCGAGGCGCTTGACGAGAATCGTGGCAATGCGATTTCGGCGTCCGCGCGTGCCTTCGGCTTCGAGCTCGAGATCGCCGATGCGCGCGGCGGCGCCAGGGATGGGCACCCGGCCGAGGGCTTGGGCGAGCAAGCCGGCGACCGTTTCGACGCCGTCGTCCTCCGATTCGAGCTTAACGTCGAACAACTCCTCGAGCTCGTCGACCGGCAGGCGTGCCGTCACTCGCATCGCGCCGTCGGGCAGTTCTTCGACGCGCGGCGCTTCTCGATCGTGCTCGTCGGTGATTTCGCCGACGATCTCCTCGATGATGTCTTCGATCGTGACGAGCCCGGCGGTGCCACCGTATTCGTCGACGACGATCGCGACGTGGATGCGCTCGGCCTGCATGTCGCGAAGCAGTTCGTCGACCGGCTTGCTGTCGGGGACGAACGTCGCCGGACGCATCAGCGATTCGACGCGTTCGGTGGTCTCGGAGTCGCGATATTCGTACGTGCGCCGCGCCAGGTCGCGCAGGTAAACGATGCCGACGACGTCGTCCTCGTTCTCACCCACGACTGGAATTCGGGAGAATCCGCTTCGCAGCGCGAGAGAGATAGCCTGCCGCAACGTTTTCGTGCGCTCGATGAACACGATGTCGGTGCGCGGCACCATGACCTCGCGCACGATCGTGTCGCCGAACTCGAACACGGAATGGATCATGCGGCGTTCGCCGCTTTCGATGACCTTGCTGGCTTCGGCGAGGTCGACCAGGTCGCGCAGTTCGGCTTCGCTGGTGAACGGGCCGTCGCGAAAGCCGCGGCCGGGGGTCAGTGCGTTGCCGACCGTGATGAGGAGCTTCGGCAACGGGCCCAAGACGACCGCGAGGCGGTACACGACGGGCGCCGCCACGAGCGCGACGCCGTCGGCATGTTGGCGCCCGACCGTGCGCGGCGTGACGCCAACCGCGATGTAGCTCACGAGCACCATCACGACGGCCGCGATCAACACTGTCGACCAGCTCAGCCCGAATTCCTCGACGGCCCAGACCGCGACCATCACCGCGGCCGCCATCTCCCCGACCACCCGAAGAAGCAGCACCAAGTTGAGGTAGCGCGGCGGATCGGCGATGACCCGGTGCAACGACGCGGCGCCCCGCTTTCCGTCACGCAAATAATTCTCGACGTGCACCCGAGAGACTCGCGACAACGCGGCGTCGGCGGCCGCGCATAGTCCGGCGATGACGACCAATACCGCGGCACCGATCGGCAACAAGATCTCGCTCGGACTCACCGGACCTCGACACCTGGTTTCTCACGGCCTTCGCGCCACGCGTCGAGCAACCGAGCCTGGAGCGAAAACATCTCACGTTCATCGTCCGGCTCGGCATGGTCGTATCCGAGCAAGTGCAAGATGCCGTGAACGCACAGGAGTTCGAGCTCGTCTTGCGTTGACTGACCGGCGACGCGCGCCTGCTTTTCGGCGACCACCGGGCACAGCACGACGTCGCCGACCATCGCGGGCATGTCGGTGTCGTCGAACTCGGCGTCGACACGGCCCGGGCGAAGTTCGTCCATCGGGAACGACAACACGTCGGTGGGGCCGGGCTCGTCCATGAACCGCTCGTGCAGGTTTGCCATCTCGCCTTCGTCGACCAGCCTGATCGACAGTTCGGCGAGCGGATGAATGCGCATCGCGTCGAGGATGTAGCGCGACAATCCCACCAGCCGCAGCTCGTCGACGGCCACGCCGGACTCGTTCGATAACTCGGTGCTCATCGCGTGCCCTTAGCGGGTCCGGCCGCCGCGACGCGATTGCACCGAGGCAGCGCCTTCGGCGGCGGCGTCGAAGCGCTCGTACGCGTCGACGATCGCGCTCACCAGTTTGTGCCGGACGACGTCACTGCTGCCGAGCGTCGTGAAATGGACATCGGGAATGCCGCCGAGAATGTCGCGGACCACACGCAAACCGCTCGCCGTATTGCCAGGAAGGTCGACTTGCGTAATGTCGCCGGTGACCACCATTTTCGAGCCGAAACCCAACCGGGTAAGGAACATCTTCATCTGCTCAGGCGTGGTATTTTGCGCTTCGTCGAGAATGATGAACGCGTCGTTTAGCGTACGGCCACGCATATATGCCAAAGGCGCGACTTCGATGGTGCCACTTTGCATGAGTCGTGGAATCGAGTCGGGCTCGACCATGTCGTGCAACGCGTCGTAGAGCGGCCGCAAGTACGGGTCGATTTTTTCGTAGAGAGTGCCTGGCAAGAACCCCAATCGCTCGCCGGCTTCGACCGCGGGCCGGGTCAAGATGATGCGGTTGACCTGCTTGGCCTGAAGTGCCTGCACGGCTTTGGCCACCGCGAGGTACGTCTTGCCCGTGCCGGCCGGGCCGATCGCGAAGACGACCGTGTGCGTGTCGATAGCATCGACGTAACGCTTTTGGTTGACCGACTTCGGCCTGATCGTGCGCCCGCGCGACGACAAGATGTCGACGGTGAGCACCTCGGTCGGCCGTTCGGGCGCCGCGCTGCGCAACATCGCGACGCTACGCTCGACGGCGTCGGGGGTGAGAATCGTGCCGCTGCTGAGCAGCGCTATCAACTCCTCGAAAAGCTGGGCCACTACGCCATTTTCGGCGGGATCGCCGGTAAGCGTGATCTCGTTGCCCCGCACGTGGATGTCGCTGTCGAAGGCACGCTCGATGATGCGTAGCAATTCGTCGCGAGACCCGAGCAAGCTCACCATCGAGTGGGCGCCCGGCACCACGATGCGGGTCTGCACCGACCGATTGTCGGGCTGATGGTCGATCTCGTCGCGCGCGTGCGCGGCTCTACCTGAATCGCCTGGCATGGCTTCTGGCATAAGTCGGCCTACGGCCTGCTCGCGCCTGCTCTCGTTTCTCGGGGATGCGACCCGCCCATCGTACCCGGGGCCTGGGGCATCCGGTGCCCATCACGCTCCGTTGCCGAGCGGGCGGCCGCCGATCACATGAGCGTGCACATGAAAGACGGTTTGCCCGGCGTCCGGGCCGGTGTTGAACACCACGCGATAGCCGCGCTCGGCAAGCCCCTCATCGTCAGCCACGGCACGTGCCTGGTCGAGCAATTCTGCCGTCAACGCTCCGTCGGCCGCCACCAGCGCGGCGATGTCGGCGTGATGGTCTTTCGGGACGACGAGCACGTGCGTCGGGGCCTGCGGGCTGATGTCGCGAAACGCGAGCGTGCGCTCCGATTCGCGGACGACGGTCGCCGGTATCTCCCCCGCGACGATCTGGCAGAACAAACAGTCGGACATTCGACTCCTTCGACGCTCAGGTCAGCTTGGTTACCGCACCGGATGTGCTGTAGACCTTCCCATGACCACGTAAACCTTCGCATGGGACCGCGCGTCAACCCCGCATGAGCCGGATGGCCGCGGCCCAAGTTGCCGACCCGGGGAGTCGCGCATTGCTCGGGCAATCTGAACGCACCACCGCCGACGAAGCCGTGGTCGCGCTCTATCGCGCACATTACGCCGGGCTTGTCCGGTTGTCGGCGATGCTGGTCGGCGATGTCGGTACCGCCGAGGAGGTTGTGCAAGACGCGTTCGTCGCGATGCACGGCGCCTGGGGTCGACTCCGCGACCCCGACAAGGCACTTGCCTACCTGCGGCAAGCTGTCGTCAATCGGTCGCGATCGAAACTGCGGCGCCGAGTCGTTGCCGCCAAGTACGCGCCCGCTCCCCCACCCGACGTGCCCAGTGCCGAATCGTTTGCCGTGGCCGCTGTCGAGCGAGCCGAAGTGCTCGCCGCGCTGCGTTCGTTGCCGCGCCGCCAGCGGGAGACGTTGATCTTGCGTTACTACTCCGATCTTTCCGAGGCTCAAATCGCCGAGACGCTCGGCATCAGCCAGGGCGCGGTCAAGAGCCACGCTTTCCGCGGGCTGGCCGCCCTGCGCACCCTGTTGGAGAACGCGTCATGAAGCGTGATGAAAACGATTGGACCGACGACGCCGGCCGTCGGCTACGCGACGTGTTGTCGCGGGAAGCGCGCACGATGCACCCCTCTGCCGACGCCCTCGCGCGGATTCAGGCGCGCATCAATGAGCGGCGGGCGAGCCGCCCGTGGCTTCGCATCTTCACCGTGGGCGCCGCCGCGATGGCGACCGCGGCAGTGGCCGTGATCGCCGTCACCGTGATCCCTTCGAACGGCTCACACGATGACGGCGGCCGGCAGGTCGCGGTGTCGCCCACCGACATCACCGGCGCGCCGTCGCCGACGACGTCCCCTTCGCCGTCCGGAGTGCAACAACCGGCGGACGACGGCCACCAGGTGGCGATCTACTACGTCGGGAAGAAGGCCGATCCCCAGCAGCGGCTGTACTACGAGATGTTCAACCGGCCCGTTCCCCCAGACAAGACGTTCGTGGGCGACGCCGTCGAGGCGCTGCTCACCACGCCACCGACCGACCCCGACTACGTGAGCTACTGGCCGAAAAGCACCACGATCCTCGGCGTGACGATCCACAACGACACTCAGGTCGTACTCGATCTGTCGGCCGACGCGGCCACCGCGCAGCCGGGCAGCGCAGACAACGCCGCGATCAGCATTCAACAGTTGCTGTACACGATCCACGCCGCCGCGCCGAAGATCGAATCGCTCGAACTGCGCATCGACGGCACGCAGGTCACCTCGCTGTGGGGCTCATCAATCACCGAGCCGATCTCGCTCGCCGAGCCGGCATCAGTGCTCTCGCCGGTATGGATTTCCTATCCCGCGAACGGAGCCACGGTCGCGACCACGTTCAAATTCGGCGGCGAGGCGAGCATTTTCGAAGCGAACGTGAGTTGGCGAATCCTCATGAACGGCGGCGTGCTGAAGACCGGCTACTCGATGGCAGACAAGGGCGCGCCCGAACGCGGCCTTTGGGAAGCCAGCGTCATGCTCCAGCCCGGCACCTACACGATCGAGGCATACGAGGTGTCGGCCAAGGACGGGTCGGCGACCTATGTCGACAGCAAGGTCGTCACGGTCAAGTAGACCCGTCACGCAAGCGGTGACGAGACGCTGTTCCAGCGGCCGGTGGCGGCGGAGACGACAGCGGCCGCGACCGTTCCCGCGGTCGACGTGCGCAACACGGTCGGGCCGAGCCGGTAGGTGCCCGCGCCGGCCGCCTCGAACCGCGCTAGCTCGTCGCGAGTGATGCCGCCCTCGGGCCCCACGATCAACACGATTTCCGCGACGCCCGCGGGGTCGAGTCGCGTCAGCGAGTGGGTGGCCTCCTCATGCAACACCACACCGAGCGCGGACGCCGCCCGCAGACGTCGCACGATCTGCTCGGTGGTCTCGGGGTCGGCGACTTCTGGAATTCGCGCCCAGCGGGCTTGCTTCGCCGCCTCCTTGGCTGTTGCGCGAAAGCGTGCGACACCGCGCGCGGCCCGTGCCGGATCCCAGCGCACGATCGATCGGCTCGCCTGCCAGGGCACGATCCGGTCGACGCCGACCTCGGTCATCGTCTCGACCGCCAACTCGTCGCGATCACCCTTGGCTAAGGCCTGCACCACGGTGAGCGTCGGTCGCGACTGGGGCACCTGGAAGCGATCGAGAAGTCGCACCCGCAGCGCCGGCCCCACGACCTCGGCTACTTCGCCCGAAAAGACCAATCCGGCGCCGTCCGATAGATCGAGTCTTTCGCCGACGGTAAGTCTGCGCACCCGCGCCGCATGGCGACCCTCGTCTCCGTCGAGCACGACGACGTCGCCGACCCCGGAGGCGCGCAGTTTTTCGGCGTCCGCGAAGAAAAGCGGGGCGGTCACCGGCCGTTGAAGGCGTCGCGGATGCGCGAGAAGAACCCCTGACCGCCGGCTCTGAACACGCCTTCGGGATATTCCTCGCCGCGCAGGCTGGCGAGCTTGCGCAGCAGTTCTTCCTGCTCGGGGTCGAGTTTGACGGGCGTCTGCACCTCGAGATGCACGAACAAATCGCCACGGCCGGTGCCGCGAAGCCGCGGCACCCCGCGGCCGCGCAGAGGTATCGACGAACCGGACTGAGTGCCGGGCTTCACTTCGATGTCGACCGGACCGTCGAGGGTGTCGAGCTTGACGATCGTGCCAAGGGCGGCTGCCGTCATCGGGATGGGCAGCACCGCGTGCAGGTCGACGCCGTTTCGCTCGAACGTCGGGTGTTTACGCTCCTCGATCTCGACGTAGAGGTCGCCGGGCGGGCCGCCACCCGGGCCGACTTCACCCTCGCCGGAAAGCCTGATGCGCATGCCGTGCTCGACACCCGGCGGGATCGTCACCTCGACCGTGCGCCGGGCCCGCACCCGGCCGTCGCCCGCGCACTCCGCGCAGGGATGGCGAATCACGGTGCCGACGCCGCCACATTGCGGGCAAGGCCGCGACGTCATCACCTGGCCGAGGAACGAGCGGGTGACCTGGTTGACCTCGCCCCGGCCCTGACATACCTGGCAGGTGTCGGGATGCGTGCCCGGCGCGGTGCCGGCGCCGGTGCACGTAGGACACACCACCGCCGTGTCGATCGTGAGGTCGCGCGTGGTGCCGAAGACCGTGTCGACCAAATCGATCTCAACATGGATCAGCGCGTCGTTGCCCTGACGCACCCGCGATCGGGTGGTGCGATGCCCACCGCCGCCGAAAAACGCGTCCATGATGTCGCCGAAGCCCGCGAAGCCGCCAAAGCCCGCGGCACCGCCGTTCGCCGACAGCGGATCGCCGCCGAGGTCGAAAAGCTGACGCTTGTTCGGATCGGACAGCACCTCGTAAGCCGCGGTGACTTCTTTGAACCGCTCTTGCGTGTCGGCATCAGGGTTGACGTCGGGGTGAAGTTGCCGTGCGAGCCGCCGATACGCGCGCTTGATCTCCTCAGGCGTAGCGTCGCGGCGCACACCGAGGGTGGCGTAGTAGTCCTTGGCCACAATCAGGTTCCTTCGCTGTTCGAGCTCATCAGCCGTTCAGGACTCGGCCAAGATACGGCCGACGTAGCGCGCCACCGCGCTGACGGCCGCCATTGTGCCTGGATAGTCCATGCGCATCGGGCCGAGCACACCAAGACTTGCGAGCGCGCGGCTCCCCGAACCGTACGACGCGGTGACCACCGACGCGTTGCGCAACCCTTCGTACTGGTTCTCGTCGCCGATGCGTACGGTCAACTCGGTCGGCGTGCTCGCTTCACCGAGCAGCTTGATGAGCACGACTTGCTCTTCGAGCGCCTCGAGCACCGGGTGCACGGAATCGGGAAAATCGAGCGCGAGTCTCGTCAGGTTCGAGGCACCTCCCACGATGACGCGATCGTCGTGGCGATCGACCAACGACGCGAGCAGCACCGCCACCACGGCCGACGCGGCCGCCCGGCACGCGGCCGGCTCGCTGTCGACGAAATCGGCGAGCAGCGTCGGCAACTCGGTGACCCGGTTACCGACCAGGCAGGTGTTCAGCCGAGTGCGTAGCGCGGCGACCGAGGCGTCGTCGATGTCGCCCGCCAAGTCGATCACTCGCTGTTCGACGCGCCCCGTGTCGGTGATCAGCACGAGCATCAACCGGGTGGGGCTCAGCAACACCAGTTCGAGGTGGCGCACCAACGAGCGGTCAAGGCTCGGATATTGGACGACGGCCACCTGCCTAGTCAGCTGCGCGAGCAACCGCACCGTGCGACGGACGACGTCGTCGAGGTCGAGCGCCCCATCGAGGAACTGTTCGATCGCCCGCCGCTCGGCGCCCGACAACGGCTTGATCGTCGACAGCCGGTCGACGAAGAGCCGATAGCCCTTCTCGGTGGGCACCCGACCCGCGCTGGTATGAGGCTGGGCGATATACCCCTCGTCTTCGAGCGCGGCCATGTCGTTTCGCACGGTGGCCGGCGAGACGCCGAGGTGATGCCGCTCGACGAGCGCTTTCGACCCGACCGGCTCGTTTGTAGAGACGAAGTCCTGCACGATCGCGCGCAACACGTCGAGCTTGCGATCGTCGAGCATCTCCTCCACCTCCGCCGCAACGGCACTGAGCGCCCTGTAGTTGGGAATCGCCTGTCGATGGTTTTGTACTTGGCACTCTTTTGTACCGAGTGCCAGTGTACGGCCGATACCCTGGCTCAAGGCGGAGCATCGGACAGCGCCGCGTGTGCGGGATCAACAGCGCCGCGTGTGCGGGATCAACAGCGCCGCGTGTGCGGGATCAGTTTCGGACACGCGCCCGGCGGGGAGGTTCGGCGCCGCATCTGTCGTAGCTCGACAGTCGGGAGAACCCCATGGCCACCAAGTCAGTGAAACGAGCCGCAACGCACGATGGAAGCCAACCCTGGCGCGACTCCTCGAAGCGCACGAAACGATCCTGATCGACGCGCACGATGCCGCCGCGAGGGTGCAAGAAATGGGTGACGACGGCACTAACGACCTCTTCGTGTCCGACGTGATCCGCACCGGGGAGCTACAGGCCTGGTTCCTCGCGGAGCACCTCGTCGACACGCCACTGGTGCATGCCTGACGCGGGAGACTGGTGGACGAAGCTCAAGCCAAGGCGTTGCTCAACGGCGGCGTTGTTCAAGCAGAGTCGCGCTACGACCAGATGTATTCCTCGGCAATCGCGCCGTCGCGCCATTTGGCAACGGTCACCATGCGACCCCCGCCTTCAAATTCACCGACGACGCAAGTCCATTCGCCTGACCCGAATTTGATCGGATGGGCTTTGATTTGAGGCGGCCTACCGCCCGCCGATTCGACGTAGGCCTTCATAGCCTCAATGTGCTGCTCCACCCCGTGAGTCGGCGCTTGGCCCTTCCAGTCGACAAGGACGTCGTCGGTGTGATGGTGAGCGAACACACCATTCCAGTCCGCGTTGTTCCAGCCGATGAAGTCGAGGTCATCCATTCCCTGGATGTTCGACATGACTCGATCATCTGCCATGAGACACCCCTTCCCCGAAGTGATTGCGGAGCATCACGTGTAATCCGCAAGCGACCACCTCATCATCGGACGGCGCCTCCCACCCGGCAATGGTCAGGGCACACATTGTGTCGCGGGTTGTCAGTCTTCGATGTCGTGCGCCAAGTTTTCCGGCTGAGCGGCGGTCAGCAGCCGGGTCATCTCGTTGACCTCTTCTTCGAAGACGTCGCGACGTTTTCGCGCGCCGCAGGATCTCAACAAGCGAGCAAAATCGGCAGCAGCCTTGTCGATTCGCGCGGCTAGGCCAGATGGCCCCGCCTGGCTGCCGAAGTCTTCCGTGGCGGCGTACACGCCGGTCGGTGACACGATCGCATGCAGGTACGAAAACATCGGCCGCATCGCGTGTTCCAGCACGAGCGAGTGGCGTTCGGTGCCGCCGGTCGCCGCGATCAGCACAGGCACGTCTGCCAGCGTATTCTCGGGAAGAACGTCGAAAAACGACTTGAATAGCCCGCTGAACGAAGCATTGAAGGCGGGCGTCACCGCGATGAGGCCGTCGGCGTCAGCGAGCGTCTGAAACACCGATTCCAGCCGCTGGCCGGCGAACCCGGCGAGCATGGCGTCCATGATTAGCCGGCCGAGCGGGCGCAACTCAACCAGCGTCGACGTCGCCGGTTGGTCGAATCGGGCGAGCTCGGCGCGCACGGCCGCGTCGATCCGGTCTGCCAACAAGCGCGTGGACGACGGCTCGCGCAACCCGCCGCTGACGACGGCGAGTGTGGTCACTGTTCCCCCGGCTCAGTGGCGGGTTTCGCCGCCGCGGCGTCCGCTGCCGCGGCCTTCGCTGCCGCGGCTGTTGCCGCCAGGAGCGACTCGTGCGTCGGCGCGGCCGGCACGTGGTCGGGCCGGCCGATCTGGAATTCCTTGCGTAGCACGGGTATCACCTCCTCCCCGAGGAGGTCGAGCTGCTCGAGGACGGTCTTTACCGGCAGGCCGGCATGGTCGATGAGGAACAGCTGGCGCTGGTAGTCGCCGACGTACTCGCGGAAGCCCAGGGTTCGGTCGATGACCTGCTGCGGAGAGCCGACGGTGAGCGGCGTCTGGGCGGTGAACTCCTCCAGCGACGGGCCGTGGCCGTACACCGGCGCGTTGTCGAAATACGGGCGAAACTCCGCGACCGCGTCTTGGCTGTTGCGGCGCATGAACACCTGCCCGCCGAGGCCGACGATCGCCTGGTCGGCGCCGCCGTGCCCGTAGTGCGCGAACCGTTCCCGGTAAAGCGCGACCAGCTGCTGCGTGTGCCGCGGGGGCCAAAAGATGTGGTTGGCGAAGAAACCGTCGCCGTAGTAGGCGGCCAGCTCGGCGATCTCGGGCGTGCGGATCGAGCCGTGCCAGACGAAGGGCGGCACGCCGTCGAGTGGTCGCGGCGCAAGCGTGAACCCCTGCAAGGGCGTACGGAATTTGCCCTCCCAATCGACCACTTCTTCCCGCCACAGCCGGCGCAACAACCCGTAATGCTCCACGGTCAACGGCACGGCGGCGCCGATGTCTTGCCCGAACCACGGATAAACCGGCCCGGTGTTCCCTCGGCCGAGCATCACGTCGACGCGCCCACCGGACAGGTGCTGCAACACGCTGAAATCCTCGGCAATCTTCACCGGATCGTTGGTGGTGATCAGCGTGGTGGACGTCGACAAAATGAGCCGCCGCGTTTGCGCCGCGATGTAGCCGAGCAACGTCGTTGGCGACGATGGCACGAACGGCGGATTGTGGTGCTCACCCGTGGCGAACACGTCGAGGCCCACCTCTTCGGCCTTGAGCGCGATCCGCACGGTCGCTTGGATCCGTTCGGCCTCCGCCGGAGCGCGCCCGGTCGTCGGATCGGTTGTCACGTCACCGACCGTAAAAATGCCGAATTGCATAGGGCTCATCGCACTGGTGGCGGCGCACCGCCGCCTGCGTGGCGGCGGCGAAGTAGGCGTCAACGTGCCTCGGATCGTAGGTGGCGTGTTCGTCGTCCTCGTCGAGCGGCACTGACCACGAAACCTCCTGTGGTTTTGGGTCGAAAGGCACGTGACCGACGAGGCGGCTGACGCCTGCCAGCAATTCACGGGTGACCTCTCCGACCGACCGATTCGGGGTCAGCGGCGTTCGGAACCGCCGCCCGTCGTTGTGCTCGGCGAGTGCCTCGTGCGCGTGTAGATCGAGCGCGACGACGAGGGCACCTGATCCGTCAGGTGCCGGCAGGGGGGCGGTCTCCCAGCCGCGCGCGGTGAGGCGCAACGCGGCGTGTTGAAGTTGCGGCTCAGGAGGCGCCAGCGAAACGGACAGTTTGCCGAGCACCTGCGTATGGGCGTGCAAGGTGTCGCACGTGGCGCGCCACCGCTCATACGAAAGTTCCGGCCATCTCGATCTCGCCGGTCGGGTCGCCAGTTTCATCCCTTGCCTCCGCTCGTCTATTAGTGCAAGTGGTTCTCCCAGTCGGCCGGTACTCGCCCGGCCGGTCCGGGCACGGGCTGTTCGAGCGGATGGTGTTCGGGCGGGGCGAGCCGTGGACCCTCGTACATTTGCCCATCGCGGTAGTCGTAGTACCAGTTCTCGCCAGGCTCGAAGCTGGTGATGAACGGGTGGCTGGTCGCGTGCGCGTGGGCGGTGGCGTGCTGAGCCGGCGAGGTGTCGCAACAGCCGATGTGACCGCACTGCGCGCAGCGCCGCAGGTGAAACCACCAGCCGGCCGTCGCCTCGCACTCCAGGCACCCGGTGCCGCTCGGCGCGACGTTCGGATCGATCCCGGTTACTTCGGCCATCTGTTTATCCCTACGAGACGCTTCGCATCAAAGTCGCCTAGCGCACGGCTCGCAAAACGGCATCGACGACCGCGCCGTACGCGACGTGCGGCACGATGTCGGACAACCACGCCGACGTGGACCACGTACGCGGGTCAGTCACTCCGAGCGCAGTCATACTCGCTTCGCTGCTGCCCATCGCGACCGCTCCGAGCAACATCGCCGAGATCGGGCGCGGCAAGGCGCGCACAACCGGCCAAGCCGCTCCGGCGAGCGCACCAACGCTGACCCCAGTCGCGACACCCATCAACGGGCCGGCGCCTTGCAGCCGGTTGTTCCGAGTGTCGTCGTCACCAGGGATGCGCAGCGGGCTTTGCTGAACTAGCCGCTCGACCGTCTGCTGCGGTGTGCTGCTCGCCGGCCGCCCGCGCACCAGCATGTCAAGGTAGGTCGCGGCGTTGAGCGCGGTCGTACCGGCCGCCCCGGCCGCGAGCCCGGCGGCGACCCGAGTCGAAGCTCGGGCGGCGCGACGCCGGCGTGTTTGCCTCGCCATGAAAACCCCTTTCGAGGCGGAGCGGCGGTGGCCGCCGCGTTCTCTTTCGCCGTTGCCGGTAGCGGGGCGGGTAAACCCGAGCGCCGCGTCGCGTGCGTATCAGGCGCATCGAGGCGCCCGTGATGTTCGCGCGCGCCACCCACACGCACGCCTACCAAGCCCAGGTGAAACCAACGGCGGCGGCTTGCAACCGCGAGACGTAGCGATGCACTGAACACTCGTCGTCGAGCGAGACGGCTTCTTCGCTTTTCACCGAACCGTCGCTGACGCGCCACGCCGTCCAAAAGACCCGGGACGGCGGCCGGCGAGCGTCGAACTGCAGGCGAATCTCGACGTTGTCGAGGCGACGCTGCGCCGACCGGCGAAACTGCGGCGGACGCGGCGTCACGCCGCCGAACAACACGCGGTATTCGAAGGAAGCCGTCTCGCCGACCGCGAGCGGACGGCCGAACTCGATGTCGACGGCCGCTTGCCCCTCCCCTGCGGGGGCAAGTGGCCCGGCGCGGCCGCCACGCAGCACCTCGACGGCGGCGACGTCGCCGCCGAGTTCGACGCGGTAGCGGTCGATGCCCTCTTCGACAGCCCGGATCACCTGGATCGCGCGGTGCTCGCGCAGGACGCCGTCGTGACCAATGACGCAGAAGTCGTGAAGCAGCATCGTGCGGTGCCCGGTTTCGGGATACGTCTTCATGACGTACGGCGCCTCGTGCACCGGTGTGCCGAGCAAGAGCCACAGGCGGTTGGCTTCGAGGTCGCTGAAACCGAACGCGTCGATGAACAACCGCACCGTGCGCGGGCTCAACACGTCACCGTGCAGCGCGCGGGCCACTCGATCTTTGAGGCCACGCGGCAGCAGGTGGTGTTCGTCGGCGTCGCCAACATCCCAAATGTGACGCGCCAACACTTGCGCGATCGCGGCCTGGTTCAGCTCGTCGCGCTCGAGCCGACGCCACCTCGAGGCGTAGCGCTGCCATGCCCGCCGGTACGGAGCGCACTGGCTGAGCAAATAGCGCAGGTACGTGGCGGCCGCGATCGTGCCGGATGTCGACGCGCCGGTGCGCATTGCGTGCACTGTCACCCCCACCGTTGGCGTTTCGCTTTGAGGACAGGTCGCGTTCAAGCAACCAGGCGTAACGCACGGTAGCGGCCGGGTGTCGCAGTTAAGTCGCACTCGGCGTCGCACTGTGAATGGGCGACCCGGGTCTGTGGATTAGCCGAGTAAGCGGCGGGCGACACCGTCGGCGAGCAGCCTGCCCGTGCGCGTGAGCACAGCGCGCCCTTCGCCGAGACGGCCGGTGTCGAGCAGACCGAATTTTGCTTCAGCTGTCGCGGCTTTCATCCCCGAGTCATCGAGGTCGCCGACGTCGAGACCTTCGGCCAGCCGCAACGCCAACATGACGCGTTCGAGGTGCCGCGTGCCGGCATCGAGGTGCTCGCGGGCGTATCCCGGGCTCCGCCCCGCGGCCAACCGAGTGGCGTAGGCGCGCGGATGCTTCACATTCCACCAGCGCAACCCGGCGACGTGACTGTGCGCGCCCGGCCCCACTCCCCACCAATGGTCGCCCCGCCAATAGGCAAGATTGTGCTGGCACTGCCCACCGGGTTTCGCCCAGTTGGAAACCTCGTACCACGAGAACCCGGCAGCCTCCAGGATTTCGTCGGCGAGCACATAACGATCGGCCAGGACGTCGTCGTCGGGCGCGACGATCTCGCCGCGCCCGACCCGCGCCGCGAATCGGGTGCCAGCTTCGACGATCAGCGAATAGGCGCTTATGTGATCGGGCCCAGCCGCGATCGCGCTTTCGAGAGACGCCCGCCAGTCGTCGTCCGATTCGCCGGGGGTGCCGTAGATAAGGTCGAGATTGACGTGCTCGAACCCGCAAGCCTTGGCTTCGGCGACCCGCCGCGACGCAAGCCCCGGAGTGTGTTCGCGCTCGAGAACAGCGAGCACGTGCTCGCGTGCCGACTGCATCCCGAAACTGACGCGGGTGAACCCGGCGTCCCGCAACTCGGCCAGACCGCGCGCGTCGATCGACTCCGGGTTTGCCTCGGTGGATATCTCCGCGTCTTGGGTGAGCCCGAACCGGTCGCTGATCGCGCGCAGAATCGCGGCCAGATCGGCGGGCGGCAACAACGTCGGGGTGCCACCGCCGAAAAACACCGTCCGCACAGGCACGTCCGCGTCGCCGAAAACCTTGCGCGCCAGGTCGATCTCGGCGATCGCGTCGCTCGCGTAGGCGGCCTGGCTGGCGCCGCCCCCGAGTTCGGCGGCGGTGTAGGTGTTGAAGTCGCAGTAGCCGCAGCGCGACGCGCAGTACGGCACGTGAACGTAGAAACTGAGCGGCCGGGTCGTGAGTTCAGCCCGGACGGCGTCGGGCAAAGCGCCGTCCGGTGGGACCGGATCGCCGTCCGGAAGAGTCGCGGGCACCTATTCATAGTGCCGTTCCGGGGTGCGGTCTCGCCGCCGCGGGCACACAATTGCGGGACGGCGAGGAGACGAATGTCCGTATTGATCGTGGGGTCCGCCTTGTGGATCGCGATCACCGCAGCCTTGATCTACGCGGCGGTGCGGGTGCCCGACGCCCGCGCACCGCTGGGCGAACGCCTCTCAGCGGCGATGTCGCGCAGGCGTCGCGCACCGACGTCGGCACCGCTCGGTCCGCCGATCGAGGAGATCGCCGCTAACCTGCGCCGGCTGCAAGCATGGCTCGACCGATACGACGATCCGACGCCGTTGCCCGGCAAAGCCACCAAGGTCGCCGCGACCCTGCTGGCCTACGACCGAGTTCTCGCGGACGCCTGCCTCGCCCTGGAAATCCGCGAATCACTCGGCGAAACCGACGGCTTCGAGCACGAGGCGGAGAGGCTACGCGTGCAAGCGGCACTGCTCGACGCCGGTTTCGTGCTGGCCGCGCCGCACCGCGCTGGGAGTTGAACTACTCTTTCGGGGACGTCGACAGAGCCGCGATGAATGCCTCCTGCGGCACCTCGACGCGACCCACCATCTTCATGCGCTTCTTGCCCTCCTTCTGCTTTTCGAGAAGCTTGCGCTTTCGGGTGATGTCGCCGCCGTAGCACTTCGCCAGAACGTCCTTGCGGATCGCGCGAATGCTTTCGCGGGCTATCACGCGCGAACCGATGGCCGCTTGAATGGGCACTTCGAATTGCTGGCGCGGAATCAGCTCACGCAGTTTCTTCGTCATCTCGACGCCGTACGAATACGCCTTGTCTTTGTGCACGATGGCGCTAAATGCGTCGACCGGCTCGCCCTGCAACAAGATGTCGACCTTCACCAAATCTGCCATCTGCTCGCCAGTCGGTTCGTAATCGAGGCTTGCGTACCCGCGGGTGCGCGACTTCAGCTGGTCGAAGAAGTCGAACACGATTTCGGCCATCGGCATGGTGTAACGAAGCTCGACACGATCGGCCGATAAGTAATCCATACCTTGCATGGTGCCGCGACGCGACTGGCACAGCTCCATGATGGAGCCGATGTAGTCGCTCGGCGTCAAAATCGTCGCGCGCACGACCGGCTCGTAGACCTCGGCGATCTTTCCGATCGGAAACTCGCTGGGGTTCGTGACGACGGCCTCGGTGGCGTCTTCTTTCACCACGCGATAGACGACGTTCGGCGCGGTTGAGATGAGGTCGAGGTTGAACTCGCGCTCAAGCCGCTCTCGCACGATTTCGAGGTGCAACAAGCCGAGGAAACCACAACGAAAGCCGAATCCCAACGCCGCGCTCGTTTCGGGCTCGTACGTGAGGGCCGCGTCGTTGAGCTGCAGCTTGTCGAGTGCGTCGCGCAGCAACGGGTAGTCGCTGCCGTCGATCGGATAAAGCCCCGAATAGACCATCGGCTTCGGGTGTTGATACTCGGCGAGCGGCGCGGCGGCCGGCCGATTCTGCGTCGTCACGGTGTCGCCGACGCGCGACTGCCGCACGTCTTTCACACCGGTCATGAGGTAGCCGACCTCGCCGATGCCAAGGCCCTCGGTCGGTTTCGGCTCGGGCGAGATGACCCCGACCTCCAGCAACTCGTGCGTGGCCCCGGTCGACAGCATGCGAATGCGCTCGCGCGCGGGCAAATACCCGTCGACGACGCGGATGTAGGTAACCACGCCGCGGTAGACGTCGTACACCGAGTCGAAGATGAGAGCCCGGGCGGGCGCCTCGGCGTCGCCGATTGGGGCCGGCACCTGACGGACCACGTAGTCGAGCAGGTCTTTCACCCCCTCGCCCGTCTTCGCGCTGACCTTCAACACGTCGGACGGCGAACAGCCGATGATGTGCGCGAGTTCTTCGGCGTACTTCTCCGGCTGGGCTGCGGGAAGATCGATCTTGTTGAGCACCGGAATGATGTTCAGGTCGTTGCCCAGCGCCAAATAGAGGTTGGCAAGCGTCTGCGCTTCGATCCCCTGGGCCGCGTCGACGAGCAAAATCGCGCCCTCGCAAGCCGCGAGCGACCGCGACACTTCGTAGGTGAAGTCGACGTGCCCGGGCGTATCGATCAGGTTCAGCACGTAGTCGACGCCGTCGACGCGCCACGGCAGCCGCACCGCCTGGCTCTTGATCGTGATGCCGCGCTCGCGCTCGATCTCCATGCGGTCGAGGTACTGGGCACGCATCGAGCGCTCGTCGACCACACCAGTGATCTGGAGCATGCGGTCGGCCAGCGTCGACTTGCCGTGGTCGATATGGGCGATGATGCAGAAGTTTCTGATCTTCGCCGGGTCGGTGCGTTCGGGCACGCGCTCTCTCTCGAAGGCCGGGACAAGGGGATATGGCGCCCGGCAGCATCCGGACGCGTCACCATCGTCGCACGCCTCCCACGCCTCCGAGTTCCGCACACGTCCGTCGGCGACCGCGCAGCCGTAAGAACGCGGCCGTAAACGGGTCTCGGGCTACCTCCAAACGCGTGATCGTTGGGCCACGGTGTGGGACGATCTGTCCATGTCGGGTGGGCCGCTCCTCCTCTTCGTGGCGTTCATCGCCGTCGCCATCGGCGTGTCCGTCTGGCAGTACCAGCGCAACAAGAAGCGCACCCAAGCCCTACAGCAGTACGCGCTGGCAAGTCACTGGACGTACCTCCCAGAAGACGACAGCCAGTGCCAACGCTGGCAACGGGCGCCGTTCAACGAAGGCTTCGACCGGCGCGCGCGCAATGTGATGTGGGGCAAATACCGCGACCACGACATGCTCGCCTTCGACTACAGCTACAAGACGCGATCGACCGACTCCAAAGGCAACACGACCACACAGACCCACCACTACCGCGTCTGCAGCCTCGCGTTACCGACCTTCTTGCCTTACCTGCACGTTGGGCCGGAGAACATCTTGACTCGGCTCGGCAACGTCATGGGCGTGCACGACATCGAGCTCGAAAGCGAAGATTTCAACCGACAGTTTCGAGTGCACGCGAACGACAAGAAGTTCGCCTACGACGTGCTCAACCCGCGCACGCTCCAGAAACTTCTCACCATGCCGAAATTCGAATGGAGCATCGATGGCGCCACCATCGTCTCGTGGGGACTTGGCGCCAACGAGGTTCCCGACCTGCTCGCCCGGCTGTCGACGCTCGTCGCGGTGGTCGACGGCGTACCTAGCTTCGTTTGGCACGACCACGGGGTCGCGCCCACCCCGCCAGGAGGCACCGCGTGATCGCACTGTGGATCGTGCTCGGCATCATTGTTCTGCTTGGCCTGGGCTACATCACCTCGTATAACCGGTTCGTGCGCCAGCGCAACTTGGTGCACGAATCATGGCGGCAAATCGACGTCGAGCTCACCCGTCGGCACGACCTGATCCCCAATCTGGTCGAAACGGTGAAGGGCTACGCCGCGCACGAGCGCACGGTGCTCGAAGCGGTCACCCAAGCCCGGACGGCGGCCGTCTCGGCAGCGACGCAGCGATCCGGCCCGGCGGCGCAAGCCCCGGCCGAAAACGCGTTGGTGCGAAGCCTCGGCGGATTGTTCGCGGTCGCCGAGAACTACCCGACGCTCAAAGCCGACGCCAACTTCCTCGAACTGCAGCGCCAACTCGCGGAGACCGAAGACCGCATCGCGGCCGGACGCCGCTTCTACAACGGCAACGTCCGGGCGCTCAACACCCGGATCGAGGCTTTTCCGTCGTCCATCGTCGCGGGCATTCATCACTTCATGCCCGAGGAGTATTTCGAGACCGACGACCCGGCCGTGCGCGCGCCGGTGACCGTCGACTTCGGCTCGTTGGGCTCGTCCGGCGGCCACGCGTAGGTCAGAAGACGGCGTCGATCGCAACGCCGACAGCCAACACACACCCGGTTGGACGTGCACCGGACCGACCGGTAATCTTGCCGGGTAATCTAGCTAGAGGCATGCGTCGAGTGTCGACGATGCTTCAGCTAAGGTACCGACCCCCACATCCGAGTTACGAGGCTTTCGCGTGGCGAACATCAAGTCCCAGATCAAGCGGATCGGCACGAACGAGAAGGCGCGGTTGCGCAACAAGGACGTCAAGTCCTCGCTCAAGACCGCCGTCCGCCGGTTCCGCGAAGCTGCCGACGCGGGCGACGCCGCGAAGGCGCAAGAGCTGATGGAGACGGCGAGTCGCCAGCTCGACAAGGCGGTCAGCAAGGGCGTGATTCACGCCAACCAGGCGGCCAATCGCAAGTCGGCCATCGCGAAGCGTGCCGCTTCGCTGTCGTAGTGCCGAAGCGTGCCGCTTCGCTGTCGTAG
>JBDZVM010000013.1:0-8762 GCA_040255675.1 Actinomycetales bacterium | reverse complement strand
CGAAGCGTGCCGCTTCGCTGTCGTAGTGCCGAAGCGTGCCGCTTCGCTGTCGTAGCGCGAAGCGTGCCGCTTCGCTGTCGTAGCGCGAAGCGTGCCGCTTCGCTGTCGTAGCGCGAAGCGTGCCGCTTCGCCGAGCGGGTTAGCCGTCGGCCTGCCGCGCGGCGACGATCGCCATAATTGCCTTTTCTAGCGCGTACGCGGGATCAGTACCGCCGCCTTTCACCGCGGCGTCGGCTTCGGCTGCGGCGCGAATCGCGGCCGCGACACCGGTCGGCGTCCACCCGCGAAGCTGCGCTTGTACCCTATCGATCTTCCACGGCGGCATGCCGAGTTCGCGCGCAAGCGCCGCGCCACGTAGACCCCGCGACGCGTTAGCCACTTTCGCCAACGCCCGCAAGCCCTGAGCCAGCGCGCTCGCGATCAGCACCGGCGCGGTACCGACCGCGAGTGCCCATCGCAATTGCTCGAGCGCGTCGGCGAGCTTGCCCTCGATGGTCCGATCGGCAACCACGAACCCGCTCGCCTCGGCGCGGCCACGGTAGTAGCGGGCAATCACGGCGCCGTCGATCCGACCGTCGGTGTCGGTAGCAAGTTGCGCGCACGCCGCGGCGAGCTCGCGCAGATCGTTGCCGACCGCGTCGACCAGCGCGCGGGCGCCGTCGTCCGAAATCACCCGGCCGGCCGCTTTGATCTCGGTCTTGACGAAATCGAGTCGCTCGCTCGGCTTGGTCAACTTCATGCATTCGACGCGCCGGCCACCCAACCCGACCGCGGCGTCGACGATCGCTTTGCCGCGCGCGCCGCCCTTGTGCACGAGCACCAGCCGGACGTCGCTGTCGTCGCCAGCCGCGTCGCGGCACGCGCCGATGAGTTCGTCGGCGACGTCCTTGCCTACCTGCTCGACATCCCGGACGACGACGACCCGCCGCTCGCCGAACAGCGACGGACTCGTCAGCTCCGCAAGCTGGCCCGCTTCGAGCTCGCCGCCTGACAGATCACGAACCTCGGCATCGGCATCGATCGCGCGAGCCGCCGCCAACGCGGCCGCGACGCCGCGGTCAGCAAGAAATTCGTCGTCGCCGACGACGACCGTGATCGGCGAAACCTGGTTTTTCGCGGTAGCTGTCGGCACGTTTGGCAGCATGTCACGACGAGCCGACAACCGCGCATCAGGCCCTGCGCCAAAGCCGAAGGGCCGTCGCCCCGAGCAATACGGTCATCATGAGTCCCGCGGCGCCAAACATTCCGGTTTGCCAAGGTAACGAGGCCCCGGGGAGTCGGGCAAAGACATGCGCGATGAAAACCAACCAGCGGCAAGGCAGCGAGCCCAGCCAGGCGAGCACTTTGGCACCGGTCATCCACCACGGCGCGACGCACGCCGCCAATGCACCAAGAACTGTCGCCGGCGCCACGGCTGGCTCGGCGAGCAGATTCGCCGGAATGGCGGCCAAACTGACAGTTCCCGACATCGAGGCGATCAGCGGCGAGCACACCAACGTCGCGGCGGCCGGCACCGACAGCGCTTCGGCCAGCCACAACGGAAGTCGCCGCGCCATCCGCGACCGAAGCCGCGGCGCCAGCACTAGCAAAGCCGCGGTTGCCAGCACAGACAGCGCGAATCCAATACTTCGCGACAGCGTCGGGTCGATGTACACCAGGCAAAGCACCGCGGCGCACAACGCGGGCAGGGCGCGGCGGCGACGTCCAGATGCCAGCGCGACGACGGCAACCAAACCCATCGCGGCAGCACGCAACACGCTGGGCTGCGGGCGGGCCACAACGACGAAGCAGACGATCGCCAGGGCGCCCGCGAAAGCCTGCCCGCGCAGCCGCAAGCCGACCCAGCGCGCGACGACCAGTACGACTCCCAAAACGATGGCCACGTTGGCACCGCTGACCGCCACCAAGTGAGTGAGGCCGGTCGTCTTGAACTCGGCGACCACGGCGGGCGGAAGTCGCGAGACGTCGCCGTCTACCAGTCCTGGCAACAGCCCGCCCGGCCCCGGTGGCAACGGCGCGGTCGCTTCGCGAAGCTTCGATCGCACGTTGCCCGCGAACCGCTGCACCAACGAAGGTTTGCCTACCTCGGACGGCGACCCACGCGCGTCGAACGTCGCGGTCTCGAATTCCCCGGGTTCGGGGACGCCGAGCCGGCCAGCAGCGCGCACGTGTTGGCTTGGTTGCAGGTTGAGCCATTGCCGGCCGGCGGCGAGCACGAACACCGGCGAGCGGATACGTGTCGTGCGCCCGTCAAGCGTCGTCACCGCGAGGGCTTTCGCGGGCATCACGACGATCTGGCGGGTGGCGCCGTGTGTACCAGCGGCAACCTGCAGCGCGCGGGGGTCGGCGGCGACGACGAGCTCGAGTGTGACCTGCGCATGCGCGCGAGCGAGCCCCGGCAACGGACCTCGTTGCATTGCCGCCACCCGCCACGCCGTCGCCGCGCACGAACCGGCCGCGCAAAGCGCCGCGACGGCAGCGACGAGCGCCCACCCGCGACGGCGGCCAACGAGGCAGCCCGCCGCCATGCCGACAAGCATTAGCCCAACGCAAAGTCCGGCGCGCGGCGACCAGCCGAGCGCGAGATGCGCCGCCGTCCACGCGGCGAACGCCGGAATCAGCAACCGCAGATCGGCGGGCTCGCCCGCCAGCAAGCTCACCTTCATATGCGCACCCGCGCGACGATGTCGGCGTATTTCGACGGACCGATTCCGCTCACCTGTTGCAGTTGCGTCACGGCAGTGAACCGTCCGTGCTGAGTGCGCCAGTCGAGAATGTGTTGCGCGAGAACCGGGCCGACGCCCGGCAGGTTTTCGAGCTGCTCCAACGTCGCGGTGTTCAAGTCGACGACGCCGGACGACGACGAGCCGCCGCCGCTCGTGGTCGCCGAGGAGTCGCCCCCGACGACGCCGCCGGCCGCTTGCGCGGCCGCCCCTGACGGCGGCGGAATGCCGACGAACACTTGCTGCCCGTCGCTCAACTTGCTTGCGAGGTTGAGGGCAGTCAAATCCGTGCCGGGCAATGCGCCGCCCGCCGCCTCGATGGCATCGCGAACCCGCGCGCCCGGCGCCAACTCGACGACGCCCGGCGAAACGACTTTGCCGACGATGTCGACGACGATGCGCGTCGGTGTCGGCGCGGGATCGGTGGGCCAAGCCGACAGCACCGGCGACGCGGGCGGCGCTGGTGACGAACGGCTACTCGGCGCGGCCGCGTGCGTCGGCTCTGAGGCTGTCGCCGAAGACTCGGCCGCTGGTCGAGCCGCGATGAAATACCACGCGCCGGCGAGTGCGCCCAACAACGCCAGCGCGCCGAGCACCACCGCGCCACGGCGTCCGGGATCGAATCGGCCGGTTCGCAGCACCGAGAGCAGCGGCTCGGGCGACGGCGACGCCGCGACCGGCGGTTCCTCAGAGGCAGGCTCTCGAGGCACCCAGCCGGAGGTGGGAGGCCCGACGCGAAGCCGCTCCAGCCGCCGCACGACGTCGGCGAACGATCGAGGATCGGGCCCGCGGCGAAGGATCGGCACGACCTGAAGCTAGGCGGATTCCCCGCGGGTCGGCCGTAGTGCAGCAGCGGCTGTGGACGGGCGTTTTTCCCGCTGTGCAAAGGCAATCTGACTTAGGTGAATCCTGCTCAGGGGAATCCGCAAGCGAGGTCAAGCGATTGGCTTTGGCTCGCCCGTACCGTCACAGACTCCTGGAGGTCACACACCGAGACCAAGATGGTGTACGCCCCCGTCGGGAGGCGCAGCGAGAATTGCCCGTCGGAGCCGGTCGTCGTGACGGCAACTCGCGACCCGTCGCGCAGCGCGCTCACTTCCTGATTTGCCATCGGTTGCCCGCTCAGCACGGGCGATGGACTGCCGTTGACAAACGTCAGCGGCCCTCCATAACCGCGCACGACGCCGTCGACCACACCAGGGGCCGGGCGATGGGCATTGCAACCAGTAGCGACGGCTAGCGCCGCTACTGCGCTGCCGACGTACAACCAAGACGGACGTTTCACGGGCACCACAACCACCCCAACTCGTTCGACGCAGGGCCGCGGCGATGGGTTGCGGCGTCAGCGCTTGCTGACGACGACCGCCAGCATCCCGGGGCCGGTGTGCGCACCGACCACCGCGCCCACTTCGGTAGTGATCAGCTCATCGACCTTGGGCAGCCGCAGATCGAGGGCTTGCGCGAGCGCCGCCGCCCGATGAGCCGCCGCGAGGTGGTGCACCGCGACGCAGACCGGGTCGTCGCCCGCGAAGGTCACCGCCATCTCCTCGAGCCGCGCGATCGCCCGCGCGAAGGTGCGCACCTTTTCCAGCGGCTCGATTCGCCCTTCACTCAACCCGAGCAAAGGTTTGACCGCGAGGGCCGAGCCGAGCCATGCCCGCGCGGTACCGATGCGGCCACCACGACGTAAGAACTCGAGCGTGTCGACGTAGAAAAACGCCGTGGTGCCTGACAAAACGCGACTGACCGCGTCGGTGACGACGTCGGCGTCGGCACCGGCGAGCGCCGCCTCCGCCCCTGCGAGCACGGCGAATCCCATCCCCATGCCGATCGAGCGCGAGTCGACGACGCGGATGTCTCCTCCGACGTCGGACGCCGCGAGCTGCGCCGCCTCAACGGTTCCGGACATGGCGGCCGACAAGTGCACCGAGACGATGGCGTCAGCGCCGTCCGCGAAAATCTTCTGGTACGTCGAGGCGAACACACTCGGCGACGGGCGCGACGTGCTGACGGCCTCGCCGCTCGACAGCGCCGCCGCGACTTCCGCGGGCCCTACGTCGGCACCCTCAGTACGCACCGCGCCACCGAGGATGACCTGCAGCGGTACGACGCGAATTCCGAGCGAGTCGGCGATCCCACCCGGCAAATACGCGGTCGAGTCGGTGACCACCGCGACGTCCAGGATTTCGGGAGGCGCCATCTGCCGACCCTAGCGCGTCAGACGACGAAATTGACCAGCTTCGGCGCGCGCACGATCACCTTGCGCACCTCGCGGCCCTCGATCGCTTTCACCACGGACGGCGCCGCGAGCGCCAACGCTCGCAGTTCGTCGTCAGTGACGGACGGCGGAACCTCCAGCCGTTCGCGCACTTTGCCGTTGATCTGCACGACGCAGGTGACTGAATCTTCGACGAGCAGCGCCGGATCGGCACTCGGCCACCCGGCCTTGAAGACCGTGGGCTGGTGCCCAAGTCGTGCCCACGCCTCTTCTGCTGTGTAGGGCGCGAACAGCGACAAGACGACGGCCACGGTTTCGACGGCTTCGCGAACGGCCGGGTCGGCGGGCCCCGGCCCAGAGTCGACCGCTTTGCGAATGGCGTTCACCAGTTCCATCACGCGCGCGACAGCGACGTTGAACCGAAAGCTTTCGACGAGCTCGCTCACTTCGTGAATCGTGCGATGTGTGACGCGACGCAGCGCCATGTCGCCGGTCGACGCGTCGACACCGCGCGTGCTCGACACTTCGCCAGCGAGCCGCCAAACCCGCGCCAAAAATTTGCCGAGTGCGCCGGGATTCATGTCGGCCCAGTCGATGTCTTCTTCGGGCGGACCGGCGAAAACCATGGTCAGCCGGACGGCGTCAACACCGTACTTTTCGAGCTGCTGCCCCAGGTCGACGCCGTTTCCGAGCGACTTGCTCATCGCCTTGCCCTGGTTGATGACCTGGCCTTGGTTGAGCAATGCCTTGAACGGCTCGGTGAAATCGACCATGCCCATGTCGTAGAGCACCTTGGTGAAGAACCTGCTGTAGAGCAGGTGCAAAATCGCGTGCTCGACGCCGCCGACGTACTGGTCGACGGGCATCCACTGCTTCACCTTCTCTACGTCGAAAGCGGCTTTTTCATCACGCGGCGAGCAGTAGCGCAAGAAATACCACGACGAGTCGACGAACGTATCCATCGTGTCGGTGTCACGGGTTGCTTTCCCACCGCACTTTGGGCAGGTCGTGGAAACCCAATTGGACGCCGCCGCGAGCGGCGAAACTCCTTTAGGCGCCAAGTCGGCGCCGCGCAGGTCGGGCAGCCGCACCGGCAGTTCGTC
The DNA here is from genome assembly GCA_040255675.1 of Actinomycetales bacterium. Taxonomy (GTDB): domain Bacteria; phylum Actinomycetota; class Actinomycetes; order Acidothermales; family Acidothermaceae; genus JBDZVM01. The sequence goes on along the minus strand of JBDZVM010000013.1, from coordinate 2,718 downwards.
GTCCGGTACAGGCACTTCACCGCACGACTCGCAGTGCACGATCGGGATCGGAGCGCCCCAAAACCGCTGCCTCGACAGCAACCAGTCGCGCAGCCGGTAGTTGATAGCGCCTTTGCCAGTGCCCTTTTCTTCGAGAGTCGCGACGATGCGTGCGATGCCTTCGGCTTTGTCGGTGCCGTCGAGCGGACCCGAGTTGACGTGAACTCCGTCGCCGGCCGTCGCGACACCGCTCGTCGCCGGATCGGGCTCGTCGGTCGCGACGACGACGCGCACGGGAAGCCCGTATTTCAAGGCAAAGTCGAGGTCGCGCTGATCGTGAGCGGGCACCGCCATGATGGCGCCGGTGCCGTAGTCGGCGAGCACGTAGTCGGCAGCCCACACCGGAATGCGTTCGCCGTTGACGGGATTTATCGCGTAGCGCCCCAAGAAAACGCCGGTCTTTTCACGCTCGGTCGAGAGGCGATCGATGTCGGAAAGCTTGCGCACCTGCTCGAGATAGCCATCGAACGCTTCGCGCTCCGTCGGCGCGCACAACTCGTCGGCCAACGCCGAATCGGCGGCCACCACGAAGAATGTCGCGCCGTACAAGGTGTCGGGGCGCGTGGTGAAAACCGTGACCGGCTCGGTGCGGCCTTCGATCTCGAAGTCGACGTGCGCGCCCTGCGAGCGGCCGATCCAGTTGCGCTGCATAGTCAGCACTCGCTCGGGCCAGGCGCCCTCGAGTTGCGTCATGTCGTCGAGCAAACGGTCGGCGTAATCGGTGATTTTGAAGTACCACTGGGTCAGGGTTTTCTTCGTGACCGGCGTTCCGCAGCGCTCGCACGCACCACCGACGACTTGCTCGTTGGCAAGCACGGTCTGGTCTTTCGGGCACCAGTTGACCGCCGACGCCTTGCGGTACGCCAAGCCCCGCTCGTAAAAGCGGAGGAACAACCATTGGGTCCAGCGGTAGTACTCGGGGTCGCAGGTGTGGAGCCGACGCGACCAGTCGAACGAGATCGCGTAACGGCGAAATGATGCCGCCTGGGTCTCGATGTTCTTGTAAGTCCAGTCGGCCGGGTGCTCGCCGCGGCGAATCGCGGCGTTCTCGGCGGGCAGGCCGAAGGCATCCCACCCGATCGGGTGAAGCACGTCGTAGCCGCGCTGCACCCAGTACCGCGCGACGACATCGCCGAACGCGTACGCCTCAGCGTGACCCATGTGCAAGTCGCCGCTCGGGTACGGGAACATGTCGAGCATGTACCGGCGCTCCCGCCCGGTGGAGTTGTCGTCGTCCGCCTTGAAGGGGTCGAGTTCATCCCACACCGGCAGCCAGCGTTGCTGGATCGCCGCGAAATCGTACGTCTCGCTCATGTGGTCCTCACGTCGTGGTTACCTGCGCCGGTGGCCTGCTCATGAAAAAACCCCTCGCGCACGAGGGGTCGCCGCGCCGACACGTGGGTCAGCGCGGCAAACGAAGGAGCAAGCCGAACCGCGAAGCCATGCTCGCAGTGTACCGCCGGGCGATCGCGCGCCTCACGAGAGCAATACCATGATCAACAATGCGACGAGCGCGATCGCGACATCGACGGCGATCTGTCGGGCGTACGCCTTGCGTGAATGCCGCGGCCGCACCAGCACCGCCCATTCGTCGGACGACGCCCGCTCGGCATCAGCCACCGCTCGTTCGGCGGCCTCAAGCCGCGGATCAAGCGTCTTATGGTCGTGCCGCCCCGATGCCTCGGGAAACCCGTGGGCCGTCATCCGTGAAGGCCTCCCGGTCGATCGTCAAAGGCTGCCTGGCGCGTGTCATCGCACACCCCTCCTTGACTAGTTCGGCATCGCCCTCCAACGTCTGAGCGAAGCGGTCGAGCGCGCGCGACAAACAGGCCCCATTGGGCCGAATGCGCTAACTGATCGCCGCGCACGCAGCCGACAGATGCGGCCACTCGGGCGCTGCCGACCAAGGCTCCGATACGCGAGGATCGCCAGGTGACGCCGTCCGTGGGGGGTACGGCGTCACGGGGCACCATGAGGAGGCGCGGCGATCCGGCACGACGTTGGGGGACGGCGCCGGCCGGATCGCCACTTCGCGACCACCGCAGTCGCCCGGGGGGAAAGCAACCGCGACTTGACCGCGCACCTTCACTGTGCCTGATCCTCTGGTCGCCAGCGACCTGCCGCGCCCGGCAAACCGCCACGCCGTCAACAGAATTCGGCCGGACGGCGAACAGCGGGCGATTTTGGTTGCGACTCGCGCGATCAAGTACCGAAGTTATGCCGCCGATGTCGTGGTCAGTGCTAGCTCGAGCGATCCGGAGACAAAGCGATGACCGTATTCATGCTGGTCGTATACGCCGTGACCTCCATCGCCCTCTATCCCCTGTTTGCCAAGGCGGGCCGTGCGGGTTGGCAGGGTCTGGTGCCGATTTGGAACAACGTCGTGCTGCTCAAAGTGGCGGGTCGACCGGTGTGGTGGCTGCCGCTGTTGATCGTGCCCCTTCTCGGCGAGGCACTGGCATTGGTCGTCATGGTCGATCTCGCGCGATCGTTCGGCCGAACCGGGGCGTTCGGCGCGGGCCTGTTCTTGCTGCCGCCGATCTTCGTCGCCTACCTCGGTTTCAGCGACGACCAGTATCACGGCCCGGCCGCGCGGGTTCCGCTCGGTCAGCACACCTCAGTCGCATGGTGACCTCGTACCCCACCTGCAACGATGTCGCGACTCACCACATTGTGGAG
>JBDZVM010000012.1:39083-97692 GCA_040255675.1 Actinomycetales bacterium | reverse complement strand
AGCAGGTCGAAGTCGACAGACCTGACCGGATTACCGTCGGCGTCGAGGCTTTCGGTCACGACGGTCGGGAAGAGCGCGGCGATCTTCTCGATGTTGGCTGCGGTCATGTCGGGTGACGTGATGCGGAGTTTCTCCACAGGCTCCTCACTTCTTCGTGCCCGACGCCGGGTTTGTCACGTCGGTAAGCATGGCTCGTTTCGTCTTCAGGGTGCGCCGCAGCTCCACCTTACGGTTGAGCTGCGGCTCATTTCGTATCTTGCGCTCCAGCGCCGCCAGCTCTCGTTCCAGCTTGCGCGCGGCCTCAAGTCTTTCGGCCACGTCTGACAGTTCCTCACCGGGGCGGGTCGCCAACGGCAGCAGCGGCTCGAGCAAGGCGGCGTACAGCGTGGCGAGATCGATCGCGGCCGGGAGCGCTCGCCGTTCCCCGTCATCGGGCTGCCAGTCCGTCGTGTAGTAGGCCCCCAGCTTGGGAGGCCGCCCGGGGCTTGAGCGCTTGTGGGCGGCGGTCATTCGGGTGCGCTGCTCGCGCCCGTCACCACGAGTGATCTCGAAGATGATCGGAGTCCTGACCGACTTGTCGATCGCGCTGAGCACCAACTCGCTGACGTCGTCCCGCTTTGCTTCGATCTGAAATACCTGGATTTCGGGGGTGACTGTGGTGCCAGGCAGGTTGACGGTGGATTGGGCGAGCTTGTAAGCCCAGGTGATGCGCTGAACCTCGAAGACGAACCTCTCACGCACCGCCGCCGACACGGCGCCGTGTTCGTAGAACTTGGCCTTCGCGACGACGCGGCCGAACTTGGCCGCTTGGGGCCAGCGATAAAGCAGCGCCGTCATACGGACCTCGCGGCCGGATCCACTACGGCGAGGAACGCGATCAGCTCGAAGTCGTCGAGGCCGGCGATCGTCTGCGTGAGGGCCGTGGTGGGCCCGTCGGTGAAAAGGCTGTCGACGTCGCGCTCGTCGGTGACGTCGACCATGGATCGAATAGCAGCCGTGAGGAGCTCCGAGTACGTTCCCATTTCGGCGCCGTCTTGCGTCGCGTCGTTGAAGATTCGGGTGACCTCGGCAACCGGTTGGTCGAAGGGACGGCAGCCGGCACGGATCAAATCGAGCAGGCGCTTGACCTCAGTGTGGTCGGCGATCACATTGCCATCACCGTCGAGATAGACGAGATAGTGCGGATGGAGCCGGTTGCCGCGGTTGATGCTCTCGTCAGCGTTGATGTTTCGCAGCGCGAAAAGTACCCCGGGGCTTAGGCCTATCGCGGGATCGGCGGGCACGACCGCATGCAAACCTTTCGGGGCGCTAGCGAGGTCGCCGTACTCCTCGAGATACCCAAGCAAATCCATGCGGAAGTCGTTGAGCCCGAGATCGGTGATCGACACACCGGTGCGAACGTCCTCGAGCTCGATGACCTCATCTTGGAGTTTGCGGAGTTGTTCCTTGCGGAACGCGGTGTCGCTGCTTTCCGGCGTCAGAATGTTGTCGTCGCCCGTACCGGCGAGGTTGGCAATGACCATGCGGTTCTCGACGCGTTCTTTGAGGTTGATGTACTCGTCGAGGGAGAGGTCAGGCCAGAAGTTGACGAGCTGGATCCGCTCATTGGCGGAGCCGATGCGGTCGATACGCCCGAATCGTTGGATGATCCGTACTGGGTTCCAGTGGATATCGTAGTTGACGAGGTAGTCGCAGTCTTGAAGGTTCTGTCCTTCGCTGATGACGTCGGTGCCGATCAGCACGTCGAGCTCCGCGGTGGCCTTCGGCATCGTCAGGTGGCGCTGCTTCGACTTCGGCGAGAATAGCGTCAGCACCTGCTGAAAGTCGTAGCCGATGCCCAACGTCGTTTTGGCGGCGTGGCCTCCACCTGTGATGAGCGCCGTCTCAAGGCCGACAGCGCGCAGCGAAGGTACAAGTTCGCGATACAAATATTCAGCAGTGTCGACGAACGCGGAAAACACCAGTACCTTGCGGTTTCCGGCGTTGATGGGATTCGCGGCCTTGTCTGCGACGAGGTGTTTCAGCGCCTTCAGTTTGAGGTCATGCGCGGGGGATATTTGACGCATCTCGTCGAGCAGCTCACGCAACGTCTCGCGATCGTTCCACAGGTCGCGCTGCCACGACTCGACGTCGATGTCAGCCAGATCGATCCTGATTTTCTGCCCGAACGAGAGAGCCTCGACGTCGGCCTCGTCTTCGTCGTCCACATCGATTTGGGCTAGGTCGACGTCCAAATCGATGAGCGCGCCATTCCTGGAGTCGAGCCGCTTGAGCGTCTTGTCGACGGTATCTTCGATTTTGGCGAGGGTAAGCCGGAAGGCCTCGACCGAACTTTCCAGGCGCTTGAGCAGATTGACAGTCATGAGCTTCTTCAGGCCCTGTTCACGGCCGTGCTGGCCCAGGTTCGACCGGGCCGTACCGCCAGGCACGTTGTACAGGTCTTCGTACTTGCTGACGCGGCTCGGGAACACATATGCCAGCGGCGTGTACACGGCCAGTGTGAGAACCTGAAGCTGCTCGAAGATCTCGTTAAAGGTCGGCGAGTTCGGCAGGTCTGACAGAGGCTGGCGGATCGATTTCGGGGGCAGACGCCGAGGGAACGCGCCAATCGCAGTGGTGTCGTAGAACGCCTGGATATGCTTGCGGGAGCGGGCAATCGTCACAGCGTCGAGCAGCTCGAAGAAGTCGAAGTCGAGCATCTTCAGGATCTGCTCTGCGGTCCTCGCCTCGGGTGGGAGCCTCGACCACTCGTTGAACACTCGTTGCGCGTCGCTGAATACTTTTTCGACCGTCGTGGAGATTTTGACGTGCTGGGCGAGATTTTCGGACTCCCCCTCGTAGGCGAGCTGCAGCTGGTTTTTCAGGTCGTTGAACCGATTGTTGACCGGCGTTGCCGACAGCATGAGCACCTTGGTCTTCACGCCCTCGCGAATCACCTGCCGCATGAGCCGCTGGTAGCGCGACTCCTTTTCCTCGGCGTAATCGGCGTTTCGGAAATTGTGCGACTCGTCGATGACCACCAGGTCGTAGTTTCCCCAGTTCACCCGGTCGAGCCGCAGGCCCATCGACTCGCCCCTCGTGCGCGACAGGTCGGTGTGCGCGAGAACGTCGTAGTTGAACCGGTCGCGGGCGAAGATGTTTGTCGTCAGGTTGGCGTTGTAGTTCGTCCAGTTCTCGGCGAGCTTCTTCGGCGCCAGAACGAGAACCGACTTGTTGCGTAGCTCGTAGTACTTGATAACCGCGAGCGCCGTGAAGGTTTTGCCCAGGCCGACGCTATCGGCGAGGATGCAGCCGTTGTAGGTCTCGAGCTTGTTGATGATCCCGATCGCGGCGTCATGCTGGAAGTTGTAAAGCGCCGTCCAAATCTGGGTGTCTTGGTAGCCGGTGCGGTCGTTCGGCAGCACGTCTTCGTTGATGTCGTCGAGGAACTCCGAGAACACGTTGTACAGGATCGTGAAGTAGATGCGGGCAGGCGAGTTCTCGGCATAGACGCTCGCGATGTGCTCGTAAACCACCTCGGTAACGTCGTGCAACTGGTCCGGGTTGTTCCAGATTTGATCGAAAAGCCGCACGTACTGGGTCGTCATCGGGGCCTCGTCGACCCTATGCACGATGTTCGAGACCGCGTTGCCGCGCTCATAGCCGAGGTCCGCGGTAGTGAAGCCCTGCAGGGGCAAGTACGCGGCCTGGTCGCCGACGACGGCGAACTGCTGCATTGGGTTGCCGGTGGCGTTCGACCGGAACCGCGCCTTGCGGCGCACCCACTCGGCGCACTCCTTCGCGATCGCGCGCTGGGTGAGCTTGTTGCGAAGCCTGACCTCGAATTCGGAGCCGTACAAGCTCGATTCACGCCGCGCCTGTGGGATGTAAAACTCGCGCTTCTCCTTGCGTACTTTGTCGGTGTCGCGCGCGGCGGCAAAGGTGGGCGCGGTGAAGATGAACTCCAGCGTCTCGACGCCCTCGAGCTCCTTGCGCAACGCTTCGAACGCGTAGATCGAGAACGTCGAGGCCGCGACGCGGAGCTTGACGCCCGGAATGATCTCTTTCTTGAGGTCATCACCCAGAAGCTTGTTTACGTTATCGATGATCTTCATCGGCCGGGCCGGTTCGCGCGGTCGCCGCCCGCTCCGTCGCTCATGACGCCGAGATGCTCGGCGATCACGTCGGCGCTGGCCCGTAGTTCGATCATCGAACACAGGTTAGTACGAACCCATGTGAACCTTTGCCGCTTTGGCCCCGCCTGAGCCACCTCGCGCTGGGCTTGGTCTCGGAACCGATGCCGGATGTCGCCTCGCGCGCGTATGGTTCGCCCGTGAAGTATGACCGACCGGTCCGAGAGCTGCTCGCCGAATGCGTGGCGACGTTGCCACAGCCGTTCACGACTGAGCAGGTGCTCCGGTGGTTCCGGTCGCATTATCCGGACATCGCGCGCGGAACTATCGCCACGCAGATGGCTGGACTGACTTCCGGCAACCGCCCCCACCGACACCTCGCCAGTTATCCGCCGCTACTCGACCGCGTCGGCCATGGCCTGTACCAGCGCGCCAGCCAAGACGCGGGTAAGGACGCGGCCGTCCGAAACACTGACGGCGAGCGCGCGCCGCGCGCAAGCCGGGAACTCGTTCAGGCGAACGTGCAAGACGGCACCGTCGCGCGCGTCGTCCTCATCGGTTGTGTGCGGTCCAAACACGGCGAAGCGGCGCCCGCAAAGGATCTGTACACGAGCCGATTGTTCGCGAAGCGGCGCAGGTTTGCCGAAGCTTCCGGCGTCCGCTGGTACATCCTGAGCGGCCGACTCGGGTTACTGCGGCCCGACGAGGTTATCGCCCCGTACGAACTTGCGCTTGGCGCGATGTCCGCTCGCTACCGCGCGGCATGGGGCGCCTTCGTCGTCGCGCAACTGGCAGAAGTCGAGCATTTGGCCGGGCTCACTGTCGAAATTCACGCCGGCGACGTCTATATCGATGCTCTACGCGGTCTTTTGGAAGCCGCGGGAGCCAACGTCGTCGATCCCGTCGACGCCACGTCCTTCGGCGCGACGCTCGCCTGGTACGACCGCGCATGGAACGCGACGCCCGCGGAACCGCCGTCCGCTACACAGGCCGTCAACACCAACGCCGTCGACGGTGAGGCGGTCGCCCAACTCGTCGCCACTTTACGCAACCCGGCATGTGCCGAGCCGGTTTCAGTGTTGCTCGCGCGGACGAGGCGCGCGCTCGCCGTCCCCGGGATGTACAGCTGGTGGGTGGACGACGTCGGAGCGCACGACCTCAGCCAAGGCCTCGGGTATGAGGTCGCGACGGGGCTGATTTACGCGGGCCAAGCAGGCGCGACGCGCTGGCCTAGCGGACGCCCGTCGACGAACACGCTGTGGGGCCGCCTCGTCGGCATGCACCTTGGCAGTTCGGCGGAGCTGTCGACTTTCAGACTCACGCTCGCGTCGATACTGCAATCCGGTACGCACGACGGGATCGATGAAACCGCGTTGACCGCATGGATGACCGCGCACCTGTCAGTAATCGCCGTCCCGATAAGCGACGCCGACGCGATCGACATGCTGGAGACCGCCGTACTCGCCGAACTAAATCCCCCGCTCAACCTCGCCAAGAGACCGCCGACACCGCTTCGGCGCAGGCTGAATGAACTCCGCACGCAAGCGCGTGCCTGCTGACAACGCAAGTGCCGCGTGCGAGATGCTTACGACATGAAACCTGTTTGGGGCATCCACAACGACAAGCTGACATCTGAGCTGGTAGACGGCGGGTTCGTCAGCATCGGCTGGGAGCGAATCGGCGACCTGTCACAGATTGGGCCCGATCGCGATGCGCTCAAGCTTGCCCAGAAGACCGCCTATCCGGATACCAAGCCCGGGGCTGTCCCCGTTCAGGCCGGAACGCTGTACCGCTTCGCCTTCGAGATCGCCAAAGGCGACGTAGTCGTCGCGCCATACCGGCCCGACAGCACGATTAACATCGGTGTCGTGACTGGGCCGTACGAATACATCGCCGGCACCCCGATCCATCCGCACCGACGTCCTGTCAAATGGATGAAGCTCGGTGTTCCACGCACGGTATTCACGCGGCCGGCGCTCAACGAGATCGGGGCACTGATCACTCTCTTCAGCATCAAGAAGCACGCCGCGGAATTCCTCGCCGTTCTCGACGCGCCCAGCGACTCCAACGAGGCAGTGACGATGGCGGTCGAGCAGGCCCAGACCGAAGTTCACGAAGATGCCGTGGACGAGCCACGTGCCTCAAGGGTCGACCGTTTTACCCGGGACTTCGTGCTGGATCAGCTCAAGCCTCCCAACATGTCGCATCGCGAATTTGAGGAGTTCACAGCAGACCTTCTAAAGGCCTTGGGCTACCAGGCGCGTGTCACCCAATACTCCCAGGATGGCGGCGTCGACGTCATCGCGCATCGCGACCCGCTCGGCGTCGAACCTCCACTAATTAAGGTTCAGTGCAAGCACCACACGAGCACGATCTCGGGACCCGAGGTGCAACAGTTGGTCGGAACGCTCGCGCCAGGGGAACTCGGTGTATTCGTCACTCTCGGCACGTACAGCAAGGACGCGCAGTCAATCGAAAGGCAAAAGCATGGGCTGCGACTGCTGAGCGGTGAAGCCGTCGTCGGCCTCGTTCTCACAAGTTATGGTCGCCTACCTGAACGCTGGAAGACCCTGATACCGCTGACACCTCTGCTAGTGGTCGACGACACGGTCGACGCCTGACGGCACACATTACGAGGTTCACGCGCACTCTTCGCGACCGAACATCTCAGATTCTTTCGAGTGATAAGGCCTTCCACGGTATGAATAGCCCTCTCGCCACGCGACGAAACGGCTCAACACCACGCGAAATGTCTGCATTCAGCTCCACTCGAGTCGAGGGAGATGCCTCCACATTAACGCGAGGACTCATGAACCACCAGGCCCGAATCCGCACGACATGTGGTCCGACAGGCACGCCGACGGTCAACGAATCGTCGAGAGGCGCAAACCCGCTCAGCCTGCCGTCTACGTAAACGGCAAACTTGCCGAACCGGGGGTCCCAGATCCATGCGTACTTGTTATGGACAACGATCTGACATGCGGCTGGCCCAGCGACCGAATTCGCTACAAATCGGTTCTTTCTATTCCACAACTTCATTGATCCACTTCTTGAAGTGTTACCGTCCGTATTCAGGCCCCGTCGGAAATTCCAGCCCTTGACGTACCCAAGAGGTTACCGACCGCACTACGGACGCGACGCATCTTCGCCGTACGCCGGGCTACTGAAGCCTGCACTGCGCCGACGGGTGTCCCAACTCAGCCGCCCGCCGGTCACCCTGAACAGGGCCGTCAGCTGCCGGGCTCCTACCTCTGGTTCGTCGTATAGATCGTCGCTCTCCGACATGGACATCACGGCCCGTGGCTACGTCGAGGACGACGCCGACCCTGGGGGTGAACCGGCAACCCGACCGCACGGCGGTATACCACGCGCCCATGTGGCGGACACGGCGGGCGTGATGAGGTCGGCTAGCAAAGCGGCCTCAGGGTCGGGACCCGCTCAGTCCATTGTCGGATCGCCGAAGGCCGACTGCACCATCTTGTTGAAGCTACGCCGTTCAGACCCTGGCCGCCCTCGTTGAGTGTTACGGCGTCTGGCTCAACCTAGGGAAGCGCAAAACGCTCCGTTGCTGGCGACAGACCTCCCGCCGTCCGCGCACAACCTACAGTCGCGGCACCGCGATGGCGGTGATGTGTGAGCCCCTCAGCGCAGTGTTATGAGTTATTTCGGCCTCAGCCTGCATGTCTTGTACGAGGAATTCGAGCCTCCCCACGGACGTTACACTGACCAAGACGGTGCAACTTCCATCTGCCGAGCAATTTGGCGTCGAGTGTTGTAGCTCACTCGCTGCTAGTGCGTTTGCGAGCTGACGGGCGACGTCAGCGGTCCGCTGTGTACTGGTCCAACAGCCGAGCCAAGTCTCGTTGTCGGAACAGCTCCCCCCATTCCAGGTGTCCTTCGCGGCGGCCAGCCCTAAACCATAGCCGGACGAATGGAGCCTTCTAACTCACGGGAACCTGCGGGCCACGCCATCACCGATGGAAGTGGCCGCAATCGGCCTGGTTCTCCCGCATCTGCCTGCTCACCTGCGCTGCAGGGCGGCCGCCGATCTCACAAGTGCGATTACGCAGGATCGCGCAACGCCGCGACAGGAATCCGATCAAAGGAAAATTCCTGGACCGCTGAGGACCACCGACAGCATAGTGATCGGGACTACGGCCAGCGCGTACGCCGCGCTTTCGATGCCAACCGTTCGCATGTATCTGGCGATCTTGACGTCGGATGAGGACACGCCGCCGGCCGCCGGTGCGCGCACTGATTAACTCTGCGCCAAGTCTTCGCCACGCGCAGCGGTCACAAGTTCCCTCCGAACGAAGTTCGCTGCGTCGGGGAACTTGTCTCCGCGTCTGAGAAAACCCAATACGGTCGGGTCAAGCTGAAGTCGTGTCGTCAGATCCTGGACGATCTCTCTAACGTAGGGGTAGACGGCAAAGTATCCGGTCGTCGCGGTAATGAAGTCGGCCGCTTCCTGATCGGGTACAAAGTCGGGCCCGAGTTGGAACTCGACGAGAATCGTAACGGCGAGATCCGCAGCCCTTACACCGCCATCGTCGTCGATACCAATCGTCCATGTGTATCTCCCGGCGAACGCGTCTTCGGAGACATGAAACGCCGAGTCGACCGAAACGTGGACGGCATCAAGGTTCGCGTTGCCGTCGCCTCGCGCCGCGGATATCGCCGTCGGGCGGATATTGCCGACTTCGCAGCGAGACAACATCGACTGCGCGCGTTCGATGATCTCCTGCGACACGTCGGCCGTTTCGGTGGCTGGCACCGCGGTTCCGTGATTCATCGAACCGCGAAAACCGCACGCTTAGTCCGGGCCTTCGTCGTTTCGGCCGTCTGGAAGTCAAGTTTCACCGTGGTGAACTCCGCGTATTGCGGCGCCGGTCGCCATTCCTGCGTCTTCTTCACCAGGTGCGTCAGCGCCGCACACTCAAGTTGGCGGTTCGCATCCACAACCTGGGCCATCGTGAGAGGAGTTGCGGAGGGGCATGGGATGCCCCGCGAGCGTAGCCAGGCGTAGACGTCGCTCGCCGCCCACACCTTCATGTCCGGGCGCACGACCGAAATCGGGCGCGGAAAGTCCTTGGCGCGGCGCTTGCCGGTGGCCCATAAACGGACGGTTTCCCGATGGACGCCGGCAAGTGCCGCGATGTCTGCGGTTGACATCAGGTCGTCCAGTACGCGCGGAGCGGTCGCAGCGTGGAAGTGTGCTCTCACGAGCCGAACTACTTCTTCGACGGCGATCGTGGCGGTGGGCGCCTCAAGGGCAGCCACGATGATCGACTCTTCGTCTCGCTGTTGCCATGAGGCACTTGGTAGGTGCTCGGCAAGCGCCTCGAGTGTGTCGTAGTCCTGCAAATCCACGTCTGAAAAGGCGACAATCGCCTCAAACCTTGGCACTACGCTCGTTCCTCCGACGCAGGGGTCCCTCACAGTAACATCGGCTGTTGGCAAGTACCAACTTAGCTCTTCTCCCCTGGGTTTGCACTGCCTAATCTGACCCGAAGTCGCGTCGCGTCCTCCCGGATACTCTTGATCGCCTTGCGCAGATCGCGCGCGTCTGCGGATCGTTCGCCTCTCAGACGTCCACTTGCTACGTTGGCGGCGTCGACAGCCTCATCGATCAACAGCGCGATGCCGCCGTCCGCGTCCTCGCCAGTAGCGACGGAGAGAGCGTGCGCTTCGGCGATAGCATGCTCGCTCGCGTCATCGGCGTCGATGGCAAGGGATAGATAGCGGTCGGCTTCGTCGGCGAATCTCTCCGCGTCAGCGAGGTAATTCGCGGCGTACCGTGCCTGATTATCGCCGTCGAGGAGCAGCTCTGCTATCCCCAGACAGTTCCGCGCCCTTTCGACCAAAACTGCAGCCTCTTCAGTCGAGGTCGGTTCGTCCCCCGTCGTGCGGTGTTGACACCGCCGGATCGCCCCACGTATCGCCTCGGCGGTGTCGCTTCCATCCGAGGCGCCCGACGTTGAGTAGATCGGCACGCTACACGCCTCGGGACCTGCTTCAGGTGGCTGGCATCTGAGCGTGCCAAATCCATGTCCGGAGGACTTGCGGAACCACCAGCCGCGTCGGCGCGCCTCGTCAAGTGCCCTCCGCGCCTCCGGTCGGCCATGGTTCGGCCATTGGACGTCCGGCCCAAACCAGTTCCCGCTCACGACGCCCCGTTCGCACGCTTGTTCGAATGCCCTAACGCTACCAACGTGATCACGTTACTGGGCGGCGCACACACATTGGCCGGCTCGCGCGCCGCTGGTCGAGGTGCGTCCGAACAGGCCACAGCCGACGCACCACTGGCACCACTTCTTGGACCACGACCGCTAATCCGCGATACCGCGGGATTGTCGGTGCCGCGAGCGCGAAAAAACGGGCGCGTTATGGCAGGAGACGCATCTCAGATCGTGGGGCTCGGCTAACGCTTGACGAGTTTGGCTTATTCGTTGGCTTATCGGAACCGCCGCGGTTCGCCCGAAGACAAGACAACGTGGGACGCCGAAAAATGGCCTCTGCCCCGCGAAAAGGTGAGAGCCGCCTCGGGGAATCGAACCCCGGACCTACGCATTACGAGTGCGTCGCTCTGGCCGACTGAGCTAAGGCGGCGCGCCGGCCGGTCGGCTGGCCTGAGCCAGCCTCCTGACGACGACCCCGTGAGTCTACTGGCTCACATGCCGCGCCCGCGCCGCAGGGATCGACGTCCGGCCTAGATCACGACACCGGGCCGCACGCTGTGCCGTCGTCCGGCACCTTGAGCGAGACGAGGTAGTCACGAACGAGGCGGTCGATGCACGGCGATCCGCGCAGCACGGCGGTGTGTCCGTCGCCGTCGAAGCTGACGAGGACGCCGGAGGCCAGTTGTCCGGCCAGCGAGGTCGCCCACGCGAACGGCGTCGCGGGGTCGCGCAGAGTGCCGATCACGATGATCGGCGGCGCGCCGGCGGCCCGCACCGGCCCGGGTGCCATCTCGGCCGGCACCGGCCAGCTGATGCAGACCGGGTTGCCCCAGCCGATCAGGTTGCCGAACGTCGGCGCCTCGCTGGCCACGGCCGCCGCCGCGCTCGCCGCTTGGTTGATGGACGTCGCCGCGCTGCCTCGGTCGGCACAGTTGATCGCGACGTTCGCCTCGACCAGGTTGGAGTACGTGCCGTCGGCGCGGCGTCCCGTAAGGCTGTCGGCTAGCGCAAGCATGCCCGAGGCGTCGCCCTTGAACGCCGCGGTCAGCGCGTCGCTCAGCCGCGGCCAGTTGCGCGGGTTGTACAGCGCCGCCGCGAGGCCCGTCGCCGCTAGGGTGCGGGTCAGTTCGCGGCCTCCGGCGGTGAGCGGGGTTTGCTCGAGCCCGTTCAGCCACGCGTCGAGCTTTTTCTCCGCCTCGGACGACGCCCCGAACGACACGCCGGACGACGAAGGGCCGAGCGCGCATCCCGCTTTCTTCACACAGTCAACGATAAACGAATTGAGGTTCGTCTCGAATCCGTCAGCTTGCGCTTTCGCTTCTTGCACATCATCGAGACTCGGGTCGACTGCGCCGTCGAGAACCAGCGCCCGAATATGCGTCGGAAAGAGCTGCGCGTAAATGGCACCGAGAAACGTTCCGTACGATTCGCCGACGTACGTCAGCTTGTCGTCACCGATGGCCGCACGCAGCACGTCGAGATCGCGTGCAGTCTCGGGAGTTCCGATGTGCGACAGGATCGATCCGGAGTCTTTCTCGCACCCCGCGGCGAATTCTGCGTCAATGCGGCCGACCTGCGCGACCTCAACAACGTTACGAGGGTCGGCGTCATACGAAAGGTATGTGTCTTCTTCGCGAGGCGTCACGCAATCGACCGGGCGGCTCTCACCAACGCCGCGCGGATCGAACGACACGATGTCGAACTTACTGTCGGTAAGGCTGTCGTATGCCCGCCACGCGGATTTCAGAAATTGGACGCCGGAACCGCCCGGCCCGCCAGGGTTCACAACCAGTGAACCTTGAGGATTCTGAGCGTGGTGCCTGATGACGGAAAGCCTCAGCGTGTTCCCGGTCGGCTTTTGATAGTCGAGGGGCACCTCGAGGCCCGCGCATTGCAGGCCGCTCCCGCACGCCGTCCAGTGAAGTTCTTGCTTGTAGAAGCGGTCGAGAGTCGCCGGGTCGATCGCCGGGAGGTCTTGCGGTTTCACGGGCGCGGTCGCTGCCGCCGTCGCCGGTGGTGACAGGTCGGACGACGAGGAAGGCGAGATAGTCGCGGAAGGCGAGGTTACCGATGCGACTGTGCTCGGCGTCGAGTTCGCGTGTTTCGCCGGCGAGCCGGTGCAGGCCCCGGTCAGCACAGCGGCCGCGACGGCCGGAGCGATCCACGCCTTCGAGGTCACGGTCCCAGTGTGCCCGTGCGGCCCGATAAGGCGGACGGCCGGGCGCTCCCGAGCTTAGTTCATACCTCGTAAGAAGGTTTGAAACAAGCCGAGGCGAAACCCTTGACATGAGCGCTTCCGAGGTGTTTCCTCGCGTCATCCGAAGTGCGTTGTGGCCAGCCGCCCTTCGGGCAGGCGACGTCAACCATCGCCTTTCGAACGTCACCGCGTGCGCCTCGCGGCGCGCCGGAAGCTCTGAAGTGTCGCCTGCGTGCTCGACGGGGCGGCACACCTCACCCGCGCCCAGACGAAGGGTTGTTTCTTCATGTCATCGATCGCGCTCGTCGAACGATCGCACCGACACGCTCGGGGCTTACGCGCCAAGCTTGCCATTGGCGCCGCGGTCGTTACCGGCATGGCAGCTGTGATGGTTCCGCAACTGCCGGCACACGCAGCGGGGGAAACGGTCAACATCTGGCTCACGACAACCAACGACTCCGGTGGCCGTAACGTCACGCGGGGTCTGCAGCAGCAAAGCCCGATCGCATTCTCGTCGTCGAGTTCAAGCGCCAGCCAAACCATTACGGTCAACGAGAACACTAAGTACCAGACGTTTGTCGGTGCGGGCGCGTCGATGACCGACACCGCGGCCTACGACATCGACACGCTCCCCGCGGCGACGCGAAACGACGTCATGACGAAGCTGTTCAGCCCTACCTCCGGCATCGGCCTCGACTGGTTGCGCAACCCGATGGGCGCGTCAGACCTCGCCCGCTACAACTACAGCTACGACGACATGTCAGCGGGCCAGACCGATCCCAATCTGGCCAACTTCTCGATTTCTCACGACCTCGTCGATATCTTGCCTTTGACAAAGCAAGCCAAGCAGCTCAACCCCGATCTGAAAATCATGGGGACGCCGTGGAGCGCGCCGGCGTGGATGAAAGACAACGACGACTTCATTCATCGCGGTTACCTGCAAGCGCAGTACTACGCCGCGTACGCGCAGTACTTCGTAAAATACATCCAGGCGTACGAGGCCAACGGCGTCCACATCGACTACGTCTCCGCACAAAACGAGCCTGGCTGCTGCGGAACTGACACCACCGACTACCCGTCGATGAACTGGAACGGCTCGGGCCTCGACTACTTCAGCGTCAACGATCTACTGCCCGCGTTCCACAGTGCCGGCATCACCACCAAGCTGCTCGTGCTCGACTACAACTGGAGCAACTACAACGACAACGGTGGCATCGGAGCGACGCCGATGGCCGACGCGACACTGCGCAATGACTCTTTGTTCGGCGGCATCGCCTGGCACGGTTACGGTGGCGACCCCAGCACACAGACGACGATCCACAACCAGTACCCGAACGTCGACGCGTTCGATACCGAGCACTCCGGCGGCACCTGGATCGCCAATCAGCAAAAAGAAGACATGGAAAACATCATCGACTACACCCGAAACTGGGGCCGCACGGTAACCAAGTGGAGTCTCGCGGTTGACCAAAACATGGGTCCGCACAACAATGGCTGCGGCACCTGCACCGGCCTCATCACCGTGCACAACGGCGACGCCCAAAGCGGCACAGTCGACTACACCGTCGAGTACTACGACATGGGCCAGCTGACGAAGTTCGTCAAGCCAGGTGCCTACCGCATCGACTCGACCAGCAACTCGACCGTGCCGAACGTGGCATGGCTGAACCCCGACGGTTCGAAGGCGCTCGTCGCCTACAACGAAACAACCTCAACCCAAGCCGTCAAAGTCGTGTGGGGCAACCAGTCGTTCACCTACAACCTGCCCGGCTCGACGTCGGCCACGTTCACGTGGGGCGGCACGCAAGGCACCGGCGGGTCGAGCGCGTTTTCGACTATTCAGGCGGAGGGGTATTCGTCACAGTCGGGCACGCAGACCGAGACCACCACCGACACCGGTGGTGGCGAAGACGTCGGCTACATCGCGAATGGCGACTGGCTTGCGTACAACAACATCGACTTCGGGTCCGGTGGCAGCAGTGTCAGCGCCCGGTTAGCTTCCGGCGCGAGTATCAGCGGCAACGTCGAGGTGCATTTGGATTCGCTGTCGAACCCGGCCATCGCCTCGATCCCGATGGCCAACACCGGCGGCTGGCAGACCTGGGTCACCAAAACCGCCGCCATGTCGACCGTGACCGGTGTGCACACCGTGTACCTGAAATTCACTAGCGGCTCCTCCGGTGATTTCACCAATATCAACTGGTTCACCTTCGGCGCCGGCGGCGGTAGCGGCAGTGTGATCAGCTTGCGCTCACACGCCAACAACATGATTGTCACCGCCGACAACGCCGGCGCCGACCCGCTGATCGCCAACCGCACCACCATCGGCACCTGGGAAGAATTCGACCTCATCAACAACGCCGACGGAAGCGTTAGCCTGCGCGCCCACGCCAACAACATGTACGTCACCGCGGAAAACGCCGGCGCATCAGCACTCATCGCCAACCGCACCACCATCGGCGGCTGGGAAGAATTCGACCTCATCAACAACGCCGACGGAAGCGTTAGCTTCCGCGCCCACGCCAACGGCGACATCGTCTGCGCCGACAACTACGGCAACGACCCCCTCATCGCCAACCGCACCACCATCGGCGCCTGGGAAGAATTCGACCTCATCAACAACTAGTGCCCCAACCCATTCGGCTGGACCGGGACGACCAAGTCCCGGTCCAGCTGGCGTTAAACGCGTCGCGGACGGCGTCGCCCCACGGCTCGCCGCGGGGAAGGAAGCCGTGCGGGAGCAAGCCACGGGCTCCTTGTAGCCAAATGGCTGCCGACACGTGGGATGATCGTGCCGCGAAGCAACGCGGTATCGGGCAAAGCACGATGGAGAAGATGCACATGCTCGCTCCTCGCTGGACGCCGTCGCGTACCGCGCGACGGCTCGACGGGCTTTGGGATTTCGCCTTCGACGCGAGCGGTCAAGGGGTCGCGCACGCCTGGTGGCGTGGGCCGTTGCCGGAGCGTCGTCCGATGCCGGTGCCCGCCAGCTACAACGATCTCGTCACCAAACTCGACGAACGCGAATACGTAGGTGACGTCTGGTACCAAACGATCGTGGTGAGCCCCGATTCGGGCGACCGCACCGTACTTCGGTTCGACGCCGCCACTCACCGAGCCGAAGTATGGCTCGACGACGTGCGGCTCGGCGAGCACGAGGGCGGCTACACGCCATTCGAATTCGACGTGTCCGACGTCGTTGCCGGCAAAGAATCGATACGCATGACGGTGCGTGTCGACAACAGGCTCACGATGCGCAGCATTCCACCCGGCATCGTCGACCACCTCGACGACGGCCGCTTGCGGCAACGCTACTTTCACGACTTCTTCAACTACGCGGGTATCGCGCGGTCGGTGTGGCTGCTCACGACACCGCGCCGCTACATTGCCGACGTCACGGTGCGTACCGACGTCGACGGCCGCGACGGCATCGTGCATTACGCGGTCGAGATTGCCGGGGACGACAACGCGGACGCCGGCATCACCACGGTGGAGCTTCGCGACGCGGCGGGCTTTGTCGTCGGGACTGCGAGTGGCACGGCGGGATCGATCATCCTCGACGAAGCCCGGCTTTGGTCGCCGACCGACCCCTACCTCTACAGCCTCGAGGTCCGTCATCGGTCGGGCACGCGTACAGACGTGTACCCCGTTCGTGTCGGCATCAGGTCGATTCGCGTCGACGGCGCCCGGCTGCTGCTGAACGGCGAGCCCGTCTACCTGCGCGGTTTCGGAATGCACGAAGACGCTCCGTGGCGAGGCAAGGGGCACGACAACGCACGCATGGTGCGCGACTTCTCGTTGTTGCGCTGGATCGGTGCCAACTCGTTCCGGACGTCGCATTACCCATACGCGGAGGAGGTGCTCGACCTTGCCGACGAGATGGGCTTCCTCGTTATCGACGAGACGGCAGCCGTAGGGCTCAATTTGGCACTGAACGCGACGCGAGTTCCGGTCGACGACACTCGAACGTTTCGCCCCGGGGCGGTCGACGAGATCACGCTGCAAGTACACCTCAGCGCGATTCGCGAGTTAGTCGCCCGCGACAAGAACCATCCGAGCGTCGTGATGTGGTCGGTGGCGAACGAACCTGACACCACCGAACGCGCGTCACGGGCATATTTCGCGGCACTCGCCGCTCTCACGCGTGAGCTCGATCCCACGAGGCCCGTGGGATTCGCCAACGTCGCGCTAGCGACTCCGGAGAACGACCAGGTCACCGATATCTTCGACGTCGTCCTGCTCAACCGATATTTCGGCTGGTACGTCGACGCCGGCGACCTGGCGGCGGCGGGCCGAAAGCTCGAAACCGAACTTCGCGAATGGGCGACGCGATACCGAAAGCCGATCGTCGTCACCGAGTTTGGCGCCGACGCGATTTCCGGGCTGCACGCGCTGCCCGCGCAGATGTGGAGCGAAGAGTTTCAGCAGGAGCTCATCGCGGTTTACCTCGACGTGTTCTCCCGCGTCGACGCGGTTGCCGGCGAACACGTATGGAACTTCGCCGATTTCGCCACGATGCAAGGAATCAATCGAGTCGTCGGCAACCGCAAGGGAGTATTCACGAGAGATCGCGAACCCAAAGCGGTTGCGCACCTGCTGCGACAACTATGGACGGCGCCGCCGCCGCTCACCCGACACGCGTGAGACAACGAAAATCGGCTATGCCAGTTCGCCAGACAAGAGGCGCTCGATCGGCAGCGTCGCCGCGCCGAGTGCGACCGCGTCGTCGCCCAACATGCACAGTTCGATCGAGGTTTGGGCGAACGCTTCTCGCAAGGCGTGCGCCTTCGCCGCCGCGCGAATCTCATCCATGAGTTCGGCGCCGAGCACGAGCCCCGCCCATCCGCCGATAATGATGCGTTCGGGGTTGAACAAGTTGATGAGGCCAGCGATACCGGCACCAAGGTAGAGGGCCGTATCGTCGAGAATCGACCGCGCGGCGGCATCACTTTTCGCGCGCTCGACGAGCTTTTCGAGTTCGCCCTCCTCATTGGCCAGATCGACTCTCCGCCTGGGATTGGCTTCCTTGTAGCGAGCCAGCACCGCCGCCGCGCCGACGTACGCCTCGAGACAGCCCCGGGCTCCGCATCGGCAACGGCGACCGCCGACAGCGACCGGCGTATGACCCCACTCGCCGGCGCTGCTCGTCATGCCGCGATACCGCGAGCCGTCGGTGATGATGCTTGCACCGACGCCAGAGCCGATAAGCGCGACGATCGCGTGCCGCGCACCACGACCCGCCCCGAACCAGCTTTCCGCCTGGCCGAGGTTCGAAGCGCCGTTGTCGATGAATACGGGGGCCTTGACGCCCGCGCGGTCGAGCAGGCGCGCCAGAGGAACACCGTCCCACCCGATGGTTTGGCCGTGCACGCGCACGAGGTCGCCTTGTTCAACGATGCCAGGAACGCTGATGCCGATGCCGATGAGCGGGCGTGAGGGGTGGTCGGTTAGCAATTCGTCGAGCGCCGTCACGATGGCCCGGACGACGAGCTCGACGGCGTTAGCGTTTCGGTCAACGTCGAGCGCGACATCGACTCTGCCGAAGGCCGCACCGAGCGTGACGTCGAAGAGTTCGGCGCGCACGCGTGTCTCACCGACGTCGATCCCTACCACCGCGGCGTAGTCGCCGTTGACCTGGAGCAGTACCCTCGGTCGGCCGCCGTCGGAATTTTCGGCGCCAGCTTCCACTACCAGGCCGGCCTCAAGTAGTTCGTTCACGACGTTGCTCACCGATGCGGGGCTGAGCCCGGTAGCGATGCCGAGTTCTTGACGACTGCTCGGCGCGTTGAAGTACAGTGCCCGCAGCAACGCTGATCTGTTGCCGCGTCGCAGATCGAGTACCGTGCCACGCCGCGCGATCGACATCTCACTCCTGGTTCAAGGCGTGTAAAAAGTACCACGCCCACCCGTTGAGTGCCGTAAGATCGCGTGACCTGACGAGGGGCGTTGCCGATGGAGAGCCTTACCAAACGCCGGCTCGAACGCGGCCAGATCGACGCGTTCGCCGAGCGGGCACTGGGTTTACGAGTGCAACAGGTCGAAGAGTTGCCCGAGGGCATGTTCAACGCGGTCTACCGAGTGTATCTCGACTCGGATCGAGTTCCGGCAGCCATCCTGAAATCGTCGCCGCCCGCGCACGTGCCGCTTCTCACCTATGAACGCGACATCATGCGCACCGAAGCGGCCTTTTATCGGCTCGCGGCGGCCGCGGATCTACCGGTGCCGAAAGTGCTTGCGGTCGATTTCAGCCGGACGTCGATCGACGGCGACCTGATGCTCCTTTCTCATCTCGACGGTGACGGGTGGCATCGCATGCATCAGGCGCTCAGCACCGACGACGAAAGCCGGCTACGCCGCGACGTCGCGACGCTGGTCGCTCGGCTTCACCAGACGACGGGCACGATGTTCGGCTACTTCCAGCCGGGCGCCGCGCGGGCGACCACCTGGCGAGCGGCATTTCTGCGCATGGTCGACGACCTCGTGGCCGATGCCGACCGGTTCGGTGTCACGAGTGCCGTCGACCCGCACGCGATTCGCGAAACGCTCGCCTCGCGGGCCGCTCTCCTCGACGCCGTGCGGCGGCCGGCATTAGTGCACTTCGATCTATGGGAAGGAAACATTTTGCTCGCCGAACGTGCCGGGCGATACGAAATCTCCGGCTTCATAGACGGCGAACGCGCAATGTGGGCCGACCCATTCGCGGAACTCGCTTCGGTCAAGTTGTTCGGTGACATCGCCGACGACCCAGACTTCCGCGAGGCTTATGGATGCGCGGCAATTTCACCGGACGTCGCGGCGAGAATCGCGATGTATAAGGCCTACCTCGACCTGATTATGATCGTAGAAACCGCCCCTCGTGGCTACGACCCGCAGGCACATGCGCCGGTTCTCGACCTGGCATATGAGGATCTGAAACGCTCACTGGCCCGGTTGACTGCTCTCGATTGAGACATCGATCCACGTCAGCCCAACGGACGTTGCGTCGGCCGCCACGCGAATCCGATGCGCCCCCGCCGCGACGTCGCCGCTTGTCACCCAGGTGTTTCCGCCCCCCGGGGTCTCGACGCGCGTGAGAGGCTCGCCATCGACGAATACCGACACATCTTGCGTGGCGGCGGACGACGGCTCTGCCGCCAAGCAGAGCGTCACCCGCATCGGCGCGGCGGCACGGGTGGTGACGTCATACGCGAGCCAGTCTCCGGGCTGGAGGAGAGCGACGATGAGTTCGTCGTCACGTCGCGGCGCCCCGTTGTTGTGCGCGAAGGGAGGCGAGCCGTCGTCGTCGAGAACGCCGCAGGAAAGCGTTACCTGGTCGTCACTTCGAAATCCTGGTAACGGTGCGGCTGCCGCCGTCTTGTACGAGACGTCTGCGCCCTGAAAGCCAAATCCCCATGCTGGAATTCGAATGGGCGCGCGGCGAAACACGGCCGAGACCACGTCGCCGCGAAAGGTACACCGCGTGAAGTCTAACCGGTGGAGGAAATCGGTCAGGATGCGCCACGATCGTTCGGCGCCGGGCTTGCTCCCCAAACCGCGCGCGTAAGCGACGAGTTCGTCCCATCCGGACGGCGCGTCGACGGAACACGGCGACGTCGTCGTTTCAAGCTTCTTCCACGGCCAAAGATTCCACGACATGCCGCGGCTTTCGTAAAGTTCGAAAGCGGTCTGCATCCAGTCGAGGTTGTTCTCGCCGGTCTCACCCATATAGACGGGCAAGCCCAAAGCGGTGCCGACGTCGACGTACTTTTGTATGCTCGCTCGGTCAGGCGCGTTCCAGTACTTGTGGCACTGCAGCATCGAGTTCGGATCCCAGACCTCAGTGAAGATGCTCCAGTTCGTCGACCAATGCGAGCCTTCATAGATAAGCAAATGATGAGGATCGACCGCTCGAATCGTGGCCGTGAGTTCCTTGTACAGACCGACGAGTTCGCTCGCGTAGGTGAACTGGTATTCGTTCGGTAACGGCTCGTTCAACAAGTCGTAGCCCGCGACGACCGGCTCGTCGTGATAGCGCGCGGCGAGCAGCCGCCAAATCTCGATTGTTTGCCGCCGATAACGCTCCTCGGTAAACAACTCAGGCAAGCCGCGCGGAGAGTCGTCGATGTTCGTACCGGTCTGACCTCCCGGCGCGCCGTGGAGGTCGAGCACGACCCACACCGAATGGCGTCGACACCACGAGATGAGGCGATCGATCAGGGCAAACCCATCGTCGATGGGAGTGCCATCGTCGCTCATCAAGACACGCGAGTTGATTGCGAGCCGCACATGGTCGAACCCTTCGGCGGCAATACGAGCGATATCGGCCTCGGTGATAAAGCGCGCACGGAATTCGCACCAGAACTCTCGCGCTTTCTCCTCGCCGACCACGTCGACGATGAACGCCTCGATTTCACGAGGCGACAGCGGGCCGCCTGGCTCGAATTTCCACATGTACCCTTCGGGCAGCAGCCAGTTGCCTAGCCCGACACCGCGAAGCAACAATCGCCGGTCAGTGCCATCGAGCAGCCGGCCATCGGCCACGTGAACGAAGCCGCCGAAGCGGTCGCCCGGTGTTACCGACATGCAAGCTCCTCAGTGTGCGCGGTCGCGACCGCGCTTGCTACGTTGACCGACAATGCCGCAAGTCAGCCGGCTGCCGCCTCGACCCGCTGCCGGTGACGCGCGATGGTTTCAGCGAAATAGCGGCCGCTCGCTTTGACCGTTCGCTGTTGCGTCGGATAGTCGACGTGCACCAGGCCAAAACGCTTGTCGTAGCCGTACGCCCACTCGAAGTTGTCGAGGAGCGACCAAGCGAAGTAGCCGGCCACGGGTGCCCCTCGGCGAATGGCGCCCGCGCACGCTTCTAAATGGGTGCGCAAGTAGTCGATGCGCCCGGGATCGTCGATCGATCCGTCAGCGGCGATGGTGTCAATCCATGCCGAACCGTTTTCGGTGACGTAGATGCGCCGCGGCCCATAGTCGTCGGCTACCCGAACCAGAATGTCTTCGAGGCCTTGCGGGTGAACCTCCCACCCCATAGCCGTTTCCGGCGCGCCCGGCACGCGCAGAGCGCGAGTCTTGGCACCGTTACCGTCGGGGTTGTCTTCTACGACTTCGCGAAAGTAGTAATTGACACCCACCCAGTCGAGCGGCGCGCTGATCAGCTCAAGGTCGTCGCCCCGCACGGGAGGCTCGACGCCATAAACCTGAATCATGTCGTCTGGGTAGCCGCGCCCGAAGATTGGGTCGAGCCACCAGCGGTTCGTGTGACCGTCGGCGCGCCTCGCGGCAGCGACGTCCTCGGGCCGATCAGTCGCCGGAACAGCCGGGCTCAGGTTGTTGACGATGCTAAGGGTCGGGGCGAGTTTCGCCGCCGCCTTGATGGCTTTCACCCCAAGGCCGTGTGCGAGGTGTAAGTGAAACGAGGCGCGGACGGCGGCCTCTATATCTTTGACGCCTGGGGCCATAACGCCCTCGAGATGGCCCAGCCACGCCGAGCACAAAGGCTCGTTCAGCGTCGTCCAATTCTTGACGCGATCGCCGAGCGCCGACACGACGACCGACGCGTATTCAGCGAAAGCGAAGGCAGTGTCACGAGACGGCCAGCCGCCTTTGTCTTGCAGCGCTTGCGGTAAATCCCAGTGGTAAAGCGTGGCGAACGGAGTGATGCCGCTCTCGAGCAGCTCGTCGACGAGCGCGTCGTAAAAGTCGATTCCCTTTTGATTGACGTCGCCGGTGCCGTCGGGAAGGACGCGTGGCCACGCGATCGAGAACCGGTACGCATCGGCGCCGAGCTGGTTGATGAGAGCGACGTCGTCGCGCCACCGATGGTAGTGATCGCAGGCGACGTCGCCGTTGTCACCGTTGTCGATGGTGCCCGGCTGCCTGCAGAAGGTATCCCAAATCGAGGGCTTGCGACCGTCGGCGTCAAACGCACCCTCGATCTGGTACGCCGATGTCGCGACGCCCCACACAAAGTCAGCGGGCAGTGAGCTCAATGCCTCCACAGGAGGTGTCCCTTCGTATTACGTCAATCGTCAGTTGCGGTCGGTGTCGGTCGCGGAGGGGATTTTGGCGCGAACTGGCTCCGCCCCGCTACGAATATTCACGTTATGTACCGGTAACTCTCACCCGGTTATCGTCGGTTCTGCCGTTCGATTCTCGCGTTATCGGATGCAGCCAACAGGCCACCGTTCGCGATTGCTCACGATGGGCCTCGGGTTCTCCAAGCACCGGAACACTGACACTGCACGGCTCGAACGCCTTAGGGCATCGCGGATGGAAGGCGCAGCCTGACGGCATCGCCCGCAGGTCGGGGGGCGAGCCAGGGATGCCGCTGACGTCGCGACGCGGACCACGTAGTGCTGGAAACGAGTGCAGCAAACCGTCGCTATACGGGTGCAGCGAATCGCGGTACAGCGCGTCGGACGGCGCCTCTTCGACGATGCGCCCGCCGTACATAATCGCGATCCGATCGGAAAACTCCACCAGCAGCGAGAGGTCGTGCGTGATGAAAAGTACTGAGAAGCCGAGAGTTTCACGCAGTTCGACCAGCTGCTCGAGGATTTGCCGCTGCATGACGACGTCGAGTGCCGTGGTCGGTTCGTCCATGATGACAACCTGCGGCTCGAGCGCGAGGGCCATCGCAATCATGACGCGCTGACGCATGCCGCCCGACAGCTGGTGCGGATAGCCGGAGAGCCGGTCGGCCGAAATCCCTACCAACTTCAGCAAATCGGCGGCGCGAGCAAGACGCGCCGCGGCACTGAGATTGGGTTCGTGAGCTTTGATGACATCGACGAGTTGCGTCGACACCTTGTGCACCGGGTTCAGCGAGTTCATCGCGCCTTGAAACACGATCGCGACTTCGGCCCACCGAAACGCCCGCAACTGGGCGTCGGTCAAGGTCAAAACGTCGATGGTTTCGCCGTCCGGCTGGTGGTAGATGACTTGACCGTTGCTGACGACGCCGGGAGGCGCGAGCAGGCGCATCAAGCCGTAGGCCAGCGTCGACTTCCCACTGCCGCTCTCGCCGGCCAAACCGAGCACCTCGCCGCGGTGCAACGTGAGACTGACATCGCGGACGGCGTGCACGGCCTGGTCGCCAAGGCCGTAGTCGACGTCGAGGTTTTTCACCTCGAGGACAGGCGTCGTCATCGGGCGACCTTCCCTTCTTCACGGTCGCCGCCATGAGCGCCCGACGCTACCAGCGACTCCTGACTTCTCAAGACCGGTGTGAAACCGACGCGCATCCGCACCGAGCGGCCGTCGACCATTTTGATCGACGTCTTGCCCGCGCTGCGCAGGCGCGGGCTGATGAACTCGTCGATGCCGAAGTTCAACAACGCGAGGGCGGTGCCGAGCAGGGCAATCGCGGTGCTCGCGGGCACGAACCACCACCACGCGCCCCGCGGCAGCGCGGCCTGGCCTTGCGCCCAGTACAAGATGGTGCCCCAGTTCCAGCCGGCATTGCCGCCGATACCGATGAACGCCAGGGTGATTTCCGACAGCACCGCGTAAATCGCGGTACCGACGAGCCCGGAGGCGATGATGGCGCTGAGGTTGGGCAAGACTTCGAACACGATGATGCGCCACGTCGTCTCGCCGGTTGCCCGCGCCGCCTCGACGTAGTCTCGCCGTCGCAGCGACAACGTCTGCGCGCGCAAGACCCGAGCGCCCCACGCCCACGACGTAATACCGATGACGATCGCGATGGTCGTGTTGTTCACCTTCGGCATGCTCACCGTAATGATGATGATGAGCAAGAGCCCGGGAATCACCAGGAATACGTTGGTCACGACCGAGAGCAAGTCGTCGACGATTCCGCCGAGGTAGCCGGCAGTCACCCCGACGAGCACCGACAGTATCGAGGCGATAATCGCGGCCGCGAAGCCGACGTAGACGACGGCTCGCGTACCGACCAAGACCTGGCTGAAGATGTCTTGACCGAGGTGAGTCGTGCCGAACCAGTGGTGCCACGACGGGCCTTTGACGATGTCTCGCCCGCGAGCTGTCGGGTCGTAGGGTGCGATCCACGGCCCGACGACGGCAAGCACGATGAAGAACAGCGTCATCGCCAGGCCGGTGGCGGCTTTCGCGCTGGTGAGAAACCGGAACCTCCGCCGCTTGCTGCGCGGCTCGGTCGTCGTCTGCGCGGCGAGGGCAGCGGTGTCGGTTGTGGGAAGGCTCATGGCTTAGGCCTCCCTACGGGTGCGGGGATCGAGCACCATGTAGACAAGGTCGGCGAAGAAGTTCGCCGCTAGTACCGACAGCGTGATGATGAGGAAGATGCCTTGGAGCAACGGATAGTCTTTCGCTTCGACGGCGGCGAACAGTTCTGAACCGATGCCCGGATACGAAAACACGATCTCGACGAGGAACGTGCCTCCGACGATGAAGCCGAGCGACAAGGCGAATCCGGAGATGCTCGGCAACAGCGCGTTGCGCGCCGCGTAACTCACCATGACCCGCCGCCCCGACAAACCTTTGGCGTGCGCGACGGTGATGTAGTCCTCCGAGGCGACGGTCACCATCATGTTGCGCATGCCCAAAATCCAGCCGGCGATCGATGTGATGAGAATCGTCGAAGCCGGCAACAAGCTGTGTCGGAGGGCAGAGGTGAAGAACGCCCAGTGCCAGCCCGGCAACAGGCCGGGCGAATACCCGCCGGATGACGGAAAGAAGCTGCCGGGCCCGGTCACCAACACGATCAGCACCATGCCGAGGGCGAAATACGGCACCGACTGAAGAAATGTGGTGACCGGGAGCAATGCGTCGACCCACGTGCCGCGCCGCCAGCCGGCGATGACGCCGAGCCCGGTGCCGAGCAAGAAGCTGGCGATCGTCGTGACACCGACGAGTGCGAGGGTCCACGGCAGCGTCTGGTGAAGGACGGAAGTTACCGGCGTCGGAAAATGCTTGAAAGACAAGCCG
The DNA here is from genome assembly GCA_040255675.1 of Actinomycetales bacterium. Taxonomy (GTDB): domain Bacteria; phylum Actinomycetota; class Actinomycetes; order Acidothermales; family Acidothermaceae; genus JBDZVM01. The sequence continues at coordinate 72,292 of JBDZVM010000012.1, read as the reverse complement.
AGGTTGCCATGGAGCAGTTGACCCCAATAGTCGAAGTACTGGTGAACGAGAGACTCGTTCTTGTCGAGTCCGAACAACACCCGCAGCGAGTGAATCGCGCTGGTGTTCATCTGGCCGCCGTAGCGGGCCAACAACGCCGAGACCGGATCGCCGGGCACGAGCCGAGGAATGAAGAAGTTGACGGTGATGGCCGCCCACGCGGTGAAGATGTAGAAGCCCACTCTGCGAAGAAAATGCTTCACCGCGACACCTCCGTACCGTCGCTCGAGCGAGGGGCCGGTACCGCGGGGTCGTAGAGCCAGCACGCGGCCCAATGGCCGGGCGCGTCGCCCAGGTCGAAATGCGGCGGGACGTCGACACGGCAGCGCGGCATGGCATGCGGACAGCGCGGGTGAAACCTGCAACCGGACGGCGGGTCAATCAGGCTCGGAGGCTCACCGGCGTCCCTGCCGTTGCTCCAACTCTCGGAGCCGTCGACCACACCCTCCAGGCGATCGGGATCAGGCGCCGACTCGATGAGCAGGCGAGTATAGGGGTGCGCCGGGGATTGCGTGACGGTTTCGCTGTCGCCGCCTTCTACCATGCGGCCCGCGTACATCACCATCGTGTCGTCGGCGAAGTACCGAGCCGACGCGATGTCGTGCGTGATGTAGAGGATCGCCAGCGAAAGCCGGGTCTTCAAGTCGTCGAGCAGGTTGAGCACACCGAGGCGGATCGAAACGTCGAGCATCGAAACCGGCTCGTCGGCAAGCATCGCCTCGGGGTCGGCTGCCAGGGCACGAGCGATGGCGACGCGCTGCCGCTGGCCACCAGAAAGCTCGTGCGGAAACTTGTCGATGTACCGCTCGGACGGCGTGAGCTGGACGCGATCGAGCAACTCGTGCAACGCGCGTTCCAGGTCGGCTTTGGAGTTGCCCGCTCGGTCGTGGATTTTCAGCGCGCGAGTCAGGTGATAACGCACCGTGTGAACCGGATTCAGCGAAGCGAACGGGTCTTGGAAAATCATCTGCACTCGGCGGCAATATTGCCGGAAGGCACGGCCGCGGTGCACGCGCACCGATTCGCCGTGCAGCCGGATGTCGCCCGAGGTTCGCGGCTCGAGCTGAGCCAGCAACTTCGCGACTGTCGACTTGCCTGAGCCCGACTCCCCGACCAACGCGGTGACTTTACCGCGCCGCAATGTGAGCGTGACGTCGTCGACGGCGTGTACTTTGCGGACAGCGCGCGACAGTATCTCGCGGCCCCTACGTCGCACCACGAAGTGCTTGGTGAGGGCGTCAGCCTCCAACACCACCTCGGCTGCCGGCGTGGTTGGCGCCGAACTCACTGTCATACCGGCTTCCTCTTTCGAATGAGGCTCGATCGGAAAGGCCTGGAGCGGCTTGTGGTGAATCGGTGCGTGTTCCCCTCGAGCGGCAGGTGCCGCTCGAGGGGAACACGGTGAGAACTTACTTGGCGGGTGTCAGGTGCAACACCACGTCGAGCGCATTTTGCTGCGTCGGCTGCGGAGGCGCGTACGGGTTCTGCTCGTCCGGCCAACCTGTCCAGTTCTTGGTGTTGTACTCGGCACCGACGTTCGACGCGGAGGTGAGCAACACCGGCATCTGGTCGACGAAGATGTCTTCGATCTGGTCGAGCGCTGCCTTGCGCGACGCGTCGTCGCTGGCGGTCGCGTACGCCTTCAGCGCGGCGGTAGCGTCCTTGCTGTCGAAGCGGCCGTAGTTGCCAGCGACTCCGCTGGTTCCGATCGGCTTCAGAATCGCGCCGTCCATGATGTTTTGGTAGATGTCATAGGGCGTCGCGCCACCGTTCGTCCAGTGCATGACGGCGTCGAAGTTGCCCGTGTCGACGTCCTTGAACCAAGCGTCCTGGTCCTCCTTGTTGACGGTCGCCTGGATGCCGATCTGCGAGAGGTTGTCCTTGATGATCTCCAGGTCGGTGATGTAGTCAGACCACCCGGCCGGGTCGGCAAGGGTGATCTTCACCTGCTTGCCGGACGGGTCGATCAGGTTGTTGCCCTGGAACTTGTAGCCGTGGTCGGTGAGTAGCTTCTTCGCGCCGTCGACGTCCACCTTGACGTTGTTGTCTTTGTACTTGTCGGCGATGAACGACGCACCGGCAGGCGTTGGGATGCCCGTGATGTTCGTGATCGGCGGGTAGAAGTAGCCGGCCTCGCCTTGGTTGAAGATGTCGTCGCGGTTGATGACCATGTTCATGGCCTGGCGAAGGTACTTGTCGTCGAACGGCTTCTTGGTCGTGTTGATCCAAAGGCCGTGCGCACCGAGGTTCGGCGGGAACCAAATCTTGTTGTGGTCAGGGTCTTTGCTCTCGTAGACGTTCTTCACGTCGGGGATGAAGACGAATCCCCACTCTGCTTCGCCGTTGGCGAGAGCCTGCGTCTCGGTGTCGTTGCCGCTGTACGACGTGTACTGCAGTTCGGCAATCTTCGGCAGCGGCTGCCAGTAGCTGTCGCGAACGTCGAGCGTGATGGTCTGCGGCGTGAACGACTTGATGGTGTAGGGGCCGGTGCCGACGGCGTCCTTGTCGACGAACTTCGACGGGTCGCCCGCGCTCGCCCAAATGTGCTTCGGCACGACGATCGTGCCCAGCACCTTGGCCTGGTTGACGAATTGCGACGAAGTGAAGGTGACGGTCACGACGTTGCCGTTCGTGGTGATGCTGTCGAACGGAAGCGCGTTCCCGTTGATGGACGGGTTGTCCTTCAGCAACTGGAAGGTGAAGGCGACGTCGTCAGCGGTCATCGACTGGCCGTCAGACCATTTCACGCCGTCGCGAACCGTGATGTCGACCTTCGTGTAGTCGGCATTCCACGTCCACTTCGTGGCAAGCCACGGCTTGCCTTCGTCGGACGGCCGGATCGGGTTTTCCATCACCAGGGGCTCGTAAATCATGGCGCGGAAACCCAAAGAGGCGCCGGCGGACGAGCCGAGGAACGGGTTGTAGTTCTCGGTCTGCTGACCGTTCGGCATGCCTATCTTCAACACACCGGACGGCTTGGCGTCCGCGGGCGAAGAGCTGCTCGACGAAGTGGCGCCGCTGTTGTCGTTAGTCGACGGACTGTTCGAGCTGTTGTCCGCCTTGCTGCCACCCGAGCTACCGCAGGCGGCAACGCCCGCAATTGCCAGGGCAGTCGCGACACCTGTCGCGAAAGCGCGTTTGATACGCATGCATTCTCCTCGTGTGAAGTGAATCGAATTCCGAACATCGACGTACGCAGCCGCCATTCGACGGCGAGACGGTGCGCGACACGGATCCCCGTGTCGAGAAACTACTTGGTAATGCGGATGTGCGGCGGCGACAAAGTGAAGATTTGGCGTCAAGCCGAGTCGGTTGAATTTCTGATGGTCAATGTCGTCGGTATTACTTGCCGGGCTTCAGGCAACGGTTTGTTCTCGAAATAGGAAAGCAGCATACGGGCGGCGGCTTCTCCCATTTCTCGCATCGGCTGGTGCACGGTCGTCAGCGCGGGCTCCATATGGGCAGCCAGCGGAATGTCGTCGAAACCGACGACGGCAACGTCGGAAGGAACACCGAGACCCGCTTCGCGAAGGGCCTGAATGGCACCCGCCGCGGACAGGTCGTTGTGCGCGAACACGGCGTCGAACGTGGATCCGCCTTCGAGCACGTGCTTGACGGCGAGACGGCCGCCCTCGTGCGTGAAGTCGCTGATGAGAACATGCTTTTCGGGGATAGGACTTCCGGCGTCGGCATATGCCTTGCTGAAGCCCTCGAGGCGTTCTTGCGTACAACCGAAGCGTTCAGGTCCCGTGATGACGACAGGGTGTCGCCGTCCGAGGTCGATCAAATGCCGTGCCGCATCCTCCGCGCCGTGGCGATTCGTGGTCGCGACGGACGGAAACTGCGGCGTCTGCCCCCGGTCGTCAATCATGACGACCGGAAGCCCTCGAGCGTGCAAGCCCTCGATGTAGTCGAGCGTGCCCTCAGGCTCGATGACCAACAGCCCGTCGAATGACTTGGCCGATACCTGCGTTGCGAACTGCCGCATCGAATCGTCACCGCGGTTGCACGTGAAAAGCAGCAACCCGTACGACTGCGCCTCCACGACGTCGACGATGCCTTGCAAAACCTCTCCCATCCATGGCCACGTGAGGGAGGGGACCAGCACACCGGCGATTCGCGTGCGTCCGCGTGCCAATCCGACTGCACGCGAACTGGGCACGTAGCCCATCTCAGCGATGACTTGGCGCACCCGCGCCGCCGTCGTCGCGTCGAGTTCCCCTTTGGCGTTCAGCACGCGGGAGACCGTCGTCTTGCTGACGCCGGCGCGGGCGGCGACGTCGGCGATCGTGATCGGCACGCGTGCCTCCCTTCCGGCTCGACGGGGCCTGCTGAGCGAGGCCCCGGAACCGGTCGCGGTACCGGTTCCGGGCGATAGTTTGGGCGTGAGAGCGCGACCACGTCAATCACGACAAGGTAACGAAACGCAAACGACAGCTACGCAGTGGAGCAACTCGCCGCTACTTACGGCAAAGCTCACACGTTGCGGCGGATTCGCCGAGTTTCGCCGTTATGCGGCTCGCTGTCGGATCAGCGCGGGCCGGACGACGGATCAGCCGCGGGCCGGACGACGTCGGCTAGCCGCCGTACTTGCGCTCGTAGTCTTGCCGCGACCCGCACACGCTCGCCTTGGGGCACACGCAGCGCTTGCCCGACTCCTTGAGTTTCACGACGACCGATTCACCCGGGACGCTGAACCCGACCAGCGTGCCGTCGCCTTCGGGCGACGTCACCGAGCTGCCGAGCTTCGGAAGATCTGCCTTGAAGTCGGTGTAGAGCGGGTGCTCGTACTTCAGACAGCACATCAAGCGACCGCACGCGCCGGAAATCTTCAGCGGATTCGGCGGCAAATCCTGGTCTTTGGCCATGCGGACGCTCACCGGTTCAAAGTCCTTGAGGAAGGTGGAGCAGCAGGTCTCACGACCGCAGGGGCCGATTCCGCCCTGCACGCGGGCTTCATCACGCGCACCGAGTTGGCGCAACTCGATTCGAGCGTTTACCGCCTTGGCGATGTCTCTGACCAGGGCGCGGAAATCGACGCGATGAGGGGCACTGAAGTAGACGACGAAACTATTGTCGGCATCGAGATAGTCGACGCCGACAATCTTCATCGGAAGTTCGTGAGCGCGCACCAGCCGTTTCGTCGCGACCCGTGCCTCCGCGCGTCGTTGCCGATTGCGCTCGTCACGAGCGAGATGTTCAGGGCTAGCAAAGCCCGCGCAGATCGGCAATCCGCCAATGTCTTCGCTCACGAACGTCGGCGCCCACACGCACTCGGCCACTTCATCGCCCGCGGTGGTGGGAAACAAGACCTTGTCGCCGATCTTCGGCGAATACGGGCCCGGGTCAAGGTAGTAGAGCCGCCCGTAACGCGTGAAGCTCACCGCCATCATCATGCCCACGAAACCGACTGTATCGGCAGCACGAGATCGTCAGGGCGGTATGACGCCACCGGACGCCGACGTCAGAGGCGTTGCCGTGCCGTCGCGACGAAGGCCGCGGCCGCCGGCGAGAGCGGACCGAGTCGATGAATGAGTCCGTACTCGCGCGTCACCACGGGCACGGTCGCGACAACGGTCGCCCCCAACCGCCCCGCCAAGGCGGCCATCGGCTCAGGGAGAAACGCGGCACCCGCGCCCGCGAGAACGAGCGGAACGAGCGCGTCGCGATGCGCTGTTTCGACGGCGACTCGCAACCGCGATACGCGACCGGCGGCGAGTGCGTCGTCGAGGCGAGCCCGCGACGACGTCCCGCTCGGCGTGACCAAGAACGAAAGCTCAGCGAACCTCGTGACGGGGTACCTCTTGGGCGCGGTCGTACCTGGCGGCAAGACGAGCCGGAATTGCTGTTTGCCTAAGGAGATTCCCACCAACCCGGGCTCGGCCACAGGCAACTCGGTGAGCCCGAGTTCGCAATCCCCGCTAGAGACGGCCGCCTCTACTCCGCCGCCGGCATCGATGTCAGGCGTGCTCACGACGATGCCGGGATACTGGCGGCGGAACACGCCGACGAGCCGGGCGAACGGATCGCTCACCAGCGTCGGAATCGTGGCGATGTCGAGACGGCCGGATTCCAGCCCCTTCACGTGGTCGACCGACTCTTCGGCGACTTTGAAATCTCGCAGCACGCGACGTGCCGGATCGAGCAACGCTTCACCAGCCGCCGTCAGTCGAACCTGACGCGCTACCCGATGAAAAAGCGCGCTACCGAGATCGCGCTCCAGTACCGCGATCGCTTGCGACAGGGAAGGCTGCGCGATTCGCAGCGCGTCCGCCGCTTTTGTGAAGCCGCCTTCGTCGACCACGGCGACGAAGTATTCGAGATGACGGCGGTCCACGACGTCCCACGATAGCGGTGCCTCATAGGCAGCGCCAATGGAATCAGAGCAGAAAGCCTATTGGACCTATTTGAGATCAGCGAGGATCGTTGCGTACGTGAGCGAACGCCAAACGATGCCGCACGTGCTGGGCGAGCCCGGCCGACCGGCGTGGGTGCGGCGCTACGGCAGCGCGCACTGGCTCGTGGTGGCCACCGTCTGCGTCGGAGCGTTCATGGGGCAGCTCGACGCAAGCATCGTGACCCTCGCGACGCCAGCTCTGCAGGCACATTTCGGCGTCAGCATCGGCGCCGCCGCTTGGGTTTTGCTGTCGTACCTGCTCGTGCTGGTGGCGGCTGTCGTGCCGATCGGACGGCTGGCTGACATGGCGGGCCGCAAGATGCTCTACGTCTACGGTTTCGTGTTGTTCACGCTGGCCTCGGTCGGCTGTGCGTTCGCGCCCACCATTGTGGCTCTCGACGGCGCTCGCGCGCTGCAGGCGCTCGGCGCGGCAATGTTGCAAGCCAACAGCGTGGCGTTGATCCGCTTGGCCATGCCTGCTGGGAGTGTGGGCAGAGGCATCGGCGTGCAGGCCGTGGCGCAAGCGCTCGGCCTCGCGATCGGGCCCACCGTCGGCGGAATTCTCGTGCACCTCGGCGGTTGGCGCCTGGTGTTCCTCGTCAACGTGCCGGCTGGCATCGTCGGCGTGATCGCGGGCATTTTGTTCTTGCCCCGCAGTCGCACCCTCTCCGCCCGGACGCCGCTCGACCGGGTGGGCCTGCTGCTTTTCGCGCCCACGATCGCCGCGGCGTTGCTCTTTCTCACCAACCTCGCGCATTCGTCGATCACCAGTGCGGACGTCGTCGCGCCGCTCGCCGTCGCGGCGGCAGGCGGCGCGCTGACCGCCGTCCATACTCGACGACGAATCAGCCACAACCGGCCTACGCTGTTGCCAGTGCGGCTTTTCAAATCGAGGGCATTTAGTGCAGGTATTTCGAGCGGGCTGCTGTCGTATCTGGTGCTGTTCGGCGTGTTGTTCGTGACGCCGTTCCAACTGGAACGCGCACTCGGGTGGCGGGCTGACGGCGCCGGCTTGCTGCTCGCCCTTTTGCCCGCCGCGATCGCGCTGACGACGCCGGTCGCCGGACGTCTGGCCGACGCGTTCGGCGCGCGCTTGCCGACCGTGACCGGAATGCTCGTTGCCGCCGCGGGATTCGCGGTGGCGGCCCTCGGATCGACGTCGATCACGCTGCTGGCGGTTTCACTCGCGGTCGTCGGCGTAGGGTCGGGCCTTTTCACCCCGGGAAACAACGCTGCCATCATGACGAGTGCGCCCGCCGAACGCGCAAGCGCCGCGGGCGGCGTCTTGAACATGACGCGCGCCTTCGGCACAGCGTTGGGAATCGCGTTGACCAGTTTGGTCTACGCGCTCGGCGGGTCCGCCGAATCCGCGGCGACGAGCACGGTCGGCTACCGGGCGGCCTGCGTGGTGCTCGCCGTCATCTCGCTCGTGGCCGCTTTGACCGCGGCGGTGCGCCCGGCCGGCGCCGACGGCGGGCGCTAGCGAGCGCCGAGGAGGTGTTCGACGGCGAGCTGATCGAGATGGGCGAAGCCGTAACCGAAGGCACCAGCGGCATCGGCGTCGAAGTTCTCGTAGGCAGCGACGTCTGAACGTAACTCGCGATGCGTCTCGCCTGGCGCCAACGTAGGTGTCGCGAGGTCGGTTACCTTGCTCGCGGCCAGCGCGGCCCGCACCTCGGGGTCGGCCCGAAATGCCTTCGCCCGCGCCTTCAGCAACAAGTAGGTGCGCATGTTCGAAGCAGCTGAAGCCCAGACGCCGTCGATGTTTTCGGTACGCAGCGGCTTGTAGTCGAAATGCCGAGGCCCATCGTAACCGGGGCCACCGGTAAGCGAACCGTTCTCCAAGAGGTCGACAAGAAAGAAGGCCGATAGCACGTCGCCGTGGCCGAAGACCAAGTCTTGGTCGTACTTCGGGCCGTGCTGACCGTTGAGGTCGATGTGGAACAGCTTGCCCATACTGAGAGCTTGGGAGACGCCGTGCACCATGTTCAAGCCGGCCATTTGCTCGTGGCCCACTTCAGGATTGATGCCGACCATGTCTGCGTGCTCGAGCGTCGTGATAAAGGCGAGTGCATGGCCGATGGTCGGCAACAAGATATCGCCACGTGGCTCGTTGGGCTTGGGCTCCAAGACGAATTTGATGGGATAGCCCTGGTCGATGACGTAGCTCGTCAAGGTGTCGAGGGCCTCGCGATAACGGTCGAGCGCCATGACGACGTCTTTGCCCGCATCAGTTTCGGCACCCTCGCGGCCGCCCCAGAAGTCGTAGATCGGAGCGCCGAGTTCGGCTGCCAGATCGAGGTTTCGCATCACCTTACGGATGGCGAACCGGCGGACCGACCGGTCGTTGGAAGTGAAAGCGCCGTCCTTGAAAACCGGATGCATGAACAGGTTGGTCGTCATCATCGAGACGACAAGCCCGGACGCCGCCAGTGCCTTGGCGAACCGATCGACCAGCCGATCGCGCTCGGCGTCACTGCTACCGAACGGAATCAGGTCGTCGTCGTGAAACGTCACCCCCCACGCGCCCAACTCGGCAAGCCGCTCGACCGTCTCTACCGGGTCGAGCGGCGGCCGTGTCGCGTCACCGAACGGGTCGCGCGCGGGCCAGCCGACAGTCCACAATCCGAATGAGAATTTGTCGTCCGGCGTCGGGGTTGTCGCTTCGATGGACATGGCGCGTTCCTTTCGGGGTGAGCATTAGCCTTTGACGGCGCCGGTGAGGCCGCCGACGATACGGCGTTGCGCGATGGAGAAAAACAACAGCGTCGGCAGCATCGACAGTGCTGTGAACGCGAATACCCGCGCGGTGTCTTGAGAGTACTGCGACTGGAAGGTCGCCACACCGAGCGGCAGTGTGTAATGGATCGAGTCGTTGAACACGAGCAGCGGCAGTATGTAGAAGTTCCAGCTCGTCACGAACGCGAGAATCGCGACAGTCGTGAGAGCCGGAGCCGAAAGCGGCAGCAACACCCGCCAGAAAAAGCCGAGCCGGCTGCTGCCGTCGACGACTGCCGCGTCTTCGAGCTCGCCTGGAATTGCGCGCATGAAGGGGCGCAGAATCACGATCGTGATCGAAAGCGAGAACGCCGCCTCCGGGATCGCGACACCAAACATGTTTTCGAGCAGCCCAAGCCTGCGAAGTTGCAGATAAAGCGGCAACGCCGCCACGGTAAGAGGAAAAAGCAGTCCGATAGTGAAGAGCGCGTAGAGCACCTCGCGGCCCTTGAACACGTAACGCGAGAGGGCGAACGCGGCCATCGCGCCGAGTATGACGGTGAGCCCGGTCGCGACAACGGCGATTAACGCGCTGTTCATCAGAAAGTGCCAGAAGGAGCGCGACGTCAAGATAGCGCGATAGTTTTCCCAGACCCACGGATTCGGCAGCCCGGACGGATTCTCGTTGATCTGCGCGGTGGTGCGAAAACCGCCGAGAATCACGAACAGCAATGGCACCACGGTGATCACGACGATTACCACGCCTACGAAGTAGGCGAGCGCCGTGCCAAGAGGCGACGATGGACGACCCTGCTTGCCCTGCCCGCCGCCGTGGTCTCCGACGTCGGCTGGGGTGGCGGCGACTACTGCCATGACGTCACCTCACCATCCTCGTCAACGCTCCGGCAGTGTCGCGCCTTAGCGCGAACCGCTGGTAGAGCAAGGCAAAAACAAAGCAAATGACGAACAGGACGACGGCGACGGCACTGCCGTAGCCGAACTCGTAGCTGCGAAAGCCCTTGTCGATGAGGTAGGTCGCCATGGTCGTCGACGCCCCCGCTGGCCCGCCACCGGTCATAATCCACACCAAGTCGAACAGCTGCAAAGAGCCAATCATCGACAAGAAAATCCAGATGCGAATCGTCGGCCCGAGCAAAGGCAGGGTGACCTGTCGCGTCGTCTGCCACGCGGTGGCACCGTCGAGCGCGGCGGCTTCGCGTAGCTCGTGCGGGATTCCTTGCAAGCCCGCGAGAAGCAGCACGATGCCGAATCCCATGTATTGCCAGGTCGCGACCAAGAAAATCGTGTACAGCACGAGATGGGTGTCGGCGAGCCAGGCATGCACCCAGCTGCCGAGCCCGACCCCCTTGAATAGCTGGTCGATGAACCCGCCGGGCTGCAGCATGAGCATCCAGGTCACCGCGGTGACGGCGGACGACAGCACGTACGGCGCGAAGACGACCAACCGCAAGAAGTTGCGGCCGCGCATCTTCCGGTTCAGCAGCAACGCGATTCCGATGCTCAACGGAAGCTGAATGAGCAAAGACAGTCCGGCGATGATCAGGTTGTGCCAGATTGCGTGCTGGAATACCGGGTCTGACAGCGCCCGCCGATAGTTGCCGAACCCGATGAAGTCGGTCAGCGGGCCGAAACCTTGCCAGTTGTAAAGGCTGTAGTAGACCGCGACGCCGATCGGCACGAGCACGAATCCGACGAACAACACGAGCGCGGGGCCGAGGAGCAACGTAAGTTCGGCGCCCTGACGCAGGCTCGGCCGTGCCTTAGCACGGCCGAGCCCGCGGGGAGCGGGAAGCGCGACGTCCGGCAGCGGCTCCTTCTGCCGGAGCGTCGCGCGACTCCCACCGCTCATTACTGGCTTGCCGCCTTCGCCGCGGCACCCGCGATGTCGGCGGGCGTGCCTTGCCCCGCGAAGAAGTTCGCCACGGCGTCGTTCACTGCGTTACCCACGTTCGTCGGCAGAGCCTGGTCGAAGTAGAGCTGGTTGTAGGTCACACCTTGCAGGTAGGTCTGCACCTTCTTCAAGGTCGGGTCGGTGATCGCCGAGACGGCGCCGGCGTTCGACGGAATGGTGATGGCGTTGGCCTTGACCAGGTCGCTTTCGACTTGCGCGCTCGTGAGGTACTTCAGGAAGTCGGCGCACACTGCCGGTGCCTTGGTGGAGCAGGAGAAACCGTCACCACCGCCGAGCGCCGCGCCCGGCTCGCCCTTACCACCGCTCACCGAGGGGAAGGGGAACCAACCCATCTTCGACGCGAAGTCCTTGTCTTGCGTAAGCGATGGCATGACCGCCATTTCCCAGTCGCCCTGCAGCTCCATCGCGGCCTTGCCGTTGGCCAGCAAGCCGGCCGAGCTACCTGCACCCTGCTGCGCGGGGGTACCGAGGAACCCGTCGTTGAACGGCTTGGCATCGAGCAGCTTCTTCAGGTCTTCACCGGCCTTGATGAAGCAGGGGTCGTCCATCTTCTTCGCGTCGAGGCTCGACGTGATGACGTCCTTCGGGCACTCCTTCAACACGAAGTTCTCCCAGTAGAAGGCGTCAGGCCACTTGTCTTTGCCACCGACGGAAATCGGCGCGATGCCAGCCGCCTTCAGCTTGCCGATGTCGGTGAGCAGGTCGTCGAACGTAGCCGGCGGTTCGCTGATGCCGGCCTTTTGGAACAGGTCAGTGCGGTACCAGAAGCCGACCACGTGGTAGTCGTACGGCACGCCGTATTGCTTGCCGTCGACCGCCCAGCCCGAAGCGCTCTTGCCGAGCTGGTCGATCCAGCTTGAGACGTCGGAGGTGAGGTCGGCGATCTTGCCAGACTGGAGCTGCGTCGCCAACGCGCCGCCACCCCATTGCTGGAAGATGTCGGGCGGCGTGCCCTGCAACGCGATCGGAATCTTGGTCTTGATGTCTTCGTTTTGGATCGGCTGAACCTTGAAGGTGACGTTCGGGTGCGCCGCGTGGTAGTCGTCGGCGACTTTCTGGAACGCGCTCTTGCCGGGATCGTTGTTGGCGTTGTGCCACCAGGTCAACGTGACGGGCTCGTTCGATGCGGGGCTCGAGCTGCTGCCGCCGCCCCCGCTCGAGCTGCTCGTGCCGCCGGGCGGCGGCGTGCTGTTGTTGGTCGACCCTCCGGAGTTGCCGGAGCTGCTGCAGGCCGCGAGGCCCATCGCCGCCACAGCCACCAGGCTGACGGCGGCGATTCGAGTTCGTTTGGTGCCGCTGATCATGAGTGTCCCTTCGGGAAGGGACCCGCACATCCGCACGGGTGCCCGAGCTAGTGTGCCGCGCGCTTGGTTCCGAAAGTTATCGGAGTAGCGGCGATAGTTTGTGACGGTGGCGTCACCGTAATGCCTTCCCTCAATCGCGGTCAACCCTTCCCGTCGACCGTTTGCAACCGTTACATTCGCTGTGCAAGGCTGAGCTCCTTGGAAGTTCACTTCCGGTAGTTTCCGGAAGGCCACGTCATTTCAGAGAAGAGCCGAACGTGCAACGAGACGCAACCAGCACCGACTCCGTCGCACCGGAAACCGTCGCACCGGAAACCGCCGCGGCAGGGGAGGCCTGGCGCAACCCGGCGCTCCCCGTCGACGTCCGCGTCTCCGAGTTGCTTGCTGCGATGACCCTCGAGGAGAAGATCGCTCAGCTCTTCGGTGTCTGGGTCGGTGCTGACGCGTCCGGCGACGGCGTCGCGCCCCACCAGCACGACCTGGCCACCGTGCCCACCGACTTGCAGAAGCTGATCACGAAAGGTCTCGGGCAGCTCACCCGGCCGTTCGGCACCTCGCCGGTCGATCCGGCGCTCGCCGCCCGCGCGCTTGCCCGCACGCAGGCAGACATCGTCGCCGCGAGCCGGCACGGCATCCCGGCGATCGCTCACGAGGAGTGCCTGTCGGGGTTCATGACGTACGGCGCGACGATCTACCCGACGCCGCTCGCCTGGGGCGCGACGTTCGATCCCCACCTCGTGCAAAGCATGGCCACTCAGATCGGGCAGGCCATGCGGCACGTCGGCGTGCACCAAGGGCTCGCGCCCGTGCTCGACGTCGTCCGCGACTACCGGTGGGGGCGCGTCGAGGAGACGATCGGCGAAGACCCGTACCTCGTGGCGACGATCGGCACGGCGTACGTTCGCGGTCTCGAGTCAGCCGGCGTCATCGCGACGTTGAAGCATTTTGTCGGCTATTCGGCGTCGCGCGCCGGCCGCAACTTCGGTCCGGTTTCAGCCGGACCCCGCGAGGTCGCCGACGTCTTGCTCCCACCGTTCGAAATGGCGATCCGCGACGGCGGCGCGCGCGCGGTCATGCACGCTTACACCGAAATCGACGGCGTTCCGGTCGCTGCTGACGGCAACCTGCTGACCGGTTTGCTCCGCGACGAGTGGGGTTTCAGCGGAACGGTGGTAGCCGACTACTTCGGCATTTCGTTCTTGCACCTGCTGCACCGGGTGGCCGGGTCGGAAGGCGACGCCGCCGCATTAGCCCTCGAAGCGGGCATCGACGTCGAACTTCCCACCGTCCATTGCTACGGAGATCCGCTGCTCGAGGCGGTGCGCGACGGGCGCGTCTCCGAGGCTCGCGTCGACAGGGCCGCCCGACGTGTGCTCACGCAAAAATGCCAGATGGGCCTGCTTGATCCGGATTGGTGTCCGGAGCCGCCCGCTCTCGCCGACCACACGATCGACGGCGACGCCGACGCCGCGCGCGGCTCACTTCGACTCGATACCGACGAGTCGCGCGGGTTAGCGAGACAGCTAGCCGAACAATCCGTCGTATTAGTCGCGAATTTCGGTGCTTTGCCGCTCAAGCCCGACGCGCGCATTGCGCTCGTCGGCCCGCGAGCGAACGACCCGCTGGCCATGCTGGGGTGCTACACGTTTCCGAGCCACGTCGGAAGTCAACATCCGGAGATTCCGTTCGGCGTCAAAATCGCGACGTTGCTCGACGCCATGCGCGAGGAGTTTCCCGCCTCGACACTCGAGTTTTGCCAGGGCTGCGAGGTCAGCGGCAACGACACGTCGGGCTTCGGCGCGGCAATCGAGGCAGCGAAGCGGGCCGACGTGTGTGTCGTCGCGCTCGGCGACAAGGCCGGCCTTTTCGGGCGCGGCACGTCGGGCGAGGGGTGCGACGCCGAAGACCTCGCGTTGCCCGGCGCGCAAGCCGGGTTGCTCGACGCTCTGCTCGCGACCGGCACACCCGTCGTCGCCGTCTTGATTACCGGCCGCCCTTACGCGCTGGGCAATTTCGCCGATCGCGTCGCCGCCGCCGTGCAGTCGTTCTTCCCCGGCGAGGAGGGCGCTTCGGCTCTGGCGGGTGTGCTGTCGGGCCGAGTGAATCCGACGGGCCGGCTTCCGGTCAGCATTCCGCGCACGCCGAACGGCCAGCCCGCCACCTATGTGACACCGCCGCTCGGCCTGCGCAACGAGGTCAGCAACGTCGACCCCACGCCGCTTTGGCCTTTCGGCCACGGCCTTTCGTATTCGACCTTTCGATGGGACGACGTGCGCGTCGACACGGGCGAGAAAGCCGGCGCGGGCGACGACATCGCCGAAGTCTCCACGGACGGCGAGGTTCGGGTGTCGGTACAAATCACGAACACCAGTTCGCGCGCGGGAGTTGAGGTCGCGCAGCTTTACCTGCACGACCCGGTCGCGTCGGTGAGCAGGCCCGACATCAGACTTATCGGCTATTCGCGGGTGCCTCTCGAGCCGGGCGAATCGAAGCGGTTGACGTTCGGCGTCCATGCTGACCTCAGTTCTTTCACCGGCCGGTCGGGAAAACGCATCGTCGAGCCCGGCGATATCGAGTTGCGCCTTTCCAAATCGAGCGGCGACGTTTGCCATCGCGTCAACGTGCGGCTCGTCGGACCGCAACGCGTCGTCGGGTTTTCGCGGCGATTGACGGCCGACGTCACGGTGCAATGACGGGTACTTTCCGAAACCCAGTGCTGCCCGGACCGCACCCCGATCCGTCGATCACGCGCGTTGGCGACGACTTCTACCTCGTGACGTCGACGTTCGAGTACTTCCCGGGATTGCCCATCTACCACAGTCGCGATCTGGTGGATTGGCGGTTGATCGGGCACGTTCTCGACCGCCCCGAGCAACTCCCGCTCGACGGCGTCCGGTGTTCTGGCGGGCTGTTCGCGCCGACGATTCGTTACGCCGACGGGGTTTTTTATGTGACGTGCACGCTCGTCGGTGGCTCGCGGCGGTCGGGTCATTTCGTCGTCACCACGACCGATCCGGCGACGCCGTGGTCTGATCCCGCTTGGCTCGACGACGCCAACGGTTTCGACCCGTCGCTGTTCTTCGACGACGACGGGCGCGGCTGGTTTTGCGCCGCGACCCAACAAGACGACGCGGGCCACACGGCCGTGTGGGTACAGGAATTCGATCGCGACAAGCTCGCGTTGACAGGCGAGCGCCACGCCATCTGGCACGGCGCGCTACGTGATGCTCGATGGGCAGAAGGTCCACACATCTATCGAATTCACGGCCACTGCTACCTGCTAGCCGCCGAAGGCGGCACCTCGTTCGACCACGCTGTCGTCGTCGCGCGTAGCGACAACGTCGTCGGGCCCTACGTAGGCTGCCCCCGCAATCCGGTGGCGACCACGCGCCATCTCGGCCGGCGCGCGCCGATCGTTGCCGTCGGCCATGCCGATCTCGTCGATATCGCGGACGACGATTGGTGGGCGGTGCTACTCGGCGTCCGCGATAACGAGGAAGGCAACCTCGGCCGCGAAACCTTTCTCACGCCGGTGTCGTGGGAAGACGGCTGGCCGGTGTTCAATCCCGGCGTCGGGCAGGTGAGGCTCGAAGAGCGCCGTCCGGCTCTGCGGCCGGCACCGTGCGAACCCCTACCGGCACGCAACTCCTTCGACACCGCCGACCTGCACCCGTCGTGGATGTTCTTGCGAACCCCGCGCGAGACGTGGTGGAGCCTTACGGAGCGGCCCAGCTATTTGCGACTGGCGGTTCGGCCGGAAACACTCGGCGAACTGGCCAATCCGAGTTTCGTGTGCCGGCGTCAGCAGCACCGCGATTTCATCGCGACGAGCGAACTCGACTTCGAGCCCGCCACCGGCACCGAGTGCGCCGGGCTCGCCGTGGTGCAAAGCGACGACTTTCAGATCAGGCTCGAGATCTGTCGTGAGAACGGATCTCGGCAAGCTCGCGCCGTCCGACGAACTCACGGGAACGACGACGTGCTGGCGACGGCGCCAATCGGTGCCGGTCCGCCGCGCTTGGCTGTGCGCGGCGAAGGCCCGCGCTACACGCTGAGCGTCGATGACGTCGCGCTTGCCGAGGTCGACGGATCGCATCTCAGTTACGCCGAGGCGGGTGGCTTCTTCGGCGCCGTCGTGGGGATGTTCGCCACCGGCAACGGCGAGCCGAGCAACAACGTCGCCGACTTCGGCTGGTTCGAGTATCTGCCCAAACCCAGTTCCGAACCCACTACCGAACCCACTGCCGAACCCCGTGCCGGACGCGCCGCGGCGCTCGAACCGGGGCCGCGCGGGCATGCGTATCCTGAGACAACCGAGCCGGAAGAGGAGTCGCTGTGACTACCGGCGAACGCCGCCGCGTGACCATCGCCGACATCGCCGAAGAAGCAGGCGTGTCGGTGCCTACGGTGTCGCGCGTTCTCAACGGCCGCATGGACGTCGCCCCCGAGACGCGAAGCCGCATCGAAGAACTCCTGCAGCGTCACGAGTATCGGCGTCGCGGCACGCCGAAGGGCGGTAACGCGAGCCTGGTCGACCTCGTCTTCAACGATCTCGACAGTCCGTGGGCTGTTGAGATCATTCGCGGCGTCGAGGAAGTTTGCCACGACGTCGGCGTCGGTGTCGTAATTTCCGCGGTGCACAGCCAGGCGACGTCCGAACGCCGCTGGTGGCAAAACGTGCAGGCGCGCGCCTCCGACGGCGTGATCCTCGTGACCTCGCACCTAAACCCCAAGCTGCAGGCCGAACTGCGCAGGCATCTGCCAACCGTGGTGGTCGACCCGGCGGGCGTGCCGTCGGTCGATCTGCCGACGATCGGGGCCACGAACTGGGCAGGCGGCTTGAGCGCGACCGAACACCTGGTAGGCCTCGGGCATCGTCGCATCGGGCTCATCTTGGGCCCGCCTCGGCTGCAATGCAGCAGGGCGAGACTCGACGGATACCGGACGGCGCTTGACGCGGCCGGCATCCCCTCCGACGACGATCTGATCTATCAAGGCGACTTCTACCACGAGTCTGGTTTCGCGGCGGGCCAGAAGTTTCTGGCGTCGGAGAAACCGCCTACCGCGATATTCGCGTCGAGCGATCAAATGGCCTACGGCGTTTACGAAGCGATCCGCCAGCACGGCTGGCGCATTCCGAGCGACATCAGCGTCGTCGGCTTCGACGATTTGCCCGAAGCCCGGTGGTCGTCGCCGCCGTTGACCACGGTGCGCCAGCCGCTGGTCGAGATGGGCATGCTGGCCGCGCGTACCGTCTTGCGCCTGGTGCGCGGCGAGGAAATCGAAACGCTGCGTTTCGAGTTGGCGACACAACTCGTCGTCCGCGAAAGCACCGCCCCACCAAGAAACTAGGGTGGTGCGCATGGAGCCCACCCACGAAAAGTTGTTGGTCGCCGGCAAATTCGCGACGTTGGCGACCATCAAGCGCGACGGCAGGCCGCAGCTTTCGGTCATCAACTACAAGTACGACGCCGGTGTCGTTCGGGTGTCGGTCACTGACGACCGCGTGAAGGTGAAGAATTTGCGGCGCGATCCGCGCATGAGCCTGCATGTGGTGAGCGACGACCATTGGCATTGGGTGGTAGCGGAGGGGAATGCCGTTCTAAGTCCGGTGGCCGAGGCCCTCGACGACGCGACTGTCGACGCGCTCGTGGCGCTCTACCGCGACGTCGCCGGCGAGCACCCCGATTGGCAGGAGTTTCGCGAGGCGATGGTTGCCGACAAGCGAATTTTGCTGAGCATGCGTGTCGAGCGCACGTACGGTTTCCCCTGATCACGAAGACTCGTACCCCCATAGGTGCCAAAAAGTCTTCGCGATCACGGAGGAAGGGGGGCTAGCGAAGGGCGAGCATCAACGCTTCGATGGTGAGCAGCGGATTGGCGTTCGCGTCGAGCGCGGTGCGACAGGCGAGGATCGCGTCGAGCCTGCGCAACGTCGCTTCGGCACTCGACGCGTGTGCGAGCTCGGCAATGGCGTTCTCTTCGTCGGCGTTGGCAATCGCGACGCCGGTACCCAGTTGCAGCACGAGCACGTCGCGGTAAAAGCCGGCGAGATCGGTGAGCGACCGATCGAGAGCGTCGCGAGTAGTACGCGTCGCGCGCGATTTTTGCCTAGTTTCAAGGTCTTTCAACGCGGACGCCGCCGCGCGGGTTGCCGCTCGGGTTGCCGCTGACCCGCCCCGGCCACCGGATGCCGTGCCACCTTCGCCGAACGCCTCTTTCAGTGACGCTGTTTCATTTTCGTCGAGGCTCGCGGTGATTTCGCTGGCTTCAGCATTGACCGCGTCGATGAGTTGCTTCGCGGCGTCAAGGCAATCGCCGACACCGCGTAGCGACGAGGGAATGCGCAAAACCGCGCCACGGCGCGAACGCGCGGCGGCATCGGTGGCCAACCTGCGAGCCCGGCCGACATGGCCGGCGGCTGCGCGCGCCGCGAAGGCCGCCATAGATGGCTCGACGCCGTCACGAGAAACGAGCACTGCCTCGACCGCGTCGGTCGGCGGCGTACGCAACGCCACGACGCGACATCGTGAGCGGATCGTCACCACGAGGTCTTCGGCAGACGGGACGCACAGCAACCACACGGTTCGCGGGGTCGGTTCTTCGATCGCCTTGAGCAACACGTTCGCGGCGCCTTCGGTGAGACGGTCGGCGTCTTCGATCACGACGATCTGCCAACCATGGCCGGACGGCGCGAGAGCGGCCCTGGCGACGAGCTCACGCGCCTCGCGCACACCGAGGGAAAGCCCCTGCGGGCGAACGAATTCGACGTCGGCGTGCGTGCCGGCCAACACAGTGTGGCATTGCGGGCACACGCCGCACCCTCTCGGTTCGGCGGTACCACCCGACCCTCCGGGGCGATTGCACTGCAGGGCGGCCGCGAACGCCCGCGCGGCGACCGAGCGACCTGAGCCTGGAGGGCCGGTGAACAGCCAGGCGTGGGTCATGCCGACGCCGTCGGCGGCGTCACGTAACACCTCGACGACGCGTTGCTGGCCGACGAGTTCGTCGAAAACACTCACCGGCGGCCAACTTTCAGCGGGGCGGTTTCCCTGGCGTCAGGCGGCACCCGCGGAATCTGCCGATCGAGCCGTTTCACGATGAGCCGGTGCACGACGTCGGACGGCAGCGACGCGTTGACGACGAGGTAGCGGTCGGGGTCGGTGTCGGCGAGCTCGCGAAACGTGTCGTGTACGAGCTGGTGGAACTCGACGGCCTCTGCCTGCAGGCGGTCAGGGGTGGCATCGCGCGCTGCGGTGCGGGAAAGGCCTTCGTCGACGTCGATGTCGAGCAAGACCGTGAGGTCGGGTCGAAGCCCGGACGTCGCGAACTGCGACAACCGTTCGACCTCGGCAATCGTCAGGTTGCGGCCGGCGCCTTGATAGGCGAGCGAAGAGTCGACGTAGCGGTCGCTGATGACGATCGCGCCGCGCGCGAGGGCGGGCCGAATCACCGACGCGACGTGTTCGGCGCGGTCGGCGGCGTACATCAGCGCTTCGGCCCGAGGCGACAAGCCGGTGTTGGCCGGGTCGAGCAGGAGCTCGCGAAGCCGGCGTCCGATAAGCGTGGCGCCGGGTTCGAAGGTGGTGACGACCTCGTACCCGCGAGCCTCACACCATTGCGCGAGCAGCTTCGCCTGGGTCGACTTGCCCGCGCCTTCGCCACCCTCGAGCGCGACGAAGAAGCCGGTCGAGACGCCTCTGCCGGTAAGCGGATGCAAGCCTCGGATCGCTGCGATGAGATCTCTCCAAAGGGATACGTCGCGGTCGTCCATCTGCTTGTAGGCGATGATTCCCACGACGAGCGAGAGCAAGCCGGCCCCGAACAGCGTGACCGACGAGCCGTTGCCGTGCAGCACGATGTCTTCGAAGGTGAGCGTGTGCTCGCCGATCGCACCGGAGATGAACGGCCCGGCCGCAACCATGAGCAAAAGGTCGACTTGCATCAGCGATTGCAAGGTGGCCCAAGTGCGGCCGCGTTTGGCGTCTTCGACCTCCAAGCCGAAGAGCGTGTATCCGGTGACCCAGGCCATACCTGAGCATGCGCCCATCAAGAACGCGCCGATGACGACAAGCACCAGGTTGTGGATAAGCGCGGTAAGCGCCAGGACGACGCCAGCCGCGGCGATCGACACTCCGAACAACCGGCGTCGCGGCAGCGCCCGCAAGAATCGCGGACCCAAGAACATGCCGGCCGCCAGGCCCATGAACACCGAGCCGAACAGCGCGCCGTAACCAGGGTCGCCACCGCCGAGGTCGCGCACGTATATCTTCGCGAGCCCGACCACGACGCCGGCGGCGGCGAACGCCCCGAGCATGCCGATCACCAGGCCGCGCAAGACTCGGGTCTGGCCGATGAACTGCCAGCCTTCGAGGATCGACTTGAACACGCTGGGATGGGAGACCGGCTGGTATTCGTCGGCCGGGACGTGAAGCCCGACCGCTCGGCCGTCCGGGCCAGCGGTAGCGGGAAGGCTGATTCGTCGTCGTCCGCCCTGATGCGACACCTCGCGCAACGTGAAGATCGTCGCGGCCGACACGAGGAACGTCAGGCCGTCGAAGTAGAGCGCGAGGTCGACCTTGTTCGTGGTGAAGAACGGGATGGCGCGGGCAATCACGCCGGTGAACAACGTGAGCAGCGAGAACACGAGGGCGGCCACCGGCGCCGAACCGTAGGTGGTGAGCAGGCTGAGCTGGTTGGCTTGCTCGAGGCGTTCGGGCGGCACCAGGTTCGGGACGGTGGCCTCTTTCGCGGGGATCCAGAACAGGCTCAACGTCTCGATGAGGAACGTCGCGACGAACAGCCACCACAGCGAGTGCGCGAGCGGGATCGAGATGTACAGCGAAAACCGGCCGATGTCGGCGATAACCATGGTGAGCCGGCGATCAAGGCGGTCGGCCAACGCCCCGGCGAGCGGTGCGAGGGTGACGGCGGGCAGCAACCGCACGAACACCACGAGGCCGACCGAGTAGTTCGCGACCTGGTACGAGTGGCTGCCCGCGAGCGTCGACGCCAGCGACGTCTGGGCCATGAACCCGAGCCAGTCGCCGAAGCTCGACAGCGACAACGCGATCCACAGCTTGCGAAAGGCCTTGATCGAAAGGACGCCGCGAAAGCCCACCACACCGTCGTTGGACGCAGCGCGAAGCGCCGAGGCGGATGTCGGCCCCGGTGCGGCACCGTGATCAGCGATGACGGTCTCCCCTAAGACGTCGGACCTGCGGTGAGCAGATCGTCTTCGACAGCGTCGCACACCGGTGCGACCCGCGGCTTCTCCTATTGGCGGACGGCGGCATTGGCGGACGGCGGTGGGCCAGCCTCTAGTATCTCGCCTCGCTTGCTGCCCGCGCGGTATCCGTCGTCCACAGGCGTGGCAGGCAGCGGAGCACCGAGAGGTTACTTGGCGGCAACCTTGCGGGTGGTCTTCTTCGCCGCCGTCTTCTTGGTGGCCGACTTCTTCGCGGCAGACTTGCGAGCGGTCTTTTTCGGCGCCGGGCCACGCGCTCGCTTGTCAGCCAGCAATTCGGAAGCCCGCTCCAACGTGATGCTTTCGACCGCGTCACCCTTGCGTAGCGTCGCGTTGGTTTCGCCGTCGGTTACGTACGGGCCGAATCGGCCGTCGCGCACCACGACTGGCTTTTCGGTGGCCGGGTCGACGCCCAATTCCCGAAGCGGGCCGGCCGAAACGCCCGTACGTCGTCCGCGCTGTTTCGGCTGCGCCAGCAGGGCAAGGGCGTCGTCCATGGTGATGGTCAGCAGCTGTTCTTCCGACTCGATCGACCGCGTCTCACTGCCCTTTTTCACGTACGGCCCGTAGCGGCCGTTGCTGGCGACGACTTCTTCGCCGTCGACCACCCCGAGCACTCGCGGCAACGTCAACAGCTTCAACGCGTCGTCGAGCGTGACGGTGTCGAGCGACATCGACTTGAACAGCGATGCCGTGCGCGGCTTTTGTTTCGAACCCTCCGGCAAAACCTCGGTGACGTAAGGCCCGTAGCGGCCGTCTTTCGCGACGATGTCGAGGCCTGACGCGGGATTCACTCCCAGCTGCCGCTCGCCGGAGGGTTTGTCGAGCAACGCCTGCGCGTATTCGGCGGTCAGCTCGTCAGGCGCGACGCCGTCGGGAACGTTGGCTCGCTGGCCGTCGCGCTCGACATAGGTGCCGTAACGGCCGACCCGCACGACAATTCCGGAATCGCCGAGCGGAAAGGAACTGACATCGCGCGCGTCGATTTCGGCGAGTTGATGACTCACCAGCGCTTTCAGGCCGGACGCCGGCCCGCGGTGATCGGGTGAACCGTTACGCGAAGGCTGCCCATCGTCGGGTGGAGTGTCGTCAAACGGGGTGCCGAAATAAAAGCGAGTCAGCCACGCGAGGCGACCAAGCTCACCGGCCGCGATTTCGTCGAGGTCTTCCTCCATTTCGGCGGTGAACCCGTAGTCGACCAAGTCGGCGAAATGCCGCTCCAACAATTGGATAACCGCGAATGCCAAGAAGGTCGGCACCAGCGCCGAGCCTTTCTTGAATACGTAACCGCGGTCGAGAATTGTGCTGATAATACTGGCAAAAGTGCTCGGCCGGCCGATGCCGCGCTCTTCGAGAGCACGAATCAACGTGGCCTCGGTGTAGCGCGCGGGCGGGTTGGTGCTGTGGCCGACCGGTTGCAGCGATTCGGCCCGCACGACGTCGCCCTCAGAAAGCGATGGCAACCGGCGTTCGCGACCAGAATCGTCCGCGTCGTCGTCGCTGCTCTCGACATACACCTTCAAAAACCCTTGGTGCACGATCACCGTGCCGGACGCCGAAAACTCCGCGTCGCGCCCGTCACGAGAAACGCCGCCGAGGCGAACGGTGACGGTGTGCCCGGTGGCGTCGGTCATCTGCGAGGCCAGCGTGCGTTGCCAAATGAGCTCGTACAGCCGGAACTCGTCACCCGAAAGCTGGCCGGCCAACTCGCCCGGGGTCATGAACCGGTCGCCGGAAGGCCTAATCGCCTCGTGCGCCTCTTGCGCGTTCTTCACTTTTTTCTCGTAACGCCGCGACGCGTCGGGCAAGAACTCGCTGCCGTACAGCTCACGTACCTGCGCACGCGCCGCGTTCAACGCCGTCTCGGACAACGTCGTGGAGTCGGTACGCATGTAGGTGATGTAGCCGTTTTCGTAGAGCCGCTGGGCGATTCGCATCGTCGTCTGCGACGAAAAACGCAGCTTGCGGCTCGCCTCTTGTTGCAGCGTGCTCGTCATGAACGGCGCGGCCGGCGAGCGGCGGTACGGCTTGCTTTCGACAGACCGGACGACGAAATCGCTGTCGCGTAAGCCTTCGGCAAGTTCGACCGCGGCAGGCTCGTCGAGATGTACCAAGTCGGCAGACTTCAGGCGGCCCAGCGAATCGAAGTCGCGGCCGGTGGCAACGCGCTTCGAATCGACCGCCACCAGGCTCGCCTCGAAGGCGGGCGCGGTCGCGAAGACTGCGTCGACGTCCCAATAAGAAGCGGAACGAAACGCGATGCGCTCACGCTCTCGATCGACGACCATCCGCGTGGCGACGCTTTGCACCCGGCCGGCCGACAACCGCGGCATGACCTTCTTCCAAAGCACCGGGCTGACTTCGTATCCGTAGAGCCGGTCGAGCACCCGGCGGGTCTCTTGCGCGTCGACGAGCGACTGATTGAGCTCGCGCGGGTTGCGCGCCGCCTCCTCGATCGCGTCGCGGGTGATCTCGTGGAAAACCATGCGGCGCACCGGAACCCGCGGCTTGAGCACCTCGAGCAGGTGCCAGGCGATTGCCTCGCCTTCGCGGTCTTCGTCAGTGGCGAGGTACAGCTCGTCGACGTCGGCGAGCGCCGCTTTCAGCTTGGCGACCTGCTGCTTCTTGTCAGCGTTGACGACGTAGAGCGGCTCGAACCCGTTGTCGACGTCGACACCGAGGCGCGCCCACGGCTCCTTCTTGTACTTGGCCGGGATGTCGGCGGCCGACGTCGGCAGATCACGGATGTGCCCGATGCTCGACTCGACGACGTAGCCGCGGCCGAGGTAGCCGGCAATGGTCTTCGCCTTCGCCGGCGACTCGACGATCACCAGGCGGCGGGTGTCGCCGTCCGGCCGGCTTGTTGACTTGACGCGGGGGGGCACAGCGGGTGGCACTGCCTTTCTCGATGGGCGACGAGCGCGGCGGCCGGAAAGGTCGCTCGGCCACACCGTAACGGCAAAGCCGAGCCGATGGTTCCCTCGGGCGGGCTAAAAGACCTTCGGCGCGCCGCGGGCGATCACCGACCCAGGCCTCATCCCGCGCGGCCAGACCCGGTTTCAGCCCGCAACTTTCTCACGACCTCTTCGAGTAGATATTGGACCTTGACGTCGATCGGCCGACCCGGGTAGGCGGTCGAAACCAACTCCAGTCCCTGGGCCACAGTCGTGAATCCAACCTCCCGGTAGAGAAACGCAATGTCGTCCGCGTCGGTTTCTACCCGCGACGCGAACAGCTTCATGGCGAGCAAGAACCGCGCGGAGGCGACATCGACGCGCAGTGCCGACCCGGCGAAGTAGCGCTCCGCGTCGGCATCGGGGCCGGGAAGGAACCCTTTGACAGCGTCGTTCAACCAGTCGTCACCGAGGCCGCGCTTGTCAGCGACGGCGCGAGCGGCCTCTCGGACGACGGCAGCGGGTTGGAACACGGCATCGAGATCGTGGGTTGCCCGACGGGCGTCAAAAGCCACCGCGATAGCCGCTCCGCCTACCAAGAACAAGTCGGCCTTCGCGCCGCGCCGCTCGAGCTCGGCATTCAGGTCCTCGAGAAGCGAATCGATCTCCTCGCGGCGGAAACCGACAGTCACGCCCGCGCCAATGCGTCGTCAGTGATAAACACGCCGCGCTTGCGAAAGGACATAGGCGACTCGACCAAGGCCTTCGGCTGCAACCCTGTCCAGTCGGTGACGAACCACCACTGAGGCGTCGCCCGATCGGGATCACGAACCCAATCCGGCGGCGTCCAGCCATCTGCGCGCGCCAGGTACTCGGCGAGCGCCGCCAAAGCAGCGTCGACCCTCACATCACCTACCGGTGCCGGAGGCCGCGTGAAAAGCGCGGCGGCCCCGGCAACGCCGTCACGGCCACGCACGCTTCGGTAGTCGTCGAGCAGTTGCACGATGGCGTACCGCCAGACGTTCTTGAGCGGCTCACCCGCCGCGATCATGTTCGCGGCGACCCCGGCGGCGTCACTAACGGTCACCGTTTCCGCCGTTTCCACTACCGCCGACTCCGACGCAACCATTGCCAACGCGGCTGCCGTCCTGCCTGCCCATGCTTTACAGACTAGCCGCGACATCGGCGCGCTCGCGATCATGCGGCGAGGGAACGCGCGCGGCGCCTCCAGCCACATGATCGCGAACGCAAAACGCTCCCTACACGGTGATCGTGGTTGCCTCGCCCTGTGGCTCCTCGGCACCGACCGCGACGCTGCGCCGCTTCGAGATCACGATCGCCACAACCAAGATCGCAATAGCGAGGACGGCGATGAGCACCCGCACGCCGACGTTCTCGTGCGTGCCGATGCTGTAGCGCACGATCGCCGGGGCGACGAGCAGCGAGACCAGGTTCATCACCTTGATCAGGGGGTTGATGGCCGGGCCCGCAGTGTCTTTGAACGGGTCGCCGACCGTGTCTCCGATGACGGTGGCCGCGTGCGCCTCGGATCCCTTGCCGCCGTGGTTGCCATCTTCGACCAGCTTCTTGGCGTTGTCCCAAGCACCGCCGGAGTTGGCCAAGAACACCGCCATCAAGGTTCCGCAAGCGATCGCACCGGCAAGGTAACCGGCGAGTGCTCCGATACCGAGCAAGAACCCGGTGGCGATCGGCGCCAACACCGCGAGGAGTCCGGGCGTCGCCAGTTCACGAAGCGAGTCGCGAGTGACGATGTCGACGACCTTGCCGTACTCGGGCGTGGCCGAGCCGTCCATGATGCCCTTGATTTCTCGGAACTGCCGGCGCACCTCGAACACCACGGCACCCGCGGCCCGCGAGACAGCGTTGATGGCGAGGCCGGAGAAGAAGAAGACGACCGCCGCGCCGATGATGACGCCCACGATGGTGTTCGGTTGCACGATGTCGGAGCCGAGGTTGAGCGCGGTGATGCCGCCGACCGTCTTGTCGGCGAGCGACTTCAAAGCGTTCGCTTTCTCGGTGTTGACCGAGTCGGTGAACGAACCGAACAGCGCGGTCGCGGCGAGCACCGCGGTCGCGATCGCGATGCCTTTGGTGATCGCCTTGGTGGTGTTGCCCACCGCGTCGAGCTTGGTGAGGACGACGGCCCCCTCGCCGTGCACGTCGCCCGACATTTCGGCGACGCCCTGCGCGTTGTCGGAGACCGGGCCGAAGGTGTCCATCGCGACGATGACGCCGACTGTGGTCAGCAAGCCGGTGCCGGCCAGCGCCACCGCGAACAGCGACAGCACGATCGAACCACCGCCGAGCAAGAACACGCCGTACACCGCGGCGGCGATCAGCAGCGCCGAGTAGACCGCCGATTCGAGACCGACGGAGACGCCCGACAAGATCACGGTGGCCGGCCCGGTGAGCGAGGTCTTGCCGATGTCGCGAACCGGACGCCGGGTGGTCTCGGTGAAATAACCGGTGAGCTGCTGGATCACCGCGGCGAGCACGATGCCGATGACGACCGCGACAAGAGCGAACACCCGCGGGTCGCCCGAATGCGACGCGATGTCGCGGCCGACGCCCTTGAGGTCACTGAACTTCGACGGCAGTTGCGCGAATGCCAAGATCGCAACGAGTACGACGGAAATGCCTGCCGAGATGAAGAAACCTCGGTTGATCGCCGTCATGCCACTGCGGTCTTTCACCCGTGGCGCCACCGCGTAGATTCCAACGACCGCGGTCAGCACGCCGATCGCGGGCACGATGAGCGGAAAGACCAGACCGAGGTCACCGAAGCCCGCCTTACCGAGAATCAGCGACGCTACCAGCGTCACCGCGTAGCTTTCGAACAGGTCGGCCGCCATGCCGGCGCAGTCGCCGACGTTGTCGCCCACGTTGTCGGCAATCGTGGCCGCGTTGCGCGGGTCGTCTTCAGGAATGCCCTGCTCGACCTTGCCTACCAGGTCGGCGCCGACGTCGGCCGCCTTGGTGAAGATGCCGCCGCCGACACGCATGAACATCGCGAGCAGCGCGGCACCAAAGCCGTAACCCTCGAGCACCTTCGGCGCGTCCGCCCGAAAGATCAGGACGACGATGGCGGCACCGAGCAGGCCGAGGCCGACAGTGAACATGCCCGCCACACCGCCGGTGCGAAAGGCGATCCGCATCGCGCCGCGCGATTCGCCGGTGCGCGCGGCCGCCGCCACCCGCACGTTGGCCCGGACGGCGAGCCACATGCCGGTGTAGCCGGTAATGCCCGAGAAGCCCGCGCCTACGAGGAAAAAGATCGATCGGCCGATCCGTTGACCACCGGAATCGGCCGGCAAGAGCAGCAAAAGCAAAAAGACGATGACGGCGAAAATGCTCAGCGTGCGAAACTGCCGTCGCAAATAGGCGGCCGCGCCCTCTTGGACGGCGCCGGCGATCCGCCTCATGTTGTCGGTGCCCTGGTCGGTGGCAAGCACCTGACGAACGAGCGTGAAGGCCACGCCGAGCGCGAACAGCGCGACGATGGCGACGATCCAAATCCAGGTGTAGTTGCCACCCGTCACGTGGGTGGCTACGCCCGTGTCGGCTTGTAGCCGAAACATGCTTCCTCCTCGGCCGCCAGCGCGTCCGGGCTTTCCGGACCGTGGCGTAGATGTACGGCACACCTCGAGGGAGGGTGGGCGAGGCCCGTCCCGTGTGGACCGGAGAGTCTATGGCAGCACACCGCCGATGTTGTCCGCGATGTGCCAGATCTCACGCGTCCGTAGTTCGAGACCCTCCCAGCCTTGTGGGCCTTCGAGTCGCCCTAGCCTTGCATGTCGCCGTCCCTGATCGAAAGTCCGCTCGGGTAGCAAGCTGCCCGTGACCCCTACGCGAACCCTCAATCGGTGCGGATATCGGAGAAGATGACGCCCGCGTCGACCGGACACCGCGTCCGAGTCCGCGTCACAAGACGTTGAGACTGCCGGTCGGCGAGCCGACCGCCGCGCCGCTCGTGATCGGCCAGCACATGGTGACCACCGAGCCGGTGTCGAGGTACTCCACTCGCACGTCGTCGACCAGCCCGACGATCACGGCAAGCCCGATGCGCTCCCGGGCACCCAGGTCGATCGGGCCGTCGTCGTCCGCCAACAACGCGTCGCCTGTCAACACGGTGCGCAACTCGCCCGCTGCCGGGAGGTCGTCGTCCGGCGAATCGTCCGGTGAATCGAAAGTCAGCGGGCCGCCGGCGGCGGGCCTCGGCCGCGGGACGGCATCGGCGACCTCGATGCGGAACTTTCCGACGCCATCGGTAAGCCGCAGCTCTACCGGCCGGACGACGCCGCGCGTGCGATGAAGACGGACCGCGAGCGAACAGGCCTCGCTCACCGCCAGCCGGACTTCGTCGAGCAAGGTCTCGGCGACACCCGCACGCCGAGCGACCGAGGCCGCTACGAACCGGGCGGTGCGAACGTGCGCGGGCAGCGGCGTGAAAGTCACCGTGACGGTAGCCACCATCGAGCCCGCTAATCGGTCGCCGCGACGGCCTCGTCGACCGAGCTGTGGATCGGAAAGACCTTGGTGAGCCCGGTAATGCGAAAGATTTTCAGGATGCGTTCCTGGGTGCAGACCAGGCGCAGCGAGCCGTCGTGGGCGCGCACCCGCTTCAGGCCGCCCACGAGCACGCCGAGGCCCGTCGAATCAAGGAATTCGACCTTGGTCATGTCGACGACGATGTGGTAGTTGCCCGCCGCCACGAGGTCGATGAGCTGCTCACGCAATTTCGGTGCGGTGTAGACGTCGATCTCTCCGCCTACTACGACGACCGTGCGGTCGCCTTCGGTGCGCGTCGACAATGACAGATCCACTGCACTCCTCCAGTCGGGGTCACGAACACCACGAACTCGAATCGGGCCGGTCGAGACAGGCGGGGTCAAGCGCGCTGCGTCGCGTGATCCCTCGCTACCCCTTCCGTCACGCATCTAACCACGCCGACCTCACCTTTTCGCTAGTCGCGAGATACCTGACTCGCCCGGCTTGGCACGTACCGACCGTCGCACTCCGATGCGAGACTGAGCATCGGTGTCTGTAGAAGCCTCGACGATCCGGCAACCGGTTGAGCAGGCGACGTCCGCGTCGGCGACGTCGCTCGGTTGCCGCGCGCTCGACCGCCTGCTTGCCGTGCCGACCCGCGGCGACCGGGTAACCCACGTCGAACGGGTGCCCGCGCGAACCGCCCGGCTGGCGGAGTGGCCGGCGTGGGCTCCCAACGAGGTCGTCGAGTCGTATCGCCGGCTCGGCATCACCGCGCCGTGGAGTCATCAAGTCGAGGCGGCCGAGCTGGCGCACGCGGGCCGCTCGGTCGTGGTCGCGACCGGTACCGCCTCCGGCAAGTCGCTGGCCTACCAATTGCCGGTCTTGCGGTCGCTCATCGACGGCGATTCGACGGTGCTGTATTTGTCGCCGACGAAAGCCTTGGCCTTCGACCAGCTGCGCGCCATCGACGACCTGCGCCTCGACGGCGTGCGGGCCGCGACCTACGACGGCGACACCCCGTACGAAGAACGCGCCTGGATCAGGGCGCACGCCAACCTGGTGCTCGCCAATCCCGACCTGCTGCATCGCTCACTGCTGCCGTCGCACCGGCAATGGACGTCGTTCTTACGCGGCCTTCACTACGTCGTCATCGACGAATGCCACCACTACCGCGGCGTGTTCGGCTCGCACGTCGCCCACGTGATTCGACGGCTGCGGCGGGTGGCCGCGCGCTACGGCTCGTTCCCGGTGTTCGTGCTCGCGTCAGCCACCGTGTCGGAGCCGGGCGTCTCGGCGTCGCGGCTGGTCGGCCTCGAGGTGGCCGAAGTGACCGACGACGGCTCACCTCGGGCCGGTTCGCGGTTCGTGTTGTGGGAGCCGCCGCTCCTCGACACCGTGGCCGGCGAAAACGGCGCGCCCGTCAGGCGGTCTGCCGTGGCCGAAACCGCGGACCTGCTCACCGACTTGGTGGTCGACGGCGTGCGCACGGTCGCGTTTGTTCGTTCGCGGCGAAGCGCCGAAGCGGTTTCGCAACTCACCCGCCGCGGGCTCGCCGAGGTATCGAGCACGCTGCCGCGGCGAGTTGCCGCGTATCGCGCCGGTTACTTACCCGAAGAACGCCGGGCGCTCGAGCGCGCGCTTCGGCGCGGCACGCTGCTTGGGCTGGCTTCGACGTCCGCGCTGGAGCTAGGCATCGACGTGAGCGGCCTCGACGCCGTGCTGCTCGCGGGTTTTCCCGGCACCCGGGCGTCGATGTGGCAGCAGGCCGGGCGCGCGGGGCGCGATAGGCAAGAATCGCTCGCCGTGCTGGTGGCGCGCGACGACCCGCTCGACACCTACCTGGTGCACCATCCGCAAGCCCTGTTCGGGCGGCCGGTCGAGGCGGCCGTGCTCGATCCCGACAACCCTTACGTGCTCGGGCCGCATCTGTGCGCCGCGGCGAGTGAATGGCCTTTGACGGACGACGACCTGGCGGTTTTCGGGCCCGCCGCGTCGAGCGTCGTCGACGAACTCGTGGCTGCCGGGATGCTACGCCGCCGCCGAGACGCCTGGTACTGGACCAAGCGAGAACGGGCCTGCGACTTGGCCGACATCCGAGGCACCGGCGGGCCTGCCGTACGCATCGTCGATCGCGCCACCGGACAGCTTCTCGGCACCGCGAACGCCGCGACCGCGCATTCGACGGTGCACGAGGGCGCCGTTTACGTGCACCAGGGCGAAACCTATGTCGTGCACAACTACGACGACGACGAATCAGTCGCGCTCGTGGCTCCGGCCGATGTCGACTACTTCACCACCGCGCGCGACGTCACCGATGTGCGCATCGTCGAAACCATGCGTACCACGCTGTGGGGTGACGCCGAGGTGAGCTTCGGCGTCGTCGACGTCACGACCCAGGTGGTGTCTTTCTTGCGGCGGCGGCTGGTTTCCGGGGAGGTGCTCGCGGAGCTGCCGCTCGACCTGCCCGCGCGCCAACTTTCGACCCGCGCTGTGTGGTGGACTCTGCCGGATGCGCGCCTGCGAGCCGCCGGATTCGCGCCGCGTGATCTTCCGGGCGCGGCGCACGCGGCCGAGCACGCGTCGATCGGCCTGCTGCCGCTCGTCGCGACCTGCGACCGGTGGGATATCGGCGGGGTTTCGACCGCCTTGCACGAAGACACGGGTCGGCTCACCGTCGTCGTTTACGACGGCCACCCCGGCGGTGCCGGATTTGCCGAACGCGGTTACGCCGCCGCGGCTACCTGGTTGCGCGCGACTCGTGACGCGATCGCCGCCTGCGCGTGCGAACAAGGCTGCCCCTCGTGCGTGCAATCGCCGAAATGCGGCAACGGCAACGACCCACTCGACAAAGCAGGCGCGATCAGGCTGCTCGATACCCTGCTCGAAGGCGCACCGCAAGGTGCGAGGCGTGCGCAATCGCTTGCCGAGCCGCCCGCCGCGATTTAGCCCGGACCTGCCCTGGCCTTCGCCGTAACGGCCTCGGTCGAAAGCTCTCCGACCCGAACGGTCACGACCACGACCACCTCGACGATGCCATCACGCACGACACAATCGATGAGCCGCGCGCCGTTGGCTCGGGCAATCCTGTCGGCGTCGCGGCAAGCAATATCACTGGACGACGTGATGCCGGCACCCGATGCGTCGATCAACGTGGCGGCACCCGCGAGCGCGGAGAGGTCGGCAGCATTGCCCGCTCGATGGCGAGCGGCTAACGCCACGCCCTCGACCACAACGGCACTCGCGGCCCCGAATACCACCATCGCGAAGGCCACCAGCCAAAGCCCCGCGGAACCGCGATCGGACGGCCCGCCGGTTGTGTGTCGGCAAGCGGACGGCGCTCGCCGCCGCGCCGTCATGGCTCGGCCTCCGATTTCACAACAGCCGAAGCTCCCACGGTCGGCGCCGGCATCGACGCGAGCACCCCGGCCGTCGGCCCGACACGCACTTTGACCGTCACCACAATTCGGCTGCCATTGCGCGCAATGTCGATGCTCGCGCCTTGCGGCGCCGTGGCGCGAGCCGCGACCATAACGGCGGTCTCGGATTCGCCGCGAGCGGCAGCACGCGCGCCGTCGCGCGCGGCGTCGATGCATCGTAACTGCGTGCCGGCGACGGCAATCGCCCACAGAGCCGCGGCCACCAAAATTGCCAGCACCGGAAGGACAATGGCGGTCTCTGCCGTGACGTAACCAGCGTCGCCGTGCAACCGCTCGGGCGGCCGGCGTGAGAAAGCCCTCATCAGAACGGCGTATGCAATGCGCGTGACACCAAGCCAGTGAGCAAATCCAAAATCTGCGTGCTCGTAACCACCTTGTAGAGCAACGCGGCAAAAGCGCACGCGGCGATCGTGCCGATGGCGTATTCGGCCGTTGACATTCCGGCATCGCCCGTGGGCCGGGCGCACGACATCGCGACGCGCTGCCGAACTCGACCAGGCGCCGACCGAACCAACCCGATGAGCCGTGATGCGAATTGAGGCATGAAAACACCTTTCGTCGAAGCAAAGAAGCGTTCGTCTAAGCCTCCGCCGCCACGACCACGCGAAGAGCCCGCGATCGCGTACCTGTGCATAGGCACACGGATTTTTCGTTCGGTGGATATCGCGGCAGCGACTCAGTGCCGACTCAGTGACGACTCAGTGCCGGCTCAGTGCCGGCTCAGTGCC
>JBDZVM010000012.1:0-38983 GCA_040255675.1 Actinomycetales bacterium | reverse complement strand
CTCAGTGCCGGCTCAGTGCCGGCTCAGTGCCAGAGCACTTTCGCGAATCCCGCCACGACGGGAACCACGCCGAGGAAAACGAAGGCAGGCAGAAAGCACAGCCCCAAAGGCAACACCGCACGCACACCCGCTCGCGCCACCGCCGTTTCGGCGTCGGCGCGCAACGCGCGCCGACGCTCCTCGGCAACCCGAGTCAGCACGTCGGTCAAAGCCGCGCCGGAATAATGCGCGCGAATGACCGCCCGCGCGACCGGCGCCCATCGGGAGTCGGCGCTCGCCGCCGCCCAAGCGACTTCCGGAGGCGCGCCGAGTGTCGAAAGGCGGGCAACGCCTTTGAGCAAAGTGCCGACGTCTCCGCCTAATGCTTCGCCGACGGAGGCCAGCGCTTGGTCGACGTGCGCGCCCGCCGCCAAGCACGCCGCCAGCACGTCGAGCGCCGCCGGTATTCGCACGCCGTCGTCGGGCGGCGCTTTCCGCCGAAACCTCCGGCCGATGACGGGCCGGCGGTTATCCGATCGCGCGTCGCACTGGTTCGAAAGACGCGCCAACCTCGCGCGGGCCGCGCCTTGCCCGCCGAGCGCTAGTACGCAGCTCAACACCGTAAGCATCGCGGCCAGCACGCTCACGGGATTTCACCCGAGGCGCGCGGCGCCGGCCGCGATGCGCTGGGCCCACCAAATGCCGGCCGCGTCGAACGCGATGGCGACCACCAGGCAGGCCACGCCGGCGGGCGATCCGAACAAGAATTTCAGCGGGTGCGCGCCCACGGCGGTGCCGAGCAACAACCCGATAATCGGCAAACAGGCGAGTATTCGCACGGTCGCGCGCGGGCCCGCGAGGGATCCGGCAAGCGCCCTTTCGAGCTCCGCTTCGTCGTGCAGCGCATCACCGATACGGTCGACGGCAGGTGCCAGCATCGCGCCGGACGACGACACCACGCGCCAGCACGCGGCCACGTGGTGGAGCCCGCCGAACGTCGCCGGCGCCCGGGCCGACGTCGCGTCAATCGCCTCAGCCAACTCGGCCGGATCGCCCCTCGCGGCCACTTCGACCACCGAAGACATCACCTCGCGCAACGATTCGGCAGCGGTCGCGGCGGCCGCGCAAAAAGCGGCGTTCGCGGCGCGGCCGGCGCGAAGCTCAGCCGAAATTGCCCGGCAGAATTCGATGACCGCGATGCGAGCGTCGCGCTCACGACGTCGCGCGGCAGCTCGCGACGACCCGTACGCTCCGGCACCGACGACGCACAACACGACAGCGGCCACGGCGGTACCGGCCAGCAGCCAGAGCACGAAGCCGCATGTGGTGCCGAGAATGACGAGCTGCCGCTGCCTCTTTTTCGACGTCTTCCGTGTATCGGCACCTCGCCGAGCGACGGACGCCACCCGCATTCGGGCTTCGCCGGGCGCGGCCGCGACAGCGACCGCGCCGAAGGCGCACCCGCCGGCAAGCACCGCGGTCGCGGTCACGAAACACGATCCAGCAACGCGTCGAGTTCGCGGCGTCCGGCTTCGTCGACGACATCACCCGACACCACACGCACCGCCGGCACGACCTCGACCAAGCCGTCGGCGCGGCGCCGCGTGACGGCCAGCGAATCAAGGTGACGTCCGGCCGAATCTCGCGCCACGTGCACGACGACCCGAAGCCCGGCGGCGAGTTGGCTGTGGGTGCCCTCGCGCGAAAGTCCTGCCGCGGTGCACAACGCCTCGATTCGGGCAGGCACGTCGGCGGACGAGTTCGCGTGCAACGTTCCGGCGCCGCCGTCGTGGCCGACGTTGAGCGCGGCCAGCAAATCGACGCATTCGTCGCCGCGAACCTCCCCGACCACAAGCCGATCCGGCCGCATGCGCAACGCCTCGCGTACGAGCCGGCGCAGCCCGATCGCGCCCGCGCCTTCGATATTTGGCGGCCTAGCTTCCAGCCGGACGACGTGCGGATGGGCCAGACGCAGCTCGGCGCTGTCTTCGATGACCACGACGCGTTCGCTGGGCTCGGCGAGGCTCAGCAAGGTCGCGAGCAGCGTCGTCTTGCCGCTACCCGTTCCGCCGGTCACGACGAACGACACCCGCGCGGCGACCAGCCGTCGCAGCAGCACCGCCGCCGCGGCGGGCACAGCTCCGCTCGCCACCCACTCGTCGATCGCGAGCGTGCGCTGGCGCGGCACGCGCAACGACAGATGAACGGACGGCGCAACCGGCGGCAGCACGGCGTGTAGTCGCACACCGCTCGCGAGGCGCATGTCGGCGCAGGGCACGGCGTCGTCGAGCCGCCTGCCCGCCGCGCCCGCCAACCGCACGGCGAGCCGGCGAACCTCACGGTCGTCGGAAAAACGAACCTCGGTGAGTTCGAGACCGCGACCGCGATCGATCCAAACCTCGGACGGCCCGTTGACCAGCACGTCGGTGATGTCGGGCTCTTTGAGTAAAGACTCGAGCGGCCCGGCGCCGACGAACTCGTTTCGCAAGGTGTCGACCGCCGCGAGCACGTCGGCGGCCCCGCGCACGCCGATCTCGCCCCGCACGGCCGCCGCCACCCGACCGTGGCTGGTGGGCCGGTCGTCTGCCGCGAGCCGGTCTCGCACTCGCGCGAGCAGCGCCGCGTCGACACTCATGACGGCCGCCAGCCGACCGGCTGATCAGCCGCCGCAACGCCCGCGGGCGAGTCGTCAAGGGAGGTGAGGCACGAGCCACCGGCAAGGCTTGTGCCGGCCGGCATGTCGCGACCCGGCAACCCGAGATCAGGCAAGTCAAGATCAGCTAGCACTCTCCGGCACAGGTCGGCGAGCGGTCCGACACCGCGACCCGCGGGCGCCTCACCGCGTTCGAGCGCCGCGGCCAAATCCGCCTCGGGTTTGAGGGCGCCGGCGAGCGGAAGCCGCAGCGCGGCCGCGACATCGTGCGCGTCGAGCCCGCCCGGGGCGGGCCCGCGAACGACCAGCCGGACGTCGCTGGCGAATCGCCCGATCATCGTCGCCACGCGGGTCGCGGCTGCCGTCGCGCGTACTTCCGCGGGCACGATCAGCAACGCCAGGTCGGTCAAGGCGAGCGCGAGTTCGACCCCGGCGTCGGGGTAGCGCGGCATATCGAGGACGACGAGCTCGCACGCGCGGGTCGCGGCATCGATCACGCTCTCCATGGCTTCGGGCGCGAGCTCGAAAAGATCGCCGCGGTCCCATGACAACACGGCGAGGTCGCCTTCGCCGCGACGCCTGGCGAAGCCGCGACGGCCGTTGACGTGTCGGCCGCCGGAGCCCGCGAGATCGGGTGAGACTGGCACGCACGGCAAGGCTTCGCGCAAGGCGTTGCCGCCGATACGGCCGTGGGTCGTCGCGAGGTCGGGCCAGCGCAGGCCGGCAGTGTCTTCGCCGCCGAACACCAGGTCGGCCCCGCCGCCGAGCGGATCGGCGTCGATGAGCATCGTCGTCCGGCCGAGGCGCATCGCGGTTACCGCGAGCGCAGCCGCCAAGGTCGTGGCACCGGCGCCGCCCCGGCCACCGACCACCCCCACCACACGACCACGCTCGCCTGCCCCTTCGCGCGAGTCAGACAGCCGGGCGACCAGCCACGACTCGGCGTCAGGCAACACCGCCACCTGCTCAGCGCCGACGGTGACCGCGCGCTGCCAAATGCCCGCGTCGTCGAGATCGCGGCCGACCAGAATTACGTCGGCGCGGCGGCGAAGGTGAGCACTGGCCGCCACCTCCGCGACATCGTCGCCGATCAAAACGAGCGGAGCTCGCGGCCACGCGGCGCGCGCGGCAACCGGATCGGGTGCGACCTCGGCATCGACGCTGGCCGCGACGGCAAGCCGCAGCAGGTCGTCGAGGAGGTCGCCGTCCGAGGTGACGAAGAGCGGACGACGGTCGGCTGACCGCGATCCGGGTGCCTGTGGCGATGCCATTTCTGCCTTTTCTGCCTTCCCGTACGACGCATACGCGAGGTGTTCGCCACCACGGTGAATACGCGTGGTGTTCGCCACCACGATCTCGATTCACCGCATGCCGAAACGACACCGTGAAGGCAGCTGTGCATAACGATCAAACGTGTTGGGGATAGCGGGCAGCGGACGGAAGGGCAGGCGTGCCGGGGTCGTAGCGCGTGGCTCGCGAAGGAGAATGTGAGATGAACCAATTGGAACGACCCCCGCCGGGGGGGTAGCGGGGGCCGTTCGATGTGGTCCGGCTCCGGGGGGGTAGAGCCGCACCTCTTCCAAGGTAACGCCTATCACGCGTTGGGCAAACCTTTGCGCGCGCTATTTGACTTCCTATTTGCCCGCAAAACGGTTAACCGATCGGCCTGTCGCGCGCCTGCGCGGCTTTGATCGAAAACCCCCGGCGATGCGGCGCCGCAACAACGCCGATACGCCCCTATCCTGCACAAGTGGATCGACACGTCCCTCCCGGCGCTTCCGACCTTCAGTTCGGCCATCGGTCCGAGGCGGAAGCTGGCGTCGCGGCGCGCGTCGACGGCGCCTCCGGTCAATACGGCGCCCCGGGCGAACGGGCCGAGGCAATGACACTCGCGGCCAGACCGGGAGGTCATCCCGCCGCGTTTTTCGACCTCGACAAGACCATCATCGCCAAATCGAGCGTGATGGCGTTCGGCCGATCTTTTTACCATGGCGGATTGATTTCCCGCCGCGCCGTACTGAAAAGCACCTATGCGCAATTCGTCTATTCCGTGGGCGGCGCCGACCACGATCAAATGGAGCGCATGCGGGCGTACTTGTCGCAGCTTTGCAAAGGCTGGGCGGTCGATCAGGTGAAGGCCATCGTGGCGGAAACGTTGCACGAGCTGATCGATCCGCTGATTTACGAGGAAGCCGCCGCGCTCATCGAAGAGCATCGAGCGGCCGGGCGCGACGTCGTCATCGTGAGTTCGTCAGGCGCCGAGGTCGTCGAACCGATCGGCGAACTGCTCGGCGCTCAACACGTGGTCGCCACTCGTATGGTCGTCGAAGACGGCCGTTACACCGGACATATCGATTACTACGCTTACGGACCGGCCAAAGCCGCTGCCATCGTCGAACTCGCCCAACACGAGGGTTACGACCTCGAAAGTTCCTTTGCCTACAGCGATTCCTCGACCGACCTCCCGATGCTCGAAACTGTCGGACACCCCTGCGCGGTCAATCCCGACCGCGCCCTTCGCAAGGAAGCCGTGGCGCGCGGCTGGCCAGTGCTCGACTTCAACAATCCGGTGCCGCTCCGATCTCGTCTCGGCGGCGCGCGAACCCCGATGCTCGCGGCCGGCCTCGGCGCGGGCGTCGCGGCGGCCGGCCTCGTCTGGTACGCGCGGCGTCGAAGCAAGTCGGCGGTTTGATCGAACGCCGAGCCATCAGGTGCCTGAAATGCCCGACTCATCCCGGACGACGGGGTCTTCCGATTCGCCCGCGAAAAGCGTAGAAACGAATCAGGGTCCGGTACCGCAAGGGGCGGCGTCCCCTTCGAGTTCCGAACCCCGCGCGAACACCCGGGCACCCACGCGGGACCAGCCATTTCAGGCGGTCGAGCGGGGCGGCACGCGAGGGCGACCTCGCGGAGCGGCCCTCCGACGAAGCGCAGGTGCACGCTTGGTAGCCCGGGATCGTGCGCGCGCGCGGCGTCCCGTCTCCCGCGGGGCGCCGCTCGCCATCGACACCCGCGTCGGAGGGGGGCGCGCCAAGACGATCACGTACCTCTTGGCGGCAAAGACTTGATCGGACGCCGATTCGCTGCCAACGTTGGTGTCCCAGGCAATTGGACTAGACCATAGAGACTGTGAGCAGCGGGCGCTCAGTCGCCCGGCGAGAGGAAGGCGTGTCGTGAGCGAGGCAGTACGGCAATCGGCTGGACAGTCGGGTAACGAGAATTCAGCACCGCGAAATTCGGCAGGTCAAGCGTCAGCGCTGTCGAACCTGTTGCATGAGACCCGGAGGTTCGACCCACCGGCCGGCCTCGCGGCACACGCGATCGCGACGAAAGAAACCTACGAAGAGGCGGCGGCCGACCGGCTTGTCTTTTGGGAGACCCAAGCGAAACGGCTCACCTGGGCGAAGGAATGGGACCAGGTGCTCGATTGGAGCGGCGCGCCGTTCGCCAAATGGTTCGTCGGCGGCAAGCTGAACGCCGCGGTGAACTGCCTCGACCGCCATGTCGAAGCTGGCTACGGCGACCAGGTCGCCTACCACTGGGAAGGCGAACCGGGCGACACTCGCACCATCACCTACGCCGACCTCACCAAGCTGGTCTGCCAGGCCGCGAACGCCCTCACCGAGTTGGGCGTCAAGACCGGCGACCGCGTCATGATTTACATGCCGATGATTCCCGAAACGGTCGTCGCCATGCTGGCGTGCGCGCGCATCGGCGCCCCGCACTCTGTCGTGTTCGGAGGTTTTTCCGCGGAGGCGCTCGCCGGCCGCACCAACGACGCCGACGCCAAAATCATCATCACCGCGGACGGCGGATACCGCCGCGGCGCCCCGAGCGCTTTGAAGCCGGCGGTCGACCAGGCTTGCAAAGAATGCCCACAAGTCGAGCACGTTCTCGTCGTCCGGCGTACCGGACAAGACATCGAGTGGAACGAAGGCCGCGACGTCTGGTGGCACGAGCTTGTCGACAAGCAACCGCAAACCCATGAGGCACAGGCATTCGACGCCGAACACCCGCTCTACATCATGTACACGAGCGGCACGACCGCGAAGCCCAAGGGCATCTTGCACACGACCGGCGGTTACCTCACCGGCGTCGCGGCCACCCATCGCATGGTGTTCGACCTGCACGAAGACAAAGACATCTGGTGGTGCGCGGCCGACATCGGCTGGGTCACCGGGCACAGCTACATCGTGTACGGACCTTTGGCGAACCGGACGACGTCGGTCATGTACGAAGGCACGCCCGACACTCCGGCGCGCGACCGCTGGTGGTCGATGGTCGAAAAGTACAAGGTGAGCTTGCTGTACACGGCGCCGACGACGATCCGCACCTTCATGAAGTGGGGCGAGGATCTGCCTGCTGGGCACGACCTTTCATCGCTTCGACTGATCGGCAGCGTGGGCGAGCCCATCAACCCCGAGGCCTGGATGTGGTACCGCCGGGTTATCGGCGGCGACCGCTGCCCGATCGTCGACACCTGGTGGCAGACCGAAACCGGCATGATCATGATCACCCCGCTGCCCGGCGTCACCTCGACCAAGCCGGGCGCCGCGATGACCGCGTTTCCCGGCGTGGTCGCCGACGTCGTCGACAACGACGGCCAATCGGTCGGCAACGGCGAGGGCGGCTACATGGTCATTCGCGAGCCGTGGCCCGCCATGTTGCGCGGCATCTGGGGCGACCCTGAGCGGTACCAATCAACGTACTGGTCGCGGTTCCCCGGCCTGTACTTCGCCGGCGACGGCGCCAAGCGTGACGAGGACGGCGACTTCTGGCTGCTCGGCCGAGTCGACGACGTCATGAACATTTCCGGCCACCGCATCTCCACCACCGAGGTCGAGCACGCGATCGTCGGGCACCCGAAGGTCGCCGAAGCGGCCGTCGTCGGCGCCAACGACCCCACCACCGGCCAAGCGATCGTCGCGTTCGTCACGGTCAAGGGCAACGTGCCCGACGACGAATCCCAAGGCCACGCCTTCGCCGACGAACTGCGCGCCCACGTGGCCAAGGAGATCGGCCCGATCGCCAAACCGCGCGACATCCTGATCACACCCGACCTGCCGAAGACCCGATCGGGCAAGATCATGCGCCGGTTACTGCGCGACGTCGCCGACCACCGCCAACTCGGCGACACCACCACCCTGCTCGACCCCAACGTGGTCAACTCGATCGCCGCCCAAATGCCCGCGTCGTCCGAGGAATAGCGTTCCCCGCTTCGCGGCGTCGATCACGTAAACGTGGTCAACACCCCCGAGCACAGGGTTCCTGGCCTGTCCTCGGGGGTGTTGGCCTGTCCTCGGGGGTGTTGGCCTGTCCTCGGGGGTGTCGGCCTGTCCTCGGACGTGGATGAACATAGCCGCGTTTAGCGAAAGCCTCCCGCGCTCGCGACGTCCGCGGCGATCGCGACCGGCCCCGTCGAAATGCCAGCATCGAGCCGAACCGCTGGCGTGACAACACCCGAGTGGACGTCGACTGAATCGACTCGCTGGGCACCGCCGTCCGGCCAAAGCGCCACGAGAGCGTGAGTGGAGTCGCGCCAGCCGACGACATACGCCAACTGCGCGGATCCCAAGGGCACATCGATTTCAGCGGCATTTCCGTTCGAATCGCTCGACTCCAGCGACACAACACGCAACAGAAACGGA
This sequence comes from Actinomycetales bacterium, assembly GCA_040255675.1. Lineage (GTDB taxonomy): Bacteria > Actinomycetota > Actinomycetes > Acidothermales > Acidothermaceae > JBDZVM01. The sequence goes on along the minus strand of JBDZVM010000012.1, from coordinate 30,703 downwards.
CGCGACGACCCGTCGTAAAGGTTGAGCGGGTGACCAGGAAGTCCCTTGCCTACCGCCAAGACTCCGATCTTTTCATCGGGCGACCAGTTGAAGCCGCCACCAAAGGTCGCGTACGGAGCCGTATCCGATTCATCGGAAACCGGAATGTTCCGCACGACATTTCCCGCCGTATCAACGACCTGCCACTGCGCCTCGGCTACCGAGAGTAGGCGCGTCCCATCGGCTGACCAGCCTCCGAGGAAAGAGCCGCGAAAATCCACGTCGCCGATTCGGGCGCCTGTCCCGGCGTCAACGACGAAACACTCAGCCTTGCCGCCCCAGCCGTTGTCGACTACCTCGTCGACGACGTTGGCTTGCACGAGGAGTCGCGTGCTATCGGCGGACCAGGTGATGTGGTCGACAATCTCGCCGTGGCCGCGTCCGGGCAACGGCAGGGTCTCAGTCCTTCCAGTGGCGAGTGTGACGATGCGCAGCTGCGCGGGCGAAGGCATCCGCTTTATAGCAGCCACGCCGTCGCCAACCCAGCCGTACGCGACCTTCGTACCGTCAGGCGATAGCGAATACGCCTTTCCGCTGTAGCCACCGGAAGAATGCACTGGCAACGAGCGCACTTCATCACTATCGGCGCTCAGCAGGATCGGCGTGCCGCTCCTGTCGTGGTACATCAGCGCCGCACGCCAGATCGGTGCGGTGAAGACCGAACGGACGGCTCCCTTCGGCGCGCTCACGTGACTCGGTACCGACCCAGGACCCGTCACCGGATTCGCGGGAACGACGCCGGACCTGGGTGCCTGGGCAAGGTTCGTCACAGCAAGGACGACGGCCACGATCGCCGCCATCGCCGCGGCGGGCACGAGCACCCGGCGGCGCGCGCGGCGGCGTCCGGCCAACCGAAGCACGTCGTCGGCCAGGCCCGGCGAGGGCACCGCCTCGCGCGCGATGTCGTGCAGTGTCGAACGCAGGAATTCGCTCACGACTCCACCTCCGCGGGAGTCAGTAATCCGGCAAGCTCGGGCGCGAGTACCCGCAGGCGGGCGAGCGCATGTCGGGTCTGGCTCTTTACCGTGCCTACCGAGCAACCCAAAATCTCGGCGACCTCGCGTTCAGGCAAGTCGTCGAAGTAGCGCAAGATCAAGACCGCCCGCTGTTTCGGCGTCAACTTCGCCAAGGCGGCGCGGACGACGACTCGCCGGTCGGCGTCGTCGGATGGATCGCTGAACCGGATCGGCTCGGGCACGGTTTCAAGCAATGATTCAGGACGACGGCGCCGCCACCGCCACCATGAAATTGCCTGGTGGTAAAGGGTCTTTCGCACATACGCGTCGGGGCGCTCGGCCGCCGCCGACCAGTGCAGGGCTGTGCTCGCGAGTGCTGTCTGGAGCAGATCTTTCGCTAGGTGCGCATCGCTCATCAGCAGGTGCGCAGTGCGGGTCAGCGATGCGGAACTGGCATGCACGAACGCGCGGAACTCGCGCTCGGCGTCGTCGTCCAGCACCCGCATGGTGACCTCCTCACGTGATCTAACGCCGTAGCGGCCGGTTGTGGAGGGAAGGTGGCGCGCGGGTGATCGCACCGATCAGTTTGGACGACACTGGCCCGCTAAGCATGCGGCGATCGCCGTCCGATCACTCGATCATCCGGATCACTCGGATAGGCTGACAGCGGAGTGCCGGGAAGCCTGGTCGGCGATTTTCATCCGCATGCCGCTGGGAGATCGCCAATGGCCACCCCGTCGTTCATTCAGCCGCCGTTCGTTGAGCCGCCGTTCGTTGAGCACTGCCCGCGCCGCGCCGCCGTGAGCGAGGCGCCGTGAGCGAAGCCGTCGCGGTCGCCGTCTTCGTCGTCGCCTACATCGCTATTGCCACGGAGCGATTCGAGCGCGTCGTGATCGCGCTCACCGGTGCGGGAGTGCTGCTCGCCCTTCGCGTGGTAGACGTGCACGACGCACTCCACTCTCCGACCACGGGTGTCGACTGGTCCGTGATCCTCCTGCTGCTCGGCATGATGATCATTGTCGGGGTGCTGGCGCAAACCGGCGCGTTCGAGTGGCTCGGCATTTGGGCCGCCCAGCGCGCTCGCGGGCGGCCGTTCGCCATCATGGCCGCGTTCGTCACTATCACGGCGGTGGCCTCGGCTCTTCTCGACAACGTCACGACTGTGCTTCTTATCGCTCCGGTCACGCTTGCGGTCACGGGGCGTCTTGGCGTCGCGCCCGTGCCGTATCTGATCGCCGAAGCGCTCGCGTCGAACATCGGCGGCACCTCGACCTTGGTCGGCGACCCGCCGAATATTGTCATCGGCAGCCGAGCGGGCCTGAGTTACACCGACTTTCTTACCAACCTGGCGCCGCTCGTCGTCGTCCTGCTCGTGCTGTTCGTTGTGCTGTGCCGCGTGCTTTTTCGCGGGTCGTTCACGGTCGACGAAGAACGCATCAAGTCGGTCATGGCGATGAATCCACGAAGCTCGATCACCGACGTCCCTCTACTGATTCGTGGCGGGATCGTGCTCGCGCTTGTGACGGCTGCCTTCGCCCTCGCCGGGCTCACGCATGTGGAGCCCGCGGTGGTGTCGGCGTTGGGCGCCGGCGCGCTGCTGCTGATTTCGCGACGCGACCCCGTGCCTTTCCTGCGGCAGGTCGAGTGGCCGACACTCGCCTTTTTCGCCGGGCTTTTCATCATGGTTGGAGCGCTCGTCAAAGTCGGCGCCGTCGACCACGTAGCGCGGGCGCTCGCGAACGCGAGCGGCGGCGCCACGCTTCCGACGGCGATGATCGTGCTATGGGGGTCAGGAGTTCTCTCGGCCATCGTCGACAACATTCCTTACGTGGCAACGATGGCGCCCGTCGTCGCTCAACTAAGCGCCGATCTGCCCGCGGGCGCGCATCCGAATATTCTGTGGTGGGCCTTGGCGCTCGGCGCCGACCTCGGCGGCAACGCGACCATCATCGGCGCGAGCGCGAACGTCGTCATCGCTGGTACGTCGGCGCGACATGGGCACCCGATAACGTTTCGCACGTTCGCGAAGTTCGGCGTCCCCACCGCGGTCATGACACTTGCGGTGTCGAGCTTGTACGTATGGGTGCGCTACTACCTGTTCGCGTGACCGGCTGAGGCGGAGGAGCGAGCTGAACGCCATCGAATCCTTCGCCGTCGCCGTACTCGTCGCTGGTGTGGTCTTTTCGGTCGCTATTACCTCCAACCGACTCAGCGCCAGACTGCGCGTGCCGGCCCCCGGCATTTTCCTGCTCGTCGCGGCGATTATCGCCACGTATGTGCCCGGCGCCAACGAGGTTGTTCCTATCAAGGCGGTGGAGCAGGTTGTCACCGTCGCGCTCGCCCTCATTCTTTTCGATGGCGGCATGCACATCGGTTGGCGGAAATTTCGAAGCGCCGCCGCTCCCATCATGGCGCTCGGCATCGTGGGCACCTTCTTTACAACCGCCGCGGTCGCCGTCCTCGCGCATGCGCTTTTCGGCTTTTCGTGGCCGCTGTCGTTCGTGATCGGCGCCGCGCTCGCGCCCACCGATCCTGCCGTGGTGTTTTCGGTACTCGGCCCCCGCGAAGTCACCGGACGCACCGGCACGATCCTCGAAGGTGAGTCGGGAGCGAACGATCCTGCCGGAATTGCCTTGATGATAGGCGTTATCGGCTACGCGACCTCAGGGCACGCCTCCGTCTTCGGCATCGGCGTCACGTTCGTCGAGCAAATGGGCATCGGCGCCGCCATCGGCATCGTCGGTGGCTTGGTCTTGGTGCGCCTGCTGCATCGGATTCCGTTACCGAACGCGGGCCTTTATCCCCTGCGCACGATGGCTGCCGCGCTAACGCTCTACGGCCTCGCGTCAATAGCGCACGGGTCTGGCTTTCTCGCCGTGCTGGTCGCCGGCATCATTCTCGGCGACGAACGCACGCCTTACAAGGCCGAGATCGAGCGCTTTCACTCGTCGATCGCCAGCCTCGCCGAAATCACCGCGTTCGTATTACTCGGGCTGACGATCCACCTTGACAAGCTCACGGCCGGAAACGCCTGGTTCATGGGCCTGGTACTGGCCGTGTTGCTCACCTTCATCGTGCGCCCCGTGGTCACTTTGCCGATGCTGCGGTTGACGAAACTCACTCCCGGCGAGCGAGGTTTTGTCGCGTTCGCCGGGTTGAAAGGCGCCGTCCCGATTCTGCTCGGCGCGCTGGCCGAGACGAGCGGCGTCGCTGATTCGACGCGCATCTACGCGATCATTTTCGTCGTGGTCGCGCTCTCGGTGTTCGTGCAGGGCGGCGCAATCCCTTATGCCGCAAGACTTTCGGGCGTGCATATGCGCATTATCGAGCCTCAACCGTGGTCGATCGGCGTGCGGCTTCGCGAACAACCGAGCCACGTGCACCGCTTCGTCGTCGCGCCCGACACCGGCGTTGACGGCGCCACGATAGACGAACTTCCGCTCAACGACGACTCGTGGATCAGCATGGTGATTCGTGCCGGCCGCCTCTTGCACCTGCGCGCCGACACCGCGCTGCGAGCCGGTGACGAAGTGCTTGTCTTATCGGACGACGAACACGTGGGCGAGGTAGCGGCGCTTTTTCGCCGTCCGGCGCAACCGCCGAGAAAACCACCTATCCAACCGGCTTGATGTGCTTGTCGGCCAACCAACCGACGACTTGCACGGCATCTTCGCTGTCCCAGCTTGCCGACGCGGCGTCGGCGAGGTTGGCGCGGCCTTCGTCGTTCAAGAAGGCACGCTCACCGCTCGTAAGCGGGGCGTTGCTGCCGAGCGGCATGCCTTGCAAGACGTAGCGGCGATGCCCTTGCGGGTCGAGAAAAGTCGTGACGTCGCTGTGGGTGACGTCGTAGGTAAGCGGCTTGCCCGTCAACCAATCGGTACCGGCATGGTGGGCATCTTCCGACACTCTTTGGTAGCCGACGCCGAAATACGACCACAACATCTTGAGATTCTCGGGCGACGCCGTCAACAACGACCAGTTGGGAAGCAGTTGAGCGAAATCGCGATAGGCGTGCAACCGCTGAGGAGTGTCGCGTTCAGGGTCGATAGTGATGTTGAGAAACGCGACCTTGTCTTGCAGCCCGGCCTTGGTCACGGCTTCGTCGACCTGGTTCAGTTCGGCGGTGGTGATCGGGCAAATCTCTTGGCACAACGTCATGAACGGGTTGACGACGACAATCTTGCCCTTGAACGCGGCGAGACTGGTCTGGTGGCCGGTCTCGTCAGTGAGGGGCAGGTTCGCGATCGATGCCGGAATCGTGTCGTCGACCTGAGACCCCACCTGCTGGCCAGGCGGCTTCGGCGACGACTTCGAACTCTGCCCGATCACGAGCGCGGCGGCGAACAAGACGACGACCACGACCGCGCCGATGACGGCAAGCCGGCGACGCCGTCCGCGCTCGGCCTTGCTGGTAGTTTCGGGATTTGCCGGTGGAGCCGTCGTCATGATGCTTCGCCCGATCCATGGTTGCCGCTGTTCAACTTCGCGAGATAGGCGTTGTAGGCGTCGAGCTCGCGATCGTCGTCGTCGGTGGCGTAGCTCGCCGCGACCCCGGGCCGACCGACACCGAGAGGCTCCGCGACACCGGCCCGCTCGGCAACACCGGCAGTCGCCGCAAACCCTGGAGACCCGGAGATGCCCCCGGTCTCGGAAATGCCGCCAAGTTCGTGCAGCCGTCGAGCGCGAATCCCCTCGAGCCAGCGGCCCGCGTCGATCTGCTCGCGATGACGCACGATGTAGACGAACATCGCGACAATGATCAAAACCATGATGCCGTCGCCGGCGATCCACATCACCGCGCCGCCGCCGTGCACGTCGGAGAGCACGCTCGGGCCCCAGTCGCGGCGACCCTCGTACGCGGGGAAAAGCACGTGGTTGGTCTGGATCAACACCACGCCGGTAAACGTGTCGACCGGCATGACGAGGAACAAGAAGAACAACCGAGCCGGATACGAAAGCCGCCACCGAATCGGCTCACGACCGACGAGCGGCAAGAAATACAGATATCCGGCAACGAGGTAGATCACGTGTTCGGCGTCGTGCACCCACGGATCAGTCAAGACCACGTTCATGAAGCTGGTGAGGTGCGTGCCGACGACCACAGCAGCGTAAAGCGCGATGCCAGTTATCGGATGTGTCAGGAACGAGATCGGGCGAGAACGCACAATGCGTTTCACCCATGAGTGCAGCGGGTTTGAGCTCGCGTGCAGCAGCAGCGTGACCGGTTGCCCGCACACCAGCAGCGGCGGCGCGACCATGAGCAGCAGCAGGTGCTGCCACATGTGCATCGAGAACAGGACGTCGTCGTAGGCCCCGATGCTGCTCTGGGTCGCCACGACGATGACCACAAGCCCAGCCAGGAAAGAAAGAGTCGGCAGAAGTGGCCACGGCCGAGCCGGGTGATCTCGGCGCACCCGCCACACGCCCGCGAGATAGAGCAGCGCCGCGACGACGACGGCCGCTGTGATGGATGGCACAAATTCCCATCGGGTGAACGTGGTGCCGGCATTCAAGGGCGGGACGGCGGAATCAGCGTCACCGTGCGCGAGAAAGCCGTGCGCGAGGAGATCATGCGCGACATTCGCCGCAACCATGTGTGTCCTCCGCGCCGATCGCGTTCTCGGCCGGCGGGGTACGCAGCCGAAGGTACGCAACCGGCCGAGGGCTTTCCGCGCTCCAGGCTATGCGACATGCGTGGGCGGCGAGCACCGAGGTCGATGCGCATCACGCGTCGTGGAAATGGGCACGACCCTGGCAGCCCTGGCGTGAGTACGGCACGATGATCGAACAGTACCCGAAGATCGAACTGCGCCCGAGGATCGAACAGCACCCAGGATCGAACAGCACCCAGGATCGAACAGCACCCGAGCGAACGTTCCACGAGAAACGACGAGGCAGGTTCCGATGGTCATCAAAGAACGCGCTGCCACTAGAGAAAGCATCGCCACCAATCAACGTACCGAGCGCGTGCTGCCGACAACGCCGTTGCGCGAACGTTCACTGGGCGAGCTATTCGCGACGCTGAGCCGCGACCTGGCGCTGTTGATCCATCAAGAGATCGAGCTCGCGAAGACCGAAGTCAAGATCGGCGCTATCAAGGCGGGCGCCGGCGTTGCCGGACTCGTCGTCGCTCTCATCCTGCTGCCGCTCGCGCTCATCATTCTGTCGGTGGCCGCCGCCTTGGGCATCCACGCGCTCGGCCTCAGCCTGGGCTGGTCGTTTTTCGTGATCGGCGGTGCCTGGGCAGTGCTCGCGCTCATCGCCGCGGGGGCCGGGGCGTTCGCCTTGCGCAAGGTGAAGGTGCAAAAGCGCGCGGTCGAGTCGATGAAGGCCGACATTCAAGCGCTCGCTCGCAAGCCAAACCCGATTCCGCCCATCGACTAAGCGTGATCACGAAACATTTGTGACGCGGGGCATTTTTGTTACGTGATCATGGTGAGCGGGGAGCCGGCCCCGATCAACTATGAGAACCTTGATTGCATGGTTGGCCCCGACGCCGTGCTAGTCGACGGACCTTGGGCTCATCGCGAGATCGTCGCGAACGGCATGCGCTTTCACGCCGCCGAGATGGGCGATGGCCCGCTCGTCGTCCTGCTTCACGGCTTTCCGCAGTTTTGGTGGGCGATGCGGCACCAGATGGAGGCGCTCGCGCACGCCGGCTACCGAGCCGTCGCACCCGACCTGCGGGGCTGCGGCGGCACCGACAAGCCTCCGCGCGGCTACGACGCGATCACCCTCGCTTCCGACGTCGCCGGCATGATTCGCGCCCTCGGGGCGCGCCACGCTGTGGTCATCGGTCACGACCTGGGCGGCCTCGCGGCGTGGGCAACCGCGGTACTGCACCAGCCGACCGTGCGAGCGGTGGCCACCCTCGCGGCGCCGCACCCGCTGCGCTTTCGAAACGCCTTGCTCACCGAGCCGCGCGGCCAGCTTCAGGCCAGCGCTCATCTGCTCGGCTTCCAGCGACCGTGGCGACCCGAGCGCCAGCTCGTCGCCGCCGACGCCGCCCAAGTGGCGCGCATGTTGCACGCCTGGTCGGGCCCCGGTTGGCCGGACGCCGAAAGCGAGCGGCGGTACCGAGACCACATGCTGATCCCGCACGTGGCGCACTCGTCGCTGGAGTACTTTCGCTGGCTGCTGCGCTCGCAGCTTCGGCCCGACGGCCTGCGGTTCACCAAGGCGATGCGCGAGCCGGTCGTCGTCCCGACGTTGCAGTTGCACGGCGACCTCGACTCCTGCATCTTGCCGAGAACCGCAGCCGGCTCGGGTCGCTACGTCGGCGGCCCGTACACCTGGCGCATGATCGAAGGCGCCGGACATTTCCTCGCCGAGGAAGCACCGAAAGAGGTCAACGCCGAAATCGTGCACTGGCTCGACGACCTCGACCGAAGCAGTTGACCCGAGACCGTGACCCGAGACCCGTGACCCGCGACCGTGATGATGCCGGGCGTCCGCGCAACGCCCGCCCTCGCGACGCGCTCGGACGCCCGCTGCCGCGAGGTTCGTCGTCCGGTGTCGAACGAGTGCCCGACAACCTCGCGATGCCGATGGACGCCGCCGTCGACCTGGCGGAGCGCTATCTCGACGACGGCTTGCCATTTCACGCGCACGAGGTGCTCGAAGCTTTGTGGAAGACGCGGCCCGAAAGCGAACGCGACTTGTGGCAAGGTCTGGCGCAGATCGCGGTCGGTCTCACTCACGCCCTGCGCGGCAACGTGACCGGGGCGCGAGCGCTCCTCGAACGCGGCCGCGACCGGGTCGCGCGATACCGCGGCGATTCGCACGGTCTCGACATCGAAGAAATTCTCACCGTCACGTCGAAAAACCTCGAAGGCCTGGACGACGAATTGCTGCCGGCCCCACTCCGCCTCAGACCTCGAACCCACAATTCAGACACGTAGTAATGGTCTGAGGTTGGCGTTCGCGGCGTGAAATAAGCGACCCCTAGTCGCAGCTTTGGGTCGAAACGGCGTGGGTGGCGGTGGCGCCGACTTTCGCGGCTGTCGCCACCTGCGACGCCGTCAACGCGTAGCCGGTCTCGATGTCGTCGACCGCTTTGCCGAAAACCACGCCGTCGACATGACCGTCGAGATCGAGCAACGGCCCACCCGAGTTCCCGGGCTCGACCACACCACGCAGCGCGTAAATCTCACGGGTCACTTGGGCGTCTTCGTAAATGTCTGAGCCGCGAGCTTTCTCTTGGCCTCGGACCCGAACCGCCGAAACCGAATACGGCCCGTTCTCGGGGAACCCGGCGATGACTTCCGAGGTGCCGGGCCCCGCTGTGTCGGTGTCGAACGGGAGCGGCTTGGCCGAAAGCCCCTCGACGGCAAGCACCGCGACGTCGACGTGGGGGTCGTAGTAGACGACGGTCGCGCGCAGTTTCGGCCCGTCGCCGCCGACCCGGACAATGGGCTGCTTGACCCCGGCCACCACGTGGGCGTTGGTCATCACCCGGCCGGGCGCGAAGACGAAGCCGCTGCCTTCGATCTGACGTGAACACGACCGCGCGACGCCCGTAATTTTCACGATGCTGTCAGCCGCGGCAACTACCTGCGGGTCGCGCACCGCGGCCGGATCGGGCGGCGACACCGGGATGATGCGTTCGGCCCCGAGCGCGCCGAACACCTCCGGAAAACCCCCGCTCGCGACGACTTGGCGAAAGTCGGCGAACCACGCCTGCACCTGGCTCGGCACCGCGTGGTCGACTCCGGTGAGGACAGCCGAGTTGTTCACCGAACGCGCCACCCCGGTGAACGGCGAGCGCACGAGCGAACTGCCGATGAACCACGCGATCAGCAAGACCGCGATGCCCGACACGATGGCGCCGCCCACCGCGTCGACCACGCGAGCGGGTTGCCAATGCACATGCCGGCGCAAGACCGCACCGGCCGCCCCGGCCAGCGCCCGGCCCGCCGTGGCCGCCACGAAGACGACCACGACGCCGGCAATCGCCTGACCGCTTCCGGCGAAATGACGCGCCACCCAGGGTGCGATCACGGCGCCGATCACACCGCCGCCGAGCAACCCGACGAGCGACAGCGCACCGATCAGGAAACCTTGGCGGTAGCCGGACACCGCCGCCACGATGACCAGCACGATGAGCGCGATATCGAGCCAGTCACCATGCACGAAGTCAACCTAACCGGACATCGATCAACATATGCGCCCGACGCGAGAACGCGCCGTGTCAGGACCGCCCGGGCGGGTGGTCGCGCACGTCGTCGCGGCGCCAAGGCCGAGCCCATCCGGCGACATCGAGCAGGCGGTCGAGCAGCCCGCCGGTGAAGCCCCAGACCAACATGCCGTCGACGTCGAACGCGGGCCCGGTTCGCCCGCCGCGATGGCGCAACGTGAACCGGTTCGCCGGATCGGCCAGTTTGGCGATCGGCACTCGCGCGACGGCGGCCACCTCGCGCGGGTCGACCACTCCCACCGCGCAAGGCTCGCGCCACCAGCCGAGAACCGGGACGACGAGAAACCCCGAAAACGCCAGCCACAGCGTCGGCAACGAGGCAAGGACGTCGACCCCGGACGGTTCAAGGCCGGTCTCTTCGGTAGCTTCGCGAATCGCGGTGGCAATAGGGGTTTCGTCGTCCGGCTCGACCGCGCCACCGGGAAACGCGATCTGGCCGGCGTGGTGGTCGCGCACGTCGTGGCTTCGCTCGATGAGCAGCACGTCGGGGCCTTGCGGGCCTTCGCCGAAAAGCACAAGCACCGCGCTGGCTTTGCCTCCGGTCGCCGGCGGTTCGACGCGGTTGAGGGCGCGAACGTCGAAGCTTGGCGCGGCGTCGACCAGTTGCCGCAGCCACGAGGGGACGTCGTCCGGGCTCACGACGTACCCCCGGTCATGACGAGACTCCGAGATGCTGCTTGGCGAGCGTGGCGAGTTCGCCATCGCCGAGTTCACCGATCTTGGTGTAGGCGACCTTGCCGTCACGGTCGACGAACAGCGTCACCGGGATGCCGCCCGACCGCACCAGCCGCACGAGCTCGCCCTTCGCGTCGAACACCGACGGGTAGCCGAGCCCGAGCCCGCGCGAGGCGTCGAGGGCGTCGTCCCAGGTCTCGCCGACGTATGCGCCGTCGACCACGCCGAGCACGGTCACTTTCCCGGACGTCGCGGCGGCGAATTTGGCCAGTTGCGGCGCTTCGGCCCGACACGGCGGGCAGGTGCCGGCCCAGATGTTGAGCACGGCCGGCCCGCGCAGCTTGGCCAAGTCGACCTTCGGGCCGTTGCCCAAACACGGCAGCGTCAACTCGGGCAAGCCGCCGTCGACACCGGCTGATCCGGTCGTGGTGGGGCAGTCGGGAAGGTTCGCCGCGGCCACGAGTTCGGCGCGATTCGGCGACCCGCTCGCGGCGTGTTTTTCGGTGGTCAGCCGATTCACCACGAGGGCGAGAGCGACCAGCGCGATGACAACCGCGACGGCGATCCACGACCGTTTGTTCTTCGGGCTCACGGCACTCGGGTCAGGCCAGTGCTTCGATCGGGCCGGTCTTGACGAGCCTCCGGGCGGTCGCTTCGTCGGTGGGCCCGATCCCGAACGACGGGCACAGCGGCGCGAGGGCGCACGCCCCGCACGCCGGCTTTCGCGCGTGGCAGACGCGCCGGCCGTGCCAAATCACCCGATGCGAAAGCAACGTCCATTCTTTGCGCGGGATCAGCGCGGCGATGTCTTGTTCGACCTTGACCGGGTCGTCAGACGTCGTCCACCAAAATCGCTTGCTGAGGCGCAGCATGTGCGTGTCGACGGTGAGGCCCGGGACGTCGAACGCGTTGCCGAGCACCACGTTCGCGGTCTTGCGGCCGACGCCGGGGAGCTTGACGAGATCGTCGAGGTTGCCGGGCACCTCGCCACCGTGTCGATCGCACAGCGCCTGCGACATACCCATGATCGAGTTCGTCTTGGCGCGGAAGAACCCGGTCGAGGCAATGATCTGCTCGATCTCGGCGCGATCGGCGGCGGCGTAGTCGGCCGCCGTCTTGTACTTGCCGAACAGCACCGGGGTGACCATGTTGACCCGCTTATCGGTGCACTGGGCCGACAAGATCGTGGCGACAAGAAGCTCAAGCGGGTTCGAGAAGTCAAGCTCGCAATGCGCGTCGGGATAGAGCTCGGTCAACACCTTGTTGATCTTGCGGGCACGCCGCACCAGAACCGTGTGAGTTTCATCCTCGAACGACCGCCGCGCCACGGTTTGAGCGTAGCCGTTGAACGTGGCCGACGTTTGACGGGATAACGGGCTCAAACGTCACCGAGGCTCGAGCGTGCGGCCGTTCGTCCGTGCGGGTGACGATGAGCCGGCGTGCCTCAAGCAACTCGAGAACCGCGCCGATGCGCACCTCTAGTAGCAAACGGATGAATTTCACGCCGATGCCGCAACGGCACAGCAGACGGTTGGGGTCGCATTTGAGCACGGGCAGCATCGAAAGCCGCGGTCGGACGGCGTCTCGTCCGACGCCGGAGCGCAGCCCTGCCTTCGCGCATCTGTCCATCGGCGATCTGCGGGCCTACCGGCAGACGCTCGCCGAAGAGGAGAACCGGGTCTCGTACTGGCGGCGGATCATCCAGGCTCGCCTCGACGTCGTCCGGGCTGGCGAGGCCGGAAAGATCGACGTCGAGAACCTGCGCAACGTGCTTGCCGAGGCACGGATACAGAGCAGTCGCCGCGCCCTGATCACGGTTTTGCCGATCGAAGACATTCCGCCGCTGCCTGATCTGGGCAAGCTTTGGGACCGCGAACCCCAGCCCGGCGACCCGTCCCACAACGAGGCATTGGCCCGTGATCTCGCGGGCGCGGAGATTCAACTTTCCGCCTACCGGGCGGCACTTCACCGGCGAATCGGCAAGGCGACGGAGGAGCTGATCGCGCGTTACCGCGAAGATCCGTCACTGTGCTTGCAGGCTTTGCCTCGCGGCCCGTCAGCGAGCAAACGATCGATCGTCGAAACTCGCTCGGCAGCCGGCTGATTATCTCCGTTGCCGGAGGTCGGAACATAACGAGACGGCGTGATTTCAGCCACTCGTGCGACACGACATAACCAAAGGTGTGACAATCCCTTCGTGGACGACGTACTGAGTGGCCTTCCGCTTTTTGCCGCGCTCGACGAAGACGCCGATGCGGCCTTGCGAAACGCGATGCGACATGAGCACTTTTCCCGCGGCGATGTGATCTTCAACGAGGGCGACCAAGGCGACAAGCTTTACGCCGTCATCGAAGGAAAGATCAAACTCGCGCGAACAGCGCCAGACGGGCGCGAGAACCTGCAGGCCGTACTGGGCCCGGGCGAGATGTTCGGCGAGTTGTCGCTGTTCGACCCCAAGCCGCGCACCGCGGGGGCCGTGGCGGTCACCGACTCCGTGCTGGCGTCGCTCGCGCACGACGCGCTGCGACCGTGGATCACCGACCGCCCCGACGTCGCGGTCGAGCTGTTGCGCGCGTTGGCCCAGCGGTTGCGGCGTACCAACGACGTGCTCGCCGACTTGGTGTTCTCCGATGTGCCGGCCCGGGTGGCGAAGGCGATTTTGCAGCTGGCCGAACGGTTCGGGCAGACCACGCACGAAGGCATCCACGTGATGCACGACCTCACACAAGAGGAGCTCGCCCAACTTGTCGGCGCCTCGCGCGAGACGGTGAACAAGGCGCTCGCCGACTTCGCCGGCCGCGGCTGGCTGCGCATCGAGTCGCGCGCCGTCGTGATCAAAGATATCGAGGGTCTCACCCGCCGCGCCAGATAAGTCTTTGTGATCACGAAGGAGAAGTGCCCCGATGGGGTCACCTGTGTTTCGCGATCACGGTAAAGAGGGCGGCTCGCGCAGGTATTCGAGTTGGGCAAGCAGCGACCAGCGCGCCGGGCGCAGGAGCGTCTCATCGACGTCCGGATAAACCCGCCGCAGCAACGCATCGACGTCGGCCACGCCATCGGCGAGAGCGGCCCGGACGTCGTCGAGCCGTCGCTCCCGGTGCGCGAGGTATCCGTCGATCAGGTCGGCAGGGTCGTGGCGCACCGGACCGTGGCCCGGCAGCACAACAGCAATCTCACGCTCGTCGACGAGTGACCGCAGCTTTCGCAGCGACGCCAAATAGTCGCCCAATCGCCCCTCCGGGTGCACGATCACGGTGCTGCCCCGGCCGAGCAGCGTGTCGCCGGTGAGCAACGTGTTGTCGTCGGACAGCACGAAGCACGCCGAATCGGCACTGTGCCCGGGTGTGGCCACGACATCGACACGCAAGCCGTCGACGTCGAGCTTTTCGGCGTCCTGTAAGGGTTTTCCGTTGACGCACAGCGCCGGGTCGGCGGCCCTAACGGGTGCGCCCGTGAGGCTGGCAAAGGCAGCGCAACCGGCGGCGTGATCGGAGTGCCCGTGGGTCAACACAATCAACCGGACGTCGCCGGCAACCCGCCGGATCGCTTCGAAATGTGCCGCGTCATCAGGCCCGGGGTCGACGACGATCGATGACGACGCCCCCGGTGCCGCCAGCACCCAGGTGTTGGTGCCGTCGAGAGTCATCGGAGACGGGTTATTCGCCCGCACTAGCGTCGCGCAACGCGTGACACGAGTCATCTGGAACACCACACAAAAACGGGCGGGTCGGCGTCGAGATCGATCGTCGCTTCGAGAGGCCGGACGACGCGCCGCTTCGCGGCGTCGAGAACCTCCGCCACGCTGCGGAAATTCACCAACTCGCGCAACGTGGCGGCGGTGGGTGGCATCAACGGCCAGTCGCCGCGATCGAACGCCGCCAGCGCACGTGCCGGCGCAATCCATTCCGACGCGTCTGATTCGTCAACACTGTGGCGGGGCGACGCGTCGGCAGGCGCGGCAGCCACGAAAAACCAGGTGTCGTACCGGCGCGGCACGAACACCGGCGTGATCCAGCGCGACCACGGGCGAAGCGCCTCTGGAGCGAGCCACACGCTGGTTTCTTCGAAGGTTTCGCGAATCGCGGCCGCCCGCGGCGGATCAGCACCCCGCGTTTCTCCAGGCTCCGCGACACCGCCCGGAAACACGTACCTGCCGGGCGCGAACGCCATGGTGGCAGCCCGGCGCAGCATGAAGGTTTGCGGCCCCTCGGGGCCGTTGCGCAACAACACCACAGTCGCCGAAGGCAGAGCGGGCGCCGGAGCGGCGCCAGAGCAACGAAATTCCCTTGCCAACGCGACAAGTTCGGGCGACGGACGCTCAAGCCGAGGTCGCAGCTCTTCGTCGTCCGGCATGAGCGTTCTAGCAGACGCGGGACAAACGCCCGGTCTGGAGGTCGTAGATGAACCCTCCGACCGTCACACCATTCAGGTAGGGCCACGACCGCACGCGCTGAACGTCAGCCCGGACGGCAGCCTGTTGGTCGTCGGTGGTGAGGAATCGAATGCTGCGGGTGTCGGGGCCGCCCGCGTGGCTAATCGCCTCGTGCACGACGTCTTCGCCGCCCTTGGCCATCGCGCAGCCGGTGTGCGCGGCAATCATGATGCGGTCGACCTTCAGCAAGTACTTGGCGAGCACCAGTGTGTGGAGCACGTCGTCAGTGACGCGAGCACCCGCGTTACGCAGAATTTTCGCGTCGCCTGGCTCCAGGCCGAGCACGCGGAGGGGGTCTATTCGACAGTCCATGCAGGTCAATACCGTCAGACCCTTGGCCGCGGTGCCTTCAAGCCCGGCGAGCTTGTAATCACGCGCGTAAGCCTCGTTGGCGGTCAGGACATCGGAGAACGCATCATCGGTAGGCACGCCACCGAGCGTAGCGAACGGTCTTGGTCGCGCGACGAACGGCTTAGCCCCACGACGAACGGTGTGTGAGCCCCGCAACGTGGGGTAACGCCGTTCGTCGTCACCGGCAGGCGGCGACGACGGTTACCGCCAACGGGCGATCCGGTGCATCTCCCGCGAGACGGCTGCCTCGGAAAACTCCTCGCGCGAGAACAGGTCCCACGCGTTCAAGACGACGCCGACGCCCCATGCCGCCAGCGGAAACACCGGCCAAAAGAAACCTCCATGGCTGGTGATCGCCCAGATCACCACGAGGAATCCGTTGACCACCGCGTAGACGATCAGGTGGGTGTAGAAGTCGCGGCGCTTTTTGAGCCGCTTCAGCGCTCGCTCGCGCAACTCGGTCGTCTCGCGCAACTCGTCTTCGTCGCCGAGCCACGCATCGTCGCCAGTCTGCTGGGTGTCAGTACGGTTCGCCATTTTCGACACCCCCTCACGATCCGACGCTAAGACGCGCCCGGACGACGTCGAAGCGCCGATGGTCCTTTCCGCCAAGGTATTTCGAAAGTATGGGTCCCTCCAACGGACCGGCCCATGAACGGCGTTACCCCACCACGAACGGCGTGCAAGCCACGCAAAGTGGGGTAACGCCGTTCATCGCGACCGGCAGCCGGCTCACGAGACGCGGCGCACGGCCCCTTAACGCACCTCGACCATGAGTTCGACCTCGACAGGCGCGTCGAGGGGAAGAACGGCGACGCCGATCGAGCTGCGCGCGTGCGCGCCGACGTCTGCACCGAATACCTCTGCGAGCAAATCGCTCGCGCCGTTCACGACCCCGGATTGCCCGGTGAAGTTGGGCATGCTCGCGACGTACCCGACGACCTTCACAACCCGGACGACGGCGGAGAGCTCGCCCACGACCGACCGCACCGCGGCCAGCGCGTTCAACACGCAGACGCGTGCCGCCGCCTTGGCCGCTTCTGGCGACACAGCGGCGTCGGCACCGGTGCCGACGCGGCCGGCCTCGACGAGTTCGCCGTCGACCGTCGGCAACTGGCCGGACGTGTAAACGTACGCCCCCGATCGCACGGCCGGCACGTAGGACGCCAGCGGCGCCGCGACCGGAGGCAGCGACAACCCGAGCTCGGCGAGGCGTTGCTCAGGCGTACTCATGATTTCGGCCGCTTCAGGTAGGCGACCAGTTGCTCGGCATTTGGACCAGGGACGACGCTGACGAGCTCCCAACCGTCGTCGCCCCAGTTGTCGAGAATCTGCTTCGTCGCGTGGACGAGCAATGGAACGGTGGCGTACTCCCATTTCGGCATGGGCTCAGCTTATGGCCGACCCACGGAGGCGATCAGCTAAGTCGACGCGGCGCCTCGACAAGATCCTGGCCGCGTGTGATGATCACACCCTCCTGGGGGGAACGTCCCTCTTTGGTAAGTGATGAGGGGGACACGGTGGGAAAATATCAAACGGTCCGATCAGGAAGGAACTTTCCGCTTCACTGGCGGGCCGCGACGCTCGTTTCAGCAATCGCGTGCGCCCTAGGAATAGGCATTCCCTGGCATACGGCATCGGCGAGCGCTTCGACTCCGTCCGCATCGCCGGTCCTACCGATGACCGTTGACGCCACAGGGTGGATCCATTACGAGAATCTAGAAATCACATCGCTGGCCCTCAAAGACAGGAAGGTTGCTACCGTAAGCGGCCGCCGCGACAAAGACGGAAGCTGCGTCTTCGGGGAAAATGCGCGCCTCACCTTGGGCGGCCCAGCGGGCTATTCCGAAGAAGTTGCGTTCAACCCAAACACCTGCCAAGCCAAAGTGGAGTCTGGAACGCTTTCACAATCAGCGGAAGGCAACCAACCCAACACGAACCCAAATACCGGGCTTATCGAAACGTCGGAATCCACACCGGTCGGCACCGCTTCAACGCCGAGCTCGGCGTCAGTCGCAGGTCCGGCAACGACCCAGCCGTTTGCTGACTTTGAGAAGGTCAGTTACGTCGACCCTCTCGACATCACGATTACGTCGCTGACGAACAACCTTCATTGGGAATCGAGCAACAACAGGATTACTGAAGCAAACGCGACCGGAGTGTCATACAAGTTCGCGTGGGACAACTGGTCTGCGTCGAACATGACATGGACCTGGTGGGGCTACCCGAGTTATCCGAGCTATACCGAAGATCAGGTTGCGCAGACTTTCTATAATACAGATTTCGAAGCCGTGATTGTAGCCATCATGGGTTATGCCGGCTACGCGGCATGCGGGTTCGATTCCAGCCCGGCGACGTTTTACTTGGCGCCGCAAGTCAAGGGAACGCCCTCGGGTTATTACTACTACGGCCATCTCAACAGCGTCAGCGGCGGTTGTAGCGACCTCGTTCATTTCCGCGAGAACCACGGGTCGGGGAGCAGCTCTTGAGGCACCTCGCCCATCGGCGTACACGTCTGGGGTGCCGCTCATTGAGCGGCACCCCAGACGGCCGGGCGACGGCAATTTCCGCTCGGGCCATCTCAGCCGGATTAATCATCTTCGCGATTCTTGGCGCCGCGTCGGGATGCGGCAACCCCGAAACGACTGCGAACACGTCCGGTGCGACGCCGGAGGCCGTCGCAGTGCAATACGTGACGGACATTTCGGCGCACAAATTCGACGACGCGGCCAACCTAGTGCTCAGCGGCGACAGATCCGACTTCAAGGTTGTGTCGGCCGTCATCGCGGGGCGGGAGACCTCCGCGCACGGCATCAAAGCTTTATCTACAGACGTCACCGGAGAAACCGCGACGGTCACCGTGGGCGGCACAGTCTGCTCCGGCGACAGCGCCAACCCTAGTGCCTCGCCGAGTTGCCTCACGAACACCGACCCGAAATCCAAGAACCCGGTATTTCGCG
Source organism: Actinomycetales bacterium (assembly GCA_040255675.1). Lineage (GTDB taxonomy): Bacteria > Actinomycetota > Actinomycetes > Acidothermales > Acidothermaceae > JBDZVM01. The sequence continues at coordinate 12,094 of JBDZVM010000012.1, read as the reverse complement.
TAAGCCTCGAGAAGGCGCCCGACGGGCGTTGGTACGTGTACTTCCCCGCGCCGGTCAGAACATCTCCCCAGCAAACCGCGACGAGCTCTCCGAGTAAGTAACCGCCGACCCGCAGGAGGAGGCGCCTTGGCACGAGAGGAAGACAGGGCGACAGCGAAGCGTCTGGAGATCGAGGCACTTGTCGCGTCATCCCTTCGAGATGGGCAAGTCGACGATGCCGAGCACGTAGCCGAGGAGACCGTGCGACAGTTCATCACTGTCACAGCTCCGGTCAGTGAACCCCCTCGGATGGGATATATGACGCTGCGGGAGGGCGGAATCGGCGGGGGGTCCACTACGAAGCCCGGCAATGTCGTGCTAAATCTGGCGAATCTGGTGCGCGCAATCGCAGGTGGGACGCTCACCATCACTGGAGCCTCGGCATCGCCATGGACTCTCTTGATTGGAGCGCTCGTCACCTGGGATTCGCTGTGGTCGTGCCTCCGCCTGCACATTGGTGAACACGACGCCTGCGTCGCATGGGCACTTTGGGTGAACCGAGACGCCCATAACACCATCGCAAAGGCAGACGTCATTGACGCAGTCGCAGGCGAGCGCAGGGCGTTCGGCAAGCAACGCCTGGATTCGCGAGAGATCGAGGATGCGCTGCGTAACCTGCAAAAGATGCGCTGCATACAGCAATCCGGGAAGAATCCAGACAGATGGTGGTTACGTGAGTGGGTGGCAATAAAGTACGACTAACCGACAGGACATGCGGCGGGCCAACGTCCGCGCAGCGAACAACCACCCTTGCAGCGGCTGACGTCGACGAAAGCGGGTGCTGGTTATGCTCGGCGAGTGGGCCGAAACGACGCGTCGCGAGATCGCGACTGGGAGGGGGTGCGGCTGCACGTCGTCACCGGAAAGGGCGGCACCGGCAAGACGACCGTAGCCGCCGCTCTCGCGCTCGCTCTCGCGGCCGGCGGCCGGCGCACGTTGCTCGTCGAATGCGAAGGGCGACAGGGCCTCGCCCGGTTGTTCGATGCCCCGCCGTTGCCGTACGCCGAACGCAAGGTCGCCGTCGCGCCGCGCGCCGGCATGGTCTATGGCCTGTCGATCGACCCCGAGGAAGCGCTCCTCGAATACCTCGATCTGTATTACCGGCTCGGCCGCGCCGGGCGTGCGCTCAGGCGGCTCGGTGCCGTTGACTTCGCCACCACGATCGCCCCGGGGGTGCGCGACGTCCTGCTGACCGGAAAGGTGTACGAGGCCACCCGCCGTCGCGGCACGTCGAGGCCGGCGCGCACCGCCGCAAATCTCGCGCCGAAGGCGGACCCCGACGCCTACGTCTACGACGCGGTCGTGCTCGACGCGCCGCCCACCGGCCGGGTAGCGCGGTTTCTCAACGTGAACAGCGAAGTCGCCGATCTTGCCCGGGCCGGCCCGGTTAACAAGCAAGCTGAGTCGATCATGCGGTTGATGCGGTCGCCGCAAACCGTCGTCCATCTCGTGACGCTGCTCGAGGAAATGCCCGTGCAGGAGACGATCGACGGGATCGCGCAACTGCGCGAGTTCGACTTGCCGGTAGGCGGCATCATGGCAAACCGCATGCACGAGCCACTGTTGCCCCCGGGCGCGTTGCGCTCCGCCGCGGCCGATCGGCTAGATGTGGGCGCGCTGGTGCGCAATCTCAAAGCGGCCGGCGTCAACGCCGACGACGCTATCGCCGACGCCCTCGCCAAAGAAGCTCGCGACCATGCGCGCCAGGTCGCCGTCGAGCGCAAGTTGCGAAACGAGTTGAAGTCGACCGGCCAGCCCATCTACGACCTGTCTGATCTCGATACGGACGCCGGCGCGCGGCTCTACGCGCTGGCTGCTGAGCTGACCCAGCAGGGGGCGGCGTGATGGCCGCTGGAATATCCGCGACACCGAAGTTTTTCGACGTAGAGGCGCTTGTCACCGACCCGGCCACCCGAATTGTCGTGTGCTGCGGGTCGGGCGGTGTGGGCAAGACGACGCTCGCCGCCGCTCTCGGCGTTCGCGCCGCCGAGAGCGGGCGCCGCGTGGTCGTGCTCACCATCGATCCGGCGCGTCGCCTCGCCCAATCGCTTGGCGTCACCGACCTCGACAACACCCCGCGCAAAGTGGCTGGAGTTGCGCGCCACAAGGGCTCGGACGGCGAACTACGCGGCGAGCTGCACGCCATGATGCTCGACATGAAGCGCACCTTCGACGAGATCGTCGAAGCGCACGCGACCCCGCAGCGTGCCGCGCAAATCCTGGCGAACCCCTTCTATCAATCGCTGTCGTCGAGCTTCGCCGGCACGCAGGAATACATGGCGATGGAAAAGCTCGGCCAGCTACGCCGGTCCGACCGATGGGATCTCATCGTCGTCGACACCCCGCCGACCCGCTCGGCCCTGGATTTTCTCGACGCGCCGGCCCGGCTGGCGCGCTTCCTCGACGGTCGTTTCATTCGCATGCTGCTGGTGCCGGCGAAGGCGGGCGCCCGCGGCTACGCGAAGGTGATGCAGGCGGGCCTCGGGCTGGTGACGGGCGCCATGACGAAACTGCTCGGCACCCAGCTGCTCAGCGACGTCCAAACGTTCGTTTCCGCCATGGACACCATGTTCGGCGGGCTTCGCGAACGCGCCGAGTCGACAGCGAAGCTTTTGCGCACGCCAGGCACCGCGTTCGTCGTGGTCGCCTCGCCTGAGCCTGACGCGCTTCGCGAGGCCTCGTACTTCGTCGAACGACTGATCGAAGACGACTTGCCGCTCGCCGGCGTCGTGGTGAATCGCGTGCATCGAAGCGCGATCCCAAAACTGAGTGCGAGCCGGTCAGTCGCGGCAGCGGAGCAACTCGAGGCCGACGCCGTGACCAACGACAACGGCAACGACAACGGCACCGGAAGAGACGCCCGCGTGGCAGCCGCGGTGTTGCGGATTCACGCGCGGCGGATGCAGGTTTCGGCGAGCGAAGAAGCGAAGCTCGACGGTTTTCGACTAGCGCTTCCGGCCGTCCGCATGGCTACGGTGCCGGCGTTTGCCGACGACGTTCACGACGTGGCCGGCCTGCGGGCACTTGCCGAATCTGTCGGGAGCTGAGCGGCCTAGCCGACTGCCCTAACCGACCGCGGAGTAGCGCTCGGCCGTGGAGCGCTCGAAGTCTTCCATCGCGGTGCTGAGCAATCGCCGCCACGACGTGACGTTCGGACGGCGGCGAAGCAGCGCGCGCCGCTCGCGCTCCGTGAGACCGCCCCACACGCCGAACTCGACGCGGTTGTCGAGCGCGTCGGCGAGACATTCGGCTCGCACTGGGCAGCCAAGGCAGACCGCTTTTGCCCGGTTTTGCGCCGCACCTTGGACGAACAGCGCATCAGGATCGGTGCCACGGCACGCGGCCCGGCTGGTCCAGTCGTTGCTCCACGACATCGCGCCGTCCCTGCCTCTCGTGTGCGGGCCCAGCACGTGGCGGGCCGTTCGTGTGCGACCCGGCGCCTGGAGAAATCCGAACCGAATCCCGCCGTCGCCCGACCGTAAATCCCCCTTTTTCGATCGACCGAGCGTGCGGTTTGCTTGAGTTTTGCGCATGACCTGCTCGGTCTGCCATCGACGGTACGGAAACCCGCACACATATCACCAGGCTCCGTTCGGCCCATTCGCGCTGGTCCAGGCGGGCCATGCCATCCCTTCGCCCGGGTGGTCACGTTCCCAGGTGAAAGCGGCATTCCGCCCACTCGAGAAGAGCGCTCCGTGAGCCGAGTGCGCGTGCGCCGGAGGGCTCGCGGCCCGCCCGCCGGTTACTCTTACGTGATGCCACGACCTGTACGAACCGCCCTCGCGACGCCGTCCGGCCGCCCGCCGAACGACGAGCTAGGCGTCGGCTCCAAGCTGGCGAGAGTCGTCGTCCTCGCGGTTCTCGCGGTGCTGACTGGGGGCCTGGTCGCGGCGCTCGCGCTGCCCGTCGTGGGCGGCGTAGGCGTCTTCACTCGCAACACGATCGGCGAGATCGCGTTCACCGACCTCCCGCCCGAGTTGCAGCAGCCGCCGCTCTCGCAACGGTCGGTGATTCTGGCGAACGACGGCACCCAGCTGGCCACTTTTTACTACGAGAACCGGCAGTCGATCCCCCTCGCGCAGGTGGCGCCGGTCATGCGGCAAGCCATCGTCGCCATCGAAGACTCCCGGTTTTACCAGCACCACGGGGTCGACCCGAGGGGCATCTTGCGCGCGCTCGTAAAAGACAGCTCCACGGGCGAGGCCACGCAGGGCGCGTCGACCATCACTCAGCAGTACGTGCGGCAAGCACTGGTCGAGACGAGCGCGGCGAACGACAACGCGGCGGGGGCACGCGCCGCCCGCGCGAAGAACCTCACTCGCAAGGTGACCGAAGCCAGATACGCGCTCGCGCTCGAACAGAAGCTGTCGAAAGACGAGATTCTCGAGGACTACCTCAACACGGTCTACTTCGGCAGCGGCGCCTACGGAGTTGCCGCCGCGGCGCAGCACTACTTCAGCGAGCCCGCGTCGAACTTGACGCTGACGCAAGCGGCGCTGCTGTCGGGCGTCATCAACAATCCGAGCACCTTTGACCCGATCCTGAATCCGCACAACGCGCTCGACCGGCGCAACGTCGTGCTGCAACGCATGGCCGACCTCAAATACATCACGCAAGACGAAGCCGATCAAGCTATACAAACACCGTTGGCGTTGAAGGTCTCGAAAATCCCCAACGGTTGCGCCGACTCCAGCGCGCCGTTCTTCTGCGAGTACGTGGTCGACGAATTCCTCAACGACGCCAGCTTTCTCAACAACCGCGACGCACGAGCTAACTTGCTTCGCCGCGGTGGCCTGACCATCTCCACCACGCTCGACCCGACGATGCAAAAAGCAGCGCAGGACGCCGTCAACAGCGTTCTCCCGCCCGATCCGTCGAAGAACGCCGGGTTAGCCGCAGCGATCGACATGGTCGACCCGAAAACCGGTGCTATCAAAGCGATGGCGGTCGATCGCGCGTTCGGCAACGGGCCGGGCGAAACCGAGCTGAATCTCGCCGCCAACCTCGCTCACGACGGTTCGGCCGGCCGTCATGCCGGATCGACGTTCAAAGTTTTCGTACTCGCTGCCGCCCTCGAAGAGGGAATCCCAACCGGCACGACGATCGTCTCGCCGAATCAGATCACCATCCCGAAGGGCGCGACCACCGACTGCGACGGTAATCCAACGGACAAGTGGCCCGTTCACAACGCCGGCGACAGTGAATCGGGCACCTTCGACATGGTGCGTGCCACCTGGGATTCGGTGAACACCTACTTCGCGCAGCTCGCCGTGAAGACCGGGTTGTGCCGGCCAGTGCAGATTGCCGAGTCGATGGGCGTGCGGCTTTCGAACGGGCAACCGCTGAAGCAATTCATCCCCTTCGTGCTCGGCGCCGAAGAGGTCGACCCGCTCTCGATCGCCGGTGCTTTCGGCACGCTGGCCAACCAGGGCGTGTACTGCCAGCCGCAAGCCATCACCAAGGTCACGACGTCGATCGAAAACATGAAGCTGCCGACGATTCCCGGTCCGCAATGCAAGCCGGTGCTTGACCGCAACGTCGCCAACGGCGTCACGTCATTGCTGACCGGCGTGATCCAATACGGTACGGGCGCCGGGCTCGGCATCGGCCGACCGGCCGCCGGCAAGACGGGCACCGACGACGATTACCAAAACGGCTGGTTCAGCGGCTACACGCCGAACCTCGCGGCCTCGGTCTGGACCGGAAACCCCGACGCCGTGACGCCGATGCGAAACGTCACCGTCAACGGCAAGCTGATTCCCCGGGTATTCGGCGCCACGCTCGCCGGAAAGATTTGGCAGCAAGCCATGGCCGGCGCGGTGAAATCGCTACCCGTCGAAAACTTCGTGCAACCGCCCCAGTCGGTGCTGCGCGGCGACCCGATTACGGTGCCCGACGTCACCGGCCTCGACCCGAACGACGCCAAGGCGGCGTTGCAGAAGGCCGGCTTCGTCGTGGTGGCCGACCAGCCTCAGGTGCCGTCGACCCAGCCCGCCGGGAAGGTCGACTCCACCTCACCGGTTGCGGGCACCACCGGCCACGTCGGCGACAAAGTCACGATCCTGGTGAGCAACGGCACTTTGCCCCCACCGGTGTCGCCGCCGCCCGGCAGCCCGCCGGCGTCGAACGCACCCGGTGTCACCGAATCGCCAAGCCCGCCGGCCTCGACGACGCCGAGCCCCGACGCGTCGAAGAAACCCAAGAAAAAGCACCCCTGAGGCCCGTCCCGGGCAACCATTTCCGGCATTCAAGGGCTGTTGGATGCGCGGGCTTGGGAGGGTGAGGCGTGGCCGATGATCCGGACGGGTTCCACGCCTACGTTGTCGCGCGCCAAGGTGACCTGTTGCGGCTGGCGCGCATGCTGACCACCGACTGGGCGTCCGCTCAAGACCTCGTGCAAATCAGCCTGGAGCGGGTCTGGCCGCGCTGGAACCGCGTCGTCCGCGACGGCGACCCCGACGCGTACGTGCGCCGCGTGTTGGTCAACGCTCACCTGAAATCCGGACGGCGCCGCTGGCGCGGTGAGCTGCCGTTCGCCGAGCTGCCGGAGCGCGCCGCTGGCGATGCGTTCGAAGCTGCCGATGCGTTCGAGGCTGCCGATGTGCGGCACGTCGTGCACGAGTTGCTGCCGTCGCTGCCGCCCCGGCAGCGCGCCGTCCTGGTTCTGCGCTTTTACGCCGACCTCACTGAAGCGGCGACCGCGGAATTGCTCAGTTGCAGCGTCGGCACGGTGAAAAGCCAAGCGGCAAAGGGATTGCGCAAGCTTCGCGACGAATGCGAGCGGCGGGAGGTGCGGTTATGACGAGCCCGGACGACGACATCATCGCGGCGTTGCGCGAATCGCCGGGTAACCCACCGCCAACCGATTTGTACGGCAAGGTGTCGGCGGGCGTGCGGCGGCGGCGCAGACGACATCGTGCTGTCGCGAGTGCCGGGATGGCCGCGTGCATGGCGGTCGCGATCGCCGTCGTCCCGATGGCGCTGCGTGATCGTGGCCCGGCGCAAGCGCCGCCGTCCGGGCTTGCGGCGCCTTCTTGCGCGGCGACTCTCGAGCCGCGGCCATCAGCGGGACCGCCACCGACCGGCAGTGGTTTCGTACCTGGCACTCCGAACTCCGCTGTGCTGTGCGAATACGACCAGACAGCTCCATCCGGCCGGCTTATGAGGCGGGTCGACCTAGACGCTGACGAGTTGGCAAAGACGCTGCGGATAGTGCGCAGTTTGACCCCGACAAACAAGCTGCCGTCTTGTCCGGAGCGGCCGACCCTGGATCTGCTGACATTCGGCTATCTCGACGGCGCGACGGTGACGCTTCGCATCGGTTGCATCGTGGGCCAGGGCGATCTCGTTGCGCTGCTAGACCCATCGCTCGATGCCGAGATCAGAAATCTGCTGGTCGGCGTACCGACCGTGCCGCCACCCAGTGCACTGACCTCTCGTACACCCTCGCCCAGCCCACTGCCCTCTATCTCGATGCCGCCGGGTGTCACGGCGAGCGGGCCGATGCTCTTACTTGACGATCAGCAGCGGTTCGCGTTCATCGATCCGTCGTTCAGCACGCCGCGGCTGCTCTCGCTCGCCGCGATTCCGAGCGGCCCTTCGCTGATCGCCAGCAATCCGGCGGGCGGTTGGGTCGTGACGTACACGCCTGATCCGGTGGCGAGCCCGGGCGCCCCGATTCGCCTGGCGCTGATCGACGCCTCGGGCAAGGCAACCCCGTTCGGCCCGACCTATCAAAACGCTTACGTGACCGGTCTGGCCGTAAGTCCGGACGGCACCATGCTGGCAGTCGCCTTTATGGACACGACCGCGTCGATCCTCGTCACGCCGATGCCCGGGCATTCCGGAAGCGCCGCAACGTGGCGCGTCGGCGACGCCGCCAACGAGATCATCAGCTTGTCGTGGGCTCCGGACGACAAGCGGCTCACCTATCTCGCCGGGCTGCAGACCGGCGCGGGCATCGGCGGAGCGCCCAGCACGCTCGATACCTCGAATCCGCGCTGGGCTCCGACAACATCGACGTGGCCCACGAACACCGGCTGCGACGAGACCGCTGTCTCGTGGCTCGGCACCGACGGCGGGTTCGCGGTCGTCGAAGAGTGCGCGTCGACCGGTGTGGCCTACCGTCGCGCCGATGCGACCACGGGGGCTTCACTCAGCCCGACGATCGCGTTGCCGCGGGTCGGCTGCGGCATGCCGCCGATGCACCCCTCGGGTGATGGCTCGAACGTGCTGATCCCTTGGTGCGGCACGCTCTACCTGATCTCGGACGGCGCGGCCACCCCGATCGGGCAGCACGTCGTCGACGCCGCATGGGGTGGCTAGCTGCTGAGCTGGCGCTTCACCTCGGCCGCGACGCGGCCGCCCTCGGCGCGCCCGGCCACCTTCGCGGTCACCAGCTTCATGACGGCCCCCATGCCCTGCGGCCCGCTCACCCCCGACTCGGAAATCGCCGCGGTCACCAGCGCGCGAAGTTCGTCGTCGCCGAGCTGCGCCGGCAGGTATTCGTCGATGACGGCGCCTTCGGCACGCTCGCGCTCGGCCAGTTCGGGACGCTTCCCTGTTTCGAACGCCTCAGCCGCCTCGCGTCGCTTCTTCGCCTCACGTGCCAAGACACGCAGCACTTCGTCGTCCGATAACTCTCGGGCCTCCTTGCCGGCGACCTCTTCGTTCATGACGGCGGCGAGCACCATGCGCAACGTGGCGGTGCGAAGCTCGTCGCGTGCCTTGATGGCGGCGGTCAGGTCGTCGTGCAAGCGGCTCTTCAACATGGGCCCAGTGTTCCACCAGCGATCTCTGGGACACTAGCGACTATGCGCCGCCTGACTGCCGCCACGCTCGCCGCTGCCGGGTCGGGCGCGGCTACCCTCGCTTACGCTTCGCTGATCGAACGCCGGTCGCCACGGCTTCGCCGGGTCGAGGTGCCGGTGTTGCCGAAGGGATCCGAGCCGCTGCGCATCCTGCATTTCTCCGACGCGCATTTCCTGCCGACGCAGACCTGGAAGGCTGATTGGCTTCGCGGCCTGGCCACCCTAGAACCCGATCTCGTGATCAACACCGGCGACAGCATTGCGCACCCCGAGGCGGTGCCACCGTTCATCGACGCGATCGCGCCGCTGCTCGAACGTCCGGGCGCGTTCGTGTTCGGCTCCAACGACATCTTTGCGCCGAGATTCAAGAACCCCGCGCGTTACCTGCTGCCCGACCGCGGCGAGCGCGAACACGGAACCGAACTCCCGTGGCGCGACCTCGGCCGGGCCATGTCCGAAGCGGGCTGGCTCGACCTCAGCAACGCCCGCGGATACCTCAAAGTCGACGGCCGGCAGATCGAGTTGGTCGGCGTCGACGATCCGCACATCTGGCGCGATCGCTACGACGAGGTCGCCGGCCCTGCCGATCCCGAAGCGTTGATTACGCTCGGCGTCGTGCACGCCCCAGCCTCTCGGGTACTTACTCGCATGGCGGACGACGGCTGCGGCCTGATCATCGCCGGCCACACACACGGCGGGCAGCTGCGCGTTCCGTTCTTCGGCGCGCTGGTCACCAACTGCGACCTCGATCGGGGGCGCGCTCGCGGCTTGTCGCGTTACGGCGACTCCTGGCTGCACGTGTCGGCGGGGCTGGGCACGTCGCCCTACGCGCCGGTGCGGTTCGCCTGCCCGCCCGAGGCGACGCTGCTGACGTTGGTCGCCGAACCTCAGCAGGCGGCGAAAGGCCACGTCGGCTAGACTGCGACGTCGGCCCAAACCCCTGGGCTTGCGTCGGGGTGTAGCGCAGCTTGGTAGCGCGCTTCGTTCGGGACGAAGAGGTCGCAGGTTCAAATCCTGTCACCCCGACCAATGACCCGGCTTCTGCTTTGTCAGAAGCCGGGCTTCTCTTTCTCACCACCCTGCTCCGCGGCGGGCTGCTCTTCGTCGTCCAGCAGCGTTCGTCGTACGGTTGCCGGGTGGGTGTGCAGCAACTAGAACCGACATCGTGGACGACGGCAGTGCCGCCGTCCGGTGATGTGAAGCACGGTTATCCGCCGCCGAGGCTCGCGCCGGGCGAGATTACGACCTCGTACTGCGGCGAGCCGATGATCGTCGAAGGCGCGGTTTCGGACCGGCCGCCTCGTGACGCGTGTCCGCTGTGCGTGCGGGCGTGGCGCGAACACCATCGGCTGTAGACCCAGATGCGCGTGCCCCATCGGACGCCGAAGACGAAACAGGGCAGACTTAGCCCGTGAGCGACCGTGACGACATGTCGGCGTCCGAAAGGCCGATCGACGACGAACGCTGGCAGGCCCGTTTTCGCGCTACCCGCATGTCGTTGCCCGAGTGGGCGCGCGAACGGCCCGAACGTTCGCTGTATGTCAGCAACGCGGGCGGCACGTTCGAGCTCTATACCTGGGACCGCGCGTCGGGCGTCACTCGCCAGGTGACCAGCCGACCCGCCGGAACCACGGTCGGCACTCTCGACCCCACCGGCGAGTTCGTCTGGTGGTTCGACGACCACGACGGCAACGAGTTCGGCGTGTGGCGACGCCAACCGTTTTCCGGCGGCGATTCCGACGTCGCGGTTCCCGGCCTCGAACCGTCGTACCCGGTCGGGCTCGCGCTCGGCCGCGACGGCACCGCCGTTGTCGGCAAGTCGACAGATGCCGGGACGTCGATTCATCTTGCCCGCCCCGGTCTCGCCCCGGTCACGATCTACTCGCACCGCCAAGACGCCCATGTCGCGTCGTTGTCGCGCGACGGAACGCTGCTGGCCATCGAGCACAGCGAGCACGGTGACTCTCGGCACATGGCGATTCGGGTGCTCTCGCTCGAATCGTCGTCGGTCGTCGCCGACCTGTGGGACGGCCCCGGCCGCGGCCTGTCGGTGGTCGGCTTCGCACCCGCCGACGGTGACACTCGACTGTTGTTGCTGCAGGAGCGGCACGGCCGGTCGCTTCCGATGATTTGGGATGTCGTTTCAGGCGCCCAAGATGAACCGGACCTTGGGTTGCCGGGCGAAGTATCGGCTCGCTGGTATCCCGACGGTTCGGCGCTGCTCATTACCCACGAACATCAGGCTCGCAGTGAGCTCTACCGCTGCGACATCACAGCCGGGCAGTTGATCTCGCTCGATACCCCACGCGGGACGATCGCCGGTGCCGCGGCGCGACCCGACGGAACTGTCGAGTTCTTGTGGTCGTCGGGAGCGCTGCCGCCCGCCGTACGCGACGTTTCGGGCGCTGTCGTGTTCGAGCCGCCGGGCACGCGAGCGCCCGAGTCGGTAGCTGTCGACGACGCCTGGGTCGACGGGCCGGGCGGCCGCATTCATGCTCTGGTGTCTACGCCGGCCGGCGCGGCCGGCCCCCTGCCGACCGTTTTCTTGGTGCACGGCGGGCCGACGAGCCAAGACTCCGATTCGTTTTCTCCAGGTGTCGCCGCCTGGGTCGACGCGGGTTTTGCCGTCGTCCGGGTCAATTACCGCGGGTCGACCGGATACGGTTCGGCGTGGCGTGATGCCATCGAGCACCGGGTGGGTTTGACCGAGCTCGACGACATCCGTGCCGTGCGAGATTGGGCTGTCGAGTCTGGCCTTTCTGATCCTTCGCGGATTGTCTTGTCGGGCGGTTCGTGGGGTGGGTATTTGACGTTGCTCGGGCTCGGCGTGATGCCCGAGGCGTGGTCACTCGGCATCGCGGCCGTACCCGTCGCGGATTACTTCGCCGCGTACGAGGACGAGATGGAAGCACTGCGCGCGTTCGACCGCTCACTGTTCGGCGGCACACCTGACGAAGTTCCTAACCGTTATCGGGCTTCGTCACCCATTACTTATGTGGACGACGTCAAAGTGCCGGTGCTAATTCTGGCAGGTGAAAACGACCCGCGCTGCCCAATTCGGCAAATCGAAAATTACTTGGCGCGGTTGGCCGCGCGAGATGTGCCGCATGAGGTGTATCGGTTCGACGCCGGCCACGGGTCCCTCGTGGTCGAGGAACGAATCCGGCAAGTAGCGACCGAGCTCGATTTCGCCCGGCGGTATTTGTCATAACGCGTGCCGCGTTCGTCGTCGCTGCGCTCGCGCC